>CAWEOH010000056.1:0-150895 GCA_963810455.1 uncultured Actinomycetes bacterium
TAGGCCGCGGCAACCGGCGCATCTCGGCGTCCTCGGTCGCTCGCGTGCGGAGCACGCCACGCTCCCTGCGTCCTTGAGCTGCTTGGTTCTCGCGGCCTAGTAGGATCTCGCGCCGATGGCAACCGTTCGCATCCCACCCGTCCTGCGCGCGAAAACCGGCGGTCAGCCCGAGGTCGAGGCGGCCGGCGGCAACGTCGGCGAGGTGCTGCGGGCGCTGACCGCGGCCCACCCGGACACCTCGGCGCAGCTGTTCGGCGAGGACGGCGAGCTCAACCGCTACGTCAACGTCTACCTCAACGACGAGGACGTGCGGGTGCTGAAGGGCCTGGACACCGCGGTGAAGGACGGCGACACCGTCGTCATCCTGCCGGCGATGGCCGGCGGCGCGCGCTAGCGGTTCAGCGGTCCAAGACGAGGCCGAGGAACTGCTTGGTCCGCTCCTCCTGCGGGCTCTCCAGCACCTTGCGGGGATTGCCCTGCTCGACGATCACGCCGCCGTCCATGAAGACCACCTGGTCGCCGACCTCTTTGGCGAAGTCCATCTCATGCGTGACGACCAGCATCGTCATCCCTTCGCCGGCCAGCTCGCGCATGGTGTCGAGCACCTCTTTGACCAACTCGGGGTCCAGCGCGCTGGTCACCTCGTCGAACAGCATCACGTGCGGTTCCATCGCCAGCGCCCGGGCGATCGCGACGCGCTGCTGCTGACCGCCGGAGAGCCGTTCGGGGTACTGCTGCATGCGGTCGCCGAGGCCGACGCGTTCGAGCAGCGCGGTCGCTTTCTCCCGCGCTTCGGCCTTCGGCTTGCCAAGCACCCTTTCCGGCGCCAGCGTCACGTTCTCCAGCGCCGTTTTGTGGGGAAAGAGGTTGAACTGCTGAAAGACCATCCCGACCCGCTGGCGGACGAAGTCGACGTTCCAGCCGGATTCGCCCTCGCCTGAGCCGGGCCCCTTGCAGATGTCTCTGCCCTCGAGCAGGATCTCGCCCTCCTCTGGCGGCTCGAGCAGGTTGACGCAGCGCAGCAGGGTGCTCTTGCCCGAGCCGCTCGGCCCGAGGATGCAGACCGCTTCGCCTTTGTGGACGTCGAGGTCGACGCCTTTGAGCACCTCGAGCTGACCGAAGCGCTTGTAGATCCCCTGCAGTCTGAGAATCGGTTCCGCCATCTCAGCCGACCTCGATGTGGGAGCCGCGGGTGATCTTTCCCTGCTGGCGGGCGATCAGTTTGTCGACGACGCGCGCCAGCGGCAGGATGATGATGAGGAAGAAGATCGCGGTGAGGGTCAGCGCCGAGCTGTTGAGCCGTTCGGCGAGCACTTCGCGGCTGACCAGGACCGCCTCGCTGAGGGCGATCACGCTGACCAGCGTCGTGTCCTTGAGCAGCGAGATCAATTCGTTGAGCATAGGCGCCGGGATCTTGGTCACCGCCTGGGGGACGATGACGTGTCGCATCGCCTGGAAATGGCTCATGCCGAGCGAGCGGGCGGCTTCCATCTGGCCTCTCGGCACTGCTTCGATGCCGGCGCGGTAGACCTCGGCGCTGAAGGCTCCGTAGACGATCACGAGGGCGGCTACTCCGTACCAGAAGGGGTCGGGCTCGCCGAACCAGTGCGGAATCCGGACTCCCTGGGGGAGGAAGGTCAGGAACGGCACGCCACCGGAGATCATCAGGATCAGGATCAGGATCGGCACCGCGCGGAAGACGTCGATGTAGGCGATCGTGACGAAGCGGATCGGGGCGAGCTTCTTGCTCGGGAGCTGGCGCAGGAGCGCGAGGATGAGACCCCAGGTCAGCGCGACGACCGCGGCGACGGCGAAGACCAGGAGGTTCTGCAGGAACGCTTCCAGGACTTCCCAGAAGTGTTCCCCCATCACGTCGAAGTTGAAGTACTGGTTGAAGAACTGGCTCATCGCGGTGTCCTGTCTGCTGCCGGAACAAAAAGGGGGGCGCCGCGCGGGCGGCGCCCCCCTTGGTCAGATCGACCCTAGCCCTGGAATTGTTTCGGCGGTTCGAGGTGGAACCACTTTTCGAAGATCGTCGTGTAGGTGCCGTCTTCGATCACTTCGGCCAGGCCCTGGTTGATTTCTTCCAGGAGTTCCGTGTTGTCCTTGGCCAGCGCGATTCCATACTCTTCTTCGGTCGGGACTTTTTCGGCGATTTCGACGCCGCCTTCTTGTTCGACCGCGTTCTGGGCGACCGGCGCGTCGATGATCACCGCTTCGACGGTCCCGGCCTTCAGCGCGTTGATCGCGTCGGGGCCTTCGGGGTAGGGCCGCAATTCGCTGGCGTTGGCCTTTTGCTTCCCGAGTTCGAGCCCGGTCGTGCCCTGCTGGGCGCCGACGACCTTGCCTTCGAGTTCCGCCAGGCCTTTGATTTCGCTGCCTTCTTTGACCAGGATCGCCTGTTCGGACAGGTAATAGGGATCCGAGAAGGCGACTTCCTTTTCGCGTTCTTCGGTGATCGTCGCCGCCGAGATCACCGCTTCGAACTTGCCCTGGCCGACGTCGCGGAAGATCGTTTCGAACGAGGTGTCCTGGAATTCAGGTTCGCGTCCGATCTTTTCCCCGATGGCATCCATCAGTTCGACGTCGAACCCGGTGTAGTGGCCGGGTTTGCCCTGCTCGAAGGGCGGATAGGGGATATCGGAGCCGACGGTCAACGGCTTCGCCGCTTCTTCGCTCCCACCGGCTTCTTCCGTCGATTCGCTGGTCGTTTCGGTCGATTCCGTCGCTTCGGTGCTGCCGCCACCTCCACAGGCGACCGCCACGGACGCCAAAGCGACGAGCAAGACCGCGAATAGAGCGGTCAGCCGCATCCTTCTCATTTGGCATTGCCTCCGATCCCTTTTGTTACAGAACCCGCGCGAAGATACACCCCGAGCGCTGGGGGAGCTTTATCCACGGGGCCAAAGTGCCTGGCTATACTTTCTGAAGTAACGGGGCGCTTGGAGCTATGGAAGAGCTACTCAACAAACCTTGCGGGGGTCGCTTCGGCGACATCGTCGAGTCGATCGGCAACACGCCTTTGGTCGAGCTGCCGCGGCTCTCGCCGAACCCGGACGTGCGCATCTACGCCAAGCTCGAGGGCCGCAACCCGACCGGCTCGGTCAAGGACCGGGTGGCGAAGGCGATGATCGAGATGGCCGAGGAGGAAGGCGCGATCGAACCGGGCCAGACGATCCTCGAACCGACCTCGGGCAATACCGGCATCGCGCTGGCGATGATCTGCCGCCGCAAGGGCTACCGGATCAAGGTCGTGATGCCCGACAACGTGACCGAGGAGCGGACCCAGCTGCTGCGCATGTACGGCGCCGAGATCGTCTACTCGGAGGGGGCCAAGGGCTCCAACGGCGCGGTCGAGCTGGCGCTCGAGATGGCGCGCGACCCGAGCTACTACATGCCCTACCAGTACGGCAACGAGGCCAACCCGCTCGCCCACTACAACGGCACCGCGGTCGAGATCCTCGACGAGCTCGACGAGGTCACCGCCTTCGTCGGCGGGCTGGGGACGGGCGGCACCCTGATGGGCAACGGCCGCCGCCTCAAGGAGGCCAACCCGGAGACCCTGATCGTCGCCGCCGAGCCGATGCAGGGCGAGCTCGTCCAGGGGCTGCGCTCGCTCGACGACGGCTTCATCCCGCCGATCATCGACCTCTCGATCCTCGACCGCAAGATCATGGTCTCCAACCGCGACGCGATCGTCTGGACCAAGCGGCTGCTGCAGGAGGAGGGCGTCTTCGCCGGCGTCTCGGCCGGCGCGATCGCCGCGATCGCCGCCCGCATCGCCGGCGAGCTGGACGGCGGGAACGTCGTCTTCCTGGTCCCCGACGACGGCTGGAAGTACCTCTCCTCCGGCGTCTACACGAAGCCGATCGAGGAGATCGAGAACCTGGACACCACCGTCTGGTGGTAACCGGGCGTTCCTGAGTCGCCGCCTCCGGTGTGCGCAACTCATTGCCGCGACGGTGTTTGAGCCGACAGAGTTATCTAATCGGCGAGGAGGGGGATGAGGGGCTTGCGGAGGCTGTTGATTGCGGGGGTGCTGGTCGGACTCGGACTCTGCCTGCTCGTGGCGGGCGCGTTCGGCGCTCGCAGGCAGCTCGCTGAAGGTGAGGCTGCTGCCTGCGGTCGGCGGGCCGTTGGAAGTGCTCCCCTACGGCTCGAAGCGGGTGCTGGTCAGCACCTCCAAAGGCATCACCAGGCTGCTCCGGAGCGACGCGATCGACCGCTCCTTCGGCAGGAACGGCTGGGTCGACGTTGCCAACCCGATCGCCGTCAGGGTCCAGCCGAGCGGGCGGATCCTCGTTCTCTCGTCCAGGAACTACGAACCGACCTTGACTCGGCTCCTGCCGAGCGGGGACGTCGATCGCAGCTTCGGCGACGGCGGCATCGTCCCCGTCGACTTCGGCTACCGCTTCAATCAGGCATGGGCGATGACCGTTGCCGAAGGAGGGGTCGTCATCGCCGGCACGGGTGGCGAAGCCGTCGATAAACGGACCGGCGAAACCTTCGGCCCGTCGACCCTGGAGAGGTTCAAGGCGAACGGCGCCGTGGACAGCGGGTTCGGTGACGGGGGGCGGCGCAAAGTGGTGCTGACGTCTCCTTCTGGGGAAGCGTACAACCCCGAACTCACCTCGCTTCAGACCCTGCCGGGCGGACGGCTCCTCGGGGCCAACGACTACAACGGCAGCATCGTCAAGCTGGATTCCGACGGATCTACGGTGAGGAGCTTCGGCGATCAGGGCCTGGTCGTCAGGTCGAGCCTCGACGAACAGGGGCCGGGGGCCCGGTTCTTCGCCAACCAGCCGCCCATCGTGCTTCCCAACGGCGGCTTCCTCCTCGTCGGCTCCGTCACGGAGTCCACCGGGAGCGGTCTCCGCTACACGGTGGCCACCTCGCGGTACCGGCCGGGTGGCAAGCTCGACCGCTCCTACGGCAAGAGCGGCTACGCGGTGATGCCCTTTAGCGGTTCGACCTTCGTCGGTGGCGCCGCTCTGCGCCCCGATGGAGACCTGCTTCTCGCGATCGGCCGGCAGCGACCGCCTGGGAAGAACTCGCGCCTGGGGGTTCTCGTCTTGAGGCCGAGCGGAAAGCTCGACCGATCGATCGTCGGGGGCGGGGAGCGCATCATCGGGTTCGGCGGCTGGACGATCTCCGATGCGGCGGTCGCGCGGCCAGGCGGCGAGGCGCTGGTCTTCGGCGGCGTCAGGGCCACCGACAAGCATCCCTCCGGGGAGCTGGTCGCTCGCGTCTCGCTCCGGCACCGGCAACATCACCGCAGGCACCGTCACCACTCGCGTTGAGCACACGGGGTCAGGCTGTCGGAGTCGCCGCGCTGGTCGCGGTCCTCTTCCTCGTCGTCCTCTCGCCGGGGTCCGCCGCCGCGAAGCGTCGGCGGGCTCATTCGTTCCTGGGGGTCGTGCCGCAGGCTCCGGTCGGGGCGGGCGAATGGGCGCGGCTCGGGCGGGCGGGGTTGGGCATCAGGATGGTCTTCGACTGGGGTGCGCTCGAGCCGCGGCCGGGTGAGTACGAGTTCGGGGCCCTGGACGAGACGCTCACCGCGGCCGCGACGCAGGGCGTGCGGGTGTTGCCGGTGGTCGGCGGCGCACCGCCCTGGGTCGGCGGGGGAACCGCGCGGTGGATGCCGCCGCTTGGCAAGGCCAAGCTCCGGGCCTGGCGCAAGTTCCTGCGGCGCCTCGTCGGCCGCTACGGGCCGGGCGGTCGATTCTGGCGCGGGGCGAGCCGGGCGGAGCCGATCCGGCGCTGGCAGGTCTGGAACGAGCCGAACTACCCGCTGTTCTGGTCGGGCCCGCCGTCGCCGGAGGCCTATGTGCGCCTGCTCCGCGCGAGCGCGGCCGCGATCCGCGGGGTCGATCCGAGGGCGAAGATCGTCGCCGCGGGCCTCGCCCCGATCAGCGGCGAGCCGCCCCCGTGGGAGTTCCTGCGTCAGATGTACCGGGTGCCGGGAGCGAAGCGAGCTTTCGATGTCGTTGCCCTTCATCCGTACACGAACACCGCCGCGAGAGTCGAAACCGAGGTCGAACTGACCCGAGCTGTGATGACGGCGGCGGGTGACCGGCGGACCCCGCTGCTGATCAGCGAGATCGGGCTCGCGTCCAGTCGCGGCCCCAGCCCCTACGACCGCGGCCGCCGCGGCCAGGCACGGTTTCTGAGCCGGGCGCTGGGCCGCCTGGCGGCGGGGAGGCGGCGCTGGCACATCGGTGGGGTCTACTGGTACTCGCTGCGCGACGGAGGCCACGATCCGTATTGCGTCTTCTGTCAACGCTCTGGCCTGCTCAGGGCCGACGGCCGGCCGAAGCCGTCCTGGTTCGCGCTGCGGCGACTTGCGGCCCGGCTCCGGCGTCCTCCGCTAGCCTCGGCGCGTGAAGATCTCCCGGGAACTGATCGACGAGATGGTCGCGCACGCGCGCGAGGATCTGCCGAACGAGTGCTGCGGGATGATCGGCGGCCGCGACGGGGTGGCGACCGAAGTCGTCCGGGTCGAGAACTCGGCGGCCAGCCCGCTGCGCTACGAGATGGACCCGCAGGGCCAGTACAACGCGCTGAAGGCGATCGAAGACGGCGGCCGCGAGCTGCTCGGGATCTACCACTCGCACACCAAGAGCGCCGCCTATCCCTCGCAGACCGACGTCAACCAGGCCGTCGCCTGGCCCGAACAGGTCTACGTGATCGTCTCGCTCGCCGATTCCGAGGCCCCCGACGTCAAGGCCTACCTGCTCAAGGACCTGGAGATCGCCGATGTCGCGCTCGACGTCGCCTAGCCACAGGCGGGGGTCCCACAGCCGCGGTGCCCACGGCTCGCACGGGGGCGGCGGCGCCGACGAGGGCGGCGGCGGGGGCGGTGGCGGCGGGGGAGGCGGCAGGCTCGTCAAAGTCGGCTTCGGCCGCACCCAGGCGGAGGCGGAGATGCTGCAGGGGCTGCTCTCGGAGGCGGGCATCCCCAGCGTGCTGAAGCGCAGCGGCGGCTTCGACAACCCGGACTTCCTCGTCGCCGGCCCGCACGACGTGATGGTCAACAAGGACCAGGCGCCGCGGGCCCGCGAGGTGCTGGCCGAAACGATGATCGAGGACGAGGCCGAGGAGCGGGCCGAGCTGCGGGGTGAGATCGCCGGCGAGCTCGGTGGCGGCGAAGGGACCTCGCCGGCGCGGCTGGCGCTCTGGGTCGGCGGCCTCTTCGTCGTCGCCGTCGTCCTGATCTGGATCGTCTACGAAGTCAGCTGAGGCCCAGGTGTCCGGGGCGCCCGAAGGCAGGCGGGACGGCGACCTGGTCGAAGTCGTCTTCGCCAAGGACCCGGTGCAGGCCGAAATGCTGCAGGGGCTGCTGGGGAGCGCCGGCATCCCCAGCCTGCTGCAACCGACCGGCCTGAGCGGGCTGCAGCTGGGACTCGGTCGCCTCTACTCCGGCTTCGGTGGCGGCGGCCAGCGGGTGATGGTCCACGCCGCCCGGTTCGAGGAGGCGCGGGCGTTGCTGGCGGAAACCCTGGTCGACGACGACGAAGAGGCGTGGCCGTTCATCGTCGACGGCGAGTGAGCGATGCCGCCGCGGCTCAGGTGACGCCGGCCGGGCCGCGGACCATCGAGCGCAGGTAGTCGCGCCAGGCCTCCTCGATGTCGCGGGTGCGGGCGTCGAAGGCGTCTTCGAGGGTGACCGCCGGGCCGCCGGGGAGGAGGCCGTCGACGAGGCGCTCGCAGGCCTCTGGGCCGCGCTCCTCCTCGAGCAGGTCGAAGATCGTGCCGCCGAGGATCACCGCGTCGCGCCGGGAGGGGGGGAAGGCGGGGCGGGAGCTCTCGCGCAGGCGGCGGATCACGGCCGCCCGGTAGAGGCCGACCTGGCGGGCGAAGTACTGGGCGCCGCCCTCGACCAGCCAGGCCCAGCGCAGGTAGCGGGCGAAGCGGCCCGGGGTCCAGGAGGGCGGCAGGGCGGGGTTGTTGACGGCGATCACCAGCTGCGCGTAGAGGCGCTCGGCGGTGCCGCGCAGCGCCTCGAGCGAGTCCTCGCCGGCGGCGCGCTTTTCCAGGTGGGGGTCGTTGAGCGTGTGCAGCTCGGTCGCCATCGCCCAGCCGGCGAGGTAGCGGCGTCCCGCCGGCGCCGCCGACCAGCGAGCCGCCGGCAGGAACGGGTGCGCCGCCGTCAGCCAGAGCGGGTTGGTGTGGACGACGATCGTGACCTCGTCCGGCATCTGCGGGAAGCGGTCTTCGAGCCGCAGCCGCAGGTTCTCCATCCGGTCCAGCGTCCGCTCGGCAAAGGCCGCGTCGTCGGAATCATGCCGAGCGGTGAACGACAGCGACTCGGTCTCAGTCCACGACATCGAGCTTGAGATTAGTGGCTGAGGCTGACTGACCAAGCAGACCAAGGACGCAGGGAGCGACGTGTGCTCTGCTCACGAGCGACCGAGGACGCCGGCATGCGCCAGTCAGGCAGCCTCAGACCAGGGCGGGTTCGCCGGACTCGCACAGCTCGCGGATCTCCGAGCGCGCGCGGTCGAACTCCTCGTCGGCCATCACCGGCGTGCCCTCGAAGGGCAGTTCGCGGTCGATCTCGACCCAGGAGCGGCAGCCGTGGTACTCGTCGCGGACGCGGACGGTCACCGGGCGCGGGATCCGGTGCACCCGCAGCAGCAGGATGTGGAGCGGGTGACGCCGCTTCCAGTTGAGCCGCTTCTCGGCGTAGTCCGGGGTCCAGATGTAGAACGGCGAGAGGCAGTCGAGGGTGCGACGGTCGTTGATCGTCACGTGGTCGGTGACTTCGGCCCAGGCGCGCAGCCGCACGCGATCCGGCTGGGGGATCCCGCCGTCCTGGAGCAGCGCCTTCGGCGGCGGCTCCTCATCGGGCCAGACACCCTCCTCGAGCGCGCGACGCAGCTCCGGGTGGTGGGATTCGCGGACGAGGTCGTTGCGCTGGTGGTCGAAGGTCGGGTAGAGGAAGAAGCGCTCGTGCTCGAGCTCGAAGTGCTTGTTTTCCTCGCGGATCCCGCCCTTGCGAAGCGTGAGCAGCTGCTCCCCCTCGGAGAGCGCGCGGACCGTTACGGCCCATTCCTTGAGAGCGATCGGCATGTTGAGTCCAGTACCTGCGAGTTGCGAGTCGTGTGGTCTACGGGCGGGGGGTGAATCTGGCCGCAGAAGGGCGCATCCGCCCCCGCTCGGACGCCGCATTCTAGACCAGCGACGGCGAATCGCCAAATAAGCAGTTCCTAATTTCGGCCGCCGCCGCCCGGCGTCTCGATCCGCAGGCGGTCGCCGGGGCGGAGCTCGCCGTCGTCCTTGCTCGCCAGCGGCTCGCCGTTCAGGAGGTTGGCGCCGGGGCTGCCGTTTTCGGCTCCGTTGCTGCCTTTCGGCGGGTGCCGGCGGCGCTCGGTGATCAGCGTGAAGCGCATCGGTGCCAGGGCTTCCAGCTCGCGGATCGTGCCCTCGCCGCCGCGGTGCTCGCCGGCGCCGCCGCTGCCGCCGCGGAGTGAGAGATTCGTCACACGAAGCGGGAACTCGGTCTCGAGCGCCTCGACCGGGGTGTTGAGCGTGTTCGACATCGCGACGTGGATCGCGCTCGGCCCGTCGGCCTCCGGGCAGGCGCCCTGGCCGCCCCCGATCGTCTCGTAGTAGGTGAAGTCGTCGTTGGCCAGGGTGAGGTTGTTCATCGTCCCCTGGCCCTGGGCGGGCGCCGGGCGGGCGCCGGCGAGGGCCTCGATCACGAGGTCGGCGACGCGGCTCGAGGTCTCGACGTTGCCGCCGGCGACCGCGGCCGGGAACTCCGCGTTCAGCAGGCAGCCGCGCGGGGCGTGGACCTCGATCGGCCGGTGGGCACCGGCGCAGGGCGGCGCCTCGGGGTCGGTGAGGACGCGGACCGCGAAGAACGCCGCCGATTTGGTCACCGAGAGCGGGCAGTTGAGGTTGCCGTCGATCTGCGGGTCGGTGCCGCCGAAGTCGAGCCGCAGCGACTCGCCTTCGATCGTCGCCGCGACCCGCAGGACGACGTCGTGGCTGGCCTCGCGGGAGTCGTGCTCGAGCACGTCCTCGGCCGTGTAGGTGCCGTCGGGGAGGGCGGCGAGGGCGGCGCGGGTGCGCCGCTCGGAGTAGGCGAGGATCTCCGTCATTCCCTCGCGCAGCAAGGCGGCTCCGTGGCGCTCCGCGAGCTCGGTGAGGCGCCGCTCGCCGATCCGGTTGGCGGCCTGCTGGGCGCGGAGGTCGGCGAGGCGCTGGTGCGGCGCCCGCATCCGCTGCGCCAGCTCCGCGAGCAGCTCCGGCTCGGCGGGCGACGGCGGGATCACCACGCCCTCGTCCTCGAGCGTGCGGGAGAAGGCCGGCATCCCGCCGGGCGTCGGGCCGCCGATGTCGGCGTGGTGGGCGCGACTGGCGGCGAAGCCGAACAGCTCGCCGGCGACGAAGACGGGCGAGATCAGGGTTACGTCGGGCAGGTGGGTGCCGCCGCGGTAGGGGTCGTTGAGGATCCAGGCGACGCCCGGCTCGTGGCGCTCGCCGAGCACGGCGGCGACCGCGTCGGGCATCGAGCCGAGGTGGACCGGAATGTGCTCGGCCTGCATCACCAGCTCGCCGGCGGCGTCGAACAGCGCCGTCGAGCAGTCGTGGCGCTCCTTGATGTTGGCCGAGTAGGCGGAGCGGATCAGCGTCGCGCCCATCTCGTCGCAGGCAGCGCGCAGCCCGCCGATCAGCACCTGCAGCGTGATCGGATCCATCCCCCTCATCCCGTGGTTCCTTTCGGTCGCATGCCGTCCATAAGGAACCGCGCCTGCGTGGAGGCCCCCGGCCCTCTCATCCTGTGGTTCCTTTCGGTCGCTCAGCGTCCGTAAGGAACCGCGCGACGATGGTGCCGGTCCGGTCGACCTCGGCCTGCCAGCCGGGGGGGAGGACGAGGGTCGCCTCGGGGAGCTCGAAGACGACGGGGCCAGCGGCCGCGGTGCCGGCCGGCGGCTCGCCGCGCAGGACCGGGGTCTCGACCCACTCCTCGCCGAAGCGGACCGGCCGCGAGCTCTCGCGCAGGCCGCCCGGCGGCGCCGCCGCCGGGCGCGGCTCGGGGCCGGGGACGACCATCGCCAGGTCGATGTCGACGAGAACGACCTCGCCGTCGGGATCGCGGTGGCCGTAGCGCTCCTCGTGCGTCGCCTCGAAGCCGGCGACGAGGTCGGCCGGCTCGGGCCTGGCGGGGCCCGGGACCGGCAGCTCGAAGGCCTGCCCGGCGTAGCGCATCTGGTAGGTCAGCTGCGGGTGCGCGCCCTCGAGCCCGGTGCCGGCGCCGGCGATCAGCGCCTCGACCTCGGCGGCGATCCGCTCGGCGCTGAGATCGGCGCCGGCGAGCATCACCGTGCGGGCGGTGTCGCGGCGGCGCTCGGAGGCGCAGAGGCCGAGCGCCGAGAGGACGCCGCCGGCGCGCGGGCAGAGGATCGTCTCGATCCCGAGCTCGGCGGCGATCGCCGCCGCGTGCATCGGGCCGGCGCCGCCGAAGGGGAGGAGGGCGAAGCCGCGGGGGTCGACGCCGCGCTCGACGGTGACCACGCGCAGCGCCCGCACCATCTCCTGGTTGGCGACGCGGACGATCCCGGCCGCGGCCTGCAGGGGGGCGAGGCCGAGCGAGCGGCCGAGCTCCGCGACCGCGGCCGACGCCGCCTCGGCGTCGAGGGCGACGCCGCCGGCCAGCTCGGAGTCGGCGGCGAGGTGGCCAAGCAGCAGGTTGGCGTCGGTCACGGTCGGCTCGCCGCCGCCGCGCCCGTAGCAGGCGGGCCCGGGCACGGCGCCGGCCGAGCGCGGCCCGACCCGCAGGGCGCCGCCGGCATCGCGCCAGCCGATCGAGCCGCCGCCGGCGCCGACCGTGTGGACGTCGACCATCGGCAGCTGGATCGTGCGGCCGTCGAGCCGGCGCGCGTCGGTGCGCCGCACCGCGCCGCCCTCGACCACGCAGACGTCGCAGGAGGTGCCGCCCATGTCGAAGCCGAGCGCGTTGCCCTCGCCGCTGGCGCGGGCGAGGAGGCTGGCGCCGACGGCGCCACCGGCCGGCCCCGAGAGGACGCTCCAGGCTCCGGCCCGCGCCGCCTCCGCCGCCGGAGCGACGCCGCCGGAGGACTGCATCACCAGCGGCGCCGGCAGGCCGGCCTCGGCGCTCGCCGCTTCGAGCCGCTCCAGGTAGCGGCCGAGCAGCGGGCTGAGGTAGGCGTCGATCACGGTCGTCGAGCAGCGCTCGAACTCGCGAAAGCGCGGCAGCACCTCGTGCGAGGCGGAGACGTGGACGCCGGGCAGCCGCTCGCGCAGCCGCTCGGCGATCGCCTGCTCGTGGCCGGGGTCGAGGTAGGAGAAGAGGAGGCAGACGGCGACCGCCTCGGCGCCCGACTCGGCCAGCGCCGCCGCCAGCCGCTCCGGCTCGCCCGCGGCGAGCGGGCTGACGACACCCTCGGGCCCGGTCCGCTCGTCGGCCTCGTAGCGCAGCTCGCGGGCGACCAGCGGCGCCGGCTTCGGCGTGCAGAGGCGGTACAGGTCGGGACGGTCCTGGCGCCCGATCTCAAGCACGTCGGCGAAGCCGCGGGTGGCGACCAGAGCCGTGCGGGCGCCGCGTTCCTCCAGCAGCGCGTTGGTGCCGACGGTCATCCCGTGGGCGAAGGCGTCTATCGCGCCCGCTTCCACGCCGGCCCGCTCCAGCACCGCCGCCACCGCCTGCATCACGCCGTCGGACTCGGCCCCCGGCGTGGTCGGGACCTTGGCGCTGTGGACGCGGCCGTCGTCGAGCAGGACCGCGTCGGTGAAGGTGCCGCCGACGTCTACCCCGAGCAGCATCGTCGCCCCAGGCTAGAGCCACTCCTCGCGGCGAGCGGTTCCGTCGGGGGCGATGACGAAGTGGATGCCGTCGAGGGCCGGGTCGGTCTCCGGGCAGTCGACCCGCAGGTGCCCGCCGCGCGACTCCGCCCGCGCCAGGGCCGAGGCGGCGATCGCGCCGGCAAGTGGGTAGGGGTCGGAGATCAGGCGGGCGAGGTCGTCGGGGTTGCGCCTCGGCCCGGCGTAGCGCCAGACCGCCTCGCGGGTCTCGTCGGTGGGCGGCACGAAGCGCCACTCCGGCGGCGCGGGGCGGGTGGGGGACCCCTCCTCCTGCAGCGCCGCGACGCCGGCCCGGGTGCCGAAGACGAAGCACTCGCTGAGCGAGTTGGAGGCGAGCCGGTTGGCGCCGTGCAGGCCGGTGCACGAGCACTCGCCGACCGCGTAGAGGCCGGGGACCGAGGAGCGGCCGTCGAGGTCCACCGCGATCCCGCCCATCGTGTAATGGGAGGCGGGGGAGACGGGGACCGGCTGGTGGCGGGGATCGAGGCCGGCGCTGGCGAGCGAGTCGAAGACGTTGGGGAAGCGGGCGGGGTCGATCCCGCGCAGGTCGAGGTCGACGCTGGCGCTCTGGTCGGTCTTCATCTGGGCGAGGATCGCGGCAGCGACCGCGTCGCGCGGGGCGAGCTCGTCGGTGAAGCGCTCGCCGTCGGCGCCGAGCAGCTTCGCTCCCTCGCCGCGGACCGCCTCGGTGATCAGCAGGCCGTCGAACTCGGTGCCCGGCAGCGCCAGCGCGGTCGGGTGGAACTGGCAGAACTCGAGGTCGGCGAGGTCGGCGCCGGCCGCCGCGGCGAGCACCGGCCCGGCGCCGATCGCCCCGCGCGGGGTCGTCGTTCGCCGCCACAGCGCCGCGGCGCCGCCGGTGGCGACGACGGTCGCCGCCGCCGCGATCTCGCCGCCGTCTGTGAGCACCCCGTGGCAACGCGCGCCGTCGCTCCACAGCGCCAGCGCCGAGGTCCGCTCGAAGACCGTGATCCGCTCCTCGTCGGCGACCATCCCGGCCAGCTTCGAGGTCAGCTCGCGGCCGGTCTGGCTGCCGCCGGAGTGGACGATGCGCCGCGCCGCGTGACCGCCCTCGAGCCCGAGCGCCAGCCGGCCCTCGTGGTCGAGGTCGAAGACGACGCCGCGCTCCTGCAGCTCGCGGACCGCGGTCGGCGCCTCCTCGACCAGGACCTGGACCGCCGAGGGGCGGCAGAGGCCGCGGCCGGCGGCGATCGTGTCGGCGGCGTGGCTGGCGGGCGTGTCGCCCGGTTCGAGCGCCGCGGCGAGGCCGCCCTGCGCCCAGAAGCTGGCGCTGAGCCGCAGCGGCGTGCGCGAGATCACGCAGACCCGGCCGCCCTGCTCGGCCGCCCGCAGCGCCGTCCAGAGCCCGGCCGCGCCACCGCCGACGACGGCGACGTCGAACTCGCGGCCGGGGGCTATCGTCCCTCAGCCTCTCGGCGGATCGTGTCGAGCTGCGCCCGCAGCCAGGCCGCCGCCGCTTCGCGGGCGCGCGCCCGCTCGTCGGCGACCGCCTGCTCGGCCTGCTCGGCCCGCTGCTGGGCGGCGGCGATCCGCTGCTCGGCCGCGTCGGCCTGCGCCTCGACCTCCCCGAGTCGCTCCTCGGCGGTCGCGATCGCCCGCTCTTTCGCCTCCCGCAGCTCCTGCAGCTCTTCCTCGTGGGCGAGGCGGGTCTGCTCGAGGTCGCGCTCGGCCTCGGCGCGCGCCTTCTCGAGGTCGGCCTCGAGGGCCCGGATCTCGGCCTCGGCCCGCCGTTCCGCTTCGCTCGCCAGCCGCGCCGCCTGCTCCAGCCGCTTCTCGGCGGCCTCGACCTGCGCGCTGAAGCTGCCTGCGGCGCCCGGCTCCTCGCTCATCGTCCCAATCTATTACGCCCCGCGGCGACCTCGCGGTAGGCCTCGATCACCCGCTCCGCCATCCGCCCGGCCGAGAGCGAGGCGGCCCGGGCGGCGCCGTCGACCCGGGGGTCGGCGGCATCGAGGTGGCGACCGGCAAGCTCCCCCCAGCGCTCGGGGTCGAACCCGGCGCAGAGGCAGCCCTCGATTCCGGTCAGCGCGTAGGGGGCGATGCCGACCGGCGTCGAGAGCACGGGCACGCCGCAGGCGAGCGCCTCGACCGCGACCATCCCGAAGCCCTCGTACTCGGAGGTGACGAGGACGGCGCCGGCGGCGTTCAGCCACAGCGGCATCGCCTCCGGCTCGATCGCCCCCCCGGTCAGCAGCTCGGCGCCGCAGTGGGCGGCGAGGGCGGCGGCCCGGTCGTGGCGCTTCTCGGGGCGGGCGGGGTTGGCGGGGAAGAGCAGGTAGCGGCCGCCGGGGTCGAGGCCGAGCCGGCGCCGCGCCTCGGCGCGGGGGAGGGGCCCGAAGCGGGCGAGGTCGGGCCCGCACGGCAGCACCGCCGAGCCGGGGACGTGGGGCAGCCCGGGGCGGTCGTCCTCGGGCTCGAACAGCGCCCGCGAGACGGCGGCGACGAGGTCGACGCGCCAGGCGAGCCGGCGCGAGAGCGGTCCGACGACGCCGTGGCGGACGTCGGTGCCGTGGAAGGTGACGAGCAGCGGGTCGGCTCCCGCCAGCTTCGCCACCCAGCCGGGCAGGCCGTAGTGGGCGTGGACGAGGTCGAAGCGCTCGCGCCTCAGCAGCGCCCGCAGCCGTCGCGTCGCCGGCAGGTACTCGCCGCGGCCCGGCGGGAAGCTGAAGAGGTCGACCTCGACGCCCCGCCGGCGCACCTCGTCGACCTGGTCGCGGACCCAGCGGCCGCGCTGCGGCGCGCCCTCATCGGGCTCGAAGTTGGTGACGACGAGGACGCGCACCCGGGCCAGGGTATCCCGACCACCCGTGCCTGGACGGTTGAGGCCCCCACGGGGGCGCCAACCGTTCAGGCACGGCGGCGCGGCGGTGCGGTTCAGGCGAGCCGCACCGGCAGAGTCTTCAGCTGGTTGAGGAAGACCGATTCGACGAACTCGGGGTGCCCGGCCAGCTCCATCTTCGGGTAGCGGGCGAGCGTCTCCTCGAGCAGGATCTTCAGCTCGAGCCGGGCCAGCGCGGTGCCGAGGCAGAAGTGCCGGCCGCCGGCGCCGAACGCCTGGTGCTCGGGATTGCGGGTGACGTCGAAGCGGTCGGCGTCCTCGTAGCGCGTCTCGTCGCGGTTGGAGGAGACGTACCAGAGAACCACCTTGTCGCCCTCCTTGATCTGCTGCCCGTTCAGGTCGGCGTCGCAGGTCGCGGTGCGGCGGAAGTGGGCGAAGGCCGGGAACATCCGCAGCGACTCCTCGACCGCGCTGGGGATCAGCGAGGGGTCGTCGAGCAGCAGCTGCCGCTGGTCGGGGTGTTCGATCAGCGCCCGCATCGCGCTCGAGTAGGTCGCCTTGGTGCTGTCGTTGCCGGCGGCCATCAGCAGGAAGAAGCCCATCACGATCTCGTGGTCCTCGAGCTTCTCGCCATCGACCTCGGCGTGGACGAGGACGCTGGTCAGGTCGTCGGTCGGGTTCTCGCGCCGTTCGGCGATCATCGTGTTGCAGCGCTCGAAGATTTCCGGCAGCGTCTTCTCGACCGCCCCCTCGACGCCGTCGGGGTTGAGGTCGGGGTCGCTGGCCCCGAGCATCGCGTTCATCAGCTCGGCCCATTTCGCGTCGTCCTCGGGCGGCACGCCCATGAAGCTGCCGATCACCCGCGAGACGGCGGCCTGGCCGACGTCGACGACGAGGTCGCAGGTCTCGCGGCCCTCGAGCTGGTCGAGCACGTCGGTGACGATGCGGCGGATCTCCTCCTCGTGCGCGGCGATCCGCTTCGGCGTGAAGCCCGCCTGGAAGAGGGCCTTGATCCGGTCGTGCTTGGGCGGGTCCATGCCGATGAACATCGCCCGCATCAGCTCCAGCGGGAAGTTGGCGGTGACGGCGATGATGCCGCCCTTTTCCGACGAGTAGGTCTGCCAGTCGCGGCTCACCGTGTGGACGTCGTCGGCGGTCGTGATCGACCAGAAGCCGGCCGATTTCGGGAACTCGGGCACGCGCGAGGTCCAGTGGACCGGGCACTCGTTGCGCATCCGCTTGAACAGCTCGTACGGCGGGCCGTCGGGCCACCGCTCGCGCTCGATAACGAGCACTTCGTCGAGGTTCTCTTCGCTCACCGTCATCCCATCTCTCCTCCGGCTCGGGGTGTTCCGGGCATGGTACTGGCTGGCTGGCCAGTTTGTGGGTTCGCGGCCCGCTCTCTTCGGCGAAATACGGACGGTTGTCGGGGTGCGCGGGCGTAGCGTCCCTCGCCGACGATGGAGACCCTGCAGACCGAGACAGCGGCAGCGACGCGCGGCGCGGGCGGCCTCGAGCCGACCCAGACCGCGATCGGGACCTGGAGCGGCGGCGCCTTCCTGCCCTTCGGCGTGCGGCTCGAGGAGGAGCGGCTGGTCTCCCTGCTGCGGCCCGACGCGGGGGTGCGAACGGTGCTCTCGGCCGACGTCTACGGCTGTGGCGGGGCGGACAGCATGCTGGGACGGGCGCTCGAGAGGGTGCCGCGCGAGAGCTACTGCCTGGTCGGCGCCGTCGGCCACGACTTCTACACCGGCCACCGGGTCGGCCGTGGCGGCTTCCAGCGCTTCACCGACCCGGAGCTGCGCGGGCCCGAGGGCTACGCCGGGTATCTGCGGATGGCGACCGAGCGCAGCCTCGAGCGCTGCGGGGTCGACTCCTTCGACGTCCTCCTGCTGCACAACCCCGACCGCACCAGCTACACCAGCGAAGCGGTCTGGGACGGGATGCGGGCGCTGCGCGAGGAGGGCCTCTGCCGGCGGCTGGGGATCGCGCCCGGCCCCGACAACGGCTTCGTCCTCGACCAGATCGCCTGCCTGGAGCGGTTCGGGGAGGCGATCGACTGGGCGATGCTGATCCTCAACCCGTTCGAGCCGTGGCCGGTCGAGCAGGTGCTGCCGGCGGTCGCCGAGCACGACGTCAAGGTGATCACCCGGGTGGTCGACCACGGCGGCGTCTTCTGGGGAGACGTCCGTCCCGGCCACCGCTTCCCGCCCGCCGACCACCGCACCTTCCGGCCGCCGGGCTGGGTCGAGCAGGCCAACGGGAAGCTGGAGCGGCTGCGGCCGATCGGCGAGCGCCACGGCCTGACGCCGCTGCAGCTCGCCTGCGCCTGGAACCTCTCCCACGAGGCGGTCGCCTGCGTCGCGCCGACCCTGCTGCAGGAGCCCGGGGAGGAGGCGCGGCCGGTCGAGCACAAGCGCGCCGAGCTCGCCGCGGTGGCGCCGGCCTCGCCGCTCTCGGCGGAGGAGGTCGAGGAGATCCGGCGGATCGGCGACAACACCGGCTCGGTGCCGCTGAAGGGCGCCAGCCGCCAGTACTCGGGCGTCGAGCGCGCCGACCAGTGGCAGATGACGCCGGAGCTCGAGGACGTCGCCGCGCGCTGGGGGATCGAGCCCGACCGCGATCTCTACTTCCCGGCCGACCCGCGCGACATGCGCGAGCGGGGCGCCCGCCGCGCCGGCGTGCCGCAGGCGCTCGACCGGCGCCTCTACATGCAGCTGCAGGTGCTCGCCGGCGTCGCCGATCCCGGGGCGCTGGTTGCGGCGCTGCGCGCCGCCGGCGCCGAGGGCGTCGTCTACGAGAGCGCGACCGAGAGCGGCGCCGCCGCGGTGCTGACGCTCGACGGCGACCCGGGCGCGCTGCTCGACGCCGGGCGGGCGGTTGCCGCCGACGCCGGGCTGGCGGGAGCGGCGCCGCTGCGCGAGATGGCGATGTACGGGCGCACCTACGGCTCCGGGCACGAGCCCGACCTGGAGGACTGGCTGCTGCACGCGCCGCGCCGCAAGCTGGCGGCCGCCGCGAACGAGTGGGCGGTCTGGTACCCACTGCGCCGCAGCGCCGACTTCTACCGCCTCGACGACGCCAGCCGCGGCCGCGTCCTCGCCGAGCACGGCAAGGTCGGCCGCACCTTCGTCGAAGCGGGATACGCCGACGACGTGCGCCTGGAGTGCTTCGGCCTCGACCCGGTCGACAACGAGTTCGTGATCGGCTTGCTGGGGGGCGAGCTCGACCGCCTCAGCCGGCTGGTCAAGGCGATGCGGCCGACCGAGCACACCGCCCGCTACATCGAGCGGCTCGGCCCCTTCTTCGTCGGCCGCCGCGTCGGCCACACGCTCGGCTGACCCGGAACCGCAGCGCTTGGTCGCTCACAGGGCGACCAAGCGCGCAGGGGTGGGCTGGCTCGGCGGTTTTCGCGACCACCCCGGCGGGTGTAATCGTCGGCGATGAACGAGCGAGACGAGCAGGCGGCCGACGTCCGCGACGCGATCGTGATCCTGCTGGCGCTCGCCGCCGGCGCGGTCGACGCGATCAGCTTCCTCGGTCTCGGCGGCGCTTTCTCGGCCAACATGACCGGCAACGTGGTCCTGCTCGGCGTCGCCGCCGGCAAGGGCTTCGGCGAGGCGCTGCTGCGCTCGGGCGCGGCGCTCGACGGGTACGTCGTCGGCGCCTACGTCGCCGCCCGCGCGATGCCCGGCGTCGACCCGCGACCGAGGGCGGCGGGCACTGGCAGGCGTGGATGACGCGCGGCCTGCTGGCGATCGCCCTGGTCGAGGGCGCTCGTCCTCGCCGGCTGGCTGGCGAGCGGCGGGCGGCCGGTCCTCGCCGGCGAGATGGCCCTGCTCGGGGTCTTCGCGGTGGCGATGGGCACCCAGGCGGCGCTGGTCTACCGGCTCGGCCTCGCCGGCGTCACCACGACCTACGTCACCGGCACCCTGACCGGCTTCCTCGGCGAGCTGGCGACCGCCTCGGGCAGCGGCCGCAACCGCCTGCAGCGGCTGAGCATGGTGCTCGCCATCTTCATCGGCGCCGCCGTGGCCGCGCTGCTCGTCTCGCAGGCGCGGGAGGCCGCGGCGCTGCTGCCGCCGGCGCTGACCGCGACCGCCGCCCTCCTCGCCGCCCGCTCCTTCGGCTGGCGCCCCCAGGCGTCCTGATCCCGCCTCCGCGAAGACGTTTGCGGTGTCGCGAAGGATCTGCGAAGCCGCGCGAGAGTTGGCACTCCCGCGTCTTGTTCGGTGCGTCCCTGCCTTCCAGCATCGGTCGCCAACCGATGAAAGGAGGGACCGAATGGTCTACGCGTTGATGGGCTACGGCCACGCGCTGCTGAGCCGGGCCTACGGCGTCGCCGAGCGCCGGGTGCGGACGATCCGCCGCCTGGCCGGCGGCGAGGCGGGGCAGGGGACGGTCGAGTACGTCGGCCTGATCCTGCTCGTCTCGCTGCTGATGGTCGGCATGGTCGCGGCGATGAAGGGGTTCAACGGCAAACAGGGCACCGAGCTCGCCGACGTGATCGTCAACAAGATCAAGGAGGCGGTGAACAAGGTCTCGTTCAAGTGAGGCAGGGGTGCCCCCCGGCTCGGCGGGGGGCACCCGCGCCCTAGTCGAGCAAGAGCGCGGTGAGCGCCCCGCGCGAGCCGACGCCGGTCTGCCGGTAGACATTCTCCAGGTGGCGCTTGACCGTGCTGGGGGAGACCTGCAGCCGCTCGGCGATCTCGCGGTTGGAGAGGCCGCGGGCGGTCAGGCGGGTCACCTCCGCCTGGCGGTCGGTCAGGCCGAGGGCGGCGATTCGGGCCTGCAGCGACGATTCGGCGCGCTCGACGGGCTCCAGATCGGCTTCGGCCCACGTTTTCCACAGCGGCGCCTGCATCGCCGCGTAGGCGTCGACCGCGGCGCGCAGCGAGCGCCGGCCCGCCTCCTCCTCGCCGAGCAGCAGCTCGAGGCGGCCGAGGGCATGGTCGACGACCCCCCAGACGGCGACCGTGGTCGTCGCCAGCCGCCCGCGGTAGGGGTCCAGCATCCCGTGCAGGATCGCCGCCGGCTCGCGGTCGCCGAGCCGGGCGACCGCGTACGCGTAGTCGACCAGGGTGGCGATCCAGATCGGGTCGCGTGGCTGTGCCTCGAACCGGGTCGCCGCGTCGCCGGCCACGATCTCGCGGGCGGGGGCGAGCTCGCCGGCCTCGGCGTGGGCGAGGGCCACCAGCGAGCGGAAGCCCGGGATCCCCGGGTACTGGTGCAGCGCCCGCGCCAGCAGCGGCGCCAGCTCGCCCATCCGCCCTTCCTGCCAGCGGATGCTGCAGAGCTGGCTCATGTAGAAGGGGAGGGCGTCCGGCTGGGCGCTGCGCCTCGCCCCCTCGACTGCCTGCTGAGCCCGGGCCTCCGCCTGCTCGAGCTGCCCGCGCAGCGACAGGTGCAGCGACTCCGTGCATTCGCACAGCCAGCGGGCGGTGGCGTCGCCGATCCGGTCGGCGATCCGCTCCTGCTCGCGCAGCGAGCGCGCCGCGGCCTCGACCTCGCAGATCTCCAGCTGCGCCACCGCCTGCCAGTGGAGCCCGTGGAAGAGCTCGAGCGGCTCGTCCAGCTCGGCCCCGATCTCGATGCTCTCGGCCGCCATCGCGATTCGCTCGGCGGCGTTGTCGGGGTCCCAGCGGGCGATCAGGCAACGGACCAGCACCTGGGCGAGGACGCGGCGGTCGCCGGACTCGCGCGCCGCGACGAGGGCCCTGTCGGACAGCCAGCGGCGGCGGTCGGCCTCGCCGGCGAAGGTCAGCTCCAGCGCCAGCTGGGCCAGCACCAGAGCCGACTCGGGGCCGCTTCCGTCGAGCCGTTCGCCGGCACGCCGCAGCATCGCGCTGCGCTCGCGGTCGAAGCCGCCCACCTGGGAGACGAAGCCGCGGTGGTTGGCGAGCGCCGCCGCGACCAGGCGATCGACCTCGCCGAGGCGGTCGGCCAGGCGCGCCGCTGCCAGCAGGCATTCGCGCGAGCGCTCCTGGTTCGTGTAGCGGAGCGCGACGCCGAGGCCGGTCAGCAGGTCGCAGAGCTCGACGTCGTCGCGTCCCTCGCCGCGCCGCTCCAGCGCCCGCTCGAACCAGCTCGCTGCCAGCTCGTGGTCGTAGCTGCGCAGCGCCGCCTCGCCGGCCTCGGCGCAGTAGCGCGTGGCCCGCTCGGGGTCGCCCGGCTCGGCGTGCCACCAGTGGTGGGCGAGCTGGGCGGAGCGGCCCTCGGCGGCGAGCAGGTCGGGCGCCGCCTCGAGCTGCTCGCCGAAGCGCCGGTGCAGCTTCCCCCGCGCCGCGGGCTCGATCTCCTCGTAGAGGCAGTGGGCGACGATCGCGTGGCTGAAGGCGTAGCGGCCGTCGCTCTCGGCGGCGACCAGGCCGGCCCGCTCGGCCGCCAGCAGCGATTCCTCGACCGTTTCGGGGTCGACCCCCGTCCCCGCGGCGAGCTGGCCGGGGGCGAACGCGCGGCCGAAGGCCGCGGCGGCGCAGAGGCAGGCGAAGGCCGGCTCGCCGAGGGCGTGCGCGCGGGCGGCGATCAGCATCCGCAGCGAGCGGGGCGCGGCGGGCTCCGCCGGGGAGAGCGCCCCCAGGTCACCCGCCGCCCGCAGCAGCTCGCAGGCGAAGAGGGCGTTGCCGCCGCTCTCGCGGGCGACCGCCGCCGCGGCGCGGTCGAGCGTGGCGTCGTCGGCGTCCGGGTTCAGCGAGGAGGCGACGTCGCGCAGAGCCGTCACCCCGAGGGCGCCGAGCTGCAGCTGCCTGGAGCCGGCCTGCGAGCTGAGCTCGGCGACCGCCTCCGCCACCTCGCCGCTCGGGTCGACGTCGCCGGGGCGGTAGGTGACCACGAGCAGGAACGGAGCTCCGCTCGCCGCCCGGGCGAGGTGCCGGATCAGGGCGAGGGTCGAGGGACCGCAGCTGTGCAGATCGTCGATCGCGAGCAGCAGCGGGCCGTGGCGGGTGATGCGTTCGAGCAGCTCCAGCGCCGCCGCGAACAGCTTGGCCCGGTCGTCGCCCAGGTCCCAGAGAGCCTCTCCGGCGGACTCCGCCGCGAGAGCGCCGAGCGCGGAGTCGCGCAGCTCCTCGCGCAGCGGTTCGGTGCCGTGGCGGTCGAGGTCGCCGAGGGCGGCGACGAACGGCGCGTAGGGCGTCTCGGCGGTGCCTTCGCCGCTGCCGTACAGGACCAGCGCCCCCCGGGCGTGGGCGGCCCCCGCCGCCTCGGCGACCAGGCGGCTCTTGCCGGCGCCGGGCTCGCCCGCCACCAGCACCGCCTCGCTGCCGCCTTCGGCGACCCGCTCCCAGGCGGCCGCCAGCTCGGCCAGCTCGGCCTCGCGGCCGACCATCGGCCAGGGGCGGGCCCGGGCGCTGCGCAAAGCGCCCGGCAGCGGCACCGGCTGGCGCGACGCGGTTTCGGCGGATCGGGACACGCGGAACGAGGCACGACTGGTTCGTCAAGGCTGCCTCGCCCCAGGCTAGATCACCGCGGCTGCAGCGGGCTGGCCGGGTGCCTGGGCTGATCGGCCCATCTTGCGCGCCGGGCGCTGCGGCGCGCGGCGCGGCGCCGAGCCGGTAACGCGCAAGCTGAGGCTGCGAGCCGTCACCACCGACGGCGCCGGCGACAGGAGGGCGACCACCTCAGGTCAAGCTCCAGGATCAATCGCCGGCAGGTGATCGGCCCGGGAGGGCAAAACAAGGGCCATCGAGGCGGCGACTCACACACGGAGCTGGGCCAGCCGGTCGGCCGACCGGCTGGTGCTCGCCTTCGATCTGGGCGCGACGGCGCTGTTCGCGCTCGAGGGGGCGATAGTCGCGGCTGCGGCCGAGCTCGACGTCTTCGGCGTGCTGACGATCGCCTTCGTCACCGCGCTCGGCGGCGGCATCGCCCGCGACGTCGTGATCGGCGCCGGGCCGCCGCTCGCGTTCCGCTTCAAGCGCTACCCGACCGTCGCCTTCCTCGCCGGCGCCGCGGTGATCGTCTTCGCCGGCCCGGTTCGCGACATCCCCGAGTGGGTGGTCATGACCCTCGACGCCGGCGGGCTCTCGCTGTTCGCCGTCTCCGGTGCCCGCCGCGCGCTCGACTTCGGCCTCAACGGCCTCAGCGCGACGATGCTCGGCGTCCTCACCGGGGTCGGCGGCGCCTCGATCCAGGCCCTGCTGCTGGGCGAGGTGCCGATCGTCCTGCGCGAACACATCTACGCCAGCGCCGCCTTGCTGGGCGCCGCAGTGATGGTCGTCGGCGTGCGCCGGGGCGGGGCGCCGGCGCGGATGATGGCGCTCGGGGGCGTCCTCTGCTTCGCCCTGCGGATCCTCAGCTACTGGCACGGCTGGAACCTGCCGACGGTCGGCTGAGCGGCGCCGGGAGGCCGCGGTGCGGGACGCCGGAAGCGCGTCTCGCATGAGAGACTCGCGCGCATGCCAGCTTCGCGGAGCTACGACAGGGCACCGGCCGACATCCGGCCGGTGACGCTCGACAAGGGTTTCGTCGAAAGCGCCGCGGGGTCGTGCCTGATCTCGGTCGGCCGCACGCGGGTGATCTGCACCGCCTCGGTCAGCGAGACGGTGCCGCGCTGGATGATGGGGCGCGGCAAAGGCTGGGTCACCGCCGAGTACGCGATGCTGCCCGCCTCGACCGGCGACCGCAAGCAGCGCGACATCGCCAAGGGCAAGCAGGACGGTCGCGGGGTCGAGATCCAGCGACTGATCGGGCGTTCTCTGCGGGTGGTGGTCGACTTCAAGGCGCTCGGCGAACGCAGCGTCTACGTCGACTGCGACGTGCTCGAAGCCGACGGCGGCACCCGCTGCGCCTCGATCACCGGCGGCTACGTGGCCCTGAAACAGGCCTTCGAGGGGCTGCTGCACCGCGAGGCGATCGAGACGATGCCGCTGACCGGCTCGATCGCCGCGGTCAGCGTCGGCATGGTCGACGGCCGCGCCCTCTGCGACCTCGACTACAGGGAGGACTCGCAGGCGGAGGTCGACGCCAACGTGGTGATGACCGGCGACGGCGGCCTGGTCGAGGTGCAGGCGACGGCCGAGCGGACGCCGCTCTCGCGCGCCTCGCTGGACGAGTTGCTGGGGCTCGCCGAGGGCGGCATCGGCCGCCTGCGGGAGGTACAGGAGAAGGCGTAGTGAGCCGTCGCGGAGCGACCGTCGAAATCTGATTCTCCGGGAGTGGAGCGATGGCGGAACCCCATATGACCTTGGCCACCGGCAACCGCCACAAGGTCGCCGAGATGGCCGAACTGCTGCCGGGGCTGGAGCTGCACCCGCTTCCCGACGGGTTCGAGATGCCGCCCGAGGACGGCGAGAGCTTCGCCGCCAACGCGCTGATCAAGGCCCGTGCGGCGCACGCCGCGCTCCCCGGCCAGCCGGTGCTCGCCGACGACTCCGGGATCGAGGCCGAGGACCTCGGCGGCGCGCCGGGGATCTACTCGGCCCGCTACGCCGGCGTCGGCGTCGGCGACGAGGTCAACCTCGACAAGCTGCTGCGCGAAGTGGACGCCGCCGGCGGCAACCGCCGCGCCGCCTACGTCTGCGCCCTCGCCCTGGTCGAGCCCGACGGCTGCGAGCACCTCTTCGAAGCCCGCTGCGAGGGGCGGCTGCTGCGCGAGCGGCACGGCAGCGGCGGCTTCGGCTACGACCCGATCTTCGTCCCCGACGACCTGCCGCCGGGAGACGAGCGGACGATGGCCGAGATCGGCGCCGCCGAGAAGAACGCGATCAGCCATCGCGGCCGGGCGGCGCGGATGCTGGCGGCCCACCTCGGTCTGACCAGCGCCGCCGGGGGCCGCCGATGAACAGCAAACGCGGCGCGGCGGCGCTCTCGATCGCCTCCAACACGATCCTGATCATGCTCAAGATCGTGGTCGGCGCGATCACCGGCTCGATCGCGATCCTGACCGAGGCGGTGCACTCGCTGATCGACCTCGTCGCCTCGGTGATCGCCTACTTCTCGGTCCGCGCCGCCGACGAGCCGGCCGACGCCGACCACCCCTACGGGCACGAGAAGGTGGAAAGCCTGGCGGCGGCGATCGAGGGGATGCTGATCCTGGTCGGCGCCGCGGTGATCGTCTACGAGGCGACCCGGCACCTGGTCAGCGGCTCCTCGCTGGAACGGCTCGGGCTCGGCATCGCGGTGATGGCCTTCTCGGTGGTGGCCAACCTGGCCGTCTCCACCGTCCTCTCGCGGCAGGCGAAGGCGACCGACTCGCAGGCGCTGGAGGGCGACGCCGCCCACCTGCGCACCGACGCGCTGACTTCGGCCGGGGTCCTCGGCGGCCTGCTCCTGGTCGAAATCACCGGCAGCAGCGTCTTCGACCCGATCACCGCGCTGGTGGTCGCCGTGGCGATCGTCTGGTCCGGCTTCCGGATCCTGCGCCGCTCCTCCGGCGTCCTCGTCGACGAGGCCCTGCCCGACGCGGAGATGGACCGGATCGAGGCGGCGATCGCCGCCGCCCGCACCCCCGAGGTCGCCGGTTACCACAAGCTCCGCGCCCGCCGCGCCGGCCCCCGCCGCCACATCGACTTCCACGTCCAGTACCGCTCGGGGACGACGCTCGAGCGCGCCCACGAGCTCGCCCACCTGATGCGCAACGAGATCGAGGCCGCGATCCCGCAGTCGGAGGTGCTGATCCACGTCGAGCCGGAGACCTCGTTCCGCGAGCCCGGCGAAGAGCGCGGCGGCCCCTTCCGCGCCGGTTAGGCCGGCGGCAGCAGGTTGACGGCGGCGGCGAGGCCGACCGCGATCAGCGTCAGCGTGTAGCCGGTGTAGCCGCTGATCGCGAAGAGGACCGCGGCGAGGGCGCAGACGGCGACGACGGTGATCCAGGAGGCTCGGGCGAGGCTCATCTGCCTGTATTTTGGCCGAAGTGCCCGACGACGCCGCCACCACCATCGCTCCGGGCGACGCCGCCGAGGCGGCGCTGGCCTTCCTCACAGAGATGTCGCCCGACCTGCGGGGCGGCGCGATCCTCGCCGGCGACGGCTCCGCGCTCGCCGCCTCGGGCGATCCCGAGCGCTGGCGCGAGGACGCCGCCCGGCTGTTCGAGATCGCCGACGGGGCCGGCGAGGAGCCGGTCGAGCAGGTCCACATCGCGACCGAGCAGGGCGAGGTCTTCGCCCTCCGCGCCCACGGCCTCGGCGCCGTCGTCGTCGCCGAGCGCTTTGCCCTCGCCTCGCTGCTCTTCTTCGACATGCGGGCGACGCTGCGCGACCTCGCGCTTGCGTCGTTTGGGCTCCCTGAGGGGACCGAAGGGAGCAAACGCGAATGACCCCGCCCAAGCCGCACCGGATCCTGCTCGACCGCGTCTCGGGCTACGCCGACGAAGCGGCCGCCTACATGCGCCGCCGCCGCATCGACCGCCGCCCCTTCGCCCGCCTCTACTACGCCGGCGGCCGCAGCGCCGACCACGCCCACGACTCCGAGGCGGGCGCCGAGCTGTTCGTCGCCGCCGGTCGCCTGATCGAGCTGGCGGGGAAGCGCAAGCCATGAGCGATCGCCTGCTCGACCCGGCGGTCGCCGAGCGCGTCCTCGGCCGCGCCCTCGCCCACGGCGGCCGCTTCGCCGAGGTCTTCGCCGAACGCCGCCACGGCGCCTCGATGTCGATCGACGAGTCGCGGATCGAGTCGGTCCAGTCGGGCGCCGAGGAGGGAGCCGGCGTCCGCGTCGTCGAGGGTGGCACGACCTACTTCGCCCACGTCGACGGGCTCGACCCCGCCGACCTGGAGCGCGCCGCCGACGAAGCCGCCGCGGCGCTGCGCGGCGAGCGCCGCGAGCCACGGGCGCTGCGGGCGCTGGCGACCGAGCCGCTGCCGATCGCGGTGCGGCCCGAAGAGGTCTCGCCGGCGCGCAAGGCGGAGCTGCTGCGCGAGCTCGACCAGCGGGCGCGCGGGCGCGGCGCCGAGATCGCCCAGTTCACCGCTTCCTACGCCGAGGCGCGGCGCCAGGTCACGGTCGCCAACTCCGACGGGCTGCTGGCCGGCGACGACCGCACCCGCACCCGGATCGGGGCGCAGGCGGTCGCCCGCCGCGACGGCACGGTCGAGACCGGGGCGGAGACGCTCGGCGCCCACCGCGGCTTCGAGCTGCTCGAAGACGACCCGGGGCTGATCGCCGAGCAGGCGGCGGGCAAGGCGCTGACCCTGCTCGAGGCCGGGCCGGCGCCGTCGGGCTCGATGCCGGTCGTCGTCGGCGGCGGCTTCGGCGGCGTCCTCTTCCACGAGATGACCGGCCACGGCCTCGAGGCCGACCACATCCAGAAGGGCGCCAGCGTCTACGTCGGCAAGCTCGGCGAGAAGGTCGCCCAGCCGCTGCTCAACGCCTACGACGACGGCCGCCTGCCGAGCGAGTGGGGCAGCGACGCGATCGACGACGAGGGAGTGCCGACGCAGAAGACCCAGGTGATCGAGGACGGCCGCCTCGTCGCCTACCTCTACGACCACCTGACGGCCGAGCGCGACGGCGTTCCCTCGACCGGCAACGGCCGCCGCGAGAGCTTCCGCCACCTGCCGATCCCGCGCATGACCAACACCTACATCGCGCCGGGGGAGTCCACCCCCGAGCAGATGATCGCCGAGGTCCAGCGCGGCTTCTACGCGGTCTCCTTCGGCGGCGGCCAGGTCGACCCGGCGACCGGCGACTTCGTCTTCGGCGTCTCCGAGGGCTACCTGATCGAGGGCGGCAAGGTGACCCGGCCCTGCCGCGGCGCGACCCTGATCGGCAACTGCCTCGAGGCGCTGGCGGCGATCGACGCGGTCGGCGACGACTTCTTCATGAAGACCGGGATCTGCGGCAAGGGCGGCCAGCGGGTCCCGGTCGGGACCGGCCAGGGCCACGTCCGGGTCGGCGCGATGACCGTCGGCGGGACGGAACGATGAGCGACGGTCTGAGCGAGATCGCGCGGCGCGCCGTCGAGGCGGCGCTCGCCGCCGGCGCCGGCGAGGCCGAGGCCTACGCCGGCCGCGACGCCGGCCGCGAGGTGCGGGTCCACGGCGGCGAGGTCGAGAGCTTCAGCGCCGCCGCGCAGAGCGGCGTCGGCGTCCGCGCCTGGATCGGCCACCGGGTCGGCTACGCCTACGGCACCGACCTGAGCGAGGCCGGCGTCGGGGCGATCGCCGCCCGCGCCGCGGCCGCCGCCGGGGTCGCCGACGAGGACGAGTTCGCGGCGCCGCCGGCACCGGCCGAGGCCGAGTCGATCGCCGGCCTCGCCGATCCCGAGCTGGCCACCGTCACCGCCGACGAGGTCGCCGCGCTCGCCCTGGCGGTCGAGCGCACCGCCCTGGACGCCGACCCGCGCATCGCCGGCGTCGAGCAGGTCGTCTACGCCGACTCCGCCGACCGCGTCGCGATCGTCTCTTCGACCGGGGTCGCCGGCGAGTACGAGGCATCGAGCTGCTTCGCCTACCTGCAGGCGCTGGCCGAGGGCGACGGGGCGCGCGAGACCGGGCTCGGGTTCGGCCTCGGCCGCGGTCCCGCCGAGCTCGATCCGGAGGCGATCGGGGCCGAGGGCGCTGCTCGGGCGCTCTCGATGATCGGCGCCGGCAAGCCCTCCTCGCGGGCCTGCCCGGTGGTGCTCGACCCGACGGTCGCCGCCAGCTTCGCCGGCCTGATCGGCGGCGGGCTGGCCGCCAGCGCCGTGCAGCGCGGCCGCTCGCCCTTCGCCGAGCGGCTCGGCGAGGAGCTGGCCAGCGCTGCCTTCGTCCTCCACGACGACGGCCGCGACCCCGGGGGCTCGAACTCGGCGCCGTTCGACGGCGAGGGGGTGCCGCGGCGGCGCACGGCGCTGATCGAGGACGGTCGCCTGCGGGCCTTTCTCTACGACACCTACACCGCCAATCGCGGCGGCGCCGCCTCGACCGGCTCGGCCGCCCGCCCCGGCTATCGCTCGCTGCCGTCCGTCTCGGCCTCGAACCTGATCGTCGCCCCGGGCGAGCTCAGCCTCGACGGGCTGCTGGCGGAGGCGGGGGAGGGGGTCTACGTGACCGACGTCGCCGGCCTGCACTCCGGCGTCAACCCGGTCACCGGCGTCTTCTCGGTCGGCGCCTCGGGCCGCGCGATCCGCGGCGGCGCCCTCGCCGAGCCGCTGCGCGAGTTCACGATCGCCGGCGACCTGGTGGCGCTGCTGGGGGCGGTCAGCGCGACCGGCTCGGAGCCGCGCTGGGTCCCCTTCGGCGGCTCGGTCAGCACGCCGCCGCTGCTGGTCGGCGAGATGGCCATCAGCGGCTCGTAACGATCCGCACAAACCCGGGCGCGGTTACGCCGTGGCCGCTGTTAGGGTGCGGCCGCGACTTTCAACCCCCGAGGAGGATTCCCGACGTGACCAAGGCTGAGTTTCTGGACCAACTGGCAAGCGACGAGCGTCTCGGCAGCAAAAAGGCCGCCAGCGATGCCGTCGACGCCGTCCTCGACGCGATCACCGACGCGCTTGCCGCCGGCGACGAGGTCAGCTTCACCGGTTTCGGCAAATTCCACGTTGCCGAGCGCGGCCCCCGTCAGGGTGTCAACCCCCGCACCGGCGAGCGGATCACGATCCCGGGCGGCAAGGTTCCCCGCTTCTCCGCCGGTTCGGCCCTGAAGACCAAAGTCAAGGGCTGAGGCAAGCCCAATTCCGGGCGGGTCACAGCCTGGTTCTGCCAGCCCGGAATCGGGCCCAGGCCAGTTGTGACCTCGAAGGCTTTCGCGGATCGGCTGGCGGCGCTCGTCGAAGAGCGCCGCAGCCAGATCTGCCTCGGTCTCGACCCCGACCCGGCGAAGCTGGCCGGGCCGGCCGAGGCCCCGGCGGCGACGCCGGCGGATGCCGCCGAGCGAGCCGCCGCCGCGGTGGTCGAGCACTGTCGCGGCCTGATCGAGCGCGCCGGCCCCGCCTGCGTTGCGGTTAAGCCGCAGCTCGCCTGCTTCGAGCGCCTCGGCGCCCCCGGCTGGGCGGCGCTGGCGGCGGTCCGCGACGCCGCCAGCGCGGCTGGCCTGCTGGTCCTGGCCGACGGCAAGCGCGGCGACGTCCCGGTCACCGCCGCCGCCTACGCGCAGGCGCTGGTCGGCGAGACGCCGACCCCCTGGGGCCCGGTGCCGGGGCTCGGGGCCGATGCCTTCACCGCCAACCCGCTGCTCGGCCTCGACGCGCTCGAGCCGCTCATCGCCGCCGCCGCCGAGGCCGGGGCGGGGGTCTTCGCACTGGTGCGGACGAGCAACCCGGGTGCCGCCGACGTCGAGGACCTGCCGGCGCCCGACGCGCCCCTGCACGAGCGGCTCGCGGGGCTGGTCGACGGGCTCTCGGGGCGGCTGCTCGGCGAGTGCGGCCTGAGCGGCGTCGGCGCGGTCGTCGGCGCCACCGAGCCCGGGCATATCGGGCGCCTGCGCGAGCTGATGCCGCGGGCGATCTTCCTGATCCCCGGGGTCGGCGCCCAGGGCGGACGACCGGAGCTGCTGGGGGCCGCGTTCGGCCCCGGTCCCGCTTCCGGTCTGGTCGCCGCCTCGCGGGGGATCGCGGCCGACCCCGATCCGGCGGCCGCGGCGGAGCGGCTGCGGGCCACCGTCTGGGACATATCCACCAGCTGACGACGCCCGCCGCCACTACGATCCTCGCTTCGTACCCGTTTACCGGTCCGCTCGATGAAGAAGCGCAACAGCGTCATCGCCCGCATCCTCGCCGCGCTCGCCCTGATCGCGGCGGTCGTGGTCGTGGTGATGGTCGTCTCCGCCGGGCTCAAGGAAGACTCCTCCAACTCGAGCAAGAGCGGCGCCAACCACGCGGCTAAGCAGCAGCAGCCGAAGCAGAAGAAGACGAAGAAGATCCCGAAGACCTACACGGTCGAATCCGGCGACACCCTCTCGTCGATCGCCCGCAAGTTCGGCCTCACGGTCGCCGAACTACAGACGCTGAACCCCGAAGTCGATGCGCAGAACCTGGTGGTCGGGGAAGTCTTGAAGCTGCGCGAATGAGGCGGGCGGGACCCGCCCTCGCCGCGCTGCTGGCGGCGCTGCTGCTCGCCTGCTGCCTCGCCGCGCCGGCCGGTGCCGACGACGACCCGGCGGTCGGGCCCGCCCGGGGGGTCGAACGCGCGAAGTCCCACCACCACAAGCAGGAACCGAAGCCGATCCCGGGGCCGCCGGTCGACGCCCGCTCCTGGGCGCTGATCGACGCCCGCAGCGGCGACGTGATCGTCGCCCACAACGGCCGCCGCAGGCTGCCGATCGCCAGCACGACGAAGCTGATGACCGCTTGGGTGACGCTGAAAGAGGTGCCGCTCGACAAGATCGTCCGCGCCCAGCCCTACGACGCCGAATACGGCGAGTCGCTGATGAACCTGCGAGTCGGGCAGCGGATCAGCATCCGCGACCTGCTCTACGGCCTGATCCTGCGCAGCGGCAACGACGCCGCCCACACCCTGGCGATCGACGTCGCCGGCTCGGTGCCGCGCTTCGTGCGGCTGATGAACCGCTACGCGGCGGCGCTCGGCCTCAGCGACACGCACTACGCGAACCCCGTCGGCCTCGACCAGAAGGGCAACTACTCGACCGCCCGCGACCTGGCGGCGCTGACCCGGCGCCTGCTGCAGGTGCCGGCCTTCGCCAAGATCGCCGACTCGCGCGAAGCGGTGCTGCGCAGCGTCCACCCCCAGCGCCGGATCAAATCGATCAACGAGCTGCTGCAGATGGCGCCCTGGACGACCGGGGTGAAGACCGGCCACACCTGGGGCGCGCTCTGGTGCCTGGTCGGCTCCGGCAGCCGCAAGGGCGTCAGCCTGATCTCCGACGTGCTCGGCGCCGCCTTCGACGAAGAACGGTTCGACGCCAACCTGCGGCTGCTCGAATACGGCTTCGACCAGTACCGCCGACGGGTCCCGGTCCACGCCGGCCAGGAGCTCGCCGACCCGGAGATCGAGTACAGCGGCGGCAAGCTGCCGCTGCGCGCCGCGCGCACCCTCGCGGTCGGCCTGCGCAAGGGCCAGAAGCTGGACGTCGAGGTGCGGGCGCCGGCGCAGGTCAAGGGGCCGATCCGCCGCGGCCAGCGGCTCGGCCACGCCACCGTCTTCGTCGACGGGCGGGAAGCGGGCTCGGTGGCGCTGCGCGCCGGCCGCGCGGTGCCGCGGGCGAGCGCCTTCGACCGCGCCCGCGAGCTGGTCAGCGACCACCCGGTCCCTATCGCCGTCGCGGTGTTCGTGATACTTCTTGCAGGGGTACTGCTGTACTGGCTGCTGACCCGCGGCCGCCGAAGAGGAAGACGAACCGGGTGAACTCGAAGTGATCCTCACCGTGACCCTCAATGCAGCGATCGACCGCACGGTCGCGGTGCCGAACTTCCGCCTCGGCCGGCGCCACCGCGCGGTCGAGAGCCGCACCGTGGCCGGCGGCAAGGGCATCAACGTCGCCCGCGCCCTCAGCCTGCTGGGGCGGCCGGTGATAGCCGCCGGCTTCGTCGGCGGGCCGACCGGGACCAGGGTGCTGGAACAGCTGCGCGAGGAATCGGTCCTCACCGACTTCACCCGGATCGCCGCCGAGACGCGGATCAACCTGGCGGTGATCGACCCGACCTCGGGCGAGCAGACCGAGATCAACGAGCGCGGCCCGGCGGTCAGCCCGGAGGAGGTGAAGCGGCTGTTCGAGCGGATCTCCTACCTGGCCAGCGGCGCCAAGATCTGCGTCGTCGCCGGCTCGCTGCCCCCCGGCGCCGGCGACGATCTCTACGCCCGCCTGATCGCCGACCTGCACCGCCGCGGCCTGCCCGTCGTCCTCGACGCCGAGGGCGAGGCGATGCTGGCCGGGGTGCGGGCCGGGGCCTCGATGGTGACGCCGAACGAGCGCGAGGCCGAGGAGCTGGTCGGCCAGGAGTTCGCCGACGCCTCCGACCTTTCCCAGGGCCTGGTCGAGCTGACCCGGCTGGGCGCCGCCGAGGCGGCGATCACCCGGCCCGACGGCTGCGTCGCCGCGGTCGGCGAGGGCTCCGAGCGGCGCCTGCTCGAGGTCCACACCGAGCCGCTGGAGCCGGTCTCCACGGTCGGCTCCGGCGATGCCTTCGTCGCCGGCTACGTCGCCGCCCGCTACGAGGACCGCTCGGCCGAGGACTGCCTCGCCTACGGCGTTGCCTGCGGCGCCGAGTCGACCCAGCACTTCGGCGCCGGCACCGTCGATCGCAACCAGGTCGAGCGCCTGCTCGGCGAGGTCGCGGTGCACGACTTGGAGGTCCCCGCGGAAGTGTAGGCTGGCTAATTCAACGCCAGCCCTGGAGGACTCACTTGGAAATCGAAATTGGCCGCGGCAAGAAAGGGCGGCGCGCCTACGGATTCGACGACATCGCGATCGTTCCTTCGCGCCGCACCCGCGATCCTGACGACATCGACATCAGCTGGACCCTCGGTCCCTACCGCTTCGAGATCCCGCTGCTCGCCTCGGCGATGGACGGCGTGGTCAGCCCCGACACCGCGGTGCTGGTCAACCAGCTCGGCGGCCTCGGGGTGCTCAACCTCGAGGGGATCTGGACCCGCTTCGAGAACGCCGAGGAGAAGCTGGAGGAGATCGCGGCCGCGCCCAAGCACCTGGCGACGCGCCTGATGCAGGAGATCTACACCGAGCCGGTCAAGGAGGAGCTGATCGGCAGGCGGGTGGAGGAGATCAAGTCGCGCGGCGCCGTCGTCTGCGGCTCGCTGACGCCGCAGAAAGTCCGCGACCATTACGAGATCGCGGTCGAGGCGGGGCTCGACATCCTCGTCATCCAGGGCACGGTGATCTCCGCCGAACACGTCTCGACCACGGTCGAGCCGCTCAACCTGAAGGAGTTCATCGCCGAGGTCCCGGTGCCGACCGTGGTCGGCGGCTGCGCCTCCTACTCGACCGGCCTGCACCTGATGCGGACCGGCGCGGTCGGCGTCCTCGTCGGGGTCGGTCCCGGCGCCGCCTGCACGACCCGCGGCGTGCTCGGGATCGGCGTCCCGCAGGCGACCGCGATCGCCGACGTCGCCGCCGCCCGGGCGCAGCACATGCTGGAGACCGGCGAGTACGTCAACGTGATCGCCGACGGCGGCATGCGGACCGGCGGCGACGTCTCCAAGGCGATCGCCTGCGGCGCCGACGCGGTGATGGTCGGCTCGCCCCTGGCCCGTTCCAAGGAGGCCCCCGGCCGCGGCTTCCACTGGGGGATGGCGACCTTCCATCCCTCGCTGCCGCGCGGGACCCGCGTCTCGACCAAGCAGGACGGGACGATGGAGCAGATCCTGCTCGGCCCGGCGCAGGAGAACGACGGCACCTTCAACCTGATGGGGGCGCTGAAAACCTCGATGGCGACCACCGGCTACGAGGACATCCGCTCCTTCCAGCGGGCCGAGGTGATGGTCGCCCCGGCGCTGATGAGCGAGGGCAAGAAGCTGCAGAACGAGCAGCACGTCGGCATGGGCTCCAACGGCCGCGCCGCCGTCTCCGCGGGAGTGGCTGTATCGGATGACTGAGGGCGTCGCCGCCAGGCCGGAGGAGGATCTGATCGCTGAGCCTGGCGGCGAGCTGCGCCCCGAGGAGGTCCGCGGCGTCGAGGAGGTGCTGGTCCTCGACTTCGGCGGCCAGTACTCGCAGCTGATCGCGCGGCGGATCCGCGAATGCGGGGTCTTCGCCGAGCTGCTGCCCTCGACCACCAGCGTCGAGGAGATCCGCGAGCGCGCGCCGAAGGCGCTGGTCCTCTCCGGCGGCCCGGCCTCGGTCTACGAAGAGGGGGCGCCGCCGTTCCCGACCCAGCTGCTCGACCTCGAGATCCCGCTGCTCGGCATCTGTTACGGGATGCAGGCGATGGTCCTGGCGCTCGGCGGCCGGGTCGAGTCGGCCGAGGCGGGCGAGTTCGGCCGCACCGACCTCATCCTGCGCGAGGGCGGCGGTCGCCTGCTCGGCGGCCTGCCGGAGGAGCAGAGCTGCTGGATGAGCCACCGCGACGCGGTGTTCGAGGCGCCCGAGGGTTTCACGCCGCTGGCCTCGAGCCCGAGCTCGCCGGTCGCCGCCTGCGAGATGCCCGACCGCGCCCTCTACGGCATCCAGTTCCACCCCGAGGTCGTCCACACGCCCTACGGGACCGAGATCCTGACCCGCTTCCTGCGCGACATCGCCGGCTGCGAGCAGCAGTGGTCGCCCGAGTCGGTGATCGCCGAACAGGTGGCGAAGATCCAGGCCCAGGTCGGCGAGGGCCGCGTGATCTGCGGGCTCTCCGGCGGCGTCGACTCCTCGGTCGCGGCGCTGCTCGTCCACCGGGCGGTCGGCGACCGGCTCACCTGCGTCTTCGTCGACCACGGGCTGATGCGGATGAACGAGGCCGAGCAGGTGGTCGCGGCCTTCGAGCAGTTCGGCATCCCGCTGGTCCACGTCGAGGCCGAGGAGCGCTTCCTCGCCAAGCTGCAGGGAGTCGACGATCCGGAGACGAAGCGCAAGATCATCGGCGCCGAGTTCATCCGCGTCTTCGAGGAGGAGGCGGAGAGGCTCGAGGACGCCGGCTACCTGGTCCAGGGGACTCTCTACTCCGACGTGATCGAGTCCGGCGGCTCCGACCACGCGGCGACGATCAAGTCCCACCACAACGTCGGCGGCCTGCCCGAGGACCTCGAATTCGAGCTGGTCGAGCCGCTGCGGATGCTGTTCAAGGACGAGGTCCGCGCCGTCGGCGCCGAGCTCGGCCTGCCCGAGCGGATGGTCTGGCGCCAGCCGTTCCCCGGCCCCGGCCTCGGGATCCGGATCGTCGGCGGCGAGGTCAACAAGGAGCGGCTCGACATCCTCCGCGCCGCCGACGCGATCCTGCAGGAGGAGATCCGCGCCGCCGAGCTCTACCGCCAGCTCTGGCAGTCCTTCTGCGTGCTGCCGGTCGTCCGCTCGGTCGGCGTCCAGGGCGACGGCCGCACCTACGCCTACCCGATCGTGATCCGCGCCGTCACCTCCGACGACGCGATGACCGCCGACTGGGCCCGGCTCCCCTACGACCTGCTCGAGCGGGTCTCGAACCGGATCATCAACGAGATCCGGGACGTGAACCGGGTGGCGCTGGACATCAGCTCCAAGCCGCCCGCCACCATCGAGTGGGAGTAGCCGGGCGGCGCCTGAAGGAGCTCCGGGGGCGGGGCTTAGGGGGTCGGTCCGGTAGGGCTCCGGGCCAGGCTCTTGGGTCTGCCCGGGAGGGTCGGGTGACCCCCTTCACTCGACTTTGCCGGTGGAGAGCGCTCCGGCTATACGCCTCGATGCGCTGCAGGCAAAGCACGCAAAACGTTCAGGGGGTCACCCGACCCTCCCCAACGGATCGAGATCCCAGGGCTCGGTAGCGCCAAAGGCGCCGCCGAGCGAACTCCGGGCCAAGCTCCTCGCTGAGCGGCAGCTTTTTCCCGCCCCCGAGCTGAGGGGGAGGTTCTTCCCGCATAACGGGAAGAACCTCCCCCTCAACCTCAGGCCGGGAAGAACCTCGCGCTCAGCGAGAGAGGGTGGGCTCCCGTCCCTCAGAAGCTTCCGAGAGACGGGGAGCGCCGGGACCCTGGGAGCTTGGCCCAGGGCTCGCTCGGCGGCGCCTGCTCAGGTCGCGAAGCTCGGGGCCGATCCCGTTGGGAGGGGTGGGGTGACCCTCTGACGAAGGCTATGCGCGGCCATATGAGCCCTCGCCCCGGCCCCAGCTGCGCGACGGTCTTCGGCAGAGGGTCACCCCACCCCTCCGGACAGACCCCCGAGCCCTCGCCGTCCCTCGCTGCGCCCCCTCCGGACAAACCCCCCGTCCCTCGGCGTCCCTCGCTGCGCCCCCTCCGGACGGGCCCCGTCCGTCGCCTGCCCGCCCTAGCCGCCGCGCGACCCGCCGGTCTCGAAGTTGGCGAGGGCGACGACCGCCGAGATCGCTTCTGTCCTGCCCTCCCCCTCGGTCTCGGCGAGGCGGGCGCTGCTGCCGGCCTGGGCAGCGAGGATGCGGTCGTTCGCCTCCTCCATGATCGCCGTCACTTCGGCCCAGCCCTCGTCGTCGAGCCGCAGTGGCATCCAGGTCAGCGTGGCGTCGTCGCGGCAGTCGAGGGTGCCGGCCTCGAGCGCCGCCACGGCCTTGTCCATGAACGTCTGCAGCGAGGCCGCGGTGATCGCACCGCGCACCGCGCGGGGGACCCGGCGCCAGTGGGGGGAGCCGATGAAGGCGTCCGGCGCGGCCTTGTAGAAGTGCTCGGTGGCGCCGCGCCGCCGCGCCGTGTCGACCAGCTCCAGGCATCCGCATCTGTCGAGCGCGCGGGTGTGGTACGCGACGTGGGTGAGGCCGGTGTCGAGTTCTTCGGAGAGCCAGTTGGGGCTGGCGACGCGTTCGGTCAGGAGTTCCAGGATCTGCACGCGTAGTGGGTGCGCCAGGGCTTTGACCAGACGCTGGTCGATCGTTTCGGGGCGCTTCTCGTTCACGGGTGGCTCCTTCGGTGGTGGTCCGGGGGCGGTGGGATACCTCCGGGGGTCGACTTCTTACTCAAATACCTTTTGACTAATTGTGGTAGATGCGCACAATCGCCGAATCCCCAATTTGCGGTCAAAGTCGGTCGACCGATGACGGCGGGCGGCACCCTCGGGATCTAAACGAGAACAAGTCTCAGTATCTTGTAGGGTGTCCCGCGCACTCACCGACGCACCGCCACCGAAGGCGTCGCACGACTCGACCGACAGGAGCCCATCCTTGCCCGCACGCGCCCCGCTCGCCCTGCTTCTCGCCCTTGCGCTCGCGGTGGCCGCCGCGCTCAGCGGCTGCGGCGGTACCTCCGACGCCACCGAAGGCGGCGGCGGCAAGCTGAACGTGGTTGCCGCCGAGGACTCGTGGGGCAGCATCGCCGCCCAGCTCGGCGGCGACCGGGTCGCGGTGACGAGCATCATCACCAACCCCGCCGCCGATCCCCACGACTACGAACCGAGCGCCGAAGACGCGCGGACGATGGCCGAGGCGCAGGTCGCGATCGTCAACGGGATCGGCTACGACGAATGGGCGACGAAGCTGCTCGATGCCAACCCCAGCTCCGGCCGCGCCGTGATCGACATCGGCGACCTGCTCGGCCTCGAAGCGGGCGACAACCCGCACCAGTGGTACTCGCCGAGCGCGGTCCGCAAGGCGATCGCCGCGATCACCGCCGAGTACAAGCGCGCCGAGCCCGCCGACGCCGTCTACTTCGAACGCCGCCGCCGCGCCTACGAAGATCAGGGCCTGGCCGAGTACGACCACCTCATCTCCCAGATCCGCTCGCGCTACGCCGGCACCCCGGTCGGCGCCTCGGAGAGCATCTTCGAACCGCTGGCGGCGGCGCTCGGGCTCGACCTGGTGACCCCGCTCGGCTTCATCGACGCGATCTCAGAGGGGAGCGAACCGAGCCCCTCCGACAAGGCCACCGCCGACCGCCAGATCACCGACGGCGAGATCAGGCTCTGGGTCTACAACAGCCAGAACGCGACGCCGGACGTGCAGCGGCTGAACGACGACGCCGAAGCGGCGGCGATCCCGATCGCGACCGTGACCGAGACGCTGACGCCCGAAGGCGCGACTTTCCAGGCCTGGATGGCACGCCAGCTGCGCGGGATCGAGGCGGCGCTGGGAGGCAGCGGTGGCTGAGGCGCTCGCCAGCACCGCCGTCGCCGCCCCCGCGGTCCTGCTGCGGGGGGCCGGCGCCGCCCGCGGCGGCAGCCCGATCTGGTCGGGAGTCGACCTCGAGATCGGCCGCGGCGAGTTCGTCGCCGTGCTCGGGCCCAACGGCGCCGGCAAGTCGACCCTGCTCGACGTCCTCCTCGGGCTGCTGCCGCTCAGCGCCGGCAGCGCCGAGGTGCTCGGGGCCGCGCCGGGCCCGGCGACGGCGCGGCGGATCGGCTACCTGCCCCAGCGGCGCAGCTTCGACGCCGGCACCCGCGTCCGTGGTCGCGACCTCGTCCGCCTCGGCCTCGACGGAGGCCGCTGGGGGCTGCCGCTGCCGAGGCGGTTCAGCCCGGGCAGCCGCGAGGCGGCGCGCCGGGTCGAGGAGATGATCGACCTGGTCGGCGCCGGCGCCTACGCCTCGCGGCCGATCGGCGAGCTCTCCGGCGGCGAGCAGCAGCGGCTGCTGATCGCCCAGGCGCTCGTCCGCCGGCCCGAGATCCTGCTGCTCGACGAGCCGCTCGACAGCCTCGACCTCAGCAACCAGGGGGCGATCGCCGGCCTCGTGCAGCGGATCAGCCACAGCCAGGGCGTCACCGTCCTGCTGGTCGCCCACGACGTCAACCCGATCCTCGGCTACCTCGACCGGGTCGTCTACTTCGCCGGCGGGCGCGGGCTCTGCGGGGCTCCCCGCGAGGTCGTCTCGGGTCCGACCCTGAGCAGGCTCTACGGGGTGCCGATCGAGGTGCTCGAAGCCTCCGACGGACGCCTCGTCGTCGTCGGCACGCCCGAGCCGCCGGCCCACCACCACGACCACCACGGCCATGCACACTGAGCTCGCCGGCCTCTCCTGGGATCTGGTCAGCGACCTCGAACAGCTGACCGCCTACCCGTTCATGGTCCAGGCGCTGGAGGCGGGGACGATCGTCGCCGTGATGGCCGGCGCGATCGGCTGGTTCATGGTCCTGCGCCGCCAGGCCTTCGCTGGCCACACGCTCTCGGTGATCGCCTTCCCCGGGGCGGCGGGCGCCACCCTGGCCGGGCTCCCGGTGGCGATCGGCTACTTCGGCGCCTGCGGGCTGGGGGCGCTGGCGCTCTCTCTGGTCAGCCGCGGCGACCGCGGCGGCGGGGGCCAGGTGAGCAGCGAGACGGCGGCGATCGGCACCGTCCAGGCCTTTGGTCTCGGGATCGGCTTCCTCTTCGTCAGCATCTACGGCGGCCAGCTCCTCGGGCTGCAGTCGCTGCTCTTCGGCACCTTCCTCGGGATCACCGCGGCGCAGGTCCAGACCCTGCTCTGGATCGCGGTGGCGACGCTGGCGGTGCTCGCCACCGTCGGCCGGCCGCTGCTCTTCGCCTCGGTCGACGCCGCCGTCGCCCGCGCCGCCGGGGTGCCGACCGCGGCGCTTTCCCTTGCCTTCCTCCTCGTCCTCGGGATGGCGGTGGCGGCGACCGCGCAGATCACCGGCGCGCTGCTCGTCTTCGCCCTGCTGGTGACGCCGGCGGCGACCGCGCAGCGGCTCACCGCGCGGCCGGGCCTCGGCCTCGGGCTCTCGGTCGCGCTCGCCCTCGCCGTCACCTGGCTGGGGCTCTCGATCGCCTACTTCTCGCCCTACCCGGTCGGGTTCTGGGTGACCAGCATCTCCTTCGGGCTCTACGTCCTCGTCCGCCTCGCCGGCCGCCTCGGGGGGCGCTGATGCTGGCGCACGAGTTCATGCGCAATGCCTTCCTCGCCGGCACCTTCGTCGCCCTCGCCTGCGGCTTCGCCGGCTACTTCGTCGTCCTCCGCGGCCAGGTCTTCGCCGGCGACGCGCTCAGCCACGTCGCCTTCACCGGCGCCCTCGCCGCCGCCGCGGCGGGGATCGACATCCGCCTCGGCCTCTTCGCGGCGACGATCGCCGTCGCCGTCGGCCTCGGCGGCCTCGGCAGCCGGGCGCGACCCGACGACGTCGTGATCGGCTCGGTCTTCGCCTGGGTGCTGGGCCTCGGCGTCCTCTTCCTCTCGATCTTCGTCAACGGCTCGAGCGGCGAGAGCGGCACCACCGCGGTGCGCGTCCTCTTCGGCTCGATCCTCGGCCTCTCCGCCGGCGAAGCGCGGCTCGCGGCGGCGATCGCGGTTCTCGCCGTGATCGCCCTGCTGGCGATCGCGCGGCCGCTGCTGTTCAGCTCGCTCGACCCCGAGGTGGCCCGCGGGCTGGGCCTGCCGGTACGGGCGCTCGGCATCGGCTTCCTCGCGATCCTCGCCGTCGTCGCCGCCGAGGCGACGCAGGCGGTCGGTGCCCTGCTGCTGTTCGGGCTGCTCGCCGCCCCGGCGGGCGCGGCCCGGCTGCTCACCTGCCGGCCCTGGCTCGGCTTCGGCCTCTCCGCGGCGATCGCCGTCGGCTCGACCTGGGTCGGGCTGGCGCTCAGCTACGAGGTCCCCTCGCTGCCGGCCGGTACCGCGGTGGTCAGCGTCGCCACCGCCGCCTTCGTCCTCGCCGCCCTCGCTTCGCGCCGGGCGCTCGCGATCGGCGGTGCGGCGTGACCACGGCCTCTAGGATCGGGGAGGTGAGGACCGCGGCGGCCAGCAGCTGGAAGGAGCACGCCTTCGCGACGATGGCCGACGCCGGCCTGCGCCGCGGCGGCGCCCGCACCGCGGTGGTCGAGGCGCTCGCCGGCCACGACTGCGCGGTGACCGCGCTGGACCTCGACGAGGAGCTGCGCAGCCGCGACCCGGCGCCGGGTCGCGCCAGCGTCTACCGGGCGCTCGAGCAGCTCGAGCAGCTCGGCCTCGTGCAGCGGATCGAGGTCTGCCGTGGCACCGCCGGCTACGAGCGGGTCGACCCCACCGGCCACCATCACCACCACGCGATCTGCGCCCGCTGCGGGCGGATGGTCCCCTTCGAGGACCCGGCGCTGGAGCAGGCGATCGGCAAGGTCTCCCGGGACATGGACTTCGAGGTGACCGAGCACGACGTGGTGCTGCGGGGGCTCTGCGAGCGGTGCTCTTCTTAGGGCTGTGGCGCTAGTTCGCCGTCGCCGCCGATCGATACGCACCTTTCCCTCGAATAGGACCGGGAAGGTGCGCCCCGATTCGGCCGGGGCGTGCCCTGATGACAGCGGGGCGGCTCAGCTGTAGCGGTCCCACTTCTTCAGATACGGCAGCGGGTCGAACGGCGAGCCGCCTTCGTACCAGCCCGGCGGCCCCCACATCTCGAAGTGGAGGTGACAGCCGCGGGCGTCGCCGGTGTCGCCGACGACGCCGATCGGCTGGCCGGTGCGGACGGTGTCGCCTTTCTTCAGCGGCGACGGTTCGGCCATGTGGGCGTACATGAAGTCGTTCGGCGTGCCCTTGCCGTCGATCACGATGTAGTTGCCGGCCGCCGACTGGAAGCCGGAGTACTGGACCCGGCCGCCGCGGGCGGCGACCAGGGGCGTGCCGCAGTTGGCGAAGACGTCCTGGCCCTCGTGCGTGTGGCCGGAGCGGGGAGCGCCGAAGCGGCCCGCGCCGAGGCTGATTTCGTGCTTGCCGAGGATCGGGAAGGCGTAGCCGAAGACGAGGAAGCCGAGCCGGATCGTGGCCGAGGACGTCGCCTTGCGCGCGGCCCGCGAGGCGGCCGGCGCCTGCGGGCTGATGCGGAAGCTGTAGCGGCCGTTGCGCGCCGGCTTGCCTTCGTCGGTGGTGCCGTCCCAGCGGATCGTGCGGCGGGCTTCCGGCGGCACGTCGTTGCGGTAGAAGGTGCGGACGGCTTCGCCTTCCTTGTTCACGACTTCGATGCGGATGTCGTTTTCCGGCTGATCGCTGCCGAGGACGAAGATCAGGCGCGGGTAGCGGAAGCCGAAGTAGAAGGACTTGCGCGGCGTCGTCTTCGCGCTGAGGAGACTGATGTTGCCGGCGCTGGGTTCGGCTGCCGGGCCGCCGTCGCTGCTGCCCTTCTTGGTCGGGCTGCCGGCCGGGGTGGGTGCGCCGCCGGTCGCGGCGCCGGCGCTCGCCGGGACCAGCAGGACAGCCAGGACGGCAAGTGCGAAAGCGACGATCGAGCCGGTCGGTCGGGACCGGGGGTTCCCTTTGCTGCGCAACTCCAGCCTCTCTTTCGAATGCCTGCGGAGTTAGCTGTCGGGCTCGCGCTGAAAGAGAATGCGCTACGGATCAATTCGTCCGATTCGCCCCTGGAACCTGCAACGGTTCCTGCGGTTCCTCCGCTCCCGTTCGGTCACCCGCACGGGACTCGGCTCTTGTGGCGCCGCAGTATAGACGCAGACCTGGCTATCATTCGCCGGCCGCGCTGGGTCGCCCGCGTGGCTTTTTTACGATGCAGACCATGACCAAGACCTACGTAGCCACCCCCGCCGACCGCCAGCGCGACTGGTACGTCGTCGACGCCGAGGGCAAGACCCTGGGCCGTCTCGCGACCCAGATCGCCGATGCGCTGCGGGGCAAGCGCAAGCCCGAGTACACGCCGCACGTCGACACCGGCGACTTCATCGTCGTCGTCAACGCGGAGAAGATCCACGTCACCGGCGACAAGCTGGCGCAGAAGACCTACTGGCGCCACAGCGGCTACCCGGGTGGGATCAAGTCGCGGACGCTGGCCGAGATGCTCGAGCGCCAGCCCGAGGAGGTCATCCGCAAGGCCGTGAAGGGCATGCTGCCGCGCAACCGGCTCGCCCGCCAGCAGCTGACCAAGCTCAAGGTCTACGCCGGCCCGGATCACCCGCACGCGGCACAGCAGCCCAAACCGATGGAGACGAACTGATGGCAGACGACGAGACCAGAGACGAGACGACCGAGGGTCAGGGCGCCGCGTCCGCGGGTCCTGTCGCCGAGCAGGACACCTCGTCCTCGCAAGCTGCGGGCGAGGCGCCCTCCTCGACGCCACCCGCGGAAGAGGCGCCGGAGCCGACGGCCGAGACCGAGACGCCGGCCGAGCCCGAGACGCCCGCCGAGCAGCCCGCTGCCGAGGCTGAGGAGCCGTCCGAGGAGGTCGCGGCCGAGGAGGAGGCCGCCGAGGAGCCCGCGCCCGCTGCCGAGGAGAAGAAGAAAGACGTGATCCCGGGCGCCGACCTCGAACCGATCGCGGTCGAGCCGGAGGCGCCGGCGCTGAGCGCCGAGGAGCGCGCTCGCCTCGAAGCCGAGGAGGAAGAGCGCGCCAAACGCGAGGCCGAGCTCGCCGCCGCAGAGGCGGCCGCCTCGGAGACCGCCAACCGCGCGCCGGCGAAGATGGAGAGCGGCTCCCGCTACCTCGCCACCGGCAAGCGCAAGCACTCGATCGCCCGCGTCACCCTGGTCCCCGGCGACGGCAAGTTCGAAGTCAACAAGCGCAGCCTCGAGGAGTTCTTCCCGCGGCCCCTGCACCAGACGATGGCCCGCCAGCCGCTGTCGGTCTCCGGCTACGAGGGCAACGTCGACGTCCGCGTCCGCGTCCACGGCGGTGGCATCAGCGGCCAGGCCGGCGCGGTCCGCCACGGCGTCGCCCGTGCCCTGACCGAGATCGACGCCGAGCTGCGCGGCGACCTCAAGCGCCGCGGCTTCCTGACCCGCGACGCCCGCGTCAAGGAGCGTCGCAAGGCTGGCTTCAAGAAGGCAAGGAAGAAGCCGCAGTTCTCGAAGCGCTGAGGCACCGTTTCCGGTTGCGCCGCTCGGTGCGACTGGGGTAGTACTGGGGTTGCATCGCTTGCCGGGGTGGAGGATCGCCCACCCGATGCCGAAAAGTAAGGAGCACGATGGCCACCCAGACGACTAGACGACTCTTCGGCACCGACGGGGTCCGCGGCGAGGCCGGGACCTTCGTCAGCGCCGAGCTGGCGACGGCGCTCGGCAGGGCGGCAACCGCCTGCCTGCAGGTTCAGCGGCCGCAGGTCCTGATCGTCCGCGACACGCGCGAGTCGGGATCGATGCTGGAGGCGGCGCTGGCGGCAGGCGTAGCGGCGGCCGGCGGCGACGCGCTGCTCGGCGGCGTGCTGCCGACGCCGGCGGCGGCGGTCCTGGTGCGGCGGCTCGGGCTCGACCTGGCCGCGGTGGTCTCCGCCTCGCACAACCCGTTCGCCGACAACGGGATCAAGTTCTTCAGCGCCGGCGGCACCAAGCTCGGCGACGAGCTCGAGGCGCGGATCGAAGCCGCGGTCGAGGAGCCGCCCGCGAGCGGCCCGGTCGGCCGCGTGCGCGAGCTGAACGGCGGCCTCGAGGACTACCTGCGCGAGCTCGAGTCGGCCTTCCGCCTCGATCTCTCCGGCCGCCGCGTCGCGCTCGACTGCGCCAACGGCGCCACCTACCGCGCCGCGCCGGCGATCTTCGAGCGGCTCGGGGCCAGCGTCGAGACGATCGGCGCCGAGCCCGACGGCCGCAACATCAACGCCGGCTGCGGCTCGACCCACGTCGAGGCCCTGGCCGAGCGGGTCGCCGCCGGCGAGGCCGAGATCGGCTTCGCTTTCGACGGCGACGGCGACCGCGTCCTCGCCGTCGACGGGACCGGCCGGATCCACGACGGCGACGAGCTGATCGCCCTCGCGGCGCGCGGGATGGCCGCCCGCGGCGAGCTCGCCGGCGGCGTCGTCGTCACCGTGATGACCAACTTCGGCTTCCACAAGGCGATGGACGAGGCCGGGATCGACGTCGCCGTGACCAAGGTCGGCGACCGCTACGTGATCGACGAGATGGAGCGCCGCGGTTGGCGCCTGGGCGGCGAGCAGTCCGGCCACATCATCGCCTCCGACTTCGTCGCCACCGGTGACGGGATCGCCGCCGCGCTGATGACGATGCGCGAGCTGGCCGGCGCCCCGCTGGCCGATGGGGTGCCGATGGAGAAGCTGCCGCAGAGGCTGGTCAACGTCGAGGTCGCCGAGCGCGAGGCGATCCACGACGCCACCGCCGTCTGGGCCGCGGTCGAGCGCGAGAACGAGGCGCTCGAGGGCCGCGGCCGCGTCCTCCTGCGGCCCTCCGGGACCGAGCCGCTGGTCCGGGTGATGGTCGAGGCGCCGAGCGCCGAGGAGGCCGGCGCCGTCTGCGGCCGGCTGGTCGACTCGGTCCGCGCCGAGCTCGGTTGACGGGCCGCGGGCGCCCGGCGTCTACCCTTACTCGTCTTCGATGTGCGGGATAGTCGGATACGTCGGCGGCCGCCCCTGCGAGGAGATCCTTCTCGCCGGGCTGGAAAAGCTCGAATACCGGGGCTATGACTCGGCCGGCCTCTCGCTGCTCGACGGCGGCGAGGTCGCCAGTGTCCACGCGGTCGGCAACCTCGCCAACCTGCGTGCCGCGGTCACCGACCGGGCCGAGAACGGCGCTGGGCCGCTGCCGGCGGCGGAGACCGGGATCGCCCACACCCGCTGGGCGACCCACGGCCGCGTCACCGAGGCCAACGCCCACCCCCACCAGGACACCTCCGGCAAGGTCCACATCGTCCTCAACGGGATCGTCGAGAACCACTCCGAGCTGCGCCGGCGGCTGCAGGAGGAGGGCGGGACCTTCACCTCGGAGACCGACGCCGAGGTCGTCGCCCACCTGATCGCCAGCCACTACGACGGCGACCTCGCCGCCGCGGTCCGCGCCGCCTACGCCGAGCTGCGCGGCCATTACGCCTTCGTCGCGATGCACGCCGACGAGCCGCAGCGCCTGCTCGGCGCCCGCCGCGAGTGCCCGCTGGTCGCCGGCGTCGGCGAGGGGGAGGCCTTCCTCGCCTCGGCGATCCCCGCCTTCCTCGCCGAGACCCGCACCGCGGTGCCGATCGAAAACGGCGAGATCGTCGAGATCGAGGCGGGCGCGGTGCGGATCACGGACGCCGCAGGGGCGCCGATCGAGCGCGCCTCCGAACAGGTCACCTGGGACGCCGACACCGCCGAGAAAGGCGGCTACGAGACCTTCATGCTGAAGGAGATCCACGAACAGGCCGACGCGGTCGCCGAAACGATCGCCGACCGCCTGCCCGGTGACGACGGCGTCGACCTCTCCGACGTCGCCCTCGACGACGAGTTCCTGCGCGGCGTCGGCCGCATCGTGATCGTCGCCTGCGGCACCTCCTACCACGCCGGCCTGGTCGGCCGCTACGCGATCGAAGAGTGGGCGCGGGTCCCGGTCGAAATGGACATCGCCTCCGAGTACCGCTATCGCAACCCGGTGATCGGCCCGGGCGACCTGGTGATCGGGATGACCCAGTCCGGGGAGACCGCCGACACGCTGGCGGCGATGCGGCTGGCGCGCGAGGCGGGCGCGACGGTGCTGGCGGTCACCAACATCATGGGCAGCCAGGCGACCCGCGACGCCGACGCGGTCCTCTACATCCGCGCCGGGATGGAGGTCAGCGTCGCCGCGACCAAGACCTTCGTCGCCCAGGTGGCGGCGATGTACCTGTTCGGCCTGCGGCTGGCGGAGCTGCGCGGCACCCTGCCGCCGGCGCGGATCGCCGAGCTGGTGGCGGAGATGAAGGCGCTGCCCTCGAAGGTGGAAGAGACCCTGGCGGCAACCGAGGAGGCGGTGAAGGCGGTCGCCGCGCACCACTATGGCCAGGAGTTCTTCCTCTACATGGGTCGCCACATCGGCCTCCCGGTTTGCCTCGAGGGGGCGCTGAAGCTGAAGGAGATCTCCTATATCCCGACCGACGCCTATGCGGCCGGGGAGATGAAGCACGGCCCGATCGCGCTGCTCGACGAACTCACGCCGGTGGTCTGCGTCGTCACCGAGAGCCCGGTGCTGGACAAGGTGCTCTCCAACGTCGAGGAGGTGCGTGCCCGCGGCGCCCAGACGATCGCGATCGTGACCGAGGGCGACGAGCGCGTCGCCGAGGTGGCCGACGAGACGATCGCGGTCGCCGCCACCGACTGGATCCTGCAGCCGATCGTCGCGGTGCTGCCGCTGCAGCTGCTCGCCTACGACATCGCCCGCAGCCGCGGCCTCAACGTCGACCAGCCCCGCAATCTGGCCAAGACCGTGACCGTCGAGTGAGCGCCGCGCTAGAGTGCCGCGGCCGATGAATACCCGCCTCGTACCAGTTGTCCTGGCCGTCGCCCTGGCCGGGCTCGCGCTCGCCGCCTGCGGCGGCGGTGGCGGCAGCGCCAACCCGGCCAGCGTGGCGCCGACGAGCTCGCCGCTCTACATCGAAGCCGCGGTCCACCCGCAGGGCGAGCTGAAGACCAACGTCGAAGCGCTGGCGGAGAAGATCGCCGGCGTCGAAGACCTCGGCGAACTGATCGTCTCCGAGCTGCAGAAGTCGGCCGCCGACTCGGGCGACGAACTCGACTTCGCCACCGAAATCGAACCCTGGCTGGGCGACCGCGGCGGGCTCTTCTTCGAACGCTACGACGGCAAGGACTTCAGCGGCCTCGGCCTCGCGGTCCAGACGACCGACAGCGGCGCCACCGAAGAATTCATCGACGAGCACGCGGGCTCGGCGGGCGAAAAGCCCGAGGAAGGCTCCTTCGAAGGCGTCGACTTCAAGGTCCAGAGCAGCGGCACCACGGTCGGCGTCGTCGATGACCTCTTCCTGCTGGCCGAAGACGAAGCGACCTTCAAGCACGCGGTCGAAGCCGCCAACGGCGAATCGCTCGCCGCCGACGAGGGCTTCACCACCGCCTTCGACGCCGCCTCCCAGGAAAGCGTCGCCAACCTCTACATCGACGTCGGCGGCCTGGTCGAGGCGGCCGGCAGCGAAATCGACCCCGAAACCGGGGCGCTGCTCGAAGGCGCCGGCATCGACCCCGAAGAAGCGACCGCCGTCGCCAGCCTCGTCCCCGGCTCCGACCAGATCGAGATCGACTTCACGACCAACGTCGGCGAAGCCGAACCGGGCGACGCGAGCAAGCTGCTGGAATCGCTGCCCGGCGGCTCGGTCGCCGCCTTCTCGACCACCGGCATCGGCGAGCAGCTGGCGCACGCGCTCGACTCGATCGACGCCCAGGGCGTCTCCGGCGAGCTCGAACCGGGCGAACTGAAGGCCGCTCTGGGGGCGATCGGCGTCGATCTCGACAAGCTCGCCAGATCGCTGCGGGAAGTCGCGGTCTTCGTCCAGGGCAACACCGAGCAGAACCTGATCGGCGCCCTCGTCTTCACCGCCTCCGGCTCGGAAGCGAAGGAACTGGTCGGTCAGCTCGGGACGTTGCTGCGGGCGACCAGGACCCCCGGCGTGACGATCCTCTCCGGCAAGGCGAGCGGCTTCTCGGTCCGCAGCCCCGAACTCGGCTCGAAGCCACTGGTCGTCGCCACCGAAGGCGAACGGATCGCGATCTCCTACGGCCTCGCCGCCTCGGCCGCGGCGCTGAGCGCGAGCGAAGGCTCGAGCCTCGGCCGGGATCCCGCCTTCGAAGAAGCCAAGAAGGCCCTCGGCGGCACACCGATCAGCGGCTTCGTCGACGGCCCGGCGGCCGTGGCGCTGGCGAAGAGCCTGACCGGGCCTGGCGACCGGGAAGAATTCGACGCGGCGCGGCCGTACCTGGAAAAGCTCGCCTTCGCCGCGGTCGGCGCCGGCTCCTCCGGCGACCTGACCACCTCGAAGGTGATCCTCGGCCTGACCGAATAGGCCGGCACGGGCTACCGTCTGGCGATGGCCACCGGTACCGGCATCGGCATCGACCTGCTGGAGATCGATCGCCTCGAGCGCGCGCTGCAGCGCCGCCCGCGGCTCGCCGAGCGCCTCTTCACCGAGGCGGAGCGCGAGTACTCGGCGGCCAAGGCCCGCCCGGCCCGTCACCTCGCCGCCCGCTTCGCCGCCAAGGAGGCGGTGGTCAAGGCGCTCGGCCTGACCGGGGGCTTCGGCCTGCGCGAGATCGAGGTCGTCGCCGGCGAACCGCCGACCGTCCGCCTCAGCGGCGCCGTTGCCGAGGCCGCCGGCGGCGCCCGGGTCGAGATCTCGCTCACCCACTCGCGCGACAACGCCGCCGCCGTCGCCATCGTCCGCGACTAATCTGGCGGCATGGAGCCCTGGCTCGACCCGCTGTTCGACGCCGACGCGATCCGCGCCGTCGACCGCTGGGCGATCGAGGAGCAGGGGGTGCCCTCGCCGCGGCTGATGCGGGCGGCGGCGACGGCGCTGGCCGAGGCCGTCGCCGGGCTGGCGCCGCAGGGGCCGGTGCGGGTCCTCTGCGGCAAGGGCAACAACGGCGGCGACGGCGAGATCGCCGCCGAGCTGCTGGTCGGGATGGGGTTCGAGGCCGGCGTCTGGAAGGTCTTCGAGGAGGAGCCGCCGGAAGCGCTCGACGCCTGGCTGGCCGGCGCCGGGGCGGTGGTCGACGCGATCTTCGGCACCGGGTCCGCCGGCGCCCCGCGCGAACCGGCGGCGGCCGCGATCGAGGCGATCAATCGCTGCGGCGCCCCCGTCGTCGCCTGCGACATCGCCTCCGGCGTCGCCGCCTCGAGCGGCGAGATCGAGGGTGCCGCGGTCGAAGCGGACCTCACCGTCAGCTTTCACGCCGCCAAGCTCGGGCAGCGGATCGCCCCCGGCAAGTGGCACACCGGCGAGCTGCGGGTGGCGCCGATCGGGATCCCGCCCGGCGCCCCGGTCGAGCCGAGCGGTGGCGTCATCTCGCCCTCGGTGCTCGCCCTGCTGCCGCGTCGCGGCCCGCGCTCGACCAAGTTCAGCTCCGGCCAGGTCGCGATCGCCGGCGGCTCGCGCGGGCTGACCGGGGCGGTGCGGATGTCCTCGACCGCGGCGATCCGGGCCGGCGCCGGCTACGCGACCGTCGCGATCCCCGCCGACCTCGACCTGGTCTTCGAGATGGCGCAGCCGGAGGTGATGTCGGTCGCCTGTCCCGGCGGCGACGGCTGCCTGGTGCCGGCCTCGGCCAAGGCCGTGCTCGGCGCCTTCGAGCGCGCCGCCGCTGGTGTCCTCGGCCCCGGGCTCGGGCGCGACCCGGGCTCGGTCGAGCTCGTCCGCGAGCTGGTCGGCGAGATCGAGGCGCCGCTGGTGGTCGACGCCGACGGCCTCAATGCGGTCGCCGGCAAGCTCGAGCTGATCGCCGCCCGCGAGGCGCCGACCGTGCTGACCCCACACGCGGGCGAGCTCGGCCGCCTGCTGGAGCGGGACTCCGGGGAGATCTCGGCCCACCGCCTCGCCGCGGCCCGCGAAGCGGCCGAGGCGGCCGGCGCGATCGTCGTCCTCAAGGGCGATGACACGATCGTCACCGACGGCACCCGCGTCGCCGTCAACGCCCTCCCGGCGCCAGCGCTTGCCACCGCCGGCAGCGGCGACGTCCTCTCGGGCATCGCCGCGGCGCTGCTCGCCCGCGGGCTCGAGCCCTTCGCCGCCGCCTGCGCCGCGGTCCTCGCCCACGCCCGCGCCGGGCGCGACGCCGCCGCCCGGATCGGCGCCGCCGAGTCGGTGATCGCGACCGACGTGATCGATTCGGTCCCGGCGGGACTGCTTGCCGCCGGGGCGGTCGAATAACCTCACTACCGCCGATGAGGAACGCAGCCGAAATGATGGACGCCGACGCGCCGAGCGTCTCGCCCGAGGACGATGCCCGCACCGCGATCGACATCCTCGCCAAGACCGAGCACGGCGCCGTCGCCGTGGTCGACGACGACGGCAAGGTCGTCGGCATCGTCAGCGAGTCGGACCTGATCCTCAGCGAGGAGCAGTCGGACCTGCACCTGCCGCACTACCTCAACATCATGGGCGGGATCGTCTTCATCGGCTCGATGAAGGGCTTTGAGGAGCGCCTCGACAAAGCCTTCGCGACCAAGGTCGGCGAGTTGATGACCGCCGACCCGATCACCGTCCACACCTTCGAGTCCGCCGACCGGGTGGCGAAGAAGATCGCCGACAAGCACCACAACCACCTGCCGGTCGTCGACGAAGACGGGCGCCTGGCCGGGATGGTTACCAGGGCCGACGCGCTGGCGGCAATCGTCGACGACACGGAGTAGGCGATGGAGCGGGCGGTCGCCCGGATCGACTTCGACGCGATTCGCGCCAACTGCACCCGGCTGAAGGCGGAGCTGGGGGAGGGGGCGGAGCTCTGCGCCGTGGTCAAGGCCGACGCCTACGGGCACGGCGCCGAGGACTCGGCGGCGGCGGCGCTGGCCGGGGGCGCGACGCGGCTGGCGGTCGCCACCGCGTCGGAGGCCGAGCGGATCGCGCGCCGCTTCCCGCACGTGCCGCTGCTGACCCTCGGGGCGCTGACCGCGGCCGAGGTCGAGATCGCGCTCGCCGCCGGCTCGGAGGTCGCCGTCTGGCGCGAGGGCTTCCGCCACCTGCTCGCCGAGCGGGCGGCGGCGCTCGGCAAGCGTCCCCGCGTCCACGTCAAGTACGACACCGGGATGGGGCGGCTGGGGACCGCCGACCCGGCCGAGGTGCTGGAGCTGGCCCGCGCCTGCGAGGCAGACCCCGACCTCGAGCTGGCCGCGGTCTGGACCCACTTCGCGACCGCCGACGAACCCGACTCGGCCTTCTTCGACGAGCAGCTCGACCGCTTCGTGGCGCTGGTCGAGCAGGCGAAGGCCGAGTTCCCGGAGCTCGCCGCGCATGCCGCCAACAGCGCCGCGGTCCTCCGCGACCGGCGCTCGCACTTCGACATGGCCCGCTGCGGGATCGCGATCTACGGCCTCGATCCCTTCCAGGGCGATCCCGCCGAGCGCGACCTGCGGCCGGCGCTGGCGCTGACCTCCTACGTCGCCGACGTCAAGCGCTTCCCGGCCGGCGCCAGCGCCGGCTACGGCCAGCGCTGGACGGCACCGGAGGAGACCTGGGTCGGCGTCGTCCCGCTCGGCTACGGCGACGGCGTCCGCCGCGGCCTCAGCAACAACGCCGAGATCCTGGTCGGCGGCCGGCGCCACCCGGTCGTCGGCACGGTCTCGATGGACAACGTGACGATCGACCTCGGCCCCGAGACCGAGGTCGCCGCCGGCGACGAGGCGGTCCTGATCGGCGCCCAGGGCGAGGACCGGATCTACGCCGAGGAGGTCGCCGCCCGCCTCGACACGATCAACTACGAGGTCACCTGCGGCATCTCCGCCCGGGTGCCGCGCCGGGCCGCATGAGCGCGGCGTCGAGCGGGGCGCTCGCCGACGCGGTCCGGGCCGAGCCGCTGGTCGCCGCGGCGCGGCGTGCCCTGGCCGGCGGCCCGGACGCCTGGGCGGTGGGCGGCGCGGTGCGCGACGCGGCGCTCGGGCGCCCGGTCGCCGACCTCGACCTCGCTGTCGCCGGCGACCCCGGCGCCGCGGCCAAGGCGGTCGCCGCCGAGCTCGGCGAGCACGCCTTCGAGCTCTCGGCCGAGTTCGGCACCTGGCGCGTGGTCGCCGGAGAGCGCGGCTGGCAGGTCGACGTCACCGCGCTGAGGGGCGGCGCGATCGAGGCCGACCTCGCCGAGCGCGACTTCACGATCGGCGCGGTGGCGGTGCCGCTGGGCGCGGGCGCGGCGCTGGATCCCCACGGCGGCCTCGCCGACCTCGAGCGACGCTCGCTGCGAGCGGTAGGGCCGCGCAGCTTCGAGGACGACCCGCTGCGGCTGCTGCGCGCCGCCCGCCTCGCCGCCGGGCTCGGGCTCGAGATCGCGCCGGAAACGCTGACGCTCGCCCGCGCCGCCAGCGGGCGCGCCGCCGATCCGGCCGGCGAGCGGCAGCTCGCCGAGCTGCGCCAGCTGGTCGGCGGGCCCGACCCGCTGCGCGGTCTGGCGCTGCTCGACGAGCTCGGGCTGACCGCGGTCGTCCTGCCCGAGCTGCAGGCGCTGCGCGGCGTCGAGCAGGGGCCCAACCACCACCTCGACGTCTACGACCACACCCTGGCGGTGCTCGAGAACACGCTGGCGATCGAGCGCGACCTCGACCGCTTCGCCGGCGAGCGCGCCGAGGAGGTCGCGGCCCTGCTCGCCGAACCGCTCGCCGACGAGGTCGACCGCGGCACGGCGCTGCGCCTCGGCGCTCTCTTCCACGACATCGGCAAGCCCGCGACGCGGTCCGAGCAGGGCGGCTTCGTCGGCTTCCGCGGCCACGACGAGGTCGGGGCGGAGATCGTCGGCGCGATCTGCTTGCGGCTGCGGGCGAGCCGGCGGCTGACCCGCCACCTGCAGGGGCTGGCGCTGCACCACCTGCGGCTCGGCTTCATGATCCCCGAGGCGCCCCTGCCCGCCCGCCGCGTCCACGACTACCTGCGGGCGACCGAGCCGGTCGGCGTCGACGTCACCCTGCTCACCGTCGCCGATCGGCTCTCGGCCCGCGGCCACGGCCCGATCGCCAGCCCGGAGATGGTCGCCGCGCACCTCGAGCTGGCGCGCGAGTTGATCGCCGCCGCGCTCGACTGGCGCGGGCAGGGACCGCCGGCGCCGCTGCTGCGCGGCGACGAGCTGGCCGCCGCGCTCGGCATCGACGAGGGGCCGCGGATCGGCGAGGCGCTCGCCGAGCTGGAGGCGGCCCAGTTCGCCGGCGAGGTCGCCGACCGCGCCGCCGCGCTCGAGCACGCGCGCAACTGGGCGACCTGGACCGGCGACACCTCCTGACCGCGCCCGGAGAGCGGGGTCAGGTACGCTCATCGCCGCATGGCCAAAGAGGAAAAGATCGAAATGGAGGGCGAGATCACCGAGGCTCTCCCGAACACGATGTTCCGCGTCAAACTCGACAACGGACACGACGTGCTGGGACACATCTCGGGCAAGATGCGGCGCCACTACATCCGCATCCTCCCGGGCGACCGGGTGAAGATCGAGCTTTCTCCCTACGACCTCGACCGGGGTCGTATCACCTATCGCTACAAATAGCCCGCTGGCGGCGTCCTCGGTCGGTCGCCTTCGGGTCACGCACCGGAGTGCGCTCCCCTCGTCTCCCTCCCTGCGTCCTAGCCAGCGAACTATTTGAAGCGATAGGTCGGATCGGGATCGGCTAGCTCGGCGACGAGGGCCGACCAGGCGAAGTCCTTGGCGCCGAGGCCCCTGCCCGTGCGCGGGTCGTAGTACTCGCGCAGGCCTTCGCGGACGGCGGCGCCGAGAATGCCGGCGGCGAGGGTCTCGGCCTGCTCCGCGTAGCCGAGCCGGCGCAGGCCGAGCCAGACCAGCCAGGCCGAGTTGACCCAGGTCGGGCCGCGCCAGTAGCGGCGGATCGGGCCGCGGCCGCCGCCTGGCTCGTAGCTCTCCTCGTCGGCGGCGACCGAGGGCGGCGCCACCGGGGTGAGGAACTCCTCCCGGTTGAGCAGGTGCTCCTCGACCAGGCGGCGGCCGATCGCCTCCGGCAGGTCGGGCAGCGCCAGCGGCGCCAGCGAGGCCCAGGTCAGCGGCGCCGGCCGCAGGCCGCCCGGCTGCGCCTCGTCGACGAAGAGGCCGCGACGCTCGTCCCAGAGCCGCTCGACCAGCGCCGGCGTCGCCGAGGGACGGCCGAGCGCCTGCAGCGAGAGCGACCAGAAGGTGTTGACGAGGACCTCGCAGAGGACCGGCCCGCCGGCCTCGCGCACCCGCCGCGCGTCGAACCCGAGCCGGCGGTTGCGGCGGACCAGCAGCGGGAAGCCGATGCGGCCGTTGGCGCGCCGGCCCCAGACCGGGTCGAACTTGGGCGAGGCGTCGAGCCCCGACTCGTCGGGCTGGACCAGCCAGAGCAGGCCGTCGCCGTCGAGGTCGCGATTGGCGGCGAGCCACTCGGCCTGGGCCGCGATCCGCGGCTCCGCCGTCGGGTCGCCGACGGCGATCCGCCAGGCCCAGGCCAGCAGCGGCGGCTGGATCGTCTCGGTCTGGAACGCGCCGCGCGAGGCGACGTTGTAGAAGGCGCGGCGCATGCCGGAGACCGGGTGGCCCCAGAAGATCGTGTGGCCGAGGAAGCCATCGGGACGCTGCGCCGCCAGCAGGGTCCGCAGCTCGGCCTCCGCCCGGTCGCGGTCGATGCGGCGCCAGACGATCGCCGCGAAGCAGGAGTCCCAGTACCACTGCCACGGGTAGCGGCCGGGGCTGGGGCGGGTGTAGCGGTAGCGGAACCCGTCGCGCTCGCCCTCGGTCCAGTTCCAGCGCAGCACCCGCTCGGCCAGCGACAGCGCCGCCTCGGCCAGCGCCGCCGCGTCGGGGCGCGGCCGCTCGGGCCCGTGCTCCGCGCGCGGGCTCACGCCGCGGTTCGCCGCATCTCGCGCAGGGCGAGCAGCCCGAGCACCGCCAGCATCCCCGCCAGCGCCGCCACCCCGGGCCAGGTGTCGGCCCAGGTGACGCCACCGACGAAGCCCTGCCGCGCCGCTTCGACCACCTGGGTCACCGGGTTGAGGCGGGCGACGTCCTGCAGCCAGCCGGCGAGCAGCGCCAGCGGCGCGTAGGCGGTGGTGGTGAGGATCAGCGCCATCATCCCCGCCTGCATCAGCGGCGCCGCCGACTGGCTCTTGAAGCGCAGGGCCAGGAACGAGCCCCAGCAGGCGGCGACCGCGGCCATCGCCGCGACCATCAGGTAGGCGACGAGCAGACCGTCGAGCCCGGGGAAGCCGGCGCCGAGCGCCAGCGCCATCGCCAGCACGAAGGTCGCCGGGATCAGCGCCCGCAGGCTGGCCGCGAGCACGGTGCCGGCGAGCAGCACCCAGCGCGGGGCGGGGGAGACGAGCAGGCGGTCGAGCCAGCCGGCTTCGATGTCGCGGGCGAGGTTGACGCCGGCGGCGGCGCCGGTGAAGCCGGCTCCCTGCAGCATGCTGACCGGGACGATGAAGGCCTCGTAGCTGCCGGTGGTGAAGCCGCTGACCTGGGTCAGCGCGCCGAAGACGCCGTTGAGGCCGAGGAAGAAGATCGTCGGCGCCAGCACGCCGGGGATCGCCGCCCCGGGGACCCGCACGAGCTCGTTCTTGGCGCGCGCGATCAGCGCCCCGATCGTCGTCAGGTTGGCGCGCCAGGCCGGCGGCCGCAGCGGCGCCGTCGCGCTCGCCGTCGCGGTGGCGCTCGCCGCCTCCATCACCCGACCCTCAGCCGGTGGCGCAGGGCCCGCGCGCTCAGCGCCAGGCCGAGGACGACGATGCCGAGGATCGCCAGCACCGCGTCGAGCGTCTCGGTTGCGTCGATCCCGGAGATCATCGGCTCGCGGATCCCTTCGACGATGAAGCTGAGCGGGTTGTAGGCGGCGATCGTCTTCGCCGGCTCGATCATCAGTTCCTGGGGGAAGAAGGCGGAGGAGAGGAAGAGGACGACGAGGACGAGCGGGAACAGCCCCTGGACGACGCTGGCGCTGCCGGTCCGCAGCGCGATCGCGGCGCCGATCCCGCCGACCGCCAGCGCCGCCGCGGTGACGAGGACGACCGCCAGCAGCGCGCCGGCGACGCCGGCCTCGATCGGAGTGCCGAAGAGGAGCCCGATCGCGAGGAACCAGAGGGCGGCGAAGAGGCCGAGCGCGCCGGTGCCGGCGAGGCGGCCGAGGACGATCGCGAAGCGCGGGATCGGAGCGGCGAAGAGGCGGTCGGTGAAACCCATCTCGATGTCGACGGCGAGGGCGATGCCGCCGCTGTTGCCGGCGATCATCAGCGACTGCATCATCGCTCCGGCGAGCATGAACTGCAGGAAGCTCTGCACTTCGGGGAAGCCGGGCAGCTGCAGCGCCGCGCTGGCGCCGCCGGTCTGGATCGCCAGCAGCAGGGTGGGGAAGACGATGATCGGCGCGATCAGCTGCGGCCGGCGGAAGGTCTGGCGGACCGAGCGCATCCCCAGGGCGCGGACGACGCGGGCGTTGACGGCGAGCGCGCTCATGCGAGTGCCGGCGGTTGCTCGGTCTCCTCCTCGCCGCCCGGCAGGTGGTGTCCGGTCTTGGCGACGAAGACGTCGTCGAGGGTCGGCTTGACCAGCTCCAGCGACTCGACCGCGATCCCCGCCTCGTCGAGCGCGCGGACGACGCGGGGGATGTCGGCGGCGCCGCCCGCGACCTCGACCTCGACGCATTTGCCGTCGCGCGGGGGCAGCAGCCGGCCGAGGCGCCCGAGAGTCGCCTCGGCCTCGGCGACCTGGCCGTCGGCGAGGTGGAGCTGGACGTGGGGGCTGCCGACTTCCGCCTTCAGCGAGTCCGGCGTGCCTTCGGCGACGATCCGGCCATCGGCGATGATCGCGACGTCGTCGGCGAGCTGGTCGGCCTCCTCCAGGTACTGGGTGGTGAGGAAGACGGTGGTGCCGGCGTCGTTCAGCGCCCGCACCTCCTCCCAGATCGTTTTGCGGCTGACCGGGTCGAGCCCGGTCGTCGGCTCGTCGAGGAAGAGGACGCGGGGCTCGTGGACCAGCGCCGCGGCGAGGTCGAGGCGGCGCTGCATGCCGCCCGAGTAGGTGCCGACGCGGCGGCCGGCGGCATCGCTCAGCCCGACCCGCTCGAGCAGGTCGTCGGCGCGGCGCCGGCCCTCGCCGGTGGCGATCCCCTGCAGGGTCGCCTGCAGTCGGATCAGCTCGCGGCCGGTCATCAGCGGGTCGAGTGCCGCTTCCTGCAGGGCGACCCCGATCGAGGCGCGCACCGCCCGCGCTTCGGCGACGACGTCGTGGCCGGCGACCGTGGCCGCTCCGCCGGTCGGCAGCAGCAGCGTCGTCAGCATCCGCACGGTCGTCGTCTTGCCCGCGCCGTTGGGCCCGAGGAAGGCGTAGATTTCGCCCTCCTCGACGCTCAGGTCGATGCCCTGCACGGCCAGCAGGTCGTCGAAGGCGCGCCGCAGGTCGCTGGCGACGATCGCCGGCACGCTCAGGTCCCGCTCGTCTCGGCCGCGGCCAGCGGCGGCAGCGCCTCGACCCAGCGGCGCCCGTTGGCCCGCTCCAGCGCCTCGGCGGCGTCGAGCAGCAGCGCCTCGCGCCCCCAGGCGGCCTGCAGCTGCAAGCCGACCGGGAGGCCGTCGTCGAAGCCGACCGGGACGCTGACCGCCGGCACGCCGGTGAGGTTGGCGAGGGCGGCGCCGCGGATGTTCGCCTGGTCGGCGGTCGTCGTCCCCGAGGGGAGCTCGACCACCGGCGCCTCGAGCGGCGGGGCGACGGCGGGGACGGTGGGCCAGGCGATCACGTCGACCCCCGCGTAGACCGCGGCGAGGCGCCGCCGCATCAGCGTGCGCACCTCGCGCGCCTTCGCCGTCGCCGCCGCCGGCAGCAGCATCCGGTACTTGAGCAGGCCGCGGGCGATCGGGCTCAGCCCCGGGTCGAGCGAGCGCAGCCGGCTCGGCCTCAGCCCGGCGAGGCCCTCGCTGTTGCCGATCAGGACCCCGGCCAGCGTCGCCGGCGCCAGGTCCGCCAGCTCGACCTCGACCAGCTCGCCGCCGGTCTCGGCGATCAGCGCCCGGATCGCCTCCTCGCAGGCGTCGCGGACGGCCGGGGCGACGTCGTCGGTGACGCTGTCGCGGACGATCCCGATCCGCAGCCCGGCGGCGTCCCCGGCGGGCAGCTCCTCGCCGCAGAGGACCGAGGCGAGCAGCCGGCAGTCGGCGGCGTCGGTGCAGAGCGGGCCGGAGACGATCATCGTCGAGATCCCGTCCATGTGGTGGCCGGCCATCGCGGCGCGGCCGAAGGTCGGCTTCAGCCCGGTCAGGCCGCAGTAGGCGGCCGGGTAGCGGATCGAGCCGAGCCCGTCGGCGCCGACCGCGCCGGCGACGAGGCGCGCCGCGACCGCGGCCGCGGGGCCGCTGGAGGAGCCGCCGGGGCAGCGCTCGGGGTCCCAGGGGTTGCGCGCCGGGCCGTAGACGGAGAGAGCGCCGGTGCTGCCGCCGCCGAGCTCGTGCATGTTGCCGACCCCGACGATCACCGCGCCGGCATCGCGCAGCGCCCGGTAGGGACCGGACTCGCCGGGAGCGGGGTCGCGCGCGGCGAGCATCTCGGCGGCGCCGAAGCGCTGCGCCCGCCAGGGCAGCGGCCACTCGTCCTTGATCACGACCGGGACGCCGTGCAGCGGCCCGGCCGGGGCGTCCGCCAGCATCTCGCGCGAGCGATCGGGGAAGGTCTCGACGACGGCGTTGATCGCCGGGTTGCGCCGCTCGATCCGCGCCAGGGTCGCGGCCAGCAGCTCGCCGGGGTCGGCCTCGCCGGCGGCGAGCGCCGCCGCCTGCGCGCGCAGCGGCAGATCGACCAGCTCGGTGCTCATCGCTCGGCGGGCGCCTGCGAGAGGTCCGGGGAGGGCTCGGGCTCGAGCTCGCCCGGGTCCAGTTCGAGCAGCTCGAGGATCGGCGGCCAGAACGTCGCGTGCGCGGCCCTGATCACCGCCAGCTCGACCTCGTCGGCCTCGATCCCGAAGGCGGCGAGGCCCGACGGGATGAAATCGTCTGCGCGGTCGCCGGCTTCCATCTGGTGTCAGAAACCCTACCGACGGCACCTGGGGGCGATCATGCAAGCGCCACCCGGTGCGACATTCCTCCGCTGCGGAAGGCAGAATCCCGGCCGATCGGGGCTCGGGCGCAACTGGGCCTGGGGCCCCGTGTTGCTGGGTATTCATGCTCATTCACCAAATCAAAAGCCGAAGCGGCCGTAACTGGGCCCTGGCGGTGCTCGCCGCCGGCCTGCTCGCGGCCCTTGTCGCGATCTCCCCGGGAGAAGCCGACTCGGCGCCGCTGCGCGTCGTCACCCTCGGCAAGACCTCCGAAGCGCCGCCCGCCTCCTGCCCGGGCAAGATCGTCAACAACGTCGAGATCGAGCCCTGCCGGGTCGAGGGCCACGTGACCGGGTTCCAGGCGATCGCCGGCGGGGTGGCGAGGCCCTACGAGGCGCCCTTCGACGGCAAGGTGGTCGCCTGGTCGATCACCCTCGCCAAGCCCTCGCGCAAGGAAACCAAGACGACGACCAACGAGATCGGCTTCTTCAACGAATTCCTCGGCAAGCCCTCGCGGGCGCGAATCGGGATCCTGCGCCCGGTCGAAGGCTCGAAGCCGCCTCGCTACAAGCTCGTCCGCCAGAGCCCGCTGCAGACCCTCAACCCCTACTTCGGCACCACCCCGATCTTCGCCCTCGAGCACCCGCTCACCGTGCTCAAGGGCCAGGTCGTGGCGCTGACGATCCCGACCTGGGCGCCGATGTTCGCCTTCAACGTCTCCGCCGAAAACACCTGGCGCGGCAGCCGCCTACCCGGCCACTGCTCCTCCAAGGAAGACATCCAGACCGGGCATCCCCAGCAGGGCGTCGGCAAAATCAAGACCTACGGGTGCTACTACTCGAACGCGCGTCTGCTCTACACGGCGACGCTGGTCAAGCAGCCGTAGCGGCGCGGGGGCGGTGCGGGGGCGGCTGCCGGGCATGCCCCTTCACTCGCCTACCTGGCTGGGTCGCCTGTGGCCGGTCCGAGATCGCGCTCTCGGCCAGCGGCGCAAAACGTTCAGGGGCATACCCGACATCCGCCCAACGGAGCCCTTGCGGCGATACGGACCCTTGGAAGCTCACTGGGTAGGGCGACGTGAGCGACGTGTAGCTCGACTCCGGTCTTGTGGCTTCCGTGCTTCAGTGCGTCCCGTGAGGGCGGATGTCGGTAGGCCCTCCGAACGTTTTGCGGAACTTTGCCGCTGCGGCAGCACGGACGACCGGAGACGATAGCTCAAAGGATCCGAGTGAGGAGGGCCTGCCGGCAGCCGCCCGTCCCGCGACGCTTAAAGCGCGCTTTGCCGCAACCCGCAGTAGGGGCAGTCGCTGACGTCGAGGCCGATCAGCTGGTCGCAGCGGCGGCAGGCCCGCAGGTTGGCCGGGGTGCGGGGGAGGGCGGAGGCCGAGGGGGCGAGCGGCAGCAGCATCGCCACCGGCTCCATCTCCTCGCCGGTCTCGCGGTCGAGGTAGATCTGACCCGGTTCGGCGTGGGCGATCGCCTCGCGGCCGGAGGCCGGGGCGCGCATCCTGTAGAGCTGCCGGTCGTTGTTCATCGCCGGGAAGACTATTAGCTTGCTTCCCGGATGCGCGTACTCCTCTTCCACGGCTACATGCTGCGCGGCACCGGCAGCAACATCTACAACGCCAACCTGGCGCGGGCGCTGGCCGCGCTCGGCCACGAGGTCCACCTGGTCTGCCAGGACCGCGAGGTCGCGATCGAGGGGGTCGAGATCCACAACCCCGAGATCGGCGGCCTGCTCCCGGTCTACGTCAAGGACCCCTACGAGGGCTTCGAGGTCAAGGCGTTCGGGGAGCTGAGCGAGGCCGAGCTCGACCGCTACCTGGAGGCCAACGTCGCCGCCGTGCGCGAGGTCGCGGCCGCGGCCGGCGGCATCGACGCCGCCCTCGCCAACCACCTGGTGATGGGGCCGGCGATCCTCGCCCGTGCCGCCGTCTCCCCCTACGCGGTGAAGATCCACGGCTCGGCGCTCGAGTACACGGTCAAGCCCGAGGCCGAGCGCTTCGGGCCCTACGCCCGCGAGGGCCTGGCACCGGCCGGCGGCGTCCTCGTCGGCTCCGCCCACACCGCGCAGTCGCTCTGGGGCGCCCTCCCGGACCTCCCGGGGCTGAAGGAGAAGACGCGGCTCGGCCCGCCGGGCGTCGACGTGCGCGAGTTCCGCCCGGCCGGCACCCGTGAGCCGCTGGTCGCCTACGTCGGCAAGCTGATCGTCTCCAAGGGCGTCGACCTGCTGCTCGCCGCCTGGCCCCTGGTCCACGCGGCCCACCCCGAGGCGCGCCTGCAGGTCGCCGGCTACGGCGAGTACGAGGGCGGCCTGCGGCGGCTGCTGGCCGCGCTCGAGGGCGGCGACCTCGACGAGGCGCGCGAGGTCGCGCGGCTCGGCTGGGCGCTCGAGGGCGGCGAGCAGCTGCCGCTGCCGATCCTCACCGCCTTCCTCGCCGACCCGCCCGCGGGCTACGCCGTGCAGGCCCGCGCCGCGGCCGGCTCGGTCGAGTTCATCGGTCGCCTCGAGCACCACGAGGTGGCGCGGCTGTTCGGGCGGACCGAGGCGGCGGTGATGCCGAGCACCTTCCCCGAGGCCTTCGGGATGGTCGCGGTCGAGGCCGCCGCCTGCGGCGCCCTGCCGGTCTCGGCCGGCCACTCGGGGATGCTCGAGGTGTCCCGTCAGCTGGCCCCGGCGCTGCCGCCGCCGGTCGCCCCGCTGACCTCGTTCCCGGTCGCGGCCGGCGCCGTCGAGGCGATCGCCGCCCGTCTCGACGGCTGGCTTGCGCTGCCCGCCGAAACGCGGGAGGACGCCCGCCGCGAGCTGGTGGCGACCGTCGCTCGGCTCTGGAGCTGGGAGGGAGTGGCGCGCGCGGTGCTGCTTGCCGCGGCCGGGGAAACCCGCTCCCTGCCCCGTCCCTAGAGCGCTAGTGTCAAGCGTCACCTGAGGCCGCAAAGCCTCCGGCCGCCGCTTCAATAGAATGCCCGCCGCAGCATGTATGGACGCCTGCCGATAGTGAAGATGATGGGTGCGACGATCGCGCTCGCCGCGGCCATTTCGGCGGTGATGCTGTCGATCAACTGGAACGGCCAGGAGGCATCGACCGCCGCGCCGCAGATCGACGATCTCCTCAACGTGATGATCGTCCTCTCGTCGCTGGTCTTCTCCCTGGTCGTAGTGATGCTCGCCTACGCGCTGTACAAATTCCGCGCCAAGCCGGGCGACGAGTCCGACGGCGAGCCGATCCACGGCAACACCCGGCTCGAGGTCGCCTGGACGCTGATCCCGACGATCATCGTCCTCTTCGCCGGCGGCTACAGCTGGAAGGTCCTGCACGACATCGAAAAGACGACCAAGGACCCGCTCACGGTCAACGTCTTCTCGCAGCAGTTCGCCTGGAGCTTCGGCTATCCGAGCAAGGGCAACGTCTGGTCGCAGGGCGAACTGCACGTGCCCGTCAACCGCCAGGTCCACTTCAAGATGCATTCGCAGGACGTGATCCACTCGTTCTGGGTGCCGGAGTGGCGAATCAAGAAAGACAACGTGCCAGGGATCACGACGACGGCGATCGTCACGCCCGACAAGACGGGCACCTACCAGCTGATCTGCACCGAGCTCTGCGGGTACGGCCACGCCGCGATGCGGGCCAAGGTCGTCGTCGAGTCGCCGAAGAAGTTCCAGGAATGGGTCAGCGGCCTGCAGCAGACGGTGCCGCCGGCGCTGGAGGAGTCGGTGGTCCAGGACACGCAGACGAACCCACCCGAAGAAGTCGGAGCGGGCGGGGCATAATGGAGGGGATCTGATGGTGGAAGCGATCAAGCGACCGGGCTGGATTCGAGGCGCTCTCGGGGCGCTCGCATTCGGGGCAATCGGCTTCGGCCTGGTGATCTCGATACGCGCGATCTCCGGCCTGCCGCTCTACCAGACCGAACAGACCGGCTATCCGCACGTGGTCGTGCCGCTGATCATGGCTCCGCTCGGCTTCCTCGTCGGCTTCGGCTGCTTCGACTACTGGCTGCGCTGGGCGTTCGGGCTGCCGACGATCCCCGACGACCACTCCCAGCACGGCGCCAAGAGCTGGCGCGACTACTTCCGCTTCAACACCGATCACAAGGTGATCGGCATCCAGTACATCGTCACCACGTTCTTCTTCTTCTTCCTCGGCGGGCTGATGGCGATGCTGATCCGCGCCGAGCTGGCCCAGCCGGGCACCCAGATCGTCGACGCGGCGACCTTCAACAGCCTCTTCTCGACGCATGCGGTGCTGATGATCTTCGTCTTCGTCATCCCCGTCTTCGCGGGCATCGCCAACTACGTCCTGCCGCTGATGATCGGCGCCCCGGACATGGCCTTCCCGCGCCTCAACGCGCTCAGCTTCTGGATGCTGCCGCTCGCCGGCCTGCTCTTCATCGGCAGCTTCCTGGCGCCCGGCGGCGCCTTCGACGCCGGCTGGACCGGCTACGCGCCGCTCTCCACCGGGGCGCCGCTCGGCCAGTCGTTCTTCAACCTCGGCGTCCAGTTCGCCGGCGCCTCATCGATCGCGACCGCGCTCAACTTCCTGGTCACGATCATCACCATGCGGGCGCCGGGGATGACCTTCTGGCGGATGCCGCTGCTGGTCTGGGCCAACCTCTCGACCTCGCTGCTCGTCGTCGCCGCCACCCCGTTCGTCGCCGGCGCCCAGTTCATGGTCCTCTTCGACCGCCTCCTCGGCACCAACTTCTTCCAGTTCGCCTCGGGCGGCGACGTGATCAGCTACCAGCACATCTTCTGGTTCTATTCGCACCCAGCCGTCTACATCATGATGTTGCCCGGCTTCGGGATCATCTCCGAGGTCATATCGATCCACTCGCGCAAACCGATCTTCGGCTACCGGCTGATGGCGCTGGCGCTGATCGGGATCGTCGTCCTCAGCTACTCGGTCTGGGCTCACCACATGTTCGTCGCCGGAATGTTCTCCTGGCTGCGGGTGCCGATGATGTTCACGACCCTGCTGATCGCGGTGCCGACCGGGATCAAGATCTTCTCCTGGCTGGGAACCCTCTACTTCGGCAAGATCCACACCTATTCGACGTCGATGCTGTTCGCGCTCGCCTTCATCGTCACCTTCACGATCGGCGGGATCAGCGGCGTCATGCTCGGCATGGTGCCGCTCGACATCCACGTCTCCGACACCTACTTCATCGTCGCCCACATCCACTTCGTGCTCTTCGGCGGCTCGGTCTTCACGATCTTCGCCGGCATCTACCACTGGTTCCCGAAGATGACGGGCCGGATGTACGACGAGCGGCTCGGCCGGGTCCACTTCTGGGGGACCGTGATCGGCACCTGGGGCACCTTCATCCCGATGCACTGGGTCGGGATGGACGGGATGCCGCGCCGCGTCGCCGACTACGCGACCCAGTTCGGCAACTGGAACCTGCTGATCAGCGTCTGCGCCTTCTTCCTCGGGGCCGTCCAGCTGGTCTTCGTCTACAACATGGTCGTCAGCTGGCGCTTCGGTCCGCGCGCCGCGGCCAACCCCTGGCGCGGCAACTCGATCGAGTGGCAGGTCTCCTCGCCGCCGCCGATCTTCAACTTCGACGAGATCCCGCGCGTCGTCGGCGGGCCCTACGAGTTCGGGATCCCGGGCGCCCGCCACGCGATCATGGCCGGCGAGGGCGCCGAGGTGCCGGCCGGCGAGCCGAGCGTCGTGGGGTCCTCCTCGTGAGCGAGGCCGAGAAGCGGCCGCTGCTGGTCTTCCTCAACGAGGTCGCCGGCGGGCGCAAGCTGCTGCAGGCCGTGCGCGAGCGCCAGGACCAGGTCTCCAGGGTGATCGTGGTGGCGCCGCAGAACCAGCCGTCGGTCGGCCAGCTGATCGACGCCGGCGAGCTGCGCGAGGCCGCGCGCGCCAGGGTCGAGGTGACGATGGCGGTGCTGAGCGAGTTCGGCATCGAGTCGATCGGCGAGGTGCTTGACCCCGAGCCCTCGCTCGCGATCGACGACGCCGTCCGCGCCCACGAACCCGGCGAGATGCTGCTCTCCTGCCTCTACGAGACCCGCTTCGGCTTCACCCGCAAAGACCTGGTCGAGTGGGCGCGGAAGCGGATCGAGCCGGACGTCAAGCTGACCCACATCCCGGTCCGGATCGAAGACGACGCGATCCGCTGGGACCTGATCCACACCCTGGTGGTCGCGACCAAGACGGTCGCCGCCCCGGACCTGGTCACGCGGCTGAAGGAGCGCGCCGCCAACGCGGCCCACCGCTACACGATCGTCTGCCCGCGCGCCGACGACGTCAGCGAGGCCGAGATCGTCACCGACCTGGCTTCCACCCTGGCCGAGCTCTACAGGGCCGACGTCGACGCGACCGGCCAGCCGATGAGCCCGGACCCGTTCCTGGCGGTCAAGAACGCGATCGAGCACTACCGGATCGACGAGGTCCTGATCTCGACCTTCGCCGGCGAGAGCTCGCACTGGCTCGAGCAGGACCTGGTCGGGCGGGTGCGCGAGATCACCGAGAAGCAGGTACAGCACATCGAGGTCGGTCGTGCGCCGGGGGCAGTCGCCGCCGCGGTGGCCGAGGAGGGGGGGCACTGATGGAGAGCGCGACCGCAACCCTCGGGCACGGCCACGCCGACGAGCACCACCACGGGCCGCCCGCGGCCAACAGAAGCTCGCGGATCGACCCGCAGGTCCTCGGCATCCTCCTCTTCATCGTCTCCGAGGTGATGCTGTTCGGCGCCTTCTTCGCCTCTTACTTCTTCCTCCGCGTCGTTGTCAACCCGGCCAACTGGCCGCCGGAACCGTACGAATTCCCGGTCGCGATCGCCGGCGTCAACACGGCGATCCTGGTCTCCTCGAGCTTCACCGTCCACTACGCGCTGGAGGCGATCCGCCGCGGCAACCACCGGGGCCTCAAAGTCGGCCTCGTCCTCACCTGGCTGCTGGGCGCGACCTTCCTCTTCATCCAGATCAACGAGTACGTCCACATCGGCTTCAGCGCCCGCGACCTCGCCTTCGGCTCGATCTTCTACTGCCTCACCGGCCTGCACGGAGCCCACGTCTTCGCCGGCCTGATGCTGCTCACCTTCGCGACGATCCGCGCCTTCCGCGGCCACTTCGGCAAGGAGCCGGAGAAGCACCTCGGCGTCGAGGTGCCAGGGATCTACTGGCACTTCGTCGACATCATGTGGATCATCGTGTTCGTCACGGTCTACATCCTCTAGAAGCCGCTCTAGCAAGGAATTGATGCGTGGCGGCGGAGCCTGAGAGTTGGGTTCTTGCCATACCGCGTTGTCGGGCGATCAAGCCAGCGTCAAGTGGGTCCGGTGGGGGGTTGCGGCGTTATACTGAGGCGTATGACTCATAAGGTCGGCATCAAAGGTCAGGTCGTGATCCCGAAGGCGATCCGCGAGAAGATCGGGATCCAACCCGGCGACGAGGTGACCTTCGAGCCCGATGGGCGGGATGTGCGCGTACGCAGGGTCGAGGATGATCGGGCGCAGCGCAGGGAGGAAGTCAAATCTCTGCGCGGCATCTGGGCCGACACCCCGGGCGGCGCCACCGAGGAACTGTTGGAGGAGCGCCGCCGCGAGCGCGATTTGGAGGAGCGCAAGGCCCAGAGGTGGGGCGTTGGTCGTTCTCGATAGCTGGGCGCTGCTGGCATACCTGAAGGATGAGCGGCCCGCCGGGCGGATCGAAGCCGCCTGGTTGGAAGAGGGCGCGACGATTTGTTCGATCAACCTCGGCGAGGTTCTGTACATCCGCATGCGGGGCGATGGCGAGGAGTCGGCGCTCGCGGACATCGAGCGGGTGCGGCGGCGCCTCGATGTCCTCGATCCCGATTGGCCACTCGTGTCGGTCGCGGCGAAGATCAAGGCCCAAGGCGGCCTCTCCTACGCCGATGCCTTCTGCATTGCCGCGGCGGTTCGCGTCGGAGCACCGCTGTGGACCGGCGACCCGGAGATCGTTGACCGGGCTGGCGACCACGCCTGCGAGGTCGTAGACCTGCGGGACTCCGGTAGCTGACCGGGCGTCCTTGTCTCCTTCACGACCCGTAACTGCCCGTCTCACGACCCGCCTGGTTCCTCGCGGTCGCTCTAAGGTTGGCGAATGCCGCTGAACATCTCTGAGCAGGCTGTCTTCAGATGGGTCGTGATCGTGATGGTCGCGGGGGCCTCGGTGGTGGCGCTGACGCTGCTGACGCGGCCGCTGGTGGGGGCCCTGTGGGGCCTGGTGCTGGTGATCGCGGCCTGCTGGCACGGGATCCGCTGGGTCCAGGCAAAACGGCGCCAGGGTTGACACAGAGTTGGCCCAAAGTTGGCACCGCTTTCAGACAATGAGTTGCGCTCGATCGGCTAGTCTGGTTGCATGGCCGTGATGGCAAGGGACAGCTGGACCGACGAGCGACTCGAGGAATTCTCGAAGCGGGTCGACGAACGCTTCGACCACGTGGAAGAGACCTTCGGCGAGCGACTCGACCGGGTCGAGGAACGCCTCGTCCGGCTGGACGAGAAGAGCGACGAACGCTTCGCCGACGTGGATCGCAGATTCGAAGAGGTCGACCGGCGGTTCGACCAGGTCGACTGGCGGTTCGACAAGGTCGACGAGCGCTTCTACAAGGTGGACGAGGGTTTCGACAGCCTGAAGGCGACGATGGATCGGCGCTTCGATGCGCTGCAGTACTCGCTGCTCTACGCGGTCCTCGGCCTGTTCGGCACGATGGTTGCGACCCTGGTCGCGGTCGCGATCGTCAGCGCCAGCTGAACCGCAGCGCGCCGCTCAGGCGCAGCGCCAGCAGGGTCAGCGCGATCGGGACGGTGGAGGGGGTCTCGCTGATGACGAAGAAGAGCAGGTCGAAGCCGACGCAGATCACCGCGGCGAGGGCGGCGCCGCGCAGCTGCAGGCGCCGGTCGCGGGCCAGCATCGCGCCGAGGACGGCGGCGACGAAGAGGTCGCCGAATCCCATCAGGGCCGAGCCGAAGTGGACGAACTGCAGGCGCGGCAGTTCGGCGGCGGGGGCGGCGGAGTTGATCGTCGCGTTCGGCGACTGCAGCAGGTCGTCGGCGATCAGGTAGGCGTCGACCGCGGCCATCGCGTAGATCCCGAGCTCGAGCCAGCGGCCCGGGACGGCGCCGGCCAGCAGCCAGCCGAGGGTGACGCAGGCGAGCGCCGAGAGCGCCAGCGCGGCGCTGTTGCCGCCGAGACTGCCCTGGGCGGCCCAGGCGATCGCGAACAGCGGCACCACCGCCAGGGCCAGCGGCGGGCGGCCGCCATGGACGAGCCAGCCGAGCGCCGCGGCGGCGAGCGGCGGCACCGCGACCAGCGCCAGGTAGGTGAGGAAGTCGGCGACGCCCGATTCCTGCGCGACCGCGGCGATCACCACGGCGATCGAGAGCGGCAGGATCAACGCCCACCAGCGGCTGCGGAGCCGCTCCAGCCAGGGCGCCCGCGCGGGGCGTGGGAGTGCCACCAGAACCGCCTGGACGAGGCTGAGGACGCCGATCGAGAGCCAGAAGGGGAGCATCCCCGGAACCGCCGGTTCTAGGCGGCGGCTCCGGCTGGCGCGCGCGCCTCGCCCTCGCCGTCATCCGCAGCCACCGCTTCATCGCGCGGCTCCAGTCGGCCGGCGGCCGCCACGGTCCAGAGCATCGCCAGCCAGTTCATGGTGGCGACGGCGACGTGGAGCCAGACGAGCTCCCCAGGCAGTTTCAGAAACCACTGGACGCCACCGATCGCCCCCTGAAGGGCTAGGAGCCCCAGGACCACGGTCAGAGGCTTGACGGCCCTCCTGTCGCCTCCTGGGCGGCGCAGGATGAACCAGACGGCGATCGCAGCGAGGCCGTAGATCGTGGCGATCGCCGCGTGACGCTGAACGACCCATTCGAGCGTGTCGGCGCCCTGGAAGGTGAAGCGGTGGACGAGCTGCCCTTCGTGGGCACCCGCGTGGGGGCCGGAGGCGGTGGCGATCGTGCCGAGCAGGATCGTCAGCTGGCCGAACGGGATCAGCGCCCGGACCGACCAGACCCCGAGCCAGTCGCGCGAGCGGCGCCGCTCCCAGGGCTCGTAGCGCGAGCACCAGGCCAGGGCGAAGGCCGCGTCGAGCAGCATCATCGAGAGGATGAAGTGGCTCATCACCAGTCCCGGCGCCAGGTGGTACTTGACGACGAGGGCGCCGAGGATCGCCTGCCCGACGACGCCGACCGGCAGCAGCGCCCCGAACAGCGCCAGGTGCCAGCGGTATGGCTTGCGGAAGAAGGCGAGGACGGCGGCCGCGATCACCGCGAGCCCGACGAACCCGCTCAGCAGCCGGTTGCCGTACTCGATCACCGCGTGCGTTTCCAGCGGCGGCGTGGTGCCGCCGTAGCAGCGCGGCCAGTCGGGACAGCCGAGGCCGGAGCCGGTCATCCGCACGCCGGCACCGGTGAGAACGATCAGGGCGAGCCCGATCAGCGCCACCAGCGTCACCTGCGCATAGCGGTGCGGGGAGATCTCGAAGCGGCTGCGGAGGCGTTCTCGCATCGGCTTACGAGATGATCGCAAGCGGCCGTCGGCCGCTAGTGCTCATCCGCCTTTGGAGGTTTTTTCGACCAGGAATTCGACGAGCTGTTCGAGTTCTTCTTCGCTCAGCGATTCGCCGAAGTTGGGCGGCATGATGTTCGGCGAGTAGCCCGGCGCGATTTCCGCGTTGGGGTCGACGATGTCTTCGTGGATCTTTTCCGCGGAGACGCCGGGCAGCACTTCGGACAGATCGGGACCGGTGGTGCCGATCGCGCCTTCGACGCCGGCGAGTTTGTGGCAGCTGCCGCAGCCGGCGTTGTTGAAGACCTGGGCGCCGGGGCCGCCGGCCACCTGGGGCGGTTCCGCGCCGGGCACGCCGGCCCATTCGCCGACGTAGGCGGCGACGTCGTTGAGGTCCTGGCCGCTGACGATGTCGGCCGGCATCGAGACGGCCGGGTCGCCGTTGCTCGGGCGCGGGTTCTCGACCTGGGCTTCGACGATCCCTTCGATCGTGCCGCTGTCCTGGCCGACTTCGCGCGCCGCGGCGAAAGCGTCGTCGAGGTTGGGCCCCTGGGTGCCGCTGGTGCCGGCCTGCGCCAGCGTGTGGCAGGTGCCGCAGTTCTGGCGGAACAGCGTGCGGCCGCGCTCGGTGTTGGCGGTGCTCGTGCCGCAGCCGCTGACGACCACGACGGTGGCCCCGAGGGCGACGAGCGCGAGCAGCGCGAGGATGGGCTTCGGCAGGCTTTGCATACGGCGACAGGCGGGCGGGAGTCTATATGTCGAGGCCGGTCGAAAGCCGCGTGGCTGGGCGGCCGGATTGGGGTACTCTTGAGGCGATTCGCACTAACTCAGGACGCAATCCGGAGGAGGACGAAGATGCAGGTGCGGGACGGGATGTCGGAGGTGTCGCTGACGGTCGGGCCATCGCACACGCTGCGGCAGGCGGCGGCGCGGATGGTCGAGAAGGGGACGGGGGCGGCTCTGGTCGTCGATGACGAGTCGCCGACGCTGGGGATCGTCACCGAGCGCGACCTGCTGATCTCGGTCGGCGCTGGCGAGGACCCCGACGCCGAGCGGGTCGCCGACCATATGAGCGAGCGGGTGATCACCGCCGCGCCCGAGTGGAGCCTGGAGCGGGCTGCCGCCGAGATGTCGCGCCGCGGCGTCCGCCACCTGGTCGTCTTCGACAGCGGCGAGGCGGTAGGCGTGCTCTCGATGCGGGACATCGTCCGCGTTTGGACGAGCGAGGGCGCCACCTCCGAAATGGAAGCTCTGAACCACTAAGACCGGCGCGTCTCGGCGTCCTCGGTCGGTCATGTGCGGAGCACACTCCCTCCCTCGTCCTCGAGCTGCTTGGTCTTAACGCTTCGGCGGGGAGATCGTCTCGACCGGCAGCGCGGCGTGCTTGACGTGCTGCCTGCGCGGCAGGCGGAAATAGCCGCGGGTCGCGCCGCGGACCAGCGAGCCGAAGGCGAAGAGGGCGACGATCGCGCCGATGATCGCGTAGATGTAGGGCGAGAAGATGAAGCCGGCGGCGTAGATGCCGGCGACGAGGCCGAGAACGCCGAGGGCGAGGAAGGCTGGCGCCCAGGAGGGGCGCGGGGTGAAGACCAGCTCGCCGGGCTCGGTGATGTGTCGGTGCTCGCTCATCCTGGTCCTACTGGGCGACGTAGAGGAAGGCCGCGACGAAGGCGAGGGCGAAGATCGCGGTGGCGAAGCCGCCGGCGACCAGGCCTCCGACCATGTTCTTGCGGGCGGTTTCGCGATCCATCGCCCGGAGTTCTATCAGTCGGGACTGGCGGAGCGGCGCCTGAAGTAGCTCCGCGGCACGGCCAAGGCTCACGGCCCCGCCCGGGGAGGGTCGGGTGACCCTCACGCTCAGACCTTCGGGTGGATCGCGCTCCCCCCGTCCGAGAACCGCCCGACCTCAGGCCACAAGCCGCCCAGAGGCTCACCCGACCCTCCCCAACGGACCGAGCCCTGCGAGGGACGAAAGCGCCCCAGCCCCCGCAAAGCCCCCGTCCCCCCAATCCCGTGGTTCCTTTTGGACCCATACGGTCCAAAAGGAACCACGACCCGGAAGCCAGGCCGAGATCCCGATCCCGTGGTTCCCTTCGGACCCCGAGCGTCCATAAGGAACCACGCGATTGACGCTCTCGTCCCTTGGGAGCTTCCCGAGAGAGGGCGAGGCCTCGTCCCTCGGGAGCTTCTCGAGAGACGGGAGCCATGGTCCCTCGGGGAGCTTCCGAGGGATCGGGAACGCCGGGACCCTGGGAGCTCTGGCCCAGGGCTCGCTCGGCGGCGCCTGCTCAGGTCGCGAAGCTCGGGGCCGATCCCGTTGGGAGGGGTGGGGTGACCCTCTGACGAAGGCTATGCGCGGCCGCTATGAGCCCTCGCCCCGGCCCCAGCTGCGCGACGGTCTTCGGCAGAGGGTCACCCCACCCCTCCGGACAGACCCCCGTCCCTCGCCGTGCCTCGCTACGCCCGCCCCGCGGACAGGCCCCGCCTGGGCGGCGCGTCCGTCAGGCGTGCGCGGCGACGGCCATGCTGAGGAACAGCAGGGCCAGGTACGCCAGCGAGAAGAGGTACGTGCGGAGCGCCCACTGGCGGCTCGCGGTGCGCAGCAGCTTGACCGAGCAGAAGATGAAGGCGGCGCCGAGCAGCATCGAGGGGACGAGGTAGGCGACGCCGAGGCCGCCGGCGCAGAAGGGCAGCTGGGTGACGGCGTAGAGGAGGACGGTGTAGAGGAGGATCTGGCGCCGCGTCTCGTCCTCGCCGCGGACCACCGGCAGCATCGGGATCGAGGCCTTCTCGTAGTCGTCCTTCATCAGCAGGGAGAGGGCCCAGAAGTGCGGCGGCGTCCAGAAGAAGACGATCGCGAAGAGGTAGAAGGCCATGCCGTCGAGGCCGCCCGTCACCGCCGCCCAGGCGACCAGCGGCGGCACCGCGCCGGCGGCGCCGCCCCAGACGATGTTCTGCCAGGTGCGGCGCTTCAGCCACTGCGTGTAGACGACCGTGTAGCCGACGAAGCCCGAGAGCGAGAGCGTCGCCGCCAGCGGGTTCACGGTCAGCGCCAGCAGCATGAAGGAGGAGAGGCCGAGGACGGCGCCGAAGGCGACCGCGGCGTTGGGCGAGACGCGGCCGGAGGCGACCGGGCGATCGGCGGTGCGGGCCATCATCCGGTCGACGTCGCGGTCGATCGCGTGGTTGATCGCGCCGGCGCCGCCGGCGGAGAGGGCGCCGCCCAGGCAGGTGAGGAGGATCAGGCGCAGCGAGGGGCTGCCGGCCACGTACATCGTCGTCACCGTGGTGAAGAGCAGTAGCGACTGGACCTTCGGCTTGGTGAGCGTCAGGTAATCGCGCGCGGCTTGCGCGGCGGGGGAGCGGGGGGCTACCGCCGAGGGGTTGGGCGCGGTGCGCGCGCCGGCACTCATCGCCCTCAGGCTACCGGCTGAGACTCTTGGGCCGGCAGCTCGGCGCTGGCGGTGCGATGCGAGATCGCCTCGCGGATGTCGCGCATCGGGCGCTCGCTGCGGACATCGGGCAGGACGTCGAAGTTGTGCGGGTCCGGCGGCGAGAGCGTGAACCACTCGAGCGTGTCGCCGCCCCAGGGGTCGTGCCCGGCCTCGGGCCCGCTGACGCGGCTCTGGATCGCGTTGACCAGCGTCATCATCAGCCCGGCGAAGATCACCAGCGAGCCGATCGAGGCGATCAGGTTGTAGGCGCTCATCCCGGTGCCGCCGAAGAACTTGTAGGTGTCGATCACCTGCCCCTCGTTGTAGCCGGAGAGGGCGAGCGGGACGAAGGTGACGAGGACGCCGACGACCAGGGTCCAGAACGAGGCCCGGGCCAGCACCTCGCCCATCGTCCGCCCGGTCATCTTCGGGAACCAGTAGTGGAGCGCGCCGAAGCCGCCGAAGACGGCGCCGCCGATCAGCGCGAAGTGGGTCGCGGCGGTGGCGTCGGTCGTGTTCTTCAGGTCCCAGGCCGAGGCGACCAGCGACTGCTGGATCTCGGCGGCGAGCCCGAGCGAGATCAGCGAGACGGCGCCGAGCCCGAACAGCAGCGGCGCCCGCATGTGCAGCACGCCGCCGACCAGGGTCGCGATCAGGTTGAAGATGACGAGGCCGATCGGGACGATCAGCGCCAGCGACATCAGCATCGCGAAGTACATCCAGCCGACGCCGATCGGCGCGGTCAGCATGTTCTGCATCCAGGCCAGGGTGCCGAGCACGGCCATCGCCGCCAGCGAGGCCATCACCGCCCTGCGGTTGAAGAGCGGTTTGCCGGAGAAGGTCGTGACCAGTTCGGCGACCGCGCCGAAGGCGAAGATCAGGATCAGCATGTAGGTGCCGGAGAGGAAGATCCAGCTCAGGTGCTGCCAGAGCAGCGGCGCGCCGCCACCGCCGTCGGCGAAGAAGATGCCGTCGTAGTTGCGGTCGATCATCAGCATCGTCAGCGCCGCCAGCAGCACCGGGCCGATGAACAGCATCAGCCAGGAGCCGACGGCCGCGCCCCAGGCGAAGATCGGTACCCGCCGCCAAGCCATGCCCGGCGCCCGCATGTTGCGCAGCGTCGTGATCAGGTCGATCGAGATGAGGACGAAGCCGAGCGTCGCCAGGCCGACCGCGGTGACCCAGGCGTCGACTCCGTTGTTGGAGAGGAAGGCGGTCTCGGTCAGCGGCGAGAGCGGGTTCACGCCGGCCTCGGTCGGGGTCCAGAGGAAGCCCGCGTAGAGCACGGCGGCGCCGGCGATCCAGAGCGCGGCGCCGATCTGGCCGAGGCGCGGCAGGGCGGTGCCGCGGGCGCCGACCTGCAGCGGCGCCACGTAGTAGGCGAGGCCGATCGCCAGCGGCAGGGCGAAGAACCAGATCGCGGTGCCCCCGTAGAGGGAGAGCATGCGGTTGAAGGCGACCGGGGTGAGGAATTCGTTCTCCGGAATCGCCAGCTGCAGCCGCATCAGCACGAACTCGAGCGCGGCGATGAAGAGGAAGCCGAGCGAGCCGGTGATCAGGATCTGGCCGATGTCCTTGTGGTCGGCGCTGGCCGCCAGCTGGACCCAGCGCTTGCGGGGCTTGGGAAAGCCGTCGACGACCAGCTCCGGGCGCGGCGAATCGCTCATGGCACTTCTCCGTTTTCGATCAGGCCGACGACCCGTTCCTGGGCCGCTTCGATGTCGGACTGCTGCGTTTCGATGAATTCTTCGTATTCCTCGGGCGAGACGACCTTGACTTCGGTGCGCATCGCCGCGTAGCCCTGGCCGGAGAGGGTCGCGGCGTCACCGGTGAACGAGCCTTCTTCGTTGGCCCGCAGCAGGATGTGGCTGGTCTTGCCGGGTACCGCGTCGTGCTTGGCGGCGAGGTCGGGGACGTTCCAGGTGTGGACGACGTCGGTCGAGACCAGCTTCAGGTCGACCAGCGTGTCGGCCGGGATCACCAGCTGGTAGTAGCTGAAGGCCCCGTTCGGGTAGCTGTAGCGCCACAGCCACTGCTGGCCGGTCGCTTCGATTTCCAGCGGTTCTTCGGTTTCGGAGACGAGCCCGGCGGGGCCGGTCGCGGGCGTTTCGCGCGCCTTGTCGGTGAAGACGATGCCGAGGACGAAGATGACGACGGCGAAGACGGTGAGGGCGCCGGCGACCCGCAGCTGGACGCCCCGGCCGCCGGAGACCTGGCGCGGCTTGGCTCCCCGTGCGGCCCGGCCGCGGCGGATCGCGGCGAAGAGGGCGACGTTGATCGCGACGACGACGATCGCGGCGGCGATGAAGCCGATCCAAACGAGCGTGTCGATCTGGTCCGTGGCAGGGGAGTGCGGCGCCAAAGCGCGGCCATTCTATTCACGCGAGGCGGCGCCGCGGCTCCCGACCTCCGCGTCCGACCTATACTCGCCGACCCATGAGGCGGCGCACCCGGCCATCACCCGCGCTGCAAGGGACGATCCGGGCCGGCGCCGTGGCCGCCCTCGGAGCCGCGATCGCGGTGCCGCTGCTGCGCAAACGGCTGCGGATCCCGGCCCCGGTGACGGTTGCCGCCTGCGCCACGGGGCCGCTGGCGGTCGGCGTCATCGCGCCGCGCTCGCACAAGCGCGACGTCGCCATGTTCCTGATGCAGATGTGGGCCTTCACGATGGTCCACGAGCTTCCCTACGACGACGAGGAGCGGGCGCGGCGGCGGCTGCGCAGCCGCTACCCGATCGTCAGCGACCGCCTGCTCGGGCTCGGCAAGCTGCCCAACACCCGCCTGCAGCGCGGGCTCGCCCGGCTGCCCGGCATCCGCGTCCTCGACCGCTTCCTGACCTGGGCCCACTGGCTCTGGTTCATCGAGCCCTACCTCGCCCTCGCCGTCATCCTCGTCCGCCACCCGGAGCGCTTCCCGCGCGCGGCGCGGCAGCTCGCCTCCGTCTTCGACGTCGGCTGCTCCGTCTACTTCGTGGTGCCGACCGCGCCCCCGTGGTGGTCCTCCGAGCAGGGCCTGACCGGGGAAGAGGTGCGCCGGGTGATGGTCGAGGTCGGTGAAGAGACCTGGCGCTCGGCCTGGCCGAAGATGTACGGGGCGCTCGGCGGCAACCCCTGGGCGGCGATGCCGTCGCTGCACTTCGCGACCGCGCTGACGGTCGGGATCTCGCTGGCCGAGGCGGGCCCGGTCGAGGGCGCTCTCGGGCTCGGCTACGCGGCGACGCTTGGCTTCGCCCTCGTCTACCTCGGCGAGCATTACGTCACTGATCTCCTCGCCGGGGCGGCGCTGGTCGCCGGCGTGCGGCGCGCCGAGCCGCTGACCGAGCGCTTGCACCAGGCGATCGGCACGAGGGTGCAGCGCTTGGAGAGGTACGCGAGCGGGTAGCGTTCCCGGGCGTGTCTCAGCAAGACTCGGCGCACGGCAACCACCCCGCCGAACAGCCGCCGGAGGCGGCGACCGGCGAACAGACCGCCGAACTGCCGCTGCTCACCGCGCGGCGCCTGATCAACACCGTCCTGATCGTCCTCCTGCTTCTGGTCGGGATCTACTTCCTGTTCCCGAAGCTGGTCGGGCTCGGCGACGCGATGAGCAAGATCGGCGAAGCCGACCCGGTCTGGATCGCGATCGCGATCGGCTTCAACATCGCCGCCTACGCGACCTACATCGCCCTGTTCAAAGCGGTGGTCGGCGGCGACGCCCTGCGTCTCAGCTGGCTCGAGACCTACGAGATCAACATGGCCGGGGTGGCGGCGACGCTGCTCTTCTCGGCCGGCGGCGCCGGCGGCGTCGCGCTCACCTACTGGGCGTTGCGCAAAGCCGGGATGCGGCGCCGCGACGTCGCCCGGCGAATGGTCGCGTTCGTCGTCCTGCACTACGCCTTCTACCCGATCGCGATCATCCTCTTCGGGATCCTGCTGCGCACCGGGGTCCTCAACGGCATGCACTCGGTCGAGCTGACGATCATTCCCGCCGCGGTCGCCGGCGTGCTGCTCCTGATCGGGCTGCTGATCGCGCTGATCCCGGCCGACGTCGAGCAGCGGCTGCGGCCGTTCGCGCGCGGCGAGAAAGCGCGCGCCTTCGTCAGCAACGTCGCCAAAGTGCCGGCCACCCTCGGCGAGGGGTTCCGCTTCGCGGTCCAGCTCTTCGCCCATCCCTCCCGCGGCGGCCTGGCGGTGATCGGCGCCGCCGGCTTCTGGGCCGCCACGATCGGCGTCCTCTGGGCCTCCTTTCACGCGCTCGGAGTCCACGTTCCGCTCGCCGTCGTCGTCCAGGGCTTCTTCCTCGGCATGGTCGCCAACCTCTTCCCGCTGGCGCCGGCGGGCGTCGGCGCCGTCGACGCGGGGATGATCGGCGCCTTCGTCCTCTTCGGCATCCCCGAGGAAACGGTCTTCCCGGCGATCCTGATCTACCGCCTGATCGCCTTCTGGATGCCGATCCCGCCGGGCATCGTCGCCTTCTTCCAGCTGCGCAAGACCGTGCACCGCTGGGAAGACGAGGGCCTGCCGATCGACCGCGGCGACGGTCGGACATCGGAGTACGAGCCGGCCGTCGGCTGAGCGCCCGCGCCTGACCCCGTTTCGGGCCGATTGCCTCCCGCCGGGAGCGGAGCTACTATAAAAAGTAAAGTAATAGGCTTGAGAGACCTTCAGAGAGACGGATGACGGTTGTCGTGGATCGTGATCGTGCCGTCCGGCTGCCGGCGGACGTCGTGCTGGCCTCCGAGCGGGTATTCCCCCTGGGGGTCGCCCTGCACGGTGAGGCTCGCCGGAGTTTCGGTGCCGCCGAGCTTCCACAGCACTTCGCCGGTCGCCTTGACGACCTTGTAGACGGCGTCGGTTTGGCGCAGCGAGACGAGGAAGGCGTCTTCGCCGTCGGGCTCGACCGCGTTCATGTGCTCGACGTCCACCGCGGCTTCTTCCAGCAACGAGGGCCACCAGCGTTCGCCGGTCTCGTCGAGCCCGACGTGTTCGCTTGCTTTCCATTCCCAGACCAGGGCGCCGCCCGGTTCGAGCTCCTCGATGTCGTTGACCTTCACGGTTTCGTCGGCCCCGCCTCCGTGGGCGCTCAGGTCGACGTGTTCCTCGAGGTGCGAGGTGATGATCACGTAGTCGCCGTTCGGCAGCACCTGGAACTCGTGTGCGTCGGTCGGTTCACCGCTCGCGGCTCGTACCGTTTCGACCAGCGTGCCGTCCAGTTCGCGAATCTCGAAGGCCGCTTCCGTGCCACCTTCGTCGCCTCGCCACCACGACGACGTTCCTGTTCGCGAGCAGCTTGGCCCACAGCGGGCCGGCCGCCTGCGAGTACCACCAGATCGGGACCCCGTGGTCGTCGAAGACCGCCGCGTATTTGGAGTACCGGGGGACCGAGGGCGAGCGAGGGGGAGACGACGTAGAAGGCGTGGTGGGGGGGAAGCAGGCGCTGGTATTCCCAGGCCGGGAAGTCGGACGGCAGGCAGCGCACGTGGTAGTCGCGCGATTCCGCTCCCGCGATCGTGAAGCCGAACTCCTGGTTTTCCTGGAGCGGCACGGGGACCGGGGAGATGACTCCTGTCTGGGGGGTCTGCCCGTCCACCGTCACGGATTCGCCGCCCGATGACGTATCCCGACACCTGCAGCGGGGAGCCGTCGCAGCGGACGACGTAATCGCTGACGTTCGGGTCGAACGCGGGGAAGAGGCCCTGGGTGATGAACAGCTTGGTCGCGCAGGCGACGGCCACGCTCACCGTCGCGGAAGAGCCGCCGTCGAGGGTGTAGGTGAGGTGGTCCGGGGACCCGCCTTCGTTGCAGTAGCCGGAAGCCGGCTGGTACTCCAGCGCCAGGCCACCTTCGATAGACTGCGACGGTTCCGTGTTCGGGCTGGCCGACCGAGACGATACTCTTGCTTACTATCGTACGGATCCGAGTCGTTCGCGAGCACGTAGATCCGTCTGGCTACTCCCTTGACTGCCTGGGCGGTGTCGGCGACCGCGGTCGGCAGGCGTGTCGGTGCCGCTCGACGACCACAGTGACGGTGGCGCAGGAGCGGTGGCCGTGGTGATAGGTGAGCCGGTAGCGGAACCTGGCAGTGGCGGTCTACTCCAGGCGCCAGGGAGTAGTATTGCGCGGCGGGAGAGAATCGCACCGCCTTCCGGTTCGCGGTGAGCCCGACAGTTCCCGCGCACGGCGAAGGGCTGCAGCAACCAGGTGACGCTATACTTTACTTAATGAAGTAATGCAATAGCCTTGACGAGACGGCGAGAAGGGATGACGGAGATGAGCGAGAAAAAACAGGTCGAGAACGTGATCATCGTCGGCGGCGGCCCGGCCGGGTACACCGCTGCCCTCTACACCGCGCGCGCCAACCTCGAGCCGCTGGTCTTCGAGGGCTTCCAGTGGGGCGGGCAGCTGCAGAACACGACCGACGTCGAGAACTACCCCGGCTTCCCCGAGGGGATCATGGGACCAGAGATGATGGGCAAGTTCCGCGAGCAGGCCGAGCGCTTCGGGACCCGCTTCGTCACCGACGACGTCGACCGCGTCGAGCTCTCCGACGGCGGCGTCCAGAAGGTCTTCCTCGGCGACGAGGAGCACCGCGCGAAGACCGTGATCCTGGCGATGGGGGCGGAGCCGAAACGGCTCGGCGTCCCAGGCGAGATCGAGCTCGGCGGCCGCGGCGTCTCCACCTGCGGCGTCTGCGACGGGGCCTTCTTCAAAGGCCACCGGGTGATCGTGATCGGCGGCGGCGACTCGGCGATGGAGGACTCGATCTTCATCTCGAAGTTCGCCGACGAGCTGACGATCGTCAACCGCCGCGACGAGTTCCGGGCTTCGAAGATCATGCGCGACCGCGCCCTCGAAAAGGACAACATCGACACCAAGACCCCGTTCGTGCCGGAGGAGTTCGTCGCCGGCGAGGACGGCAAACTCGCCAAGGTCCGCCTCCGCAACGCCGAGAGCGGTGCCGAGGAGGAGATCGAGGCGACCGGCGCCTTCGTCGCGATCGGCCACGTGCCGCGCTCGGAGGTCGTCACCGGCCAGGTCGAGACCGACGAGGACGGCTACATCGTCACCGAGGCCGGCTCGACCCGGACCAACCTCGGCGGCGTCTTCGCCGTCGGCGACGTCGTCGACCACACCTACCGCCAGGCGGTCACCGCCGCCGGCACCGGCTGCATGGGCGCCCTCGACGCCGAGCGCTACCTGCGCGACAGCGCGCCGCCGGTCGAGGCGCACTGGTTCCCCGGCGGCGAGCCCGCCGAGATCAGCACCGGCTGAGATCGAGACGCACCTTTCCGGTCATATCGGAGGGAAAGGTGCCTCTCGGTTCGGCGACTAGTCCGGGGTGACGATCGCGAAGCCCGGGTCGGGCTGGTCGAGCAGGCCGAGCAGGGTGCCGAGGGCCATCGGGTCGCCGTCGACCTTGAGGCGTCCGGACTCGGTGAGGGACGCGAGGTCGGCGGTTTTCAGCAGCAGCTCGTTCAGCGCCTGGCGTTCGATCCTCAGCGTCGCGTCGGCCTCCGGATGGCGGCGGTCGGGGCGGTGGTTGAAGACGCCGTTCTCGACTTCGATCAGGTGGACCTCGTCGGGGTCGGTCACCTCCCAGTTGATCGTCAGCCGGGCCTCGGCGGCGCGCGGGCCGTCGAGCCGGATCGCCATCGCGTCGAGCAGCTGCTCGACCGTCAGCTGGGCGAGGATGTCGGGCGCCGAGGTCGAGACCGGGGTGCCGGCGTTGCCCTCGCGCAGCTCCTGCGCGCCCATCAGGAAGAAGTTGCGCCAGACCGCGTTCTCGGCGCCGTAGCCGAGCTGCTCCAGCGCGTCGGCCTGCAGCTCGCGCGCCGCCGCGTTCTCAGGCTCGGCGAAGACGACGTGGTTGACGACCTCGACCACCCAGCGGTAGTCGCCCTCCTCGAAGCTGCGCCGCGCCCGCTCCAGCACCGCCTCGGCGCCGCCCATGAACTCGACGTAGCGGCGCGCCGACTCGACCGGCGTGTGCTCCCAGAGGTGGGCGGGGTTGCCGTCGAACCAGCCCATGTAGCGCTGGTAGACAGCCTTGACGTTGTGGCTGACCGAGCCGTAGTAGCCGCGGCAGTGCCACTCGCGGGCGAGCTGGGGCGGCAGCTCCAGCGTCTCGGCGATCTCGCGCCCGGTCATCCCCTGGTTGAGCAGGCGCAGGGTCTGATCGTGCAGGTAGGCGTAGAGGTCGCGCTGCTTCTTCAGGTAGTCGACGATCCTCTCCTGCCCCCAGCGCGGCCAGTGGTGGACGGAGAAGAGGATGTCCGTGTCCTCGCCGAACAGCTCGATCGCCTCGTTCAAGTAGTGCGACCAGACGTGCGGGTCGCGGACCAGCGCCCCGCGCGGGGTGAGGATGTTGTGCATCGTCCGGGTCGCGTTCTCGGCGATGCAGAGCACGCGGTGGTCGGGGAAGTGGAAGTTCATCTCGGCCGGCGCCTCGGTCCCGGGCGTCAGCTGGAAGACGATCCGCACGCCGTCGATCGTCTCCTCCTGCCCGGTCTCGGTGATGTCGAGGTTCGGCGGGATCAGGGTCACGTTGCCGATCGAGTTGGTCTGCCCCAGCCCGGCGCCGACCTGCCCCTGCGGCCCGCGTTTCAGCACCGCGCCGTACATGTAGGTGGCGCGGCGCGCCATCGCCGTGCCGGCGAAGACGTTCTCGCTGACCGCGTGCTCGAGGAAGCCGTCCGGGGCGAGGACCGGGATCTCGCGCTCGGCCACCTCCTCGGCGGTGACGATGCCCTTGACGCCGCCGAAGTGGTCGAGGTGACTGTGGGTGTAGATCACCCCGGTTACCGGGCGCTCGCCGCGGTGCTCGCGGTAGAGCGCCAGCGCCGCGGCCGCCGGCTCGGCCGAGATCAGCGGGTCGATGACGAGGATCCCCTCGTCGCCCTCGACGATGTGCATGTTGGAGAGGTCGAAGCCGCGCAGCTGGTAGAAGCCCGGCGCGATCTCGAACAGCCCGGCGATCCGGTTGAGGACGCTCTGGCGCCAGAGGCTGGGGTGGACGGTGTCGGGCGGGTCGCCCTCGAGGAAGTCGTAGGACTCCATGTCCCAGACGGTGCGGCCGCCGGCCCCGGTCACCGTCGCCGGCTCGAAGCGGGCAACCAGCCCGCGGGTCGCCTCGGCGAAGTCCTCTTCGTCGGCGAACGGCAGCCCGGCGACCGCCTCTTGGTTGCGGCGCGCGGTCAGCTCGGTCGCCGGCTTGCTCTCGCTCATTCTGCCTCTCCCTTTGCCTCGGCGACCAACAGCGGCGCCGGTCGATAGGCCTCGCCGTGCGCGGCGCGCAGCCGCTCGAGCGTTGCCAGCGCCTGGCCCGGGCCGACCGTCCGCCCGATCTCCAGCGGTCCGCGGGGCCAGTTGAAGCCGAGACGCATCGCGGTCTCCATGTCCGCGGCCGAGGCTACCCCCTCTTCGCGGGCGAAAGCCGCCTCGTTGACGATCTGGGCGTAGAGGCGATCGAGGATCTCCGCCGGCCCGGGGCCCTCCTCCTCGGCGCCCTCCTCGCGCGGGTAGGAGTAGTAGCCGGCGCCGCTCTTGCGGCCGAGCCTGCCTTCGTCGACCAGCCGCTGCTGGATCGGGCTCGGCCGCCAGCGCTCCGGCTCGCCTCCCTGGCGGTAGAAGGACCAGGCGATTTCGAGGTTGACGTCGAGGCCGATCAGGTCGATCAGCTCGAACGGGCCCATGCGGAAGCCGCCGCCGAGGCGGATCGCGCGGTCGATCGTCGCCACGTCGGCCAGCCCGGCCCCCAACATTCGCAGCGGCTCGAGGAAGAACGGCCGCGCCAGGCGGTTGGCGACGAAGCCGGGGCTGTCGCTGGCGCGGATCGGCGTCTTGCCCATCCGCTCGGCGGCCTCGGTCGCCGCGGTCAGCGCCGCCGCTGAGGAGCCCTCGGTGGCGACGATCTCGATCAGCTTCATCAGCGGCGGCGGGTTGAAGAAGTGCATGCCGAGGACCCGTTCGGGCCCGGGCACGCCGGCGGCGATCTCGGCCACGCGCAGCGAGGAGGTGTTGGTGGCGAGGACGGTCCCCGGGCCGCAGGCCGCGGCGGCCTCGGCGAAGAGGCGGCGCTTCAGCTCGACGTCCTCGGGCGCCGCCTCGATCAGCAGCTCGCACCCGGCCAGCTCGGCCAGCGCCGTCACCGGCTCGACCCGCTCGGCGGCGGCCTGCGCTTCGGCCTCGCTCCAGCGGCCGCGCTCGGCGCCGCGGGCGAGCGCCTCGGCGAGCCGCGCCGCGCCCGCGCCGGCGGCGGCGGGATCGACGTCGTAGAGGCGGGTCTGGAAGCCGCCGAGCGCGGCGACCTGGGCGATCCCGGCACCCATCGTGCCGGCACCGAGGACGCCGACCCGGGAGACGCTCATCGCCCGCGGAAGCGGGGCTCGCGTTTCTCCAGGAAGGCCTGCATGCCCTCGACCCGGTCCTCGGTCGCCAGCGCCTCCTCGAACAGGGCTCGCTCGGTCGCCAGGCCCTCGGCGATCCCGGCCTCCGCCGCCAGCACCGCGCGTTTCGCCAGTCGCGCCGCGATCGGCGCCCGCTCGGCGATCAGCCGCGCCAGCTGCAGCGCCTCCTGCAGCCAGCGGCCCTTGCGCACGGCCATGTTGACGAGGCCCCAGGCGAGCGCCGTCTCGGCGTCGAAGAGGCGGCCGGTGAGCACGTACTCCATCGCCCGCTGCTTGCCGATCGCCCGCGTCAGCCGCTGCGTCCCGCCGCCGCCGGGGATGATCCCGAGGGTGATCTCCGGCTGGCCGAAGCGGGCGTCGGAGTCGGCGACGATCAGGTCGCAGGCCAGTGCCAGCTCGCAGCCGCCGCCCAGCGCGTAGCCGGAGACCGCGGCGATCAGCGGCGTCTCGACCGCCCCCAGCCGGCGCCAGAAGGCGGCGCCGTCGGGGCTCGCCGGCTCGCCCGGCTGCAGCCTCGCCATCGCCTTGATGTCGGCGCCGGCGGCGAACACCTTGTCGGAGCCGGCGAGGACGATGCAGCGGACCTCGGGGTCGGCGTCGAAGCGCTCCACCGCGCCGGCGACCGCCTCGCGCATCTCGGCCGAGAGCGCGTTGCGGGTCTCGGGGCTGTCGAGGCGGGCGAGCCCGACCCGCCCGTCGACCGAGGTCTGCACCGGCCCGGCCACCGCTCAGGCCTCCGCGAACGGCATCATCGCGTTCACTCCCGTCGCCAGGCGGCCGATGATCAGCTTCTGGATCTGCGAGGTGCCCTCGTAGAGGGTGGTGACGCGGGCGTCGCGCAGGTAGCGCTCGACCGGGTAGTCGTCGACGTAGCCCGAGCCGCCGTGGACCTGGATCGCGAGGTTGGCGCACTCGACCGCCGACTCGGTCGCGTAGAGCTTCGCCACCGAGGTCTCCATCGCATTCGGCTTGCCTTCGTCCTTCAGCAGGCCGGCGCGCAGCACCAGCATGCGGCTGGCGTCGCGCTTGAGAATCATCTCGGCGATCATCTCCTGAACCAGCTGGAAGCGGGCGAGGGGCACGCCGAACTGCTGGCGCTCGGTGGCGTAGGCGACCGACGCCTCGACGCAGCCTTCGCAGATGCCGACGCAGCCGGCGGCGACGCTGTAGCGGCCGGCCTCCAGGGCGCTCATCGCCACCTTGAAGCCGTCGCCGACCTCGCCCAGCAGCGCCTCCTCGCCGACCTCAACCTCGTCGAGCGAGATCTCGGCCGTGTCGGAGGCGCGCAGGCCGAGCTTGCCGTGGATCTCCTGCGTGGCGAAGCCGTCGCTGTCGGTGGGGACGAGGAAGCAGGCGAGGCCGCGGTGCTGCTTTTCGGGATCGGTCTGGGCGAAGATCAGCGCCACCTCGGCGAAGTTCGCCATCGAGATCCACATCTTCTGGCCGCTCAGCGACCAGCCCGACTCGGTCTTCGTCGCCCGGGTACGGAGGTTGGCGGCGTCCGAGCCGGTGTCGGGCTCGGTCAGGCCGAAGCAGCCGAGCGCCTCGCCCGAGCACAGTCGCGGCAGCCAGCGCCGCTTCTGCTCCTCGCTGCCCCAGCGCTCGATCGAGCCGGCGACCAGCGAGGTCTGGACCGAGACCACGGTCCGCGCCGAGGAGTCGGCGCGGCCGATCTGCTCGACGATCAGCCCGTAGCCGACGTAGTCGAGGCCGCGGCCGCCGTGCTCTTCGGCGACCGTCGCGCCGAGGTACCCGACCTCGCCCAGCTTGCGCGCCAGCTCGCGGTCGAAGCGCCCGGCGCGGTCGTTGTCCCGCGCCCGCGGCAGGATCTCGCGCTCGGCGAATTCGCGCGCCGACTCGGCGATCAGCTGCTGCTCGTCGCTCAGGTTGAAGTCCACTTCCCTGCCCCTCCCTTTGCTCTGCGTCTAGGTCAAAGCTCTTCCAGCTCCCGCTTCAGCGTCTCGGCGAAGGCCGTTTCCGCCTCGCGAGTGCGCGGTCCGGGGGCGGCCGGCAGCGCGGTGCCGTCGATCGCCGATACCGCCTGGATCTCGCGCGTGGTCGAGGCGAGGAACGCCTCGCTGGCGGCATGCAGGTCGGCGAGTCCGAAGCTGCCCTGTTCGACGTGCAGCGCCCGGATCAGGCGGTCGCGGGTGATCGACTCGAGCACCCCGTTGGCCAGCGACGGCGTCCGCAGCTGGCCTTCGGGCGAGACCCAGAAGATCGAGGAGGTCGGCGGCTCCAGCACCGTGTCGTCGGGCCGCACCAGCAGCGCCTCGTCGGCGCCGCGCTGCTTGGCGATCCGGGTCGCCTGCATGTTGGCCCCGTAGGAGAGCGACTTGACGCCGTCGAGGATCACCGTCGTGTTGTAGGCGACGCTGGCCAGGGTGAGCGTCTCGGCATGGCCGGGGATCGGCTCGGTGGCGGCGATGCGGCGACCGCCGCGGGTGACGATCAGCCGCAGCTGCCCGTCGACCCGGCCGGCGCGCTCGAGCAGGGCGGCGATCTCGCCCTGCAGCGCGACGCGGTCGAAGTGGAGCTCGAGCGCGGCGGCCGAGCGGCCGAGGCGGTCGAGGTGGTCGCCGAGCGCGAAGGGGCGGCCGTGGTAGAGCCGGATCACCTCGAAGACGCCGTCGCCGCGGTAGAGGCCGTCGTCCTTGAGGCCGATCGTCGCCTCCGCCGTCGGCGTCACCCTGCCGTCGACGCTGGCCAGCTCTTCGAACCCCGTGCTCACGCTGGCGAGGCTACCCTGTCTCTGTGCTGTTCGTTCTGGGGACTCTGGGGGTGTTGGTGTTCATCGTCGGCGTGCTGGTGCTGGTCGGCCACCTGCACAAGGGCAGCTCGGCCGATCTGGTCGACTGGCACCCGACCCGCTCGCCCGAGGTCGAGGCGCAGAACGAGATCGACGACGTGCGGCAGATGCTCGAGGCGCAGAACGAGTTGCGCCGCCGCCGCGGCGCTCCCGAGCTGACCGAGGAGCAGCTGCACGAGGGCGTCGCCGAGGACGAGCGCCTGCGGTTGCGCGGCCAGGGCCCGTTCCGGCCGACGTAGCCTCCTCTGCTCGGCGCGTGGTTCCTTATGGACGCATGGGGTCCAAAAGGAACCACGATCCGGTGGACGGCGGGACATAGAGTGCGGGTGTGGCCCGGGCGCTGATAGTCGGTTGCGGTTGCCGCGGGCGGCTGCTCGGCGGCCGGCTGGCGGACGCGGGCTGGGCGGTGCGCGGGACGAGCCGCCGCGCGGAGGGGCTGGCGGCGATCGAGGCGGCGGAGATCGAGCCGGCCGAGGCCGACCCCGAGCGCCCCGGGACGCTGCTCGACCTGGTCGCCGACGTCGCCGTCGTCTTCTACCTGCTCGGCGCCGCTGCGGGCCCCGCGGAGGAGGTCGAGGCGATCCACGGGCCGCGGCTCGAACGGCTGCTGGAGAAGCTGGTCGACACGCCGGTGCGCGGCTTCGTCTACGAGGCCGGCGGCGCGGTCGAGCCGGCGTTGCTGGCGGGCGGGGCGGAGCTGGTGCGGGCCGCCGGGGCGAGGTGGCGGATCCCCTATGAGGTCGTCGGGGGACCGGGGGAGGGGGGCGAGGCGGCGGGCCCGAGTCCTTCGGAGGACCACGGCGCCTGGGCGGATCAAATGGCAGATTTGGCTCTGGGACTGCTGAAAGCGGGCCGGTGACCTTAAATAGCTAAACTCGGATAGGAATTAAGGTAAATCTGAGTCAGGCAAGCTTCGGAGGCTGCGCATGAGCTACGCGAACGACGTTCTGGTCGACACCGATTGGGTTGCCGAGCACCTCGGCGACGACTCGGTCCGCATCGTCGAGGTGGACGAGAACCCCGCCCTCTACGCCGAGGGCCACATCCCCGGCGCGATCGGGTTCGACTGGCGGTCGGACCTGCAGGACCAGGTCGAGCGCAATTTCCTCGGCCCGGAGGAGTTCGCCGCGCTGGTCGGCGGCCGCGGCATCTCCAACGACCACACGGTCGTCCTCTACGGCGACCGCAACAACTGGTTCGCTGCCTACACCTACTGGTACTTCCGCTACTACGGCCACGACAAGGTGAAGCTGGTCGACGGCCCGCGCGAAAAGTGGGTCGCCGAGGGGCGCGAGACCTCGACCGAGGTCCCGTCCTACCCGGCCGCGACCTTCTCCGTCGGCAGCGGCGACGACTCGATCCGCGCCTACCGCGACGAGGTCCGCGCCGCGCTCGACGCCGACACCAGCCTGGTCGACGTCCGCAGCCCGCAGGAGTACTCGGGCGAGCTGATCGCGATGGCCGGCTACGAGCAGGAGGGGGCGCAGCGCGGCGGCCACATCCCCGGCGCCGCCTCGGTGCCGTGGGCGCAGGCGGTCGAGGAGGACGGGACGTTCAAACCGGCCGACGAGCTGCGCGACCTCTACACCGAGAAGGGCGTGCTGCGCAACGGGGCGCCGGTGATCGCCTACTGCCGGATCGGCGAGCGCTCGGCGCACACCTGGTTCGTCCTGCACGAGCTGCTCGGCCAGGCCGACGTCAAGAACTACGACGGCTCCTGGACCGAGTGGGGCAATCTCGTCGGCGCGCCGATCGAGCGCTCCGTCTGAGCTGCGGCGGCTCCGCCCGCCTCAGTCGAGGCGGGTGAGCAGGTCGCCGAGGATGCGCGCGGTGGCACCCCAGATCAGCTGCCCCTCGACCTCGTAGGTGGGGGTGTGGATCGCGGCGCCGCGGCGGACCAGGCGGCGCATCTGGTAGCCGGAGCGCAGCAGGTCGAGCGAGAAGGTGAGGACGGTCTCGACCTCGCCCGGGTTCGGCTGCAGGTCGAGCTCGGTCGGGTCGGCGACGGTGCCGACGAAGGGGTGGACCAGGTAGTCGGTGACGAAGGTGGAGACCGGCAGCAGGGCGCCGCTGAGCTCGACCGCGCCGGGGTCGAGGCCGATCTCCTCGCTCGCCTCGCGCAGCGCCGTCGCCGCCAGGTCGGCGTCGCCGGCATCGCGGCGGCCGCCGGGGAACGAGATCTCGCCGGCGTGGCGGCGCAGGTCGGCGCGGCGCTCGGTGAAGATCAGGCCGGGGTCGTCCGGCCAGCCGTAGACCGCGACCAGCACCGCAGCCTCGGTGCTGCCGTGCCCGCCCTCGGCGAACGCGACCTCCGGCGCCAGCAGCCGCTCCCCAAGGTCTCCCGCCGACGGGCCGATTTCCCGGGTCATTCGCGGGTTTTCGGCCCGTCGACCACGCTGGTCAGATGATGACTTGGACCGTGCCGCCGTCCACGGACCAGGCGGCGCCGCTTACGTAGGAGGCGCGCTCGGAGCAGAGGAAGACGATCGCAGCGGCGATCTCGGCTGGCTCGGCGAGGCGGCCGATCGGGCGCTTGCCGCCGGCGGTCTCGAGCGCCGCCGCGCGGCTCTCGCCACCTTCCAGCTCGCGCGCCTGGTCGGCGAGGCCGCCCGGCGCCATCCACATCTCCGATTCGGTCGGGCCCGGGCAGATTGCGTTGACGAGGACGCCGGACTTCGCGTAGCGGTCGGCGAACAGGCGCGAGAGCGAGAGCTCGGCCGCCTTCGCCACCGAGTACTCCGGCATCGCCGAGGAGGGTCGCTTGCCGGCGGTCGAGCAGACGTTGACGACACGGCCCCAGCCGCGCTCGGCCATCGGCGGCAGCGCCGCCCGCATCGCCCGCAGCGGCGCCATCACGTTGATCTCATACTGGGCGCGCCAGTCATCGTCGGGGACCTCGTCGAGGTCGCGCCAGCTGGCGAAGCCGGCGTTGTTGACGAGCACGTCGAGGCCGCCGAAGCTCTCGGTCGCCGCGGCGAGGATCGCCTCGCCGGACTCCTCGCGGGTGACGTCGAGCGCCAGCACCGCGGCGCGGCCGCCGGCCGGGGCGCCGGCGCCGTCGGCCTCTTCCTGGACCTCGCGCAGGCGGCGCTCGTCGCGGGCGACGAGGAGGACGTTGGCGCCCTCGGCGCAGAGCCCGATCGCGGTCTCGCGGCCGATCCCGCGGCTGGCCCCGGTCACCGCGCAGGCGCGTCCGGCGAGGCCCAGGTCCATCAGAGCGGCTCGATCCGGTCGGGCATCGTCACCGGCGTCTCGCCGGCGATCACCTTGTGGACCGGGCATTTGCCGGCGATCGTCAGCACCCGGTCCAGCTGCTCGGGCTCGAGCTCGCCGGAGAGCGCGATCGAGACCGCGAAGGAGGTGGGCAGCGCCTTGTCGTAGGTGACGTCGACGTCGACCACGACCTCGCCCAGGTCCCATTCTTTGCGTGCGGCGTAGAGCTCCATCGTGACCGCCGTGCAGCCGGCGAGGGCGGAGGCGAGCATCAGCGTCGGTTTCGGGCCGAGGTCGGCGCCGCCGGCCGCGGCCGGCTCGTCGAGGACGAGCTTGTGGCCGTCCTCGGTCTCGACGTCGTGGGTGAAGCCGCCCTCGCCGCGGCGGCGCGCCGTGACCCTCACTCGGCCTTCCCGCGGGCGCGGCCCTCGAACAGGACCGGGTCGTCGACGTCGGCGAAGCGGGCCATCGCGAAGGCGAGGTCGGAGGCGCGGTTGACGAAGTGGACCACGGTCTCGCTGGCGAGCTCGCCGGCCTCGGCGAGGAGCGCGATGCGACGCTCGGCGCGGCGGATCGCGGTGCGGGCGACGTCGAGCTGGGCGGAGAGCAGGTTGCCGCCGGGAATGACGAACTTCGGCGGCAGCTCGATCGCGCCCATGTAGCGGTCGATCCGCTTCTCGATCTCGGCGACCATCGCCTCGGTCGTGCGGCTGATGCCGGGTTCGAGGCGGGCGGCGGCCTCCGGCGCGGTCGCCAGCTCGGCGCCGGCAATGAAGAGGTCGTCCTGCAGGCGGAGGATGTCGGCGGCGAGCTCGGCCTCGCCGGCGTCGCAGAGAGCGCGGGCGACGCCGAGCGCCGAGCAGGCCTCGTCGAGCGAGCCGTAGGCCTCGGTGCGGGCGTGGTGCTTGGGGACGCGGCCGCCGTACCAGAGCGAGGTGCTGCCGTCGTCGCCCTTGCGGGTGTAGATCTTGACCACGGCTCGATCCTACGGGGTGCGCGGGCGCGCCCTCAGGCGACCGGGTTGAAGACGAAGCCGGTCATCACCTTGGGGAAGAAGTAGGTGGACTTCGGCGGCATGTTCGCGTCGGTTTCGGCGACCGCCTTGACCTGCTCGACCGGGACTCCCCGCTGGATCAGGGCGACGTCGTACTCGCCGGAGTCGACCCGGGCGAGCGCGTCCTCGACGGTCTTCGCGTACTCGAGCCCGTTGCGGGCATCGATGTCGTGGTCGCTCATCCCCGCCAGGCCCTTGAGCACGAGCGTCTCGAGGATCGCCGAGTCGAGCCGGCGGTAGGCCTCCGGTTTGCCCTCGAGCCGGCGGTCGAGCGCGGCGATGTCCTTCAGTCGCAGCCGGTAGGCCTGCTTGTGAAAGCTGTCGTAGAGGCCGAAGACGCCGACCCCCTCCTCGCCGGCCGGGTCGATCTCCTCGCGCGAGACCTCCTCGGCGTCGAACAGCTCGCGCAGGCCGGCGCCGAGCTTGCCCATCCGCTCGGCGTCGCCACCGAAGGTCAGCAGCCGGTGGGTGGGGAAGACGAGCAGGCCGGGGTCGTCGAGCCCGGTCAGCGACATCAGCGTGTAGTTCCAGGGGCCCTCGCCGCCGACCTCGTCGCGGTAGGCGCGGGCGGTCTCGTAGCGGTGGTGGCCATCGGCGATCAGCAGCTGGGCGCCGGCGAGGCGCTCGGTGACGGCGGCGACGATCGCCGGGTCGGCGACCCGCCAGACGCGGTTCACGGTGCCGTCCTCGTCGGTCGCTTCGCCCCAGGGCTCGCCCTGCACGGCGGGCTCGACCAGCGGCCAGGCGTCCTCGGTCGAGAGCGAGAAGATCGGCGAGAGGTTGTGCAGCGTCGCCCGCGTCAGCTCCAGCCGGTCGACCAGCGGGCCGGGGTGGGTGCGCTCGTGCGGGCGCACGGTGCCGCTCTCGTAGTCCTCGACCCGGACCCGGCAGAGGATGCCGTGACGGCTGTAGCTGTTGCCGTCGGGGGCGTCGTAGTCCTGGGTCAGCGCCCAGTAGGAGGGCTCGGCGTCGGCGACCAGGGCGCCCTCGGCGCGCCAGCGGTCCATCGTCTCCCGCGCTCGTGCGTAGGGGTCGCCGGGCGCGTCGTGGTCGGGGTCGGCGGGGTCGAACGGCTTCGGCAGGTCGATCGCGACCGCGTTGTAGGGAGAGCGGGCGAGCAGGGCCTGCCGCCCGGCCGCGTCGATCACGTCATACGGCGGCGCCGCCACCGCGTCCAGCGACCCGACCTTCGCCAGGTCGTAATGCAGGGCGTTGATCGGCCGCACGTCCGCCATGGCCAGAACCTACACTTGCCCGAGTCGGGGCGTGGCGCAGCCTGGTAGCGCGCGGCCTTTGGGTGGCCGAGGTCCCCGGTTCGAATCCGGGCGCCCCGATATCTGTGGACACGCCAGCGCCCCTGCACGAGCTCCCGTCGATGACCTGGGGGCGAGCGCTGGGCTCGCGACGGCATAGCACCACATCGGTGTGCGGTCTTACCCCGATGATCGGCCCTGCGATCGCGACATAGATTCGTGCAGTAAGCGAAAACGGGGCGTGGCGCCGATACTGGCGTGGCGGGGGTCCCGGGAGAAAGGGAGGCACGAAGATGACCACGAAATCCGAGGTCGCAGCCGAGCGCGGGGCGGTCGAATCCGAGGTTGCAGCCGAGCGCGGGGCGGTCGACAGGGGCACGGAGCTGTCCGAGCAGGTCCTGCAGCAGATCAAGGAAGGGCAGGAAAGCGCGATCGAGGCGGTGCGCAAGTTCATGGAGTCCGTCGACGGAGCCCTGCCGCCGGAGGGAGAGGAGCCGTCGCGGCACCAGGAGATCGTCGACTCGGCGCTGGAGATGTCAGAGAAGCTGGTCAAGACCCAGTACGACTTCCTCACCAACGTCGTCCGCAGCGCCGGCCGCTCGCTCGGCGCGACGGAGGCGAAGAGCTAGTCGCGGTCGCGGCCGTCCCCGGCCGCGGGCTGAAGGCGATCGGCCCGCGGCCGGACGGCGGCACGGCGGCGCTCCACCTCGAGGCGGCGCTGCTCGTGTTCGACCTGGTGCTTGAGCTGGCGCAGCGTGCGGCGCATCTGACGGCGCACCGGCAGCGCCGCGGCGACCTCGGTGATCAGCCCCGCGAGGCCGCCGCCGACGACGCCGAAGGCGAAGCGGTACTCCACCCTGGTGCGTCCCTTGCCCTGCTCCCGGATCCGCCAGCGACCGCGGTGGTCGACGCCGGTGACCGAGTGCCAGGCGATGTCGAACGGCTCGTTCCACTCGACCATCTCGACCAGGCCGCCGACCTCGGCGGCGCCGACCCGAACCAGGATGCGGTAGCGGGCACCGAGCCCGTTCGGCCGCTCGCCGAGCACCTCCCAGTGGGTGATCCCGGACATGAAGCGAAGGTAGTTCTCGGGGTCGGCCAGGTAGCGCCAGGTCGTCTCAGCGGGCGCCGCAATCAGGATCGACTCGTCGACCCTCATCCGATCACCGGGAAGCGGCGCTCGGCGGCGAGGCCGTCGAGCGCCTCCTGCATCTGGCCGGTGACGTACTCGTAGACCTCGTCGGTGTCGGGGTCGGGTCCGAACTCCCGCTCGAGGTCGATCGGCGGCAGCACCTCGATCGTGATCTTCGACGGCAGCGGGATGTGGCCCGCGAAGTCGCCCACGTTCAGCCCCCAGGGGAGGGCGATCGAGATCGGCAGGACCTTGAGCCGTAACAGCCTGTCCAAGCGCAGCGTCCGCGCCAGGCCGGCGCCGCGGCTGAGGAAGAGGGCCGTCTCCTGGCCGCCGATCGAGACGACCGGGACGATCGGGACGCCGGCGTCGAGGGCGAGCTGGACGAAGCCCTTGCGGCCGGCGAAGTCGATCCTGTCGCTCTCCCAGCTCGGCCGGTGGGTCTCCCAGTCGCCGCCGGGGTAGACGAGCACCGGCGCGCCGGCGGCGAGGGCCTGCTCGGCATGCTCGTGGGAGGCGCTCATCGTGCCCCCTTTGCGCAGCATCTCGCCGGCGAAGGGCCAGGCGATCGCGAGGTTGTGGGCGAGCTGGTGGAAGGGCCGCTCGACGCCGAAGTAGGTGGAGAAGGCGAGGGTGAAGACGAACGTGTCGACGATGATGTTCCCGCCGGAGTGGTTGCCGACCAGCAGCACCGGGCGGTCGGCCGGCACGTTGCCGAGGTCGCGGACCTCCGCCCGGAAGTAGAAGGTCGAGAGCAGCCAGAGCCAGGGCAGGGCCTCGCGCAGGTAGTCGGGGTCGCGATCCTCCAGCCGGGCGCTGAGGCGCCTGGAGACGCGCTCCCTGACGAAGCCCACGGCCTTGGCGCGAAGGCCCCCGGGGTCTGCGCTCGGCATCCGGTACATGCCGGTCCTAGGCCGAGCGCGCCAGGCGCGGCGCCGCCTCCGTCTCCGCGGCGGTCGACTCGATGAACTCGCGGATCAGCTCATGCGTGTGTTCGGGCAGCTCGATCTGCGGGATGTGGCCGCAGTCCTCGAGCACGATCTGGCGGGCGGTCGGCAGGGCGGCGGCGACGTGGCGCGAGAAGCCGATCGGCACCAACCGGTCCTGGCGCCCCCAGATGAACAGGGCCGGCACGCGCAGGCCTTCGAGGCGCGTCCAGAACCCGTCGGGCCCGTGCGGGGCCTCGAGGTAGATCTGGCGGGCGGCGGCGTAGAAGGCGACCCGGGCGGCGCGCGAGCGATGCGTGCGGAGAAACTCGTCGGCGGCGATTCCGGCGACCGAGGGGTCGACCCGCTCCGGGCGCGAGACCATGCGCCAGAACTGGCCCTCGACCTGCCCGCGACGCAGGATCGCCGGCAGCGCCGCCAGCTCCGGGCGCAGGACCCTTACCAGCGGCACCAGCTCGCGGCCACGGCGGAAGGCCATCGAGGGCGCCAGCAGCGACATGCTGCGCACCCGGGTCGGTGCCAGCAGCCCGACCTCCAGCGCCACCCTGCCCCCGAGCGAGTTGCCGACCAGGTCCGCCCGGTCGATCGCCAGCGCGTCCATCAGTCGCAGAACGTGGTTGGCGAAGAAGGCGGGGTCGTAGGAGGCGAGCGGCTTCGACGAGGAGCCGAAGCCGGGCAGGTCGACCGCGTGGACGGTGTGATCCGGCGAGAGCGCCGCGACGGTCTCGAAGAAGGAGCTCTTGGCCCCACCGAGGCCGTGGATCAGGATCGCGTGCCTCTTGCCCTGGCCCGCCGTCAGGCAGGAGATGCTGGCCCCCGAGACCGGCACGTCGTGCACCCGCAGCAGCGGCAGCCTCTCGTCGGGCAGCCGGAACATGCCCTCGAAGCCGACCGCGACGTCGAGGTCGCCGCGCGCCCAAAGCCGCCGCTCGCGGAAGGCTTCGAGTCCCGAGAGCCGGCCCTCGCGCAGCTCCACCCACGTTCCGGCGTCGGTCCCGATCACGACGTCGGATCTGCCGCGGGGAGAGGTCCTGACCCGGCAGCGGTGGTCGCGCAGCTCGACCTCCCAGCTCCGCCCCAGATCGGAGAGGCGAATCTCGACCCTGGCCCGGCGCCCCTCGTCGCCCAGATAGCGCTCGGGCAGGGAGCCGAACGCGTCCTCAACGCGCCGCAAGCACGGGCTTGTCGCCCCAAGCCTCCCCATCCCACTGAACAAGGTAGTGCACGGAGCAGTCGCTGTGGAGAGGATCGCCGGCCGCGGCGGCGGATCGTGATCTTCAGCCCGGCCGGGATGGAGGACTTCTTCCTCGAGGCGGGGGCGGCGACGCCGGGGGAGATCGATCTCGCCGCGGCCGCCGCCGCGGCCGCTCGTCACGGCTGGGAGTTCGCCGGCGGGTAGGGCGGCGCGCCGAAGGAGCCGGCCGATCGGCGATGCTTCCTCGCCATGAGGCTGGGGAGGGTCCATCTGTTCATCGCTTTCGCCTTCACGGTGATGGCCGACCCGGTCTCCTCGGTCGCCTACGCGATCGAGGCGGCGCTGCGGGCGCTCGACGGCGACCCGGCCAGCCTGGTGGCGACGATGGCGCTGGTGGTGGCGATCATCGTCGTGATCGGGGTCACCTACCACCAGCTGATCGGGCGCTTCCCCAGGGGCGGCGGCGGCCCGGAGGCGGTGGCCGGCGCCTTCGGCGAGGGCTGGGCGTTCCTGCCGCTTGGAGCGCTGCTGGTCGACTTCACGCTCACGGTCGCGGTCAGCTGCGCGGCGGCGACGGCGGCGCTGATCGCCTACGAGCCGGAGCTGGGCGGGGCGCGGCTGCCGCTCGCCCTGGCGATCGCCGGTCTCGTCGCGCTCGGGGTGCTCGCCGGCCATCGCGGCCGGATCGGCTTCGCGGTCGCGACCCAGGCGTTCCTCCTCCTCGCCGCGGTGGTGATCGTCGCCGGCGCCTTCGGCGGCTCGGGCGCGCCGGCGGCGGGGGAGGCGGCGGCGGGTGGGCCGCTGCTCGCCGACGCCAGCCTGGCGGCGGTGCTGCTGGCGCTGCCGCTGGGGATGGCGCTCGCGACCGGGGTCGAGGCGCCATCCAACGCGATCGCCGAGCTGCCGCGACTCGACGATCGCGGCCGGCGGCGGTTCGGCCGCGGCACGCTCTGGGCGATGGTCTCGATCGTCGGCGGCCTCACGGTCTGCTTCTCGGTGCTCGTCGTCACCCTCGGCGTGCCGCTGCCCGGCGGCGACAGCACGCTGCTGGCCGAGGTCGCCCGGTCGGCGGTCGGCGACGGGCTCGTCTTCGGCGCCTTCCAGCTGCTCAGCGCGCTGCTGCTGCTGGCCGCGGCCGCTTCCTCCTACCTGGCCGGCTCCGGGGTGCTGAAGGCGCTCTCGGGCGTCGGTCTCGACGGCACCGCCGGCCTCCTGCCGGAGCCGTTGCACCGCGAAAACCGCTTCGAGGTCTCCCACTGGGGCGTGCTCGTCGTCTTCCTGATCGCCGCCGCGATGATCCTCGCCGCCGGCGGCCGCGAGCAGGTCCTGGTCAAGTTCTACGCGGTCTCGGTCTTCGCCAGCTTCCTCGCCGCGACGCTGGCCTGCGGCCGGCTCAGCTTCGCGGACGGGCGCCGCCGCGAGGGCGCCGTCAACCTCGCCGGGGCCGCCCTCGTCGCCCTCGTCCTCGCCCTCAACCTGACCCGCCTCGACTCGGCGATCGCGCTCCTCGCCTCCGGCCTGATCGCCCTCTACCTCTGGTGGGCCTGGGTGCGCCGGGGGAGGCCGATCCCGGTCGGCCGGGTCGCGACCGGGGGAACTCGAGGATCCGGATAGCCGGGGTCCGCCGCAGCCATTACCCTGGGTCGATGGCCGATCCGGACTCTCACGGCGCAGTGCGGAAGGAGGGCATGGGCGTGCGGCAGTGGCTCCTGGTCGTCGCCGGGATCCTGCTCGTCCTCTTCTTCGTCCTCAACTTCCAGACGGTCCAGGTGAGCCTGATCGTCGCCAAGGTGAACATGCCGCTGATCGTCGCCCTGGCGATCGCCGCGGTCCTCGGCGCCCTGGTCGGTTGGGCGGTGCCGCGGCTGCGCTCCTCGCGCGAGTAGCGGCTTCGCTGTCTCCCGCCGGCTACGCGACCGGCGCGGCGCTCGCCGCCGGCTGGATCGACGTATGCGCGATGGCCAGCTCGGCGGCCCGCGGAGCCGGGGCGGGGACGAAGACGGCGCCGCTCCAGGCGCCGCGCAGGGTGTTGGCGAAGGCGGTCGCCCAGGCGGTGAGCAGCAGCAGGTAGAGGGCGACGGCGGCCCAGGCGAGCGGCGCCGAGCCGGCCTGGTCGGCGAGCACCGAGGTCCCGGTGACGACGGTCCCGACCGGGAAGGTGAAGCTCCACCAGGTCAGGGCGAAGGGGAGGTGGCGGCGCAGCGCGCGGATCGTGATCGTCGCGACGATCGCCAGCCAGAGCATCGCGAAGCCCCAGACGGGGACGCCGTAGAGGAGGCCCATCGCCTTCATCCCGAGCGCGTACGGTTCGGCGAGGAGCCCTTGCGCCTGGGCGCCGAGCAGGCCGGCGGCGGTGACCGACTGGCCGAGTGGCCCGAGCACGATCCACAGCGTCGGCACCATCTGCGGCGGGCCGACCTTGTGGTAGGCGAGGCGCGACCAGAGCAGCGGGATCGTCACCAGCGAGGCGAGCAGGCTGAGCCCGAACATCGCGTAGCAGGCGAGCAGCATCGCCTGCTGGGCGCCGGGGCCGGGGAGGTGGGGGATCAGCGTCGCGCCGGTCGCGGCGGAGACCATCGGCGGCACCAGCGGCAGCAGCCAGGTGGCGAAGGTGCGGCGCGGCTCGAGGTCGTGGCGGACGAACATCAGCACCGGGATCGCGACCGCCGCCGCGAGGCCGCCGAGCGTGCCCAGCGTCCAGAGGACGAGGTCGATGCCGACCGCCGCGCCCGGGCCGACCAGGTCGCGGCCGACCAGCAGGGTGCCGGCGCCGACCGTGAGGAACGCCATCGGCGGCGCCCCGTAGAAGGGCGCCATCGCCGGGTCGGAGGCGTGGGCCCGGGCGCGGTCGGGGTGGCGCAGCCAGTGCAGCGCGGTGAGGACGATCAGCAGCGCCAGCAGCGCGCTCGCCAGCAGCCAGACCGCGAAGGCGAACTCGCGCTGACCGGAGAGCTGCCGCGGCAGCAGGATCGCCGCGTTGGCGACGATCCCGGTGCCCATCACCGAGGTGAACCAGTTGGGGCCGAGGTTGCGCAGAGCCTCGGCCGGGCGCTCGAGCTCGCGGAGGAAGTGGCGGTCGCTGGGCTGGTTGCTGTCCATGCGACGAGGTTGCCGCGGCGCGGGCGGCGGAACCAGTCGCATCCGGCAAGGAGCTATTCCGTTTTGGAATCCAACCAGTCCCAGAAGCGGCGGGCCGGCTCGCGGTGGCGGGCGCCGGCGAGGCGGATCGCGATCAGCACCCGCTCGATCCGCAGGTCCCGGATCGGCACCGCGCGCAGCGCCCCGGTGCCCTCGGGCCCCAGTGCCAGCCGCGAGATCAGGGCGAAGCCGCCGCCGGCGAGCGAGCGCTTGACCCCTTCGAGGCTGGCCAGCGAGAGGTCGGGCTCGAGCCGGACGCCGAGCTCGGCGAGGCGGGCGTCGGCGACGGCGCGCGTGCCCGATCCCGACTCGCGCGAGACGTACCGTTCGCCCGTCAGCTCCTGCGGGCGGACCGAGCGCCGCCGCGCCCAGGGATGGTCGGCGGCGACGACGACCACGAGCTCGTCGCGGGCGACGATCCGGGTCTCGAGCCCGTCGAGCGGGTCGAGGCCCTCGACGAAGCCGACGTCGGCTTCGTCTTCGCGGATCGCGGCGATCGCCGCCGGCGAGTTGTCGACGTCGACCTGGGGTCGGAGCTCCGGCGCGGCGGCGCGGAAGGCGGCGAGCCAGGTGGGCAGCAGGGCCTCGCCGACCGTGTGGCTGGCGACGATCCGCAGCGGCTGCGCCGCCCTGCTCGCGGCGACCGAGCTCTCGGCGGAGGCGAGCGCGTCGAGGGCGCGGCGCGCCTCCGGGTAGAGCGCCGCGCCCTCCTCGGTCGGGCGGGCGCCGGTGCGGCCGCGGAGCAGCAGCGTCACGCCGAGCCGGCGCTCGAGCGCCTGGATGCGCTTGGTCGCTGCCGACTGGGTCAGGTTCAACGCCTCGGCCGCACCCTGGACGCTGCCGGTCTCCACGGCGGCGACGAAGGCGGCGAGCTCGCGGGCGGAGAGCGGGTCGGCCATCGGCGTATTCCAGCAGGGAAGGAAGTTGCAGAAACCCCAGTGTCGGCTTGTCCGTCCAGGTGTATGGGAATAATTTGATTTGTGCCTGGGATGAGGGAGGAAGGTGGCGACCCGATCGAGAGGCGGGTCGAGCGGACGGCCTTCGAAACCGACCGCCAGCTCGTCGTCGGTGACGTGACGCTGCCGCCAGCGGGCTACCAGAGTCGGTTCTCGGATTCGCTCAACCGGGCCGACCTCGAATTCGTGCCGCTGACCAACGTCGAAATCACCTCGCTGGTCGACGGCAAGGTGAGCGAGCGGCCCTTCGTCGTCCTCTCCAAGCGCCACGTCCGGATCGCCTATCCGGTGCGCGGCACCTAGACCCACCTATTGAGGTGACCTATTGAGCTTTGTCACCCACAGGGTGACAAAGCTCAAGACCTCAGCCCCTCGCCTCGCGCCAGCGGCCGCGACCCGCCCAGGAGGTGAGGTCGATGAAGAAGGCGAGGACGACGATGAACCACTCGAAGCCGTAGACCCGGTCCGAGCTGCTCCACATCACCGCGTAGGCGAGCGTCGTCCAGGGCAGCAGGAAGAAGCCGAGGAAGGGGACGACCCAGCTCTCGAAGGAGCGGCTGAGCAGGTCGGTGAACAGCCACAGCGCGAACAGCGCGAGGCGCGGCGAGATCAGGGCGAAGAGGACGATCAGGCAGCCGATGCGGTGAAGGTACCGCGCGGCAAGGCGGATAGGCTGCCGCGATCGGCCTCGCGGAGAACAAGGAGCTGGTCCGGCGCTTCTACCGGGAAGCGATCGTCGAGCGCGACTCGTCCGCCTGCGAGCGGCTGCTCAGCGCCGATTTCGTCCACAACGGCGAGGCGCGCGGCCGCGCCGGCCAGCGCCAGGCCGTCGACTACTTCCTCGCGGCCTTTCCCGATCTCGAGCACGAAGTCACGCTGATCCTCGCCGAGGACGACCTCGTCGCCGCCCACCAGCGCTGGCGCGGCACCCACGGCGGCGAGTTCCTCGGCGTCGCCGCCACCGGCCGCTCGGTCGAGTTCACCTCGACCGCGATCCTGCGCGTCGCCGACGGCCTCCTCGCCCAGGCCTGGGACGAGCTCGACAGCGGCGCGATCCTCGCCCAGCTGCGCTGAGCGCCGGTCCGCGAGTCTGCGCTTCGCCACGCATAGCGTGTTCATCCGCAGACTCGCGGGCGGAGGGCGGCGGCGGTTCACCGATTTGTTATGGGCGGAGCGTAACCTCGGTAGGGAGAAAGGAAGGAAGATGAACAGACTCGAGAAGCTGATCACGATGCTGAATTCCGACAAGACCCAGATGCCGTCCGCCGAGGACGCGCTGGCCGGTCGCAGCGAGCGCGCCTTCACCGTCCCCGAGACCCACGCGGTGCTCGGCACCCCGATCGAGCCGCCGTTCCCGGACGGGATCGAGACCGCCTACTTCGCCCTCGGCTGCTTCTGGGGCGCGGAGCGCCTCTTCTGGGAGCTCGACGGGGTCTACACGACGGCGGTCGGCTATATGAACGGGATCACCCCCAACCCGACCTACGAGGAGGTCTGCACCGGGCGGACCGGCCACGCCGAGGCGGTCCTCGTCGCCTTCGACCCGCGGAAGATCTCCTACGCCGACCTGCTCAAGGTCTTCTTCGAGGAGCACGACCCGACCCAGGGGATGCGCCAGGGCAACGACGTCGGCACCCAGTACCGCTCGGGGATCTACTTCGCCAGCGACGCGCAGAGGGAGACGGCGGAGCGGGTCCGCGCCGCCTACGACGAGTCGCTGCGGGCGGCGGGGCGCGAGCCGATCACGACCGAGGTCGAGCCGGCGGCGCCGTTCTACTACGCCGAGGACTACCACCAGCAGTACCTGCACAAGGTCCCCAACGGCTATTGCGGCCTGAAAGGCACCGGGGTCTCCTGCCAGATCCCGACCGCCGCCGCCTAGCCCAGGTGGTCGCGGCGGCGCTCCAGGGGCGCGGCGAATAGCATCCCGCGCTCGTGGCGCCTTCGCTCGGTTCCTACATAGGCGGCTGCGCCGCCGTGATCGGCATCGTCGCGGCGGTGGGTCTCGGCGGCTATTGGCTGCGCCGCTGGATCGTGCCCGAATTCTCGGGCGCGCTGGCGCGGCTCGGCGACGCGACGATCGCCGTCGCCCTGCTCGTCCTCTCGCTCGAGCTGCTCGGTTCGCTGAGCATCCTCACCGAGGGCTGGATCATCGTCTTCACGATCGGGATCGGCCTGCTGGCGGCGCTGCTCGGCTACTGGAAAGCGCCCGCCGACCGGCACGAGGTGCAGGCCCCGCGGGTGCAGACGCTTGCCCTGCTGGTCGCGGTCGCGGTCGCCTCGTTCACGATGGCCGAGTGGACGTTCCCGTCCCAGCTCAGCCTCGACCAGGGCATGTTCGGGGGCGATACGACCTGGTACCACATGCCGTTCGCGGCGACGTTCGCCCAGGAACACTCGACCGTCCACCTCCACTTCACCGACCCGCTGCGGCTCGCCGCCTGGTTCTACCCGCAGAGCTCGGAGCTGGTCCACGGCGCGGCGATCGCGATCTTCAACAGCGACTGGCTCTCGCCGCTGATCAACATGATCTGGCTGGCGATCGCCCTGCTCGCCGCCTGGTGCGTCGGCCGCCCCTACAAGGTCGGCCCGGCGACGCTGGTCGCCGCGGCGCTGATCCTCGACTCGGGGGTGATGATCGAGACCCAGCCGGGGGAGGGGCGCAACGACATCATGGGCCTCGCCTTCCTGCTCGCCTTCGCCGCCTTCCTGATCAACGGCCACCAGCGAAGGGCGCCGAAGGAGGGAGCGGTCGAAGACGAACCCGAGCACGACGCGCCGCTGCTCGACAAGGGGCCGCTGATCCTCGCCGGGATAGCCGCCGGCCTCGCCGCCTCGGTGAAGACGACCTTCCTCGTGCCGGTGGCGGCGATCACGATCGGCGTGATCCTGTTCAGTGGCCGGGGGCGGCGCTGGACGACGACCTGGGTGATGGGGTTGCCGATGCTCGCCGTCGGCGGCTACTGGTACGTGCGGGCGGCGATCAAGACCGGCGGCAACCCGATCCCGATCACCAAGTTCGGCCCGCTCCACTTACCGACGCCCGACCAGATGCCGCTCGACCCGCGGCCCCGCTTCGCCGTCGCGCACTACCTGACCAACCCGACCATCTACCGGGAGTGGTTCTTCCCCGAACTCAATAACGCCTTCGGGCCGTTATGGCCGCTGATCCTGATCGTCGCCGTCGCCGCCGCGGTCTTCATCGCCGTGCGCTCGCGCAACAAGATCCTGCGTGTGATCGCGGTGGCGGCGCTGGTGACGGCGGTCGTCTACGTCTTCACGCCGCTGACCGCGGCCGGCCAGCCGAACTCGCCGACCGGCTTCTTCACCAACACGCGCTACCTGACGCCGGGGCTGATCCTGGCGATCGCGATGCTGCCGATCGCGCTGCCGCTGCGCGTGCCCGAGAAGCGCGCCTGGCAGACGCTCTGGTTCTTGACCGCCGTCTACTGGATCACGGTGTTGACGACGCCGCGCTGGTACCCGACCTACATCCTCGGCACCATCTTCATCACCCTGGTGCTGGTCTGGGCGCCGACGGCGCTCAGCATCGGGCGGGTGCGCGGGGCGGTGAGCAGGTCGGTGGTGGCGGTGGTGCTCGGGGTCATCCTGCTGCTGGCGGTGGTGCTGGGACGGGCGCAGCAGGTCCAGTACGCCGACCAGCACTACACCAAGGTGAGCCTCTTCCTCGGCGACGGGGCACCGATAGAAGCCTACGAATTCGCCCAGAAGCTGCACGACAAGCGGATCGGGATCGCCGGCTCGAGCGAGATCATCTTCGGCCAGTACGGCTTCTTCGGCAACGACGCCTCCAACTACGTCCAGTTCATCGGCGTCCCCGGCCCGCACGGCGCCTACCGCCTGGCGACCAACTGCCCGGCCTTCCGCCGCGAAGTCAACCGCGGCAACTACGACTACCTGATCATCAGCGAATACACCCAGGACTCCCCCTACGCCGAATACCGCTACCCGCTCTACAAGTGGCTCAAGGGCGACCCGGCCCTGGAACTCGTGATCGCCGAGCCCGAGATCGTCCCCCAGCCCGACTACGTCTTCAAGGTCAACGGCAAGCTCGACCCCGCGACCTGCCCTCCGCCCGGCGAATAGCCGCGCAAGCGGTCGCCGGCGGGCGAAACCGCGTCCCAGGCCCCTAAGCTGCCCTCGAGCCCCCGTAGCTCAGTGGACAGAGCACCGGACTTCTAATCCGACGGTCGCTGGTTCGAATCCAGCCGGGGGCGTTGGGCGATATGGGTCAAGGCCCGAGCGCGGAGATCGGGATTACCTGAACGCCGTCTTCCCGGGTGTAGCCGTAGCCGCCGGCGACAATTACGCCAAGCGCTGCAGGCTCGCCGCTCCGCCTAGTGTCGATTTCGCTGGCGAACTTGCGCAGGTTTGCCGCGGCCTGCTCGATCGGTTCCTCGCCGCCGATCTTGACCTCGAATGCCATCCAGCTTCCGCCGGATTCGACAATCGCATCAATCTCCAAGCCCTTGTTGTCCAGGTACTGCCGGACCTCGCCGCGCTTCCTCTGCGCGTAGATCCGCAGGTCCCGCACGACCAGGGACTCGAAGAGGAAGCCGAGGAGGTTCAGGTCTCGCAGTAGCGCCTGAGGGTCGGCTCCCAGCGCGGAGGCAGCCAGCGAGGGATCGACGAAGTGCCGCTTGACCGATTTACGGAGGATGGAGCGGGAACGCAGATGTGGCTCCCATGGAGCCTGGTCCTCGACGACAAAGAGGCGCTGGAGTGCCGAGAGATACTCGCCGACGGTGTGTTTTTTCAGGGGGTTGTCTCCGCTGTCCGCGGTATCGGCTGCAAGGGTGGTCATCGCTACGTGGGTGGCAACGTTGCGCGCGAGGCTGTGCAAGAGGCGCCGCACGCGGGATGGATCGCGATGGACGCCGTCAACCTGATTGATGTCAGTACGGCAGACCTCTTCCAGGTAGTCGGAGACGCTCTCCATTGCGACGTCGACCGGAAGTTGCTGAAGCGCGGGCCAACCGCCACGAACGATTGCCTCGGTGAGATCCGCGAGCTCGACCCCTCTATCCTCTGCCTCCGCCTCACCGCCCTCGAACAGGTCGCGAAGCGAAATCGAGCCGTCGCTCAGTCCGGACTCGAACAACGACATTGGTCGCATGCGAAGGCGACTGATGCGTCCCGCACCCGAGTGACGGGTGGCGTCATCCGCGGGAGCAGCGGAGCCGGCGAGTATGAACTGCCCGGGCTCCCTCCGATCGTCGACCGCCCGGCGCACGTGGTTCCAGATCTTCGGCTCTACCTGCCACTCATCGATCAAGCGCGGGGTGGCGCCAGAGAGGACTAGGTTTGGGTCTACTGCGGCGGCGGCCTGGGCCGCCTCGTCGACGTCCAGCAGCACCTCGCTCGCGGCTCGCTGCCGCGCCGTCTCGGTCTTCCCACAGGCCTTTGGCCCCTCGAGTAGGACGGCACCGCTGGTTTCCAGTCTTTGATCCAGCTCCTCGTCAACAACGCGCTCTACATAGGTCCAGTCGTCCATCGGCACGATTCTAAGACCCTGAGCGGCACAAATGCGAAGAATTCAGCGGCACGATACAAAGCCTTCCAAGGGCACGATTCGAAGAACGCTTGAGGCCCAGCTCCAGAGCACCCAGGACAGAACTTGCTCCCGAGATTGGTCTCCAACTCCACGTGACTCAACCCAACTCCATGGGGCAGGGCGGGCAAGACGAGACTCGACCGCCCCCAGCGGGCAGCTTCCCGCCAACCTTCTAATCCGACGGTCGCTGGTTCGAATCCAGCCGGGGGCGCTCACTGCCTGGTGCAACCGGCGAGCTTTACGGTGGTCGAACCGTTGGGGCGCGCGAGTATGGGTTCGGGTTCGGCCGGAGCCTCGAAATGCAGAGACCGCCTTGTGGCGGTCTCGCGCCCTGCTGACGAAACGGCAGGGGGTTGGCTCCAGCATAGGGACGGCCGAAGGTCGGCGGGACTCAGTCGCGGCGCGGTTCAGCGCTGGCTGTGGTGGGCGCCGGCGAGGTGTGCGCCATCGGGATGGCGGCGGCCGGTCTTCCGGATCTCGGGCAGACGGTCGGCGAAGTAGCCGAGGGCGGCACCCCCGGCCACGGCGACGAGACCGAGCGCTGCAACGGCGATGCCCGCGCCGGCATCGAGGCTGTTGAGCAGCAGCACCAGCGCGGCTACGGCAGCGAGCGGAAGGACGACGAGCATGATGCGAAGCGCCATGAGAGCAGTGTAGATCACGTCAATGCGTCCACTGCCAAGGCGAGCGCGCCGAGGGCAGAGCCAAGGAAGAAGCCGATCGCGGTGGCACGCTCGACCTCGCGTTCAGAACGGCCGGCCAGAACGGCAGCGTAGTGCGCGGCACCGCCGAAGAGGCCCGTAACGCCGATCAGGACCGCGACGGCCCCTGAGAGTGCGCCGGTGAATATGCCAGCCAGGCTCGGATCGAACATATGTTCGACAGGCTATCCCTCGGTCCGGATGTGAGGCGCAGCTCTTTGTCTGCGGCATCAGACGCAATTCGCCAGCGAGATCGGCCCGCCTGCGATCAACGCCACGTGGTTTGTCTTGTGTTCGGCTAGGGGCGTGGCCGTCGGATCCGAACCGACCTTAGCCGGCAGCCCGCTCATGGGAAAGCGAGTCGCGGAGGCTGCGCTGCCGGCGCGACTTGGCGTTCGCCGTCAGCTTGTGCGGCTTGCAGAGAAGGCAGCCGCTGCGGTGGTGCTTCGGTCGCTTGCGCTTGTGGTGCGCCATGGGTCGAGCGTAGCGCTGCGCGGGCTGCCGTTCTGGGTTGTCGAGCGAAGCAGGAAGCGATTCGAGCTATCAAAGCCGAAGGCTGTTGCCGTCCAGGGTTGCATTTTCGATCGGTTGTGGATACGTTGTACCCACAATCAAGAGAGGACCATCTATGGCAACCAAATCGAAGGACTGGAAGTTCCGCGTTGCCGAGGACGAAGACAAGCTCGTCAAAGCGGCAGTGGAATCAAGCGATACGAAGCTCTCGAGCTTTGTTCGAGCTGCGGCGGTTGCGGAAGCACATCGCGTTCTAGCTGACCGGAGAAGCTTCGAGTTGGACCAAGGCGCCTGGGAAGAGTTCTCCGATCTCTTGGGGCGGCCGGCAAGGGTGCCTGAGGGCTTGGCGGAGCTCTTTTCTAAGCCGTCCGCCTTCGAGTAGACGTGGGCTACTCGCTGCCCGAGCCTCTTCGAGGGAAGCACAGCACGGAGGGGTTCGAGTGCGGGGAGCCCGCCCTGGACGCCTGGATCGACAAACATGCCCGCCACGCCGAGGCGTCCGGTTCAGCACGGGTTTTCGTCACGACCGATGGCGGGGAGAGGGTTGCTGGCTTCTACGCTCTGTCGGCGGCTTCCGTCAGTCCCAGGGACGCGACCGAGCGGCTGATGAAGGGTCAACCCAAGCAGCAATCAGTTCCGGTGATCCTGGTCGGCCGGCTCGCCGTCGATTTGGGCCATCAGGGCAGACAGGTTGGGCGATCGCTTCTGCAGGACGCCCTGTTGAGATGCGCCACGGCCGCCGAGAGCATTGGCGCACGAGCGGTGGTCGTGCACGCGATATCCGATGACGCTGTTCGCTTCTACGAGCGGTTCGGGTTCGAGGCTTCCCCCACCGATCCTCATCATCTGATCCTGCTGATGAAGGATCTCCGGAAGCTCCTCTCACGGTACGAGCAAGATTCGAAGGACTGATCGTCGCCCGCAAACTTGGCACCGAAATTGGTCCCCAACTCCGCGTGACTCAGCCGAACTCCATGGGACAAGACGGACTGGGCGCGACTCAACCGCCCTCAGCGGGCAGCTTCCGGCCAATCTTCTAATCCGACGGTCGCTGGTTCGATCCAGCCGGGCGCGTCGCTGGTACGCTTTACCTATGGCTGAGAAGGTAAAGAATCAGACGCGGGTCTCTAGCAAGCATCAGGTGACGATCCCGGCCAGCGCGTTCCGGGTCGCAGGTCTCGAGCCCGGTGACACGCTGAAGGTAGAGGCTGACGGTGCCGGTCGCGTGGTCCTGACGCGCCTCGACGAGCTGGTCGATCGCTACTCCGGTCGGCTCAGGACCGGCGGCGATCTGCGGGAGCGCGTGGAGGGGATCCGCGGGGAGTGGCGGTAGTCCTCGACTCCGACGCGGTCGTCGGTTTCCTCGATCGCGACGACGCGCTCCACGAGGCGGCTGATGCGGCGATTCGCGACCTGATTCGGGAAAAGCGCCTCCTGGTCTCGGTGATCACCTACGCCGAGGTTCTGACCGGCGCGAAGCTGGGGCATCATGACGAGGATCACGTCCGGGGCTTCTTCACCGAGCTGATCTCCGGAGTCCTTCCCGTGGATACGACCGTGGCCGATGCTGCGGCCGACCTACGCGCTCGGGCCAGGTCTCTGCGAATGCCGGACGCCCTGATCGTCGCCACGGCAGAGACCGATCCCGACACTGACCTGATCGTGACCGGAGACCGGCAGGTCGCGCGGTTGCCGGAGCTGAGGTGCGAAGTCCGCCTCCTGGGCTGAGCATCGTCGCCGTGCAGGTCGGTTCTCTCGGCGCTGAGACCTGGTCCCGAATTTGGTCTCCATGGGATGAGGCGGACCCAAAGCAACGTTCGGTGGAGTTATCTGGAGGCGGGGAAACTCGATCGCCCTCCCTGGCCAGCTTTCGGCCAATCTTCTACTCCGACGGTCTCTGGTTCGAATCCAGCTGGGGGCGTGGACGGAACCCGGCTCCAGCGGCGAGACCCATAGGGGAACAGGAATAGGACCTCCGTGCGCCGGACGGCGTTTCCGCGCTATTCCCGACGTTTCGCCCCGGTCCGCGGGCTCGTGGTCACATCACTCGGCTCCCGGCCCCTCGCGTCTCGACGTTTTCCGCGTTGCTAGGCCGGCTTGGCGCAGACCAGGTGCAGTGCCAGCGAGGTGCCGCTGCGGGCGCGGGCACCGTCAGGCGTGCGGAAGGTAAGCGCCCAGCCGCGGGCCCCGTTCGGCAGTGAGGCGGCGACGTACGGTGTCGTCATCCCTTCCGCTTCGTCGATGTCTTCCGGGCGCAGGAGCTCGTTGCTCGGCAGGGTCCCGGCCTCATAGCCCCAGCTGATCGGTCGGGTGCCGCGGGCGCAGCTCGCCTTCACCACGGCCTTCGCCGAGCCTGGCTTGAACTGAGCCTTGCGCTTCACGAGCTTCACCCGCTTGAACGCGGAGGTGGCCACGCAGATCGCCTTCGCGCTCGCGTCGGCGCCCTCACCGGTGGTCAGCCATGCGTGCTTGCCGGCCGGGCGGGAGGCGACCCGTGAGGAGAGCATCGGACCGCCGTCGATCGGGATGCCGAGCGCGAGCTGGCGCTTGGAGCACTTGACGGTGTCCGCCCTGAGGTTGATCTTCGCTTCGGCCTTGAACTTGCCCTTGGCGCAGACGACGACGCCGCGAACGCGGGTCGCCTTGGCCGGCCGGGTGGTGCCGAAGCCGAGGTTGCCGTCGTCGTTCCAGGTATGGGAGTAGATCAGCGCCATCGGGGCGTGGGCGTCGGTCCATCCGATCGTCAGCGCCCGATCGGAGCCGTGGCACTCGACCCACTCGTATTCCTCGAAGGCGAAGCGGTAGTCGCCGTCGCCGGACGAGACCGTGAACGGCTTCGACTTGACGACCGAGAGCTTCACGGCAGCCGACGCCGAGGTGGTCATGGTTGCCGCGAGAGCGCCGACCAGCGCCAGCGCCAGCAGCGCCCTCACCACTCGGGGGCCACCGATCCTCGGAGCCCGTGGCCTCACGGGGTCACTCGCAGTGGCGGACGGCGACTGAGGGCCTGCATGTCTTTCCTTTCCGTATGCCTTCCGGACGCGCGAGGCAGCCTGCGCTGCGTGAGCACGCAGGGGCCCCGCGAAGAGGCCACCTGGGCGTGAACCTAGCGAGCCCTCCTGTCCGGGACGCCGGCTCCAGTGGACGGTTGGGCCGAACGGCCCATGGGTCTCCTGCTACCGCCGAGTAGGCTGCAGCCCTGGACGGCTCGGCTGGCTTTCAGGCAAGTCAAGGGGATGATGGTTCTCTAGTTCGAGCGGGGCGAGCGCCGCCTGCGTCGGGCGCCCTTCGAGAGCCGGGCCGACCATGTGCTCAACGGCCCGCGGGCAGTGCTGGGCCCTCCCTGGACCAAGGACCATCGAACGGCGCTCGCGGCCACGGTCATAGCCGGTTGACCGCGCCCGCGGCGGACGACTCCGCCGCCTCGTCGAGCGGGAGGCTGTCGAAGTTCTAAGGGTCGCTCCCGAACCGGCGCTCGTAGCGAAGGATCTCCTGGCCCCGGAGGTGCTCGACGTCACCGGTCAGTTGGTAGCCCCGACCCTCGTACAGGCGGCGGGCCCGGTCGTTGCTCGAGCGCGTCCACAGCGACGAGGTCGTCCAGCCGCGTGCTCGCATCTCCTGGTGGAGCGCGTCGAGCAGCTGGCCGCCGATTCCCCGGCCCCAGCGCTCAGGGTCGACGAAGACCATCGAGACGTGTCCAGCGCCGGGGCGGACCGCACCGGCGCCTCGCCGCTCTCGGTAGGGCTCGGCCAGCGCCATCGCGACCACGAGGCCGCCGTAGCCGACAAGGAGGCAAGCCGTGTCGTCCCCGAGCTTCTCTCGCACCCGGTCGACGCGTGCCGGGGAGGGCGGGGTGCCGGCCGCCGTCCGCGCGGCGCGCCATACGTCCAGCGCGCCCGCGCGCTGCGCGCGCGTTGCGCGAGCAAAGACGGTCATCGCCGGGGAAGTCGGAGCGGACCGCGCGCCAGACCTCGAGCAGGCCGAGCCTCCAGGCGCTTGCGCTTGAGCCGCACGGGCTGGGCCGTCGCCGCCGGATGGGTCATCCCGTGACGATACGGCGCCGCCCGGCCGCCGGGTGCCGGGATACCGTCCCGGTGTGCGGGAGCGAGTCTCGGAGAGCCCGCAGCGCCTGATCTGGTCGTTGGCCGCGCTGGTCGCTGCCGCTGTCGGCCTCTACCTGGTCCTGCCCGAGATCGCCGGTCTGGAGGAGACCTGGGGGCGCCTCTCCGAGGGGGATCCGATCTGGATCGGCGTCGCGGCCGTCTTCGAGCTCGGCTCCTATGCCGCCTACGTCCTCGCCTTCCACCGGCTCTTCGCGCTGCCCGGCTCGCGGATCGGGTGGCGGGAGAGCTACGACATCTCCCTCGCCGGGGTCGCCGCCACCCGGCTCCTGGCGCTGGCCGGGGCGGGCGGCATCGTGCTCAGCGCCTGGGCTCTGACCCGGAGCGGGATGGCCAGGCAGGAGGTCGCCAGGCGGCTGACGACCTTCTATGTCGCGCTCTACGCCGTCTTCATGGTCACGCTCGTCCTCGCCGGCACCGGGTTGCGGATCGGGTTGCTGTCGGGGCCGGCCCCGTTCGGGCTGACGGTCGTGCCGGCGATCTTCGGCGGCATGGTGATCGCTGCGGCGCTGCTCGCCGCGAGGCTGCCGAGCGACCTCCCGGTGCGGGCCCGCACCCGCCTGCTCGGACGCCCGCGCGTCGCCCTTTGGCTCTCGACGCTGGCGCAGGGGGCGGCCACCGTCGCGCAGGGGGTGCGGGGGGCGATCGAGCTGCTGCGCAACCGCGACAGCGCGCTGCTCGGGGCGCTCGGCTGGTGGGCCTTCGACATCGCCGTCCTCTGGGCCTGCTTCCACGCCTTCGGCGAGCCGCCGTCGCTTGGGGTCCTGGTGATGGCCTACTTCACGGGCATGCTGGGCAACCTGCTGCCGCTGCCCGGCGGTCTCGGGGGAGTCGAGGGGGGCATGATCGGTGCCCTGATCGGGTTCGGCGTCGATGCCGGGCTCGCGATCGCCGCCGTGCTCAGCTATCGCGCCTTCGCCTTCTGGCTGCCGATGCTGCCCGGCCTGCTCTCCTACCTGCGCCTGCGGCGCGCCGTCGGCGAATGGGACGAAGGCTCCGCGGCCGACGATGCGGAGGTGCTGCCGCCGCCCGGCGCCCGAACCTGAGCGCACGCTCGACTCATTCCATCACCCGCAGCGTCGAGGGCACGTCCATGGCGCGGATCCGGCGGGCGCTGAGCAGTGGCGCCAGGGCGACGGAGACGACGCCGACCGCGGCGGCGACGAGCAGCGAGGCGGGCGCGATCTCGACCACGAGGCCGAGGTCGGGCAGGGTTTCGGGCAGCGTCTGGTTGACGACCCAGCTGGCGACCAGGAATCCTCCCGCCAGCCCGACCGCGGTCCCGAGCAGGCCGGCGATCAGGCTCTCGCCGACCGCCAGCGCCACCGCCTTGGTCGTGGAGACGCCGAAGGCGAGCATGGTCGCGTTCTCGCGGCGCCGCTCGTCGATGCCGATCGCGGAGGAGTTGAAGGCGATCAGCAGGGCCAGCGCCAGCGCGAACCCCTCGATCAGCCGCAGGACGCCGATGAAGTCGCCGAGGCGCTCGCGGACGAACTCGGTCGTCGCGGTCGCGCGTTCGACCGAGGCGACCGCGGGGACGCGGAACAGCGCCCGCGCGATTCGCTCCTCGCTCACCCCCGGCTCGGGCGTCGCCGAGACCTGGTTGGCGACGCCGTCGAGGCCGGCGAGCGCCGCCACCGAGGAGTCCATGTAGGCGAAGGTGCGAAACGGGTCCGGGTGCAGGCCGCTGACCCGCACGCGCGTCCTCGCCTCGGCGTAGTTCGACCCCCGCCGCCGCGGATAGACGATCGTGACCCGTTCGCCGACCCCGACGCTGAGGTCCTCGGCCGCCTTCTCGGAGATCACGATTTCGGGTCGACCGGGGGTGGGGGCCGCTCCGGAGCTGATCGTGGGCGCCCAGATCGGGCTCGAGAAGTCGAGCAGCGTCAGCGCCCCGTCGAACCCTTCCGCGCCGGGCGCGGACAGCCTCGCCGGCAGCCGCAGCTGCGGTTCGTCGGCCGCGATCCCGGGCGCCGCGGCGACGGCCCGCCGTGCGTCGGTTGCGCTCTGGAAGCCGTCGAGCGAGACGAGGATGCGGTTCGGGTTGCCCTGGGCGATCTCGGCTTCGCTGCGGTCGACGGTCGCGTTGAAGGAGTCGATCAGGCCCATGAAGGCGACGAGCACGCTGAGCACCGCCCCGATTCCGAGTGCGGTCAGCAGCGTCCGGCGCGGCGCCCGCAGCGCGTTGCGGAGCGGCAGCTGGCCGACGCTGGAGCCCGGCAGGCGCAGGTGCTTCGCGAGGCCCGCGATGCCGCTGCCACGGGCCGAGCGGAAGCCGATCCGGATCGCTTCGACCGGGGTCTGCCGGAGGCCGCGCCAGACCGGGACGGCGGTCGCCACGATCGGCACCGCCAGGCCGATGATCGCCGCGCGGACGAAGACCCCCGCCTCGAACGGGGTCCGCATCGCCGGCAGCGGCAGCTGGTCTTCGAGGACGCCGCGGAAGATGTTTCCCATCTCCAGGCCGAGAGCGAGGCCGAACACCGTGCCGGCGATCGCGATCTGGACCCCGAGCAGCAGCGGCCGGATCGCCAGCTCGCGCGGCGGCACCCCGAGCGCCATGCCGATGCCGATCTCCCGTCGCTGCGCCTCGACGATCCGCGTCGCCAGGTTGAAGGCCGCCAGGGCCGCGCCGGCGAGGATCAGGAAGGCGAAGACGTCGAGCATCTGCTGGTCGCCGCTGGCGTCCTTGTAGAGGACGCGGTGGGCGGTTTCTTCGGCCAGGGTCGTCACTTCGCCGCTGAGGCCGGCGCCGGCCAGGGCGCGCTGCAGCTGGCGGCGGACCGCGGCGGCGCTGGCGCCGGGGCGAAGCCGCACCGCGACGTCGTTGACCGTGGGCGGGCCGCCGGCGATCTGCTGTGCCGTGCTCAGCGAGGTGAAGACGACGGCGAACTGCGCCTCGGCGCCGCCGAATTCGCCACCGCCCGGGCGGGTGACGATGAAGTATTCGGGCGAGTCGCCGAGGCCGACGTAGCGGAGGCGATGGCCTCCGGGAAGGCGCAGCATTCCCTGCGGCGACAGCTCGTGGTACGCGCCGAACCCTCGCTCCAGGACTGCCACCGGGCGGCCTTCGTCGCCGCCGTGCAGGGTCTGGCCGGACGACGCGTAGACGTTGTCGATCGCGGCGCCGTCGGGCCCGAGCGGGGAGCCCACGACTTCGGCCGGCGTCAGCAGCGGTTCGCCCCCCGGCCGCGGCACTTCGATCTGCGTCGGCAGCCGCAGGCGCTCCTCGACCGCTTCGACCTCCGCTGCCGCCGGGATGCCGCGGACGAGCCTGGTTAGCGTGCCGTCCGGCGCGCTCGTCCCCTCGGTCAGCGAGACCTTGACGTCGTGCGCGCGCAGGGCCGCGTAGCTGGCGTCGTTGGAGGCCAGGCGCCAGTCCTCCATGCTGCCGAGGCCGGCGTTGACCGCGGTGCCGATCGCGATCACCAGCCCGATCGTCAGGACGAGGGCCCAGCGGCCGCGCAGATCGCGGAGTGACCATCGCAGCCAGAGCCCGAGGCGCTCCATGTTCACCAGTGCAGGTCGGCGATCTCGGCGGGGCCGCCCGGGTTGGGCCGGTCGGCGACGATCCGCCCGCTCGACAGCTCGATCACGCGGTGGGCGACGCGGGCGATCTCGCGGTTGTGGGTGACCACCAGCACCGCCGTTTCCTCACTGTGGGTCTGCTCGTGAAGCAGGTCGAGGATCTGGACCCCGGTGCGGAAGTCGAGCTCGCCGGTCGGCTCGTCGGCGAGCAGGATCGGGTTGCGGGTGGCCAGCGCCCGCGCGATCGCCACCCGCTGCTGCTCGCCGCCGGAGAGCTCGTGTGGGAAGTGGGCCCCGCGGCCGCCGAGGCCGACCCGCTCGAGGGTCTCGGCGGCGACCGCCCGGGCCTCGCCGCGGCCGCTGACGTCGGCGCCGAATTCGACGTTCTCGAGCGCGGTCAGGGCGGGGAAGAGGTTGAAGGTCTGGAAGATGAAGCTGACCGTCCGGCGGCGGAAGGCGAAGAGCTCCGCCCGCGAGGCGCGACTGATGTCGTTGCCGCCGATCCGGATCGTGCCCTCGGTCGGGGAGTCGAGGGCGCCGATCATGTTCAGCAGCGTCGTCTTGCCGCTCCCCGAGGGACCCAGCACGACGATGAACTCACCCCGCGTCACCTGAAGGTCGACCTGCTCCAGCGCCGTCACCGTGACCTCGCCCATGTCGTAGCGGCGGGCCACGGCCTCGAGCTCGATCAGGGCCTGTCCCGCCTCGTCCGCCGCGTTGCCGGCTGCGACCCGGCCGGAGGTCTCCCCATGCTCCATCCACGCATTGTCGGGGGAGCGTCGCCGCCGCCGAATCCGTAGATCCGCACGCCAGTCTCGCGGTGAACCCGCAGGTCCCGCGGCCCGGCTGAGAGGTTCAGGCGGCGACGAGCACGCAGATTTCGCCCCGCTGGCGCTGGGCCAGCTCGGGACGTATCCGGTGCTGAGGCTTGGCCTCGAGGTAGATGACGTCGACCCGCTCGAGCAGCTCGGCGCTGGCGGCGGCGATGGTCGGGACCTCGGCGCCCTCGGTGTCGATCTTGAGAATGTCGATCCGGTCCTCTCGGTCGAGCACGTCCGAGAGGACGCGGTCGATCGTGACCACGTCCACGTCGATCGGGTTCTCCGCGCCGGGGGCATCGGCAGCGGCGATCAGGGCGCCGTAGCGGCCGACCGGCTCGGCGTTGAACTTCAGCCGGCCGGCCGTCGGCCCGACGGCCTTGGGGATGACGGTGACGCGATCGCCGAACTGCGCGACCTGCGCGGCCAGGCGATCGATGTTGACCGGCGAGGGCTCGTAGCAGTAGACGCGCGTGGTCGCCGACCGGGTCGCGAAGTAGGCGGCGCTGATCCCGATGTTCGCTCCGATGTCGACGACGACCTGGGAGCGCTCGTCGGCCGGGTAGTCGACCCGGTTGAAGGTCTCGTTGACCGTCAGCAGGTCATGGACGCTGTCGAGGTCGAGACCCACCACCCCCAGCGGCGTGCGGACCCTCACCCGGTACGGGTACTCGCCGCGACTCGTCACGTATCGCCACGCCACGGAGACAGGGTCGGGAAACGTCCTCAGGAGCGAGGCGGCGGTCCGGTAGTTGTGGGCGCGCAGCGGCGCGAACAGGAGGCGGCCGCGGGGACGCGTACCGGCCATCGCCGTTCCTAGGCCCGGGACGCGCGGGGAAAGAGGCCGAGCAGCTGGTCCTCTTTCCGCTTCAGGCGATTGACCACGAAAACCTCCTCGCTGTCGGCCGTCTTGATCCCCAGGCGCTTACGGGTCCCACCGGCAAATAGGCGGCCGTCCCGCCCCACCGTCTCGACCTCCGTCACGCCCTCGAGCGGGCACTCCCAGACCTTCTGGCCGAGCCCGGCGTCGACGCGGTTGGGCTGGAAGAACACCCGGCGGTCGGTGACGAAGAGGCGGCCGCCGGCGGTGGTGGAATCGCTCAGAACGCGGTTGGCGAATGCCTTCCAGCGCACCGTCTCGCCGGGTGCCAGGTCCGGACGCACCTGAAGGATCCCCATCGCGACACGAGAGTACATGCCGCGCGGGCGACCGCGGGCCGCGGGCTGGGTCGGCATCTGGGCAGCCGGCGAGCGGTCACGAACCGAACCTCTCGAAGGCGGAGGAGAACGCCCACTGCGGGTCCGACACGCCGCTGCAGGTGTTCGAGGTCGAGTGGGTCGGCGCCGGGCAGGGGGCGTCCCGGTTGAGCGACCACATCGCCAGCCGTCCGAGCCCCTTTTCGATCGCGAAGCCGGTCAGCTCGCCGGCGTCTTCCGTGGTGAAGACCTCGGCGCTGTCGTCGTTGATCCCGATCATCGGCGTCACCCCGACCATGGACCACAGCTCCGCGTCCGTCAGCTCGGGATAGAGCTGCGCCAGCTGGTCGTGGGTGGTGGTGGCGGCCTGGATCGCGTAGTCGCCCATCTTCCCGGCATAGTCGAGCGAGGGGTCGAAGTAGTCCATCGCCATCACGTTCACGGTGCCGACGTCGACCCCGTCGGCGATCGCCGTTTCCACCACGTTCAGGCCGTCGTGGGTGAGTCCGCTCGGCAGCACCGGCAGGGTCAGCGAGACGTGGACCGGCTGTTCGGCGGCCAGTCCGGCCGCCTGAATCTGGGCGATCGCCTTGAACCGCCGGTCGAGCGAGGTCGCGTCGCTCTGGTCGGCCCCCTCGATGTCGAAGTCGAGGTCGTGGATGCCGTATTGGTCGATCACCGCCTGGTACTGCGCCGCCAGCGAGGCGACGCTGGTGCAGGTGCGGGCGAGCTCTTCGTTGATCGCTCCCCCGAAGGAGACGATCGGGTCGGCACCGACGGCCTGCAGGTCCGCGATCCGCTGCCCGATCGCCGCGTCGTCGAGCCCGTAGTAGCCGCCCCATGAGGCGGTGCACGGGTCACCGCTGACGATGAAGGCGAGGGTCACGTGCTTGGCTCCCGATTCGGTCGACATGGCGGCGATCGAGGAGGAGGGGGAGAGGGTCATGTCGACGTAAGGCGCGAACGAGGCGGCGGTGGCGCCCGACCCGGCGCCTTCCCCGGATTCGCCGCCGCCGTCGAGGGAGTCGGTGCTCACCGTCAGCGGGCCGGCGGCGGCCGAGAGGTTGCCGGCGGCGTCGACGGCACGGACGCTGAACGTGTAGCTCGTCGCCGGGCTCAGCCCGGTGACGACCGCGGAGACTGAGGTGCTCGTCGCGACCTTCGCCTGCCCCTCGTAGACGCGGTATTCGGTCACGCCGACGTCGTCGGTCGCGGCGTTCCACCGCAGGCTGACCGAGCTCGACGTCTGCCCAGTGGACGTGAGTCCCGAAGGAGCCGTGGGCGCGGTCGTGTCGGCGGACGGGCTCGTGGCGCCAGCGCACGGCTGGCCGTTCAAGGTGCAGTTCTCCGGGGCGGCGAACTCGCCTGAGTGGGTGCCCTGAAAGCCGATTTCGACCGCGGAGCCGGCGGCGACCGTGCGCGTCCAGCTCTCGTCGGTGAGCGTGTAGTGATCTCCCGACCGGCTGAGGTTCGCGCTCCACGCGGTGGCGATCGTCTCCGAGCTCGGCAGGTCGAACTCGAGCTGCCAGCCTTCGACCGGCGCCGCTCCTTCGTTGCGGATGACGTAGTTGCCGACGAACCCCGAGCCCCAGTCGGAGGTCTTCGCGAAGGTGGCGGTGAGCGGTTCCGTCGCGGCGGGTTCCGTGGGCGTTTCGGTTTCGGGCGCCGGCGAGCCGCCGCCGGAGCAGGGCTGCCCGTCGAGCGTGCATTCGGTGGGGGCGGCGAACTGCCCGCTGTAGGCGCCCTGGAATCCGACTTCCACCGACTCCCCAGGCGCGATCGTGTGCGTCCACGCCTCGTCGGTCAGCACGTAGTGGGTGCCGGAGGAGCTCAGCTTCGCGCTCCAGGCGCTGGCCAGCCGCTCCCTGGCGGGGAGGTCGAACTCGAGCGTCCATCCCTGGACGGCGGTCGAGGTGTCGTTGCGGATCGTGTAGTGGCCGATGAAGCCCGAGCCCCAGTCCGAGCCCTTGGCGAAGGTCGCGGTGAGGCCGGCGGCCTGGCCGGAGGCCGGAGCGGCGACGAGCAGCGAGAGGGCGGCGAGCAGCGGCACAACCCCGGCGAGGGCGCGGCGACCGCGGGTGCCGCGAACGGCTCTGGACCAATCCATGGTTAGCTCCTGATCGAGTCGGTTGAGCCCGCTGCTGGCGTGCGGGGCCGTTCCACGAGACTCAACCAGGCGTCTGTAAGGGGCCTGTAACGGCCTGTAAGGCGCCTGTAAAGGACCGAGGCCGCAACCGGCGAGGACCCCTCTTCTCGTCACAAGCTCGGGGCTTGCGAGAGGAACTGGATATCGACACCTTCGACCGATTCAGCGACGAGGAGCTGCTGGCCGCCACGCGGCGCCGGCCCGAGGCATTCGGCACCTTCTACCGGCGCCACGAGCGGGCGATGCTGGTCTTCTTCCTGTGCCGCACCGCCAGCGCCGAGCTCGCCGCCGACCTCACCGCCGAGGTCTTCGCCGCCGCTCTCGCCTCCTCGCGTCGCTTCCGCCCAGGGAAGACCCCCGCGGTCGCCTGGCTCTACGGGATCGCCAGCAACAAGCTCGCCGACAGCCGCAATCGCGGGCGGGTCGAGGAACGGGCCCGCAGGCGCCTGCCCGCCGAACCGCTGCGGCTCACCGACGAGGCGCTGGAGCGGGTCGAGGCGCTGGCCGACGCCGAGCGCGGCGCCGAGGTCGCCACCGAGCTGGAGTGCTCGCAGGCGGTCGTCCGCCAGCGGGTCTCCCGCGGCCTTCAGACCCTACGTGTCCGATTCGACAAGGAGGCGCCATGAGCGCAGTGAGAGACCCCGAGTTCGAGCCCCCCGTCCTGCCGGAGCTGGAACAGCTGCTCGTCCGCGCCGCGCGCCGGCGCGCGGCCCCGCGCTTCGGCCGGCGCCGCTGGGCCCTCGCGGTCGCGCTCGGCGCCCTCGTCCTCGCCGCCGCCGCGGCAGCGGCCACCGGCGTCCTGCGCATCGCCGGCGGGACGACGGCGCACGGCACCTTCAGCGTCGAACGGGCGGTGGGGCCCGGCGTGCGGCAGGGCGGGTCGTCGGTCTGCCTGCAGCTCCGCTACAACGGGCGCGGCCCCAGCTACGGCTGCGGCGAGGCCCCGACCGCGGCGCAGCCGTTCGGCCTCGTCGTCGCCGACCGGCTCGAGGAAGGGTCCCGCGAACGGGTGATCTACGGGCTGGCCGGCGGCGATATCGCCCGTGTCGCGGCTCTCGGCAAAGGGGGCGAGCACACCGACGCCGCCACCGAGCGGAAGGACGGCCTGCCGGGCCGGTTCTTCGCCGTCGTCGTGCCCCACCTCGGCCGGATCGAGCTGGTCGGCTACGACAGCGCCGGCAAGGAGGTGGCGCGGATCGGCAGCCTCGCCCGGCCGGCCCACCCGCCGCACTCGAAGGCCGAAGCGGTGGCCCAGGGCGACCCAGCGGGCTTCGCGCCGACCATGCCGATCTCCAGCCACTTCGTCTTCGAAGGGCACAGCATCAGCGAAGCCGAGGCGACGCGCCGCGGCCTCGCCTGCCTGGAAGGCGGGGAAGTTAACCGCTGCTATCGCTCGGTCGCGGAAGCGGAAGCGACCCTGGGGGAACATCGGCCCCCCGATAGCTACCGCTACCGGGGCCGGATCATCTCCGCAGCCGAAGTCCATCGCCTCGGGCTCTCCTGCATCAGCGGCCGCAAGGCCAACCGCTGCTTCAACACGCCGGCGGAGGCGGAAGAAGCCGCGCTGGGTCACCTCTGAGCCGGGAGAGCCTCGATCCTGGCGGGGCGCAGCCGAGCCGCTCTCGGCGAGGGCAGCAGCAGGGCCGAGAGGCAGACCATCGCGAAGGCGGCGATCTGCAGGACGATGCCGAGCGGGCTGGGGGAGAGCGGGTCGCCGAAGACGAGGATGCCGCCGACGATCTGCGCCGCGTTGGCGACCAGGCCCATCAGGCCGATCGTCTCGATCGCGCCGCCTCCCTGCAGGGCGGCGACGGCGGTGTACTGGGCGAGCGCGCCGCAGGCGATCGTCAGGACGACGAGCGAGGCAATCATCGCCGGCCCTCCGGCCCCGCCGGTGACGGCCTTGACCGCGATCCCGGCCAGGGCGAAGAGCAGGCCGGCGAGGATCGCGCGCATCACCCCGCGGCGCTGGGCGAGGCGCTCGGCGCGGTGGCCGAGGGCGATCCCGGCCGCGAGCAGGACCAGGCCGCCCTCGAAGCTGACGATCGCTGCCATCGAGAAGCTCGAGCCGGACCCCTGGAAGTGCGGGAGCGTCGCGACGAGGATCGCGAGACCGGCGCCGCCGATGCCCAGCGCCAGCCACTGCCGCCGTCCGACGGTGTCGCCGAACAGCCGCTGCGAGAGCACCGCCAGGGTTACCGCGCCGCCGGCCAGCACGCCCTGGACCAGGGAGATCGGGGCGAGCGAGAGCGCCGCGACGTGGGCCATCCATGCCACCGCCGCCAGCGCCCAGCCGGCGACGAACCAGGGCGAGCGCGCCAGGCTCCGCAGGCTCGCGAGCGGGCTGCGGAGGCAGACGGGCTGGGTCTGCTGGCACCCCCGGTGCTTCAGCAGCGCGGCGAGGTTGGTCATCAGGGCGACCGCCGCGGCCAGCCCTATCCCGATCTCGACGCCCATCCCCTAGCCGTTGCCGTCCATCGAGTCAGGCCGCGACCTTGCCGCGCCGGCCGCGGTTGCGGCGCCGGCGTCGTCTGGGCTTGGCGGGGTCCGTCCGCCTGGCGGCGGGGCTCCCCGCCGCCGAGCCCGTGCTCGAGCCCGAGGCTGGCGCCGATGCGCCGCATCTCCTCGGTCTGGTCGGAGAGGACGAAGCTGATGCCGGTGCCGGTGCGACCGGCCCGGCCGGTGCGGCCGACCCGGTGCACGTAGGACTCGCGGTCGGCGGGGGCGTCGTAGTTGATCACCCGGGCGACGTCGGGGACGTCGATCCCGCGCGCCGCCACGTCGGTGGCGACCAGGGTCATGACCTCGCCGCGCTCAAAGCGCGCCAGCGCCTGCTCGCGCTGGCGCTGGCTTTTGTTGCCGTGCATCGCGACCGCCTCGACGTTCTGGCTGCGCAGCCGCTTGACCAGGCGGTCGGCGCCGCGCTTGGTGCGCACGAAGACCAGCGAGCGCCCGGCGTCCTGCTCGCCGAGGTGCTCGACCAGCCGCCCGAGCTTGGCGTCCTGGGAGTCGACCGCGACGAAGCGGTGCTCGATCTGGGCCTCGCTGTGCGGGGGCTCGGCGTGGGTGTGGGAGCGGGCGCCCTCGGTGTAGGCGGCGGCGAGGCTGCCGGTGGCGCCCGCCAGGGTCGCCGAGAAAAACAGCGTCTGGCGCTCGGCCGGGGTGCGGGAGACGAGCCGGTCGACGGCGGGCCGGAAGCCCATGTCGAGCATCCGGTCGGCCTCGTCGAGGACCAGCACCCCGACCCGCCCCAGCGAGACCGCGCCGCGGCCGATCAGGTCCTCGAGCCGCCCGGGGGTGGCGACGAGGATGTCGGCGCGCCCGGCGGCCTTGATCTGCGGGCCGAAGCCGACGCCGCCGTAGACGGCGGCGATGCGCAGCGCCCGCGCCCGCGCCAGCGGCTCGAGCTCGTCGACGATCTGGCCGGCGAGCTCGCGGGTCGGCGCCAGGACCAGGGCCCGCGGGCCCTTGCCGCCGGGCTCGATCAGGTCGACCAGGGGGACGCCGAAGGCCAGCGTCTTGCCCGAGCCGGTCGGCGACTGGACGAGCAGGTCGTGGCCGGCGAGCGCGTCGCGGATGACCATCTCTTGGATAGGGAAGGGTCGGTCGATCGAGCGCGCGTTGAGCGCATCGACGACCGGCCGGGAAGTGCCGAGGTCGGCAAAGGAAGTAATCGGTTTTCTCCTGCTGTGTTTGAACGTCTGGGGAGATCCTGCGGCCCCAAGGCGCCATCGGCACGCGGAGGAAACGGAACCTCTCGGGCGGCGAATCGGCCAAACCCGACACCTGCACGGTAGCAGCCGGGGGGCCTCAGCCGGGACGCCGGCCGGTCTCACGCAGGGTCAGGTGGATCGCTCGCCGGCGCGGGCTGCCGCCGTCGGGCCTGAAGGCGACCAGGACGCGGACCCGGGCGCGGCCCCGACGCGCCAGTCGCCGGGCGAGGCGGTGGCCCGGGCGCACCGGCAGCTTCACCCTGCCGGCGTGCCGTGCCCGCCGCCGCACGCTCTGCAGCCCCTTGCCGGAGAGCCGCAACCTGCCCGGCGCGTGCACCGCCGCGGTCAGGACCGCGCTCCCGCGCTTGGGCTGCAGCCGGCGGTGGACGATGGCGAAGGCGTTGGGCGGCCGCCGGTGCGGAGTCGCTTCTTCCGGCGGAGTCGGCGGCGTCGGTTCGGCTCCCGCCCCGCCGCCGCCCGCGCCGCCGCCGCCCGTCCCGAAGGAGCGCTCGACCTCTTCGGCCAGCGCTTCGACTTCGGCACTGGCATAGCCCTGCACGTAGGCGAAGCGAACGGTCGCCGCCCCGGTGGCCGGGACCGCGACCTGCTGGTGGAAGTGGAAGTCGCTGTCCCCGAAGTAGATCGTGTTGAAGGTGGCCGGCGAGCTGGGCCGGTCGAAGACGATCGCGGCCTGGCCGGTCGCGGTGTCCCCGTCGGGCGCCCCGGGGGCGCGCATGTAGACGACGCCGGGCGCCCCCGCGGCGAAGGGGACCGATTCGCCGCTGCTGTGGGTCGCGAAGCCGCTCTGCCCGGGGAACCGGTAGGCGACCTGGGCGGGGGAGGAGGCGCTGAGCCTTACACCCTGCTGGGGCAGCAGGTCGAGGTTGTGCGGGAGGCCGTCGGTGCTCGAGAACCGGTCGGTGATCTCAACCAGGCGGCCACCGTGGGTCTGTTCGATCCGCCGTTCGTCGCCGACGCCGCTGTCGGCGAAGGCCGGGCAGCCGTCCGGGGGGTAGGCCTGACCCGGGCAGGTGGAGATCTGGTCGTCCTCTTCGATCGTCAGGTCGCCGTTGCCCGGGTCCTGTGAGTAGGAGAAGCCGAACGTCGGGAAGCCGGCGGCGCCGTTGGCGAGTTCGCCGACCGCGGTAGCGCCGTAGGCGTCGGTGCCGTCGACCTGGATCTCCGAGCGGGTCGAGCTGGGGGTGTTGAGTTCGTCGAAGCCCGCGTACCAGTCCGAGCAGCTGAAGGTCTTGGCCGTGTACTCGAGCGCGTCGTACAGGTAGCCGTTGACCCCGCAGCTGGAGAGGGAGTAGTAGTCGTTTCCCCCGTCCAGTTGCTGGCCATACACGTAGTAGTCGTACGGCGTCCCTATGTTGGCCCCGAATTCGAGCTCTTCCGTGCGGGAGCGGCCGACCGCCGTGATCGGCCCGGCGAACGGGGTGACGTCGGCCGGCGGCGAGCCGTGCGGCACCGCGCGCAGCTGGCAGAGCTTGCCGGCGAGGTTGAGGGCGTTGGCTTCGGCCGCGAAGCTGCCGGCCGGCGCCACCGACGCACCGAGGAAGACTTCGGTCTGGGAGAGGTCGTTGTTGGTGAAGCAGTCGAGGTCGACCGTGTCGCTGAGCGGCGCGGTGCTGTCCGTCGTGCCTTCGAAGGGGATCGTCGGCGAGAACGAGGTGTCTTCGTCGACGATCGCGAAGTAGGGGCTTGGAGCCGGTTTGGTAACGCTCGAGGCGGTGATTTCCGCCCGGGCCACCGCTGCCCCGGCCAGCAGGATCGCCACGGCGCCGAGCGGCGCCACCGCCCAGGCGAGGCTCGCGGGGGCGGACTGGTCGGTCGCGGGGGGAGTCGATGCGCGGGTCCGGAAAGCCATGCCGCCCAGCCTGCCGCGCCGCGCTCCGCCTCGCATCGGACGGGGATGCTGATCTTTTCTCGGCCACCCCCCGAGGCTTGGAAGTGGCTCGCAGCGGAGATCGTCGCCCCGCGCTCTGCGCCGCCGCCGGCTCCGAGAAATGGAACCTTACCCCCCGCCAGTTTCACACTATACCGCAGGCAGGGCTTGTATCAAGGCCCGGCCCGTCTGTATAACCGCCCGCCGCGGATCGGAACCTACGGATCGGAGTGGTGCATATGGGTGTGTTGTTTTCGGAGGGTGACAGTGCGGTCGCGATCGTCGGCGCCGGGCCGACGGGGATGATGCTGGCGGGCGAGCTGGCCCTGGCCGGCGTCGAGCTGGCGATCCTCGAGCGGCGGCCCGGGCAGCAGCTGGACGGCTCGAGGGCCGGCGGGGTCCACTCGCGGGCGATCGAGCTGCTCGATCAGCGCGGGATCGCCGCGCGGTTCCTGGCGGAGGGACAGGCGGTCCAGACCACGCGGTTCGGCGACGCCGTGCTCGACATCGGCGACTTCCCGACCCGCCATCCCTACGGGCTCGGGCTGTGGCAGAGCCACATCGAGCGGATCATGGCCGAGTGGCTCGGCGAGCTCGGCGTGACCGTCCACTACGGGCAGGAGGTGACGGGGTTCGCGCAGGACGACGCCGGCGTCGAGGTGCGGCTGGCCGACGGCGGCTCGCTGCGAGCCGCCTATCTGATCGCCTGCGACGGTGGGCGCAGCGCGATCCGCAAGGCAGCGGGGATCGAGTTCCCGGGCTGGGAGGCGACGATCAGCACCCTGATCGCCGAGGTCGAGATGGCCGAGGAGCCCGCGTACGGCATCCGCCACAGCGAGGTCGGGATCAGCGGGATGAATCGGATGGCGGAGGACGGGCCGGTGCGGGTCGTCGTCGCCGAGCGGCAGCTCGGCAGCGGCGCCGAGCCCAGCCTCGACGAGCTCCGCGAGGCGCTCGTCGCCGTCTACGGCACCGACTTCGGCCTCCACAGCCCGACCTGGATCTCCCGCTTCACCGACGCGACCAGGCAGGCGACCCCCTACCGCAGCGGACGGGTGCTGGTCGCCGGCGACGCCGCGCACGTGAACTACCCGGCCGGCGGCCAGGGCCTGCAGAACGGCATGCAGGACGCGGTGAACCTGGGGTGGAAGCTGGCGCAGGTCGTCCGCGGCGTCTCGCCCGCCGACCTCCTCGACACCTACGAGGCCGAGCGCCACCCGGCCACCGCCCGCTCGCTGCAGCTGACGATGGCGCAGACCGCGCTGCAGCGGCCCGGCCCGCGGATCGAGGCGCTGCGCGCGACGATCGGCGAGCTGATGGCGATGGACGAGCCCCGCCGGCACCTCGCCGCCCAGCTCGCCGGCCTCGACGTCCGCTACGAGCTCGGCGAGGGGCACCCGCTGCTCGGCCGGCGCATGCCCGACCTCGACCTCGTCACCGCCGCCGGCCCGCTCCGCGTCTACTCGCTGCTGCACCGCGCCCGGCCGGCGCTGGTCAACCTCGGCGAGCCCGGCGCGATCGAGATCGCCCCCTGGGCCGACCGGGTTCGGCTCCTCGACGCCGAGTACACGGGCGCCTGGGAGCTCCCGGTCCTCGGCGCGGTTCCCGCTCCCGGCGCCGTGCTGATCCGGCCCGACGGCTACGTCGCCTGGGTGGGCGACGGGACCGACCGGGGGCTCGCCGAGGCGCTCGCTAGGTGGTTCGGGCCGCCGGCCGCAGCGCAGGGAGGCGGCTCCTAGCTCCGCGGCTGGGTGGGCTGGCGTTCGGCTTGGCGTTCTTGCTTCCAGGGCAGAACCGGGATGCCCCAGTGGGCGCAGCCGAGGCCTTCGGCCTTGGGCAGCACGCGCCAGCGGTGCGGCCCGAACTGCCAGACCCCGGTCGGCATCGACTTGACCAGCTGCGACAGCAGTTCGGGGTAGCCGCCTTGCCGCTTCATCTGGCGCACGACCGGCCAGCGGGGGGCGCTCGTCATCGCCCGTTCGGCTTCGGCCCTCTCCGCCCGGTCGCCGGTCCTGCGGGCGTCTCCCCAGCGACGGAACCAGAGGCAGGAGACGGTCCCGACCACCGTCCCGGCCACTGCGCCGCGGTCGGTGGTCAGCCCTTCGTCGGGGATCAGTCCCGGGTCGAAGCCGGGGGGCAGGGGGATGCCCCGCAGCATCCGGCGGACCGTGGCGTCATGGTCGGCCGCCTTCACGACCGTCGGCGGCATCGCGTCGAGCCAGGTCCGGGAGTCGACGCTGCGCAGCCAGCCGAGCCGTTCTTCGAAGGCGGCGAGGTCGGGGACCGCGGCCCTCATTTCCATCAGGTAGTCGCCTTCGGGCCAGAGCGCGACCATCTGGCGGTCGCCGGGTCCGCCCTGGTTGGGGAAGGCTTCGGCCCGCGTGTCGACGTGAGCGCTCGTTCCCAGAACGGGCGCCCGGATCCAGCGCCGACCGTGCGGGTGCGGCACCCGGCGAGCCGCTGCGAGCGCTTCGGCGATGCTGCCGCGGCGCCAGCTCAGTTCGACCCGGCGCTGGCGCACCGCTGCGGGCAGCATCCCGGACGCGGTTCCGTCCGCGTGGATGAAGATCGCTTCGTCGGGGACCGGCTTGCCGGTGACGAACTTCATCGTGCCCCCGCCGTTCCACTGGTAGACGTCCTGGACCCGCCATCCCGGCCCTTCGAGCAGTAGCAGCGGGCTCGATTCGGCGAGCCGGACGAGCTCGGCGCCATAGGCGCGCGAGGGCTGCTGGGAGGTGCCGCCGACGAGGACGACGGCGGCTGCCACGGCAGCCGCGAGCGCCGCGGTGCCGAGCGCGAGCACCAGCCGTCGCGGACGGCGCCCGGGAGGCGTCTCGGTGCCGAGCGGCGAGGGAGCCGGCTGCTCGCCTTCGAGATCGGCGAGCAGCTCGGCTTCCATCGCCTCGAGGTCGATCCCGTCGGGCAGGCCCTGGCCGAGCGGGTCGGTCGCGGCGAGCGTCGTCTCGAGCTGGCGCATGTTCATCGTGCTTCCTCCGTGTCGAGTTGCCGGTTTCCGCTTGCCGTCGGCTGGCGGTCGTCCATCAATGCCCGCAGGCGGCGGCGGGCGCGGTGCAGCCGGCTGCGCGCGGCCAGCGAGGAGATCCCGAGGACCTTCGCCGCCTCGCTCGGCGCGAGCTCCTCCCAGGAGACGAGCAGCAGCAGCTCGCGGTCCTCGTCGCGCAGCCCGGCCATTGCCCTCAGCGCCTCGGCGGCCTCGCCCTCGGGTGCGGGGTGGGTCGCCAGCTCGGTCCGCAACGCCTCGGCGAGGCGGATCGCGAGGCGGGTCCGCCGCCGCCCGCTGCGGTCGAGGTTGGCGATCACCCGGCGCGCGACGCCGTAGAGCCAAAGTCGCGCCTCGGCCCCGTTCGGCACCTCGCCGAGGCGCCGCCAGGCGACCAGGAAGGTCTCGGCGACGACGTCGGCGGCGTCCTCGGGGTCCTCGACCCGCCGCAGCGTGTAGCGCAGAATCGCCCGGCCCTGCTCGCGATAGAGGCGGCCGAACTGAGCCTGCGCGAGCTCCTGGCTGAGCGCCCCCCACCTCGATCTGACTCTGGGCCATCCTCTCAATATGTCCGGTCCGGGACGAGCGTTGCGCCGGCCGGTCCGGCTGGGGTCTGGAGGCACCGATAGGGTCGGCGGCGATGCCCGACGCCGACCGACGGACGCCCGGGACTCGGCGCGCGCTGGTCGTCGGCGCGCTGGGGACGATCATCGAGTGGTACGACTTCAGCCTCTACGTCTTCCTCGCGCCGGTCTACGCCCGCGTCTTCTTTCCCGGTCAGGAAGGGCTGGACGGCGTCGTCGTCACCCTCGCCCTCTTCGCCGTCGCCTACCTCGCCCGGCCGGTGGGGGCGATCGTCTTCGGTCACTTCGGCGACCGGATCGGGCGCCGCAACTCGCTGCTCGCCTCGGCCTCGATCATGAGCGTGGCGCTGCTGCTCAACGGCCTGCTGCCGAGCGAGGCGAGCATCGGGGTGCTGGCGCCGCTCGGCCTCTTCGTCCTCCGCCTGGCGATGGGCTTCGCCGTCGGCGGCGAGTACTCCGGCATCCTCGTCTACCTGCTGGAGACCGCCGACGCGAGGACGCGGGGGCTTGTGGTCAGCCTGGCGCCGGCCGCCTCGGGCGTCGGCACGCTGCTCGCCGTCGGCTGCACGGCGATCGTCAGCGCCGTGCTCAGTCAGTCCCAGCTCGACGACTGGGGCTGGCGCATCCCGGTCCTGTTCGGAGCGGTCGTCGCGGTGACGATCCTCGTCCTGCGCACCTCGTTGACCGAGACGCCGGCCTTCCGCCGGCTGCGCGAATCGGGGGAGATCTCCGAGCACCCGGTCCGCGACGCGGTCAGCCGCGCCCGCTGGGCGGTCTTCGTCGCCTTCGTCCTCTCCGCGGTCGGCTCGATCGCCTACTACGTCGGCATCACCTACGTGCCCACCTTCCTCGAATCCTTCGCCGACGTCTCCAGCTCCGACGCGCTGATCTGGTCGACGCTGGCGACCGCGGTCTACGTCATGGTGACCCCGCTCGGCGGCTGGTGGGCCGACACCGGCGGCCGGCGCAGGACGATGGCGATCTCGGCGCTCGCCATGACCCTCACCTCGGTGCCGCTCTTCGCTCTGCTCGGCGCCGGCGCCGCCGCGGTCCAGCTCGGCGCCGCGCTCTTCCTCGCCGTCGGGGTGGCGGTCTGGGTGGCGATCGCCTCGGTGGCGATCCCCGAGCAGTTCGGCGCCGCCGACCGCTTCAGCGGCCTGGCGGTCGGCTACAACATCGCCACCGCCGTCTTCGGCGGGCTCTCGCCGCTGCTCGCCACCCTGCTGGTCCGCGCCACCGGCTGGGACGCCGCGCCGGGCCTGATGCTCGCCGTCGTCGCCGTCGCCGCTCTGCCGGTGATCCTGCGGCTGCCCGAGACCGCACGCCGCCCGCTGCGGCGGTAGCCGCCACGCCGGGCTCGACGCCCCGCCGGCCGGCCGCGCGAATCCGAGTCAGCGATCGCGGGCGCGGCGCGCCCGTTCCTCGGCGATTCGCTTGACCTCGTCGAGGTGCTCGGCGACCGCCCGGTTCCACTGCGGGGCGACCCAGCGCCTGCCGGCGATGCGGCCGAGGAAGAAGAAGTCGATCCCGATCGTGCCGTCATAATGCAGCTCGGTGCTCGCGCCGTCGGCGCCGAGCCGGAATTCCTCGCTCGCCTCCGGAACGGGGCCGGTCAGGTGGTGGAATCTCATCGCGGCGGGCGGGTCGAGCTCGATCGTCTCGACCGTGCGCGCCTGGTAGAAGTGGACCTTGGTCAGGTGGGCGGCGACCACCAACGACGGGCTGCCGGCGATGACCGAGACCGAGTCGCTGCGCGCACGCCCGAGGTACGGCGCGCTGAGGACCTCGTAGACGAGCTCACGCGGCGCCTCGATCCGGACGTCGAGCGGGCCCAGCTCGTGCCTGCTGCGTCCCCAGCCGAGGTCGAGGTGCAGGCGGCCCATCGCCAGCGCCAGGAAGGAGCCGGCGACCAGCGCCGCGAGGAGCACCGCGAGCACCGCGATCGCGATCCACAGACCCGTCATCTGATTCCGGTGGGCATCGGCTACCCCCACCATCCCAGATGAACCGAATCCGCCGGCCGGGGGTCTAACCAGCACGATGAGCGCGCTTGGCACCACGCGATCCATCTGTCCCCGCTGCAAGCGGGTGCTCGACGCCCGGCTGCTGGAGCGCGACGGGCGCGTCCTCCTCTCCCGCACCTGCCCCGACCACGGGCCCTTCGAGGCGGTCGTCTACGGCGACGCAGCGCGGTACCGCGAGATCCAGCGGTTCGACAAGCCCGGCGAGGAGCCGCGCGAGCGCCAGACCGGCGCCGCGCTCGGCTGTCCCCACGACTGCGGCATCTGCCCCGAGCACGCCCAGCACACCTGCCTCGGGATCATCGAGGTCAACACCGCCTGCAACCTGGACTGCCCGATCTGCTTCGCCGACTCGGGGACCGGTCACCGGGACCACGGCTTCTCGCTCAGCCTGGAGCAGGTCGAATCGATGCTCGACGCCTTCGTCCGCGCCGAGGGCGAGCCGGAGGCGGTCCAGCTCTCGGGGGGCGAGCCGTCGATCCATCCGCAGATCCTGCCTATGCTGCGGGCTGCTCGCGAGCGCGGCATCCCGCTGGTGATGCTCAACACCAACGGCATCAGGCTGGCCCGCGATCCGCGCTTCGCGCCCGCCCTGGCCGAGATCGGCGTCCACGTCTACCTGCAGTTCGACGGCTTCGAGGAGGAGACGCAGCGGGCGATCCGCGGCCGCCCGCTGACCGAGGAGAAGCTGCGGGCGCTCGACCGCTGCGCCGAGGCGGGGGTCAGCGTCTCGCTCGCGGCAGCCGTCGAGCGCGGGATCAATGAGGGAGAGATCGGCCCGATCGTCCGCTTCGGGGTCGACCACCCGGCGGTCACGGGGGTCTTCCTGCAGCCGGTCACCCACAGCGGGCGGTTCCGGCCCGATGCCGACCCGCTGCGCAAGCTGACCAACTCAGACGTGATCGAGGCCCTGGTCGCGCAGCTCCCCGACTGGTTTCGGCACGACGACTTCGTCCCGGTTCCCTGCTGCTCGCCGACCTGCCGCTCGGCGACCTTCGCCCTCTACGACGGCGAGGACCTCGTCCCGCTGCCCCGCCTGGTCGACGTCGAGCGCTACCTCGACTACGTCACCAACCGCGCCGTCCCGGACCTCGACGTCCGCGCGGCGCTCGAGGGCCTGTGGTCGGCAAAGGCCGCCGGCGGCAGCGGCCCGGTCGAAGCGCGGCTCGAGTGCGTTGCCTGCGCGACGGCGATCCCGGCCGAGCTGCGCGAGGTCGCGGCGCGCGGCTTCATGATCGTCGTCCAGGACTTCCAGGACCCCTACACCCTGGATCTCGGCAAGCTGCGCAAGTGCTGCGTCTCGGAGATCGTGCCGGACGGTCGCCTGATCCCCTTCTGCGCCTACAACTCGGTCGGATACCGGGAGCAGGTCCGGCTCGAGGCGGGAGCCGCGGGGGCCCGGGCATGAACCCCGAGCGGCAGGCGACCGCGCTGACGGCGCTCTCGGGCTCTGCGGCGCTGAGCGGCGACCAGCTCAAGGCCTGCTGCGCGGCGGCCTACGGCGACCCGGCCGTGCGCTGGTTGCTCGGCGACCAGCTGCATCCGGGGGGTCCGGCGGCTACCCGCCAGGTGCTGGAGCTCGCCCACCTGTGCCGCGGCGAGCTGCTGCTCGACGTCGCCAGCGGCAGCGGCACCTCGGCGCTGCTCGCGGCGAGCGAGTTCGGCGCCGACGCGGTCGGGGTCGAGTACGGCGAGGCGGCGGTCCTCGAGGCCCGCGAGGAGGCTCGGCGGGCCGGTCTCGGGGAGCGCGTGAGCTTCGTCCGCGGCGACGCCGAGGCGCTGCCGCTCGACGATGCGTCGGTCGACCTCGTCCTCTGCGAGTGCTCGCTCTGCACCTTCCCCGACAAGCAGCGGGCGGTGGCGGAGATCCGCCGGGTGCTGCGTCCGGGCGGGCGGCTGGCGCTGGCCGACGTCGTGGTCGAACCGGGGTCGCTGCCGCCGCAACTGAGGGGCGCGCTCGGCGCCGCCGCCTGCGTCGCCGAGGCGCTCTCCCTGGCCGGGTACGAAGACCTGCTCGGGGAGGCCGGGCTCACGGTCACCGCGACGGATGGCCGCGAGCGGGACGCCGCCCACTTCGCGCGAGGGATCGAAGAGCGGCTGCGCGGCGCCCGCCTGCTCGGCATCGAGCCTCCCCCCGGAGCGCCGCTCGGGCTCCGCGAGGCGATCGACGCGGTACGGTCGGCGCGCGAGGCGATCGCCGCCGGGACCCTCGGCTACGCGCTGCTGGTTGCCGAGAGGTGAGCCCGGTGCGGGCGCTCCTCGCCGCGGCTCCCTCGATTTCGGTGCCCGTCCTGCCGGCGCTCGGGCGGCGCCCTGCGATGCTTGGGTGGATGCCGCCGCCGGTCTCCTTTGAGGAGGAGCAGGAGCTTGTCGCGCGGGCCCAGGCCGGCGATGAGCGCGCCTTCGAGGTCTTGGTGCGCCGCCACGCCGACGGGCTCTACGCCGTCGTCGCCCGCTTCCTCGGTCCGGGGCCCGACGCCGAGGAGGCCACGCAGGAGGCCTTCCTGCGCGCCTGGCGGAGCATCGATCGGTTCCGGGGCGAGGCCCGGTTCTTCACCTGGCTGTACCGGATCGGGATCAACGAGGCGAAGCGGCGGGCGCGACGCGGCCGGGCCGGCGCAGCGACCACCTCGCTGGAGGAGACCCCGGACGCCGAGGTCGCCGACGCCGCCGCCGCGCCGGAGTCGGTCGCCGGCGAGGTCGAGCTGCGGCGGGCCCTCGACGAGGCGATCCGGGGGCTCAAGCCCACCTACCGTGCGGCTCTCATCCTGCGCGACGTCGAGGGGCTGAGCACCGCCGAGGCGGCGGCGTCGATGGGGCTGGGGGAGGCCGCGTTCAAGAGCCGCTTGCACCGTGCGCGCCGCGCCGTCCGCCGCGCCGTCGCCGCCTACCTGGAGGAGGGCGCGTGATCGGCTCGCTCGGCTCCCGCGTCGGCTTCATGCTCGACCACCTCTGGGCCGGTCCCCGCATGTCCGCCTACCTGGACGGGGAGCTCGAGCCCGCAGAAGGCGCTCGGCTCGAGCGGCACACGCACGACTGCCCGGACTGCCACCGGGCGCTCGAGTCGCTGCGCAGGACGATCGAGGGGCTGCGCCGGCTGCGCCGGCGAGACGGCGCCCCGGAGGGGCTCGCCGACGTGGTGATCGAGCGGCTCCGCAGCCCCTAGACGATTGATCCCACAACAGGGCACGTCCGGATGACGCACCCGGCGAGACCGCAGTTGTTCCCGCATACCGGGAACAACTGCGCCCTCAGCGTCGCATCCGCGCCTCGGGCTGCCTTTGCCAACGGCAGAGGCGCGCCTGCGTCCTTGACCTGCTCGGCCGGGCGCGCCCCCGGTCACACCCCGCCGTGGAGTCAATCATCTAGCCGACGGCGGCGAGCGCGGTGGCGCGTTCGCACAGCGCCTGGCTCAGAGGGTCGATAGGGGCACGCCGATCACGTCGAGTCGGCGGCCGAGGCCGCCGAGGGCGAAGTCGCGGATCTCCTCGGCGCCGGCGCCGAGCACGTCCCAGTCGGTTCCCTCGCGGTCGGGCGGGGTGAGCGACTCGGCGACCGCGGGCAGCAGCTCGCGCAGCGTTGCCCGCACCGCGTCGGCGAGGACGGGGTCGGCGGACACCGCCTCGCGCAGGAACCAGGTGCCGAAGCCGATGTGGCGGTGCTCGTCGTGGTGGATCTTCGAGTAGCCGGCGAGGAAGCCGGGCAGCAGCGCCTCGCGCTCCAGGTAGCCGGCGACGAAGTTGAACGAGGTGAGCCCGAGCGTCCCCTCGAGGACCTGGTGGTAGAGGGTGACGAAGCGGACCTTGGCCTCGGCGTCGGTGGGGTCGGCCAGGAGCCGCTCGTGGGCCTCGACCAGGGCGACGTCGAAGATCGCGCGGAAGGCGGGGGAGATCTTCTCGCGGGCGCGCTCGACGTGGGCGGCGATCGTCGCCGGGTCGGCGATCACCTCATCCTGAAAGCGGGCGTAGAACTGCATGTGGCGCGCCTCGTCGACCTGCTGGGTGGCGAGGAAGGTCGCTTCCTCCTCGCTGCCGTAGGCCCCGACCAGGCCGGAGAACTTGGTCGTGATCCGCTCCTCGGCGACCATCAGCGAGGAGAGCACCCAGAGGATCAGTCTGCGCTCCTCGCCGTCCATCACGGCCCACTGTCCGGCGTCGGCGGCGAGCTCGATCTCGAACGGGCTCCACTGCCCCTCCTCCCAGCGGCGGTACAGCTCCTGCGGGCCGAACAGGCGGGCGTCGCTCATGCCCGGCTTGCCGGCTTGCGGGCCCGGACGATCGCCGAGGCGGCGCTTGCGTGGACGCGGTGGGTCTCGACGATCTCGATCTCGACCAGGCCGGCGGCGGCGAGCGCCCGCTCGAACTCGCGGCGGGTCAGCGCGCCGGCGATGCAGCCGGTCCACTGCGCCATGTCCGCGCGCGTGGCCTCGTCCATGTCCTCGTCGGCGATCACGTCGGAGACCGCGAGGCGGCCGCCGGGTCGCAGCACCCGCGCCGCCTCGGCCAGCACCCGCGGCTTGTCGCCGGAGAGGTTGATGACGCAGTTGGAGATGACGACGTCGACCGACTCGGCGGGCAGCGGGACCGCCTCGATCTCGCCGCGCAGCCACTCGACGTTCTCGACGCCGGCCTTGCGCTGGTTCTCCCGCGCCAGCGCCAGCATCTCGTCGGTCATGTCGAGCCCGTAGGCCTTGCCGGCGGGACCGACGCGTCGTGCCGAGAGCAGCACGTCGATGCCGCCCCCCGACCCCAGGTCGAGGACGACCTCGCCCGGCGCCAGCTCGGCCACCGCGGTCGGGTTGCCGCAGCCGAGCGAGGCCATCGTCGCCGTGTCGGGGAGCTCGGAGCGATCGCCCTCGCCGTAGAGCCCGGCGCCGAAGACCTCGGCCTCCTCCTCGCTCAGCGCTCCGGCGCTCGCGCAGCAGCCCTCGCCCTCGCCGACGCTGGCGGCCGCGGCGGCGTAGCGGGCGCGAACCGCCTCGCGGACGTCGCCGGCCTCGGGTCCGCCGGCCGACGAGCAGCAGCCGCCGCTCGGCGCCTGCTCCAGCTCGGTCATGCGGCGGACTCCTCAGGCATCCATCTACATATATCGATTGAGATTACAGTTGTCAATACTTAGGATCGCGGACGACGGAGCGTCCTCGGGCTCGCCCCCGCCGACCGGCAAGGGCTGCGCTCCGCGCTCCCGATCTGCCCGGCCGGGGCGCCCCGTTCGCGCCCCGCCGTGGAATCGGTCGGCTAGCTGTAATCCCTGAGCCCGTTGTTTCATCCGGGCCTCCTTGAAGGCTGGAGGTGTCGAGCCACCCAGCAACAAGGAGAAGACCCGGATGAAGCTCCACGGTAACGCCGCCCTCAGCCTGAACCAGCGCCGGCGCCTGGCCAAGCGCGTAGTCGAGGAGCGCTGGTCGCTCACCTCGGCGGCAGCTGCCGCCGAGGTGAGCGAGCCGACCGCCCGCAAGTGGGTCCGTCGCTACCGCGCCGAAGGGGAGCTGGGACTGCTCGACCGCCCGTCGGCCGCAGGCCACGTCCACAACCGCACCGCCGAGGAGCGGATCGCTGCGATCTGCGCGCTGCGGGCACTGCGCTTCACCGGCGCGGAGATCGCCGAGGCCCTGCAGATGCCCGAGACGACCGTCTCGGGCATCCTCACCCGCGCCGGCCTCGGCCGCCTCGGCCGCTTGGGCCTGGAGCCAGCCCGCCGCTACGAGCGCTCCCGTCCCGGCGAGCTGATCCACATCGACATCAAGAAGCTCGGCAGGATCGGCCAGGCCGGCCACCGGGTCCTGGGCCGAGGGCCGGGGCGCCACAAAGACAGCGGCAAGCTCGGCTGGGAGTTCGTCCACGTCTGCGTCGACGACGCCACCCGCCTGGCCTACGTCGAGGTCCTGGGCGATGAGAAGGCGCGCACCGCGATCGGCTTCCTGCGCCGGGCGATCGGCTTCTTCGGCCGCTACGGGATCGAGGTCGAGCGCGTGCTCACCGACAACGGCAGCGCCTATCGCTCCGCCGCCCACGCTCTCGCCTGCCGGGCACTCGGGGTCCGCCATCTGCGCACCCGCCCCTACCGACCCCAGACCAACGGCAAGGCAGAGCGCTTCATCCGCACCATGCTCGGCGGCTGGGCCTACGGCGCCATCTACCGCAACTCCGCCGAGCGCACCGCGGCGCTCGAGGGCTGGCTATGGCGCTACAACTTCAGGCGACCACACGGCGCCCTCGGCCGCAAGACGCCCGCAGCTCGGCTCGCCGAGCTAAACAACCCGCTCGGGTCTTACAGCTAGCTGTCGCCGGCCGTCGGCTGCGGCGAGGTTTCGATCCGCTCGCGCAGCTCGTGGCCGCGGCCGGCGGCGACGGCGCGGGCGGCGCGGGCGGAGGTCAGATCGAAGTGCTGGTCCTGGGCGAGGTCAAGCAGATCCTGGCGTTCGATGTCCTCTCTCGCCCAGCGCAGGAAGATCCAGCCGAAGAGGAGGAGGGCCATCACCATGCACTCGACCATCAGGATCGCCCCGGCGGCCGACTGGTCGGCGATCGGCGAGATGTGGTGGGCGAGCTCGCCCGGCTGGTAGTCGGGGTAGAAGTTCGAGTCCGACCACATCAGCGTGTTGGCGAGGACCATCGCCGGCAGCCAGATCCCGGCCGTGTAGACGACGTGGGCGCCCTTGCCGAACCACTCCGGCTTGGGCAGCGGGCCGAACAGCGGCATGAAGAGCAGGACGCCGGTGCCGATGAAGAGCAGGTGCTCGAGCACGTGCAGCGACTCGCTGTGGAGGACCGCCTGGTAGAGCGGCGGCGAGTGCCAGAGGAAGAGGTTGAAGGTGAAGATCGAGATCGCCGCGACCGGGTGGGTGAGGTGGCGCAGCGGCCGCGTCCAGCGGTTCTGCAGCAGCGGCTGCATCACCGGCCCGGTGAGGCCGAGGACGATCAGCAGCGAGACGATGTCGGCGAGCAGCAGGTGCTGGACCATGTGGGCGGTGACGAGTTCTTCGGCGAGGTTGTCGATCGGCCCGGAGATCGCCACCGCGATCAGCAGGATCCCGATCGTGAAGCAGAGCTGGCGCCAGACCGGCACCGGCCGGTCCTGCCCGGCGAGGGTGTGGGCGCGCTTCAGGTAGGCGGCGGCGAAGCCCAGCGGCACGACGACGCTGGTCACCGTCCAGAAGAGGTCTACTGCGGCTTCCACTGCAAGCGTCGATGCTAGCGAGGGCCGCGCGCCAGCCCGGGTCTGAGCGGCGCCGGGAAGCCCCTACAGCCCGGGCGGGTGGCGGGCGACGAAGCCGGCGGTGTTCGTCGTCGCCAGGTGCCAGCGCGGCCCGGTGCCCTGCGCGTCGCCGACCGTGTCCCAGCGCAGGCCGGCGATCTCGGCGAAGGTGTGGCTCGCGTTGGCGTAGACCGTGATCCACTTGCCCGGCCCGGGCGCGCCCCAGCCCTCGAGCTGGCCGGAGGTGAGCGGGCGCGGGATCAGGCCGCCGCCGAACAGGGCGAAGCTGACCGAGCCCGAGCAGTCGTAGCCGTGCGAGTACCAGGAGCCGTGGCCGCCGCCCCAGACGTAGGGCCGGCCGACGATCGTGTTGGCGTTGTTGATCGCGTTCTTCACCGCTTCCGGCGCGTCGGGGGGAGCGAGGGCGATGCCGGAGAGCAGGATCGCGGTCGATTCGCTGCCGCCGCGGCTATGGGCGAAGATCTCGTTGCGGCTCAGCGAGGAGGAGTGGGGGACGTGGGTGCCGTTGCTGCCGGCCGAGGCGGGCGGCAGCTTCGAGGGGTCGATTTCGCCGCCTTCTTCCCAGGGCGGGGCGGAGGAGTCGGGGGCTGAGGAGGCGTGGCCGCCGCCGGTTTCGCCGTGCTCGATCCGGTAGCGGGCGCCGAGCAGGGCGAGGCTGTTGCCCAGGGTGTCGACGGCGTTGCCGGCGCCGCTGCTGTCGATCGCCGCGACCACGGTCTTGCCGAGCGCTTCCAGCCCGCTGCCGTTGCCGCTCTTCTGCGGCGCGGCGCCCGCGCGAGCGCAGAGCGGCACCAGCAGCAGGGCGAGGGCAAGCGCCGCGAGGGCGGCCGCCCGACTACCCTGATGGCGGTGCTGCGCGCTTGTGGCGGTGAGCCTCATGCCTGCGCTTCGTCCTCCCGTGAGACACCTTAGTGACCGAATGTTGACTTCATCTTTGCCTTAGGACTCTGCGGCAGGTTTCGGACACGTGAAAATCCTCCTCGTTCCGCTGGCGATCCTCGCCTTCATCGTCTTCCTCATCGTCCTCGGGGCGATCGGCCTCAGCATCGCCTTCCTGGTGCTCGCGACCCTGGGCAAGATCTGGAAGGTGCTGACCCGGGCCGAACGGCGGCGCGAACGGCGCGAAGCGCGGATGCTCGACATCTGAGCCAGCACGGCAGACGCGCGGCGCTCAGCAGGCGTGGATGCGGGCGGCGCTCTTGACGACCTCGAAGGCGCGGCCGGGGATCCGCTTCAGCTGACCGAGGTCCTCGTCGTCCCAGCGCCGGTCGCTGGTCCCCGAGAGGTACCAGTTGGAGCCGTTGTCGGCGACGATCAGGCCGTAGCGCTTCAGCGCCCGCGCGATCGTCCGCGCCGCGCCGTGCAGGCGGCCGAGCCCGTAGCTCGCCTTCAGCCGCAAGCGCAGGCCCATCGGCGGCGCCGCCCGGCTGGCGGTGTCGCCGGCGCAGTGGGAGGCGGGGTGGACCCAGGCGTCGCGGGTGCTGGCGAAGGTGACCCGGATCGCGTGGTCGATCCGCCCGGCGGCGACCTCGTCGTAGCGGACGAGGCCGGGGAAGACCGGCAGCCCGGCGGCGTCGGCGGAGGTCCAGCCGTCGGGCCGGCGGGCGGCGGAGCGCAGGTTCCAGCTGGCGCCCGAGTCGGCGTTCCAGTGCGGGCGCGGCTTGCCGCGGTAGAAGGCGCGGTAGAGCTCGTAGAGGCGGCAGGCGTGGCGGTCGACGACGAGGACGTGACGGTCGCCGCCGGCGCGGCGCCCGCCCTCGACCGGGGCGTGGGCCGGGACCGGGAACGGGCCGCGGTCGCTCTCCGCCCCGTAGGCGGTGTAGTGGACCGGCAGCTTGCGCCGGCCGGCGCCGACGACCGCGTAGGGGAAGCCGTAGGCGCGGGGCGAACCGAAGTCGGGGTGGAGGAAGCCGCCGCCGTGGGAGTCGATGTAGCGGATGTAGGCGGCCGAGCGCGGGTCGCGCGGCGCCCTGGAGACGTCCTGGTTCCAGGCCGCCTCGGTCGGCAGCGAGGGAGCGCGCGGCGAGAGCGAGGCCGGCGGCGGGGCGGGAAAGACCTGACAGTCGCCGAGGCTCGGATAGGGCCCGGCAGCGCTGGCGCTGGACGCCAGGGCGAGGATGCCGACGAGCGCGGCCAGCGCCGGCAGCGCTCGCCACCGCTTGCTGCTTTGTGGCCCCTCCGGAGCCCCAAATGCCGCAAACGTCACTCGGTGGGCTCCGGTGCCGGCGGCGCGCCGTCGCGGATCGTCAATTTGCCGATCTCCAGCTCCTCGACCGAGAGCTTGCCGATCGCCATCCGCCCGATCGCGGCACGGCCGATCGCCAGCCGCCCGACCGAGAGGCGGCCGATCGCGAAGCCGCCGATCGCGGCGGCGCCGACGGCGAGGGCGCCGACCGCGGCGGCGCCGCGGGCCTGGGCGCCGGTCAGCGTCGCCGGCCGGGCCTCGGGGCGGAAGAAGGCGATCGAGGGGAGGCGCGCCACGGACCAACCGTAGCGCGGCTAGCCTGGGCCTCCGATGAGCGCGGACGACCGTCCAACCCTGCTGGCGATCCAGCACGTGCCCTGGGAGGGGCCGCACCGGATCCTCGATGCCTGCGCGGGGCTCCGCGTGCGCACCGTCAAACCGCTCGCCGGGCAGCAGCTGCCCGCGCCCGGGGAGGTCGCGGGCGCGGTGGTGATGGGCGGGCCGATGAACGTCGACGAGGTCGAGCGCTTCCCGGCGCTGGCGACCGAGCGCGAGTGGCTGGCCGAGGCGGTGGGGCGCGGGCTGCCGGTCCTCGGCGTCTGCCTCGGGGCGCAGCTGCTGGCGCGGGCGCTCGGCGCCGAGGTGCGGCCGGGGCCGGCGCCGGAGGTCGGCTTCGGCCCGGTCGAGGTCCTCGACGGCGACGATCCGGTGCTGGGCGGGCTGGCGGGCGGCGCCGAGGTCCTGCACTGGCACGGCGACGTCCTCGACCTTCCCGAGGGTGCCACCCGGCTCGCCGCCTCGGAGCGGACCGAGGTCCAGGCCTTCCGCCACGGCAGCGCCTGGGGCGTCCTCTTCCACCCCGAGGCCGACTACGCGCTGGTCGAGTCCTGGCTCGGGGTCGAGGAGATGTTCGACGAGGCGCTGGCGGCGATCGGCGAGGACGGCGTCGCCGCCCTGCCCGGCCGCGCCGAGGCGCTCGAGCCCGAGCTCGTCCGCCGCACCCAGCCCGGCTTCGAGGCGTTCACCGCCCTGGTCGCCGGCGGTCGCCAGCGCGTACAGTGATTGGCCGCGCGGGGGCGCCGTTGCCGCCGCGCGGCCCGCGATGACGCCAGCGATCTCGGTCAAATCCCTGCGCAAGTCCTTCGGCGAGTTCGAAGCCGTGCGCGGCGTCGACTTCGAGGTGCGGAGCGGCGAGGTGTTCGGCTTCCTCGGCCCCAACGGCGCCGGCAAGACGACCACGATCAACATGCTCTGCACGCTGGCCAGGCCGAGCGGGGGATCCGCCACGGTCGCCGGCCACGACGTCGTCGCCGCCCGCGACGAGGTCCGCCGCCACATCGGCCTCGTCTTCCAGGACCCGACCCTCGACGGCTACCTCAGCGCCTCCCAGAACCTGCGCCTGCACGCCGAGCTCTACGGGGTCGAGAAGGCGGCGGTGGCCCCGCGGATGCGGCAGGTGCTGGAGATGGTCGGCCTCTGGGAGCGGCGCGACGCCCAGGTGCTCACCTTCTCCGGCGGCATGCGGCGGCGGCTGGAGATCGCCCGCGGCCTGATGCACTCGCCGCGGGTCCTGTTCCTCGACGAGCCGACGATCGGGCTCGACCCGCAGACGCGCAGCTCGATCTGGGGCTACATCCGCCAGCTGCAGGAGAGCGAGGAGATCACCATCTTCATGACCACCCACTACATGGACGAGGCCGAGTACTGCGGCCGGATCGCGATCATGGACCACGGCGAGATCGTCGCCCTCGACACGCCGGAGGCGCTGAAGGAGGCGGTCGGCGCCGACCGGGTCCGGATCGAGACCGAGGACGACGGTGCCGCGATCGAGGCGATCGGCGAGCGCTTCGGGCTCGAGGCGACGATCTCCGAGGGCGCGGTCAGCTTCGCCGTCCCCGAGGGCGAGGAGTTCGTGCCGCGGCTGTTCGCCGAGCTCGGCGTGCCGATCCGCTCGGTCAGCGTCTCGCGGCCGACCCTCGACGACGTCTTCATGTCGCACACCGGGACGACGATCCGCGACGCCGAGGAGTCGAGCGCCAAGAACCGGGCGAAGATGAGCGCCCAGATGATGGCGAGGACGCGGGCGTGAGCAGCGCCGCGCCGACCGCCGAGGTCGTCCGCGTCCACGTGCCGCCGCGCAGCTGGCGCAGCGAGCTGCGCGCGGTGAAGATCGTCTGGTACCGCGAGCTGATCCGGTTCGCCAACGACCGGGTGCGGATCGTCACCTCGCTGGTGCAGCCGCTGCTCTTCCTCTTCGTCCTCGGCGCCGGCCTGCAGCAGCTCTCCTCGGCCAGCACCCACGGCGTCGACCTGAAGACGTTCATCTACCCGGGCGTGCTCTGCATGTCGGTGATGTTCACCGCGATGTTCTCCGCCGCCTCGATCGTCTGGGACCGCGAGTACGGGTTCCTGCGCGAGATGATGGTGGCGCCGGTGCGGCGCAGCTCGATCGTCGTCGGCAAGTGCCTCGGCGGCGCCACCGTCGCCGGCTTCCAGGGCCTGATCATGATCGTCCTGGCGCCGGCGGTCGGCGTGCCGTACAGCGTCACCCTCGTCCTCGGCGTCTTCGCCCTGCAGCTGCTGCTCGCCTTCAGCATCACCGCCTTCGGCGTCATGGTCGCCGCCCGGATCACCCAGATCCAGTCGTTCATGGGGGTGATGCAGCTGGTCGTGATGCCGATGTTCTTCCTCTCCGGGGCGCTCTTCCCGGTCACCAACCTGCCCGGCTGGCTCGCCGTCCTCAACCGCCTCGACCCGCTCACCTACGCGGTCGAGCCGATGCGCAGCCTCGTCTTCGCCCACCTCGACCTCAGCTCGACCGCCGAAGCGGCGCTCAACCCCGGCATCACCTGGTTCGGCTGGACCGTGCCGGTGGCCCTGGCCGTGTTCGCCGTCTTCGCCCTCGGGATGGCGATGCTGGCGGTCGCGATCTGGGAGTTCAACGCGGGGGAGTAGGCGGTAGCCCGCAGAGTTCGCTGCTCCGGCCGCGCAGCGGGTAGCTCAGCGGCGCGTCATTGGTGGCGGCATCGCCGCCGCTGAGGCCTGCGAACACGACGTCGGCTAGTGAAGGCCGGCCGCCCGGGTCGAATGAGTACTCTTCCCCGCCGAGTTCCAGGCGCCCGCTTTCGGTCGGCGGCAGGAGGCGGATCGTCGCTTCGGTGGAGTCCGGGCGGTCCTCGGCCGAGGCAGTGCTCGACCTGCACTGCCCGATGTAGAGGCCGTTGGTGTCGCGGTCCAGGTAGGCCCCCGTCTGCAGGACGCGGCCGTCGGCCGACTTGACCACCACGCGACTGAACCCCACCGGCGGCGTCGCTACCCAGGCAAGGGCAACGGCGGTTGCGAGGACGACGCCGAGCCACACACCGGTTGACCGCAGTAGTTCCCGCGGGAAGGAGCCCGGGGTGTTGCGCTGTGGCCAGCTGGTCAGGTGGCCGACGAAGATCATGATCGTCCCGGCGATCAGGAGGGTCCCCTGGAGCAGCGGGACGAGGAAGATGCCGATGAAGAGGGCGAGGACGAAGAGGGCCGCGCAGATCTTGCGAAGCCGTTTGGGGCCGGGGGCTTCGAGCCCGATCAGAACGATTCGCAGCCTACCTTCGTAGTCGTCGTCGCCGGTGGCGCTCTTCACGGTGGCGATCATCGCCGCGCCAACCAGGCCGCCGAGGATCAAGCCGAGGATCCAGAGGGCTGCGTGGAGCCAGGCGGGTTCCCCGACGCCGAGTCCGATTGCGATTAGCAGGAGCGGAATCTCGAGCCCGACGATGCTGCCGAGGATCGGCTTGCTCCTCGCGACGTCCTCCAGCCGCGCGCGGTCGGTTCTCACGTGCCGCGGGAGGCGGCCGCGGCGGATGACCGCGACGGAGAAGAGGGTCGCGACGACCACGCCGATGACGATCGACAGCAGCAGCTCGAAGGCAACCGCCCGCGCCCCCAGCTCGAGCAGATGGCGGTCGCTGGCGCCGACGGCCGCTGCTTCGGAGGGCAGCTCCGAAGTCTGGATTCGGAGCCAGACCATGACCCCGCCGAGCGCGTAGAGATAGCCGACCAGGCCGACGGCCGCGGCGACGATCGTCGCCGCGTTCTCAACGCCTCGGCCCTTGCGTTCCTCGCCGATCCCGGGCCGGCGACTCTCGACCAAGAGAATGCGGTTGGCACGGCCCCTCATTGGCTCGATGGGATCCTATGGGGAATACCTCAGTAGTCAACAGTCTTCCCGAAGGCGGGCGCTGTCGTAGGCTGGGCGCGTGGAAGTCGCGCTGATGATCGAGGGGCAGGAGGACGTCACCTGGGACGACTGGCTGGCGCTCTCCTCGGCCTGCGAAACGCACGGGATCGGGACCCTTTTCCGCTCCGACCACTACCTCTCGGTCGCCGACCGGCGCGAGCGCGGCTCGCTCGACGCCTGGGCGACGCTGGCGGCGCTGGCGGCGACGACGGTGAAGCTGCGGCTGGGGACGATGGTCTCGCCGGCCACCTTCCGCCACCCGGCGGTGCTGGCGAAGATGGCGACCACCGTCGACCAGATCTCCGGCGGCCGGGTCGAGTGCGGGATCGGCGCCGGCTGGTGGGAGCGCGAGCACGAGCTCTACGGCTTCGACCTGCCGCCGATCGGGCCGCGCCTGGACGCGCTCGAAGAGCAGATGCAGATCGTCCGCGGCCACTGGGGGCCGGGCCCATTCAGCTTCGACGGCAAGCACTTCTCCGCCCACCAGCTCGACGCGCTGCCGAAGCCGGTGCAGAAGCCGCTGCCGCTGATTCTCGGAGGGCGCGGCGGGCCGCGCAGCCTGCGGATGGCCGCCCGCTTCGCCGACGAGTACAACGTGGTGATGTCGACCGCGGCGCAGGTCGCCGAGCTGCGCCGCCAGCTCGACGCCGCCTGCGAAGCCGAGGACCGCGACCCGGCGACGCTGCCGCTCTCGATGATGACCGGCTGGCTGGTCGGCGCCGACGAGGCCGAACTGCACGACCGGGCGGCGCGGCTGGCGCGCTGGAAAGGCGAGGAGGCCGACGGCAAGGCGTTCGTCGTCGCCGAGGCACCGACCACGATCAAGGGCACCGCCAAGGAAGCGGTCGAGCAGCTGCTGGCGCTGAAGGAGGCGGGCCTGGCGCGGATCATGGCCCAGCACCTGCTGCACCGCGACCTCGCCGCGGTCGAGCTGGTCGGCCGCGAGATCGCCCCCAAGGTGGCCTGATTCCACCGCTGTCGACCTTTTCCGGGTCATAGGCCGGCAAATGTCGACAGCGGCGAGATAGGATCGCGGCGTGAGCACCAAGTACCTGCTCGACGAGTCGCAGATCCCGACCAGCTGGATCAACCTGCTGCCCGATCTGCCGGGCGAGCCGCTGCCGCCGCTGAACCCGGGGACCGGGCAGCCGGCGGGGCCGGAGGACCTGACCCCGATCTTCCCGATGGGGCTGATCGAACAGGAGGTCTCGGCCGAGCCGGAGGTCGAGATCCCCGAGGAGGTGCGCGAGATCTACAAGCTGTGGCGGCCGACGCCGCTGATCCGCGCGCACCGCCTGGAGCGCGAGCTCGACACCCCGGCGCACATCTACTACAAGTACGAGGGCGTCTCGCCGGCCGGCTCGCACAAGCCGAACTCGGCCGTCGCCCAGGCCTACTTCAACAAGCAGGCGGGGATCGAGAAGCTGGTGACCGAGACCGGCGCCGGCCAGTGGGGCTCGGCGCTCTCGCTCGCCTGCCGGCTGTTCGAGATGGAGTGCGAGGTCTTCATGGTCGGCGTCTCCTACGACCAGAAGCCCTACCGGCGGGCGATGATCGAGACCTGGGGCGGGACCGTCCACCGCAGCCCGACCGACCTGACCGAGGCCGGCCGCTCGCAGGCCTCGCATCCCAGCGGCAGCCTCGGGATCGCGATCTCCGAGGCGGTCGAGGTGGCGGCGAAAAGCGAGGACGCCAACTACGCGCTCGGCTCGGTCCTCAACCACGTCTGCCTGCACCAGACGGTGATCGGCCAGGAGTCGATCGCGGCGATGGAGATGGCGGGCGAGTACCCCGACGTCGTCGTCGGCTGCGTCGGCGGCGGCTCCAACTTCGCCGGCCTCGTCTACCCCTTCGTCCGCGCCAACCTGCGCGAGGGCAAGACCACCCGCTTCCTCGGCGCCGAGCCGGCCGCCTGCCCGACCCTGACCCGCGGCCGCTACGCCTACGACTTCGGCGACACGGTCGGGATGACGCCGCTGATGCCGATGTACACGCTCGGCCACGACTTCGTGCCGCCGCCGGTCCACGCCGGCGGTCTGCGCTACCACGGCGACGCGCCCAGCCTCTGCGCCCTGGTCAAGGAGGGGATCGTCGAAGCCACCGCGGTGAAGCAGACCGAGGCCTTCGCCGCCGCCGTCCGCTTCGCCGGCTGCGAGGGGATCATCCCCGGGCCGGAGCCGGCGCACGCGATCAAGGCGACGATCGACGAGGCGCTGGCGGCGAAGGAGGCGGGCGAGGAGCGGGTGATCCTGCTCGGCCTCTCCGGCCACGGCCACTTCGACATGGCCGCCTACAACGCCTACCACGCTGGTGAGCTCGAGGACCTCGAGTTCTCCGAGGCGGAAATGGACGAGGCGCTGGCGCACCTGCCGGATGCGCCCAGCATCGCATGAGCTCCCCGGTCCTGATCGCCTACGACGGCTCCGACCACGCCAGGGCGGCGATCGCCGAGGCCGGCCGGCAGCTCGAGACCGGGCGCGAGGCAATCGTCCTCACTGTGACCGAGCCGATGGAGGGGGTGCCGTTCCTCGGCGCCGCCGGCGTCCCGGTCGATGCCGAATCGGTCGAGTCGCTGTTCTCCGCCGCCCGCTCGGGCGCCGAGAAGACCGCCGAGGAGGGCTGCGCCCTGGCCCGCGAGGCGGGCCTGGAGCCGGAGCCGATGGTCGCCACCGGCGGGCCGGTCTGGAACCAGATCGTCGCCGCCGCCGACGAGCGCGACGCGGACCTGATCGTGATCGGCTCGCGCGGCCTCTCGGGGCTCAAATACGCGGTGCTCGGCAGCGTCGCCGCCGCCGTCGCCCAGCACAGCAAGCGCAGCGTGCTGATCACGCACGTCTGAGGTCGCGGTTCTTCCCGCTATGCGGGCGGAAGCGCGCGCTCAGCGCCGGGGGTGCGCTTCCAGCCAGTCGAAGGCGCGTTCGTTGCGCAGCTGCGGCGCCATCGGCTCGCAGTGGAACTCGCCGCCCTCGGCGACGCTGAACTCGACCAGCTTCTTCGGCGCCCGCAGCCACTTGTGGACGATCTCCGGCTGGCCCGGGAAGAACTGCTCGAGGGCGGGGGAGAAGACAGCCGTGGGGGCGGTGATCCTCCGTGCCTGATCGCGGTGGAGGACGAACTGCTCGGCCAGCTTCATCTTTTCGTAGCCGCCGCCGTTGCCGTAGATCTCGCTGCGCTTGGCGAGCCCGAAGCGGCCCGCTTCGTTCAGGTACTTCGGCAGCGAGTCCCAGACCTCGTTGGCGGCGACCCGGTCGCCGGCGTCGAACGGTTCCCAGAACTCCTTCGGCAACCCGCCCTTGCCGCGCCAGGAGACGAAGCAGTTGTGGACGCCGGGGTCGGTGACGAGGCCGGCGAGGCGGTGCTCGCTGGCCGCGGCGCGGGCGGTCAGGTAGCCGCCGAAGCTCTGGCCGACCAGGCCGATCCGCCGCTTGGCGACCCGCGGGTGGGCGCGCAGCCAGTCGACCACCGGGGTGATCACCGTCTCCCAGTCGGGGACGAAGGGCATGTTGCGGAGGAAGAGGTTGGCGCCCTGGCCGGGGCCTTCGAAGATCAGCGCGTTCCAGCCGCGTTCCAGCGCGGCGGCCCCGCCGTAGACCCACATGTCGATGTTCTGCGCGTCGGAGCCGGTGTTGAGGATCACCGTCGGGCGCTTGGCCTTGCCGCCGGGGCTGAGGAACCAGCCGGGCAGCTTGCCGCCGCGGTAGGGGATGCGGACGGCTTGGAAGCTCGGCTCGAAGAGCGCCGCGGCGCTGGCCCAGGCTCGCTCCATCTCGCGGTACAGCGCGCCCTCGTGCGCCCGGGTCGCGTTCTTCGACGCGAGCACGTAGAAGAGCGCCTGGTCGAGGTACATCGCCGCCCGCAGGTAGCAGCCGCGGGCGCTGGCGCGGCGGCCGGCCTTGCGCTCGCGGTCGCCGCGGCGGCGGATCTCGCGGCCCAGCTTCTGGAACTCGTGGAAGACCGCGCGGTAGGTGTCGTGCTTGCCGTGGATGCGGTCGAAGGTGGCGAGCACCTCGCCGGTCTCCGAGGCGCCGTAGGCGGAGGCGCTGAGCGCGAACAGCATCTGGAAGTTGAGCGCCGGTTCCTTGAAGAAGGTCACCGCCGGCAGCTTCTTGGTCTTCGCGGCGTCGCCGGGTGCGGTCGCGAAGGCGTCGGGCACCTGGGCGAGCGCGCCGGCGGCGCCGGCGGCGAGGGCGCCGGCGAGCAGGCCGCGGCGGCTGATGGCGGATCGCGGCTCGGGGGCGGGGGCGGACGACACGGGGGCATCTTCTCCCAGCGGGCGGACGCGCAGGGGACGGCTCGGCGGATGATCGAGCGGCCTGTAGCCTGCCCGCATGCTGATCGAGGGAGACCCGCTGCGGCAGCCGGCGCCGCCGCTGCAGGACCTGGCGCGGGTGGGCCTGGACCGGGGGCCGGACGACCCGGCGCTGGTCTCCGCCGTGAGCTCGATGACCTGGGCCGAGCTGGAGGCCGCGAGCGACCGGCTGGCCGGCGGCTACCGCGGGCTGGGGCTGCAGCCGGGCGACCGGATCGCCTCGCTGCTGCCGAACCGGATCGCGCTCGCCGTCCACTACCTCGCCGCCTTCAAGGCCGGCCTCGCGATCACCCCGCTGAACTATCGCTACACCCACCGCGAGATCGACCACGCGCTCGAGGTGAGCGGCGCGCGGGCGCTCCTCGCCCACGTCGAGCGCGACGAAGACGTGATGGCGAGCCGGCGGGTCGCGGAGATGGAGCTGGGCGCGATCGCCTACGTCGACGCCGAGGCGCCCGAGCAGGCGGAGGGGCTGGGCGAAGCCTGGCGGCAGGGCCTCGACGAGCTGCTCGCGGCCGAGCCGCTGTCGCGGGTCGACAACGACCCGGCGAGCCCGGCGGCGATCTTCTTCACCTCCGGCAGCACCGGGCCGGCGAAGGGCGTCACCCACACGCACGAGACCCTGCGCTGGATGATCGCCAGCGCCGACGCCGCCTTCGGCCTCGGCCCCGAGGACGTCTTCCTGCCGGGATCGTCGATGTCCCACATCGGCTCGTTCCTCTGGACGCTCTCCACGCTCGCGGTCGGCGGCCGCGTCGTCGTCGCCCGCAGCTACGACGCGCACGAGATCCTGCCGCTGCTGCACGAGCAGCGGCCGACGGTGCTGGCGATGATCCCGGCGGCGCTGGCGGCGCTGATCCGCGAGCACGGGCTGAAGCCGGAGGACTTCGGCTCGCTGCGCATCTGCCGCGCCGGGGCGGACAAAGTCTCGACCGAGCTGCTGACCGAGTTCGCGGCGCTCGCCGGCTTCCCGATCGACGAGGGCTACGGGATGACCGAGGTCGGGCTGACGACCCTGAACCCGCCGGCGGGCCCGATCAAGGCGGGCTCGATCGGGCCGCCGATCCACGGCTACAGCATCTCGCTGCGCGACGAAGAGGGCGGCCAGGTGGCCGAGCCGGGAACCGTCGGCCGGGTCTGGATCCGCACCCGCAGCCGGATGCGCGGCTACTGGGAAGCCGACGAGGCGACCGCCGAGGTGGTCGAGGGCGAGTGGCTGGACTCCGGCGACCTCGCCCGCGCCGACGAGGACGGCTACCTCTGGTTCTTCGGCCGCAAGAAGCAGGTGATCGTCCACGACGGCTCCAACATCAGCCCGCTCGAGGTCGAGGCGGCGCTCTGCGAACACCCCGCCATCGATCTCGCCGGGGTCGTCGGCGTCCACGATCTCGTCCACGGCGAGAACGTCCGCGCTTACGTGACGCTGCGCGAGGGCGCCGAGCGCCCGACCAGCGCCGACCTGGCCGTCTTCTGCCGCGAGCGGGTCGGCTACAAGGCACCGGAGGAGATCGTCTTCCTCGACGAGATGCCGCTCAACCCGACCGGCAAGATCGATCGCGTCGGCCTCAAGGCGATGGCGGAGGACCACCTGCACCCGCACGGGATGCCGTGAGCGGCGGACCGGAGGTGCCGCGCCCCCCGGCGGCGATCAGCTTCGATTTCTGGCACACGCTGGTGGCCGAGCCGGCCGGCGTGCTCGGCGCGCTGCGCCGCGAGGCGGTGGTGCGGGCGCTGCTCGAACACGAGGTCGAGGTGGAGGCGGACGTCCTCGACGCCCACCTGGCGGCGACGCAGGCGCTGCAGGCCGAGGCCTGGAACCGCGGCGAGCACTTCGAGCCCGAGCGGGCGGCGAGCCACCTGGCCGACGCGATCGAGGGGGTGGAGGGGGAGAGCCACGGCGGCGTGGTCGACGCCTTCCTCGGCGCCGGCGAAGCGGCCGACCTCGAGCTGTCGCCGGGCGCGGCGGAGACGGTCGCGGCGCTGGCCGGGGCGGGGGTGCGGCTGGGGATCGTCTGCGACGTCGGCCTCACCGGCTCGCGCCACCTGCGCGGCTTCCTCGAGCGCGCCGGCGTCCTGCGCCACTTCCAGGGTTGGGCCTTCTCCGACGAGGTCGGCAACTACAAGCCCTCGCCTGCAGATCTTCGCCCACATGCTGGACCAGCTCGGCCTGGGGGAGGGGGCCGGAGCTGTCTGGCACGTCGGCGACCTGCGCCGCACCGACGTCGCCGGCGCCCGCGCCAGCGGCCTGGTCCCGATCCGCTACCGCGGCCAGAACGACGACCGCTCCGACGCGCCCGAGGCCGACCGGGTGATCGACGAGCTGCCGGAACTCCTGCCGCTGGCTCTAGACTGAAGCCGGCGCGGTGGACGTAGCTCAGTTGGTAGAGCTCCTGGTTGTGGTCCAGGCGGTCGCCGGTTCGAATCCGGTCGTCCACCCCTCTCAGTGCTGCGTGCGGAGGCCGCGGTCGAGCGTGTCGAGCAGGCGCGAGTAGCTCTCGTCGACGTCCTCGGGCAGGCCGAAGCCGCCGGCCGCCTCGAGCAGGATGAAGCCGTGCAGGGCGGCGAGGATCCCGCGCACCGCGTGGATCGCGTCGGAGCCCTCGAGCCCGTAGCCGCAAGCAGGGCAAGGAGGACGTCGACGACGGCGCCCGCGGCGGCCGCCCCGGCCTCGTCGTCCGGCTCGGGCGCGCGCTGCGCCGCGGCGTAGGTGCCCGGGTGCGCGTGGGCGTAGTCGCGCAGCGCCGCGGCTACCGCCCGCAGCGCCGGCTCGCCGCTGCGCCCGACCGCGGCGTCGCGCATCGTCTCGGTCAGC
>CAWEOH010000057.1:0-15699 GCA_963810455.1 uncultured Actinomycetes bacterium
CGAAGCGGGGGTCGTCTTCGCCGGAGACCGCCCACTCGGTGATCGAGACCGGCATGCGCTTCCACTGCTTGCCCCTGAAGAAGCGGTTGAGGTCTTTCCAGACGGGATATTCGGAGTAGAAGTCGGTCCCGACCCAGTCGACCCAGCGCCGGCCGGGCCAGTAGTTGCCGGGGAAGTTGCCCTTCACCCGCGGCGAGCCGCCGGGCAGCGCGCTCCAGATGATGCTCACCGGCGCCTGCGGCAGGCTGGTCGGGTTCGGGCCCTTGGTGCGGCGCACGGGCGGCAGCCCGATCCCGGCCAGCGTCTGGTCGATTCCCGCCAGGCTATTGCCGCCGCGGACGATCGTCGAGATCCGGCGGAACGCCTGCTTGTACCACTTGCGGGTGTGCTGGCCGTCGTGTTTCCACTTGCCGTCGCATTCGATCGCCGACCAGACGTTGAGGCAGCGGTTCGGCTCGCCCAGCGGCCGGATGTAGGCCGGCAGGCCGCTCTCGGCGAAGAACCTGTTGACCTGCAGCAGGTAGTCGTCGCCCCAGCCGAGCGCGATCTGGCGCGGCGTGATCAGCTCCTGCAGCGTCTGGTCGTCGGCGGTGGACATGTGGAGGATCGGCCGCGTCGCCGTTTCCCGCCAGCGTTCGAAGGCTTTGTTGAGGCTGTTGCCCCAGGGATGAAAGGTCTCCAACAGCGCCGGGTGCTTGCGAGTGAGGTCGACGAATTCGCCGAACTCGGTCGCGCTGCCGCGGTCGCTGACGCCGAGCAGGACGTCGCCCTTCGGCGGGACGAGGCTGAGCGCCGAGGCAGGGGGCGCGGTCAGCGCCAGCAGGGCGACCGCGAGGGCCAGGATGCGTTTATTGGCTTTCCAGAACATCACTCATTCTTCGGGGGACGACGCCGAGTGCCTGCGCGTCCGCGCTGCCGCGTTCGCTGACCATCGAGACCTCCATCAGCTCGGCCTCCTCCCAAGTTGCAAACACGCCCTCGCCGAAAACGGAGCGGAGGGCGATCAGGCTCGAGCGGACCAGCCCCAGCGGCACGTGGACCAGCGGCCGCGGCCGGCCGGCGGCGCGGCTGACCAGGTCCGACATCTGGTTGTAGCTGAGCGTGTCCGGCCCGGCGAGCTCGTAGCGCGGCCGGTCCTGACCGGGCGCGCCGAGCGCGGCGACGACGCAGCGGGCGACGTCGTCGGCCCAGATCGGTTGGAACACGGCCCGCCCGTCGCCGGAGACCGGCAGTACCGGCAGGAAGGAGAAGCGACGCAGCAGCCTGATCCAGGGGTCGCTGTGGTCGTAGACGATCGAGGGGGCGAAGACGGTCGTCCGCAGCGGCGAGGAAAGCACGGCTCGCTCGGCCAGCCACTTGGCGCGGAAGAAGCGCGTGCGCTGGGCGGCGAAGGCGTCCAGGGCGCTGAAGAAATGGAAGCGCTCGACACCTTGGCGCTCGGCGGCGCGCAGCAGCCGCACCGTCGCCAGGCCGTTCAGCTCCTCGAGCCGCTTCGGCGGCTGGTCGCGGATCGTCGCCGCCAGGTGGACGACCGTGTCGACGCCCGCGCAGCGCCTGCCGCACCAGCCGCGGGTCGGACATGTCGCCGAGATCGGCGAGCGTGATCTGCACGTCGACGCGGTGCTCGCCCAGCCGGCGCGGCTCGCGCACCAGGCAGCGCACCTCCTCGCCGCTCTCCAGCAGCAGGGGCAGCAGTCGCGAGCCGACGCTGCCGGTGGCGCCGGTCAGCAGCAGCATCGCGTTCGGGCCTCTCGCCTGGTCGCCTCCATCGCGGCGTCCAACCTTAGATGGTCGATTCCTCTCAGCCCGCCGGCACCGCCCGCGACCCGGCACTCGGCCGTCCCACATCCCTAGAATGGGCGCTCGCTCTTGGCGGGGGCTTCGGCCTCTGTTCCCCGGTACCAACGATCCAGGAGAAATTCATCGAATGAGCTACGTCATCGCCGAGCCTTGCATCGGCCAGAAGGACAACTCGTGTGTCGAGGTATGCCCGGTCGATTGCATCCACCCGACGCCTGACGAGCCCGACTACGACTCGGTCGAGCAGCTCTACATCGATCCGGACGAGTGCATCGACTGCGACGCCTGCGTCGAGGCCTGCCCGGTCGACGCCTGCTTCGCGGAGGACCAGCTGCCGGCGGAGTGGGCCAAGTACGCGGAGATCAACGCGAACTACTACAAGAGCCAGGCCGCCTGAGCGGTCAGCAGGACCAGCTTCGAAAGAGGGCCGCCCAGGGGGCGGCCCTCTTTCGTTTCACTGGGGACCGGGGGAGCTAGAGCCCTTCGGGATGACGGACGGCGAAGTGGCCGCGGGCGGCCGCTCGCAGGCTCTTGTGCCAGCGCGGGCCGCTGACGCCGCGGCGGTTGCCGGCGGTGTCCCAGCGCAGGCCGGCGATCACGGCGTAGACGTGGCCGCCGTTGGCGTAGATCGTGATCCAGCGGCCGGGACCCGATTCGCCGAACCGCCGCATCGACCCGGACGTCTCCGGCGTGTGGAGCAGGCCGGCGCCGTGCAGCGCGTAGCCGACCGCGCCGGAGCAGTCGTAGCCGCGGTCCCACCAGCGCCCGTGTCCGCCACCCCAGACGTAGGGTTTGGAGCGGATCCGGTTGGCGGCGTTGATCGCCCGTCGCACCGCCCGGGGGGCGTTGCGCGGCGGGATCGCACGACCGTGGACGAGCAGCGCCTGGCCGGCGGGCCCTTCCTCGCCCGCGCCGCCTTCGCCGGCGATTTCTTCGGGGCTGGGTTCGGGTTCGAGGCTGCGGGCGGAGAGGCCACCGGAGTGGTTCTTCGCCGCCCAGGCGCGAGCTTCGGGCATCGCCGCGATCAGCGCCATCGTCAGCAGCGCCAGTGCGGTCGTCAGGGCGGCGTAGGCGACCGCCCGGCGGGCTATGTGCATCAATCTCCTCCTTCGTTGCCGACGGGGTTAGCTGACGGGCTGGCGCTGAAGGAGCTGCGCCCCCACCTGACACGGTGGGTTCGCCCCGAATAACTGGGTCCCCCGCTCCCCAGCTTCGATTAGCTGGGGATTGGGCATTTATTTACGTTCGCTCACAAAGAACCATACCGACCGGCGGCAGTTGCGGTCGGACGGCAATTTTTCGGCCGCGGCGGCGATCCGCGGCGGATCGCCGGTGGCCGGCCGGCTCAGCCCTGGACGACGGGCAGCGGCGTGCCGCTGACCGGCGGCGCTTCGGCCGCGGCCGGGGTCGACTGCAGGACCGGAAGCTCCTGCGGGGTCGCCGCGACGATCCCGCGCGCCGCCTGGCGGATCGCCTGCGAGGCGGGGGAGTCGGGCTCGGCGGTGACCAGCGGGCTGCCCCCGTCGGCGTGCTCGCGCAGCGGCTCGGAGAGCGGCACCTTGCCGAGCAGCGGCACGTCGAGTTCGTCGGAGAGCAGCTGGCCGCCGCCCTCGCCGAAGATCGTGAAGCGCTCGCCGTCGGGGGTGGTGAAGCCGGACATGTTCTCGATCACGCCGAGGATCTCGAGGTCGAATTTGCGCGCCATCTCGGCGCCGCGCCGCGCCACCGACTGGGCCGCCGGCTGCGGCGTCGTGACCAGCACGAACTTCGCCTGCGGCAGCAGCTGGGCGAGCGTCATCGCGACGTCGCCGGTCCCCGGCGGCAGGTCGAGCAGCAGGTACTCGAGCTCTTCCCAGGCGACGTCCTCGAGGAACTGCTGGATCGCTTTGTGCAGCATCGGGCCGCGCCAGACGACCGCCGAGTTGTCCTCGACGAAGAATCCGATCGACATCACCTTGACCCCGCCGGCAGCCTCCAGCGGCAGGATCTTGCGCTCGCCGTTGACTTCCGGCTTGCGGTTGACGCCCAGCATGCGCGGGATCGAGTACCCGTAGACGTCGCAGTCGAGGGCGCCCGCGGGGTGGCCTTCGGCGGTCAGCGCCGCGGCCAGGTTGGCGGTCATCGTCGACTTGCCGACTCCACCCTTGCCCGAGGCGACGCAGATCACGTTCTTGACCTTGGCCAGCGCCCCCTCCGGCAGCTTGCCGCGGCCGAGGGTTTTCTGCAGCGCGCCTTTCTCCTGGTCGGAGAGGACGTCGAAGCCGACGCCGACCGCGGTGACGCCGTCGAGCTCGGCGACCTGCTTGGCCACGGCCTGTTCGAAGTGCGAGCGGATCGGGCAGCCGGCGGTGGTCAGCGAGACGACCACGTCGACGCGGCCGTCGTCGTGGATCTCGATCGAGCGGACCATGCCCAGCTCGACGATCGAACGCCGCAGCTCGGGGTCGATGACCGCTTTCAGCTGCTCCGTCACCTGCTCATTCGTGGGAAGTGCCATTGCCGCCATTCTGGCAAAGCCGCGCTGCCGGCCGTCAGCCGCTCGCGGGGCTCGCGCGGCGGTCGGCGCGGCCGGATTCGCGTGGAATCGATCATCCGGGGGGAGAGTTCTCGCCGCCCAGCCCTTGAGTCGCTGTAAGCAGGCGAACGAGGGAGGCTGGATGTCGGGGACGCGAGGTGGGGTTGGCCGGATCGTCGCAATGGGGATCGGGCTGGCGGTGGCGTTGCTGCTGGCGCTGGCGGCGGAGGCGAGGGCGGCGCAGTACGCGGTCGCCCAGTGCGGCTGGTACGTCGGCGCCGACGCCGACTGGGCCGACACGACCGGCGGCGCCAAGTTCCGCCACGACGGCTGGTGCGTCCCCCCGGCCGGCGCCGACCCGTTCGCCGGGGTCCACCTGAAGAGCTTCACCCGCGGCGGCGCCGCGACCGTCTCCGCCACCCGCTTCGCCCGCTGGCGCTGGGTCGCGCCGGCCGGGACCGGGATCACCCAGGTCCGGGGCACCTGGTGGCACGTCCTCCATGACGGCTTCCAGCAGCGGCTCGGGGTCGACACCGCCGCCGGCGGCTTCGACGTCTTCGCCGCCGCCAATGCCACCGACACCACGCCGCGCGAGTTCGCCGCCGGCTTCGCGGCGCCGATGCCCGCCTTCGAGGATCGCCTGCTCTGTGCCCGCGCGGCGGGCAAGTGGTGCTCGCTGGACCCGGGGTCGTGGTCGGGCCTGCGGGGGCTGACGATCACGCTCGAGGATCCCTTGGGCCCGGGCGCCGGGATCGGGGGCGAGCTGATCGGGGGCGGCTGGCACCGCGGCGTCGGGAGCCTCGTCGTATCCGGTTCGGATGTCGGCTCGGGCGTGCGCTTCGGCGAAACCCGGCTCGACGGCGCCCGCGTCGGCCTCACCGAGTTCGGCTGCGCCAAGGCCCTGATCGGCGGCCAGTGGCAGGCGACGGCGATGCGGCCCTGCCCGACCTTCGACATGGTGGGCCACGCCGTCGCGACCACCGCCTTCAGCGACGGGCCCCACGTGGCCACCGCCTGCGCCACCGACTTCGCCGGCAACGTGGGCTGCACCGCTGCCCGCACGGTGCAGATCGACAACCACCCGCCGGCCTCTCCGCGGGCGCTCGCCCTGGCCGGCGGCGAGGGCTGGCGGCGCGGCAACGATTTCGACCTCTCCTGGACGAATCCGGACCAGCGCCCCGGCAGCTCCGTCGTCGCTGCCGTCTGGCGCCTTTCGGGACCTGGCGGCTACGACAGCGGCACCAAGCTCGCCCCCGGCCGCAACCGTGCCGCGCTCGCCGACCTCGAGGTGCCCGCGGCCGGCGCCTACACGCTGAGGCTCTGGCTGCGCGACGAGGCCGGCAACGAGGACCCGGCGACGGCGGCGACCGTGCCGCTGCGCTTCGACGACGTCGCCCCGCGACTCGGCTTCGCCCCCGGCAGCGACGACGCCGCCCCGGAGCGGCTCGAAGCGACCGTCGCCGACCCGCTCGCCGGTCCCGCCGGCGGCGAGATCGACTACCGGCGCTCCGAGCAGCGGGACTGGACCGAGCTGCCGACCAAGCTGGTCGCCACCGGCCCGGGCGCGGCGCGACTGCGGGCGCCGCTGCCGAAGCTCTCGCCCGGCACCTACCTGTTCCGCGCCGCAGCCGTCGACGCCGCCGGCAACCGTGCGACGACGACGCTGCGCGAGGACGGGACGCGGATGGAGATCCGGGTGGCGGCGCCCCCGTCCCCACCGCCAGCGCCGCCGCAGCCCCCGGCGGCGAAGACGCGGCTCTTCGCGCAGCTGCGCGCGGCTCGCCCGCGCCGATCAGCGAAGGCGAGGGGCCGCCGGCACGGGCATCGCGACCGTGTCGGCACCGCGCTCACCGTCCCCTTCGGCGCGACGGCGAAGCTCGGCGGCCGCCTCACCTGGGCCGACGGCGCCGGGATCGCCGGCCGCGAGCTCCGCGTCGTCTCGCGCCCCTCGCGCGGGGCGCTGGGCGGCGTCGAGGTCGCCGCCGCCCGCACCGGGCCCCACGGCGGTTTCGAGCTGTCGCTGCCGCCGGGACCTTCGCGGCGGCTGGCCGTCTCCTTCGCCGGCGGCGTGGGGATGGGCGAGTCGAGCCGTCGTGGCCTGGTCCTGCGGGTGCGCTCGGGGCTGACCCTCCACGCCGCGCCGCGCCACCTCGCCACCGGCCGGGTGCTGCGGCTGGGCGGTCGCGTCGCCGCCCGCGGCGCGCCGATCCCGGGACGCGGCAAGCTGGTCGCGATCCAGTACCGCGAGGCTGCGACCGGACGCTGGCGCCCGGTCCTCTTTACCCGCAGCGACCGCGCCGGCCGCTTCCGCGCCCGCTACCGCTTCCACCATCTCAGCGGCCCGGCCGAGATCCGGCTGCGGGCGACGGCGCTGAGCGAGGAGCGCTGGCCCTATGCGCCCGGCTCCTCGCGGCCGCTCACCGTCACGGTCGCGGCTCGGTAAGGTGAGGCGCATGTCTCAGGCAACGCTTCACACCAGCGCCGGCGCGATCGTCCTCGAGCTGCACGACGAGGACGCGCCGAAAACGGTCGAGAACTTCCGCAAGCTCTCGGCCGACAAGTTCTACGACGACCTCGTCTTCCACCGCGTGATCCCGGACTTCATGATCCAGGGCGGCTGCCCGGAGGGCACCGGCCGCGGGGGTCCCGGCTACACCTTCGAGGACGAGATCAACGAGCACAAGATCGTGCGGGGGGCGATCGCGATGGCGAACGCCGGTCCCGACACCAACGGCTCGCAGTTCTTCATCGTCACCACCGGCGAGGCGCCGTGGCTGGACGGCAAGCACACCGTCTTCGGCGAGGTCACCGAGGGGATGGACGTCGTCGACGCGATCGAGTCGACGCCGACCGACGCTTCCGACCGCCCGCTCGAGCCGCAGACGATCGAGCGCGTCGAACTCGACTGACCCCGCTGGCCGACGGGCCGATTTCCCGGGACATACCCGGGAAATCGGCCCGTCGGCGGGGGAGTCTCAGCGGGCGGCGGTGCCCGCCGGCTCGCGCGGCGCCGGCGGCGCCGGCTGCGGCGGGTGTTTCTCGCCGTGGCCGAAGTGGACTTCCGGCAGGATCCGGTCGAGCCACGCCGGCAGGTACCAGGCGGCCCGGCCGGCGAGCCGCAGGAACACCGGCAGCAGCAGCAGCCGGACCAGGAACGCGTCCAGGAGGACGGCGATCCCGAGGATCATCCCCATCTCCTTCGGCGGCAGCGGGCCGGAGAGGGCGAAGGTGAAGAACACCGCCACCATCACCGCACCGGCGGCGAGGATCACGCGGCCCGAGTGGGCCAGGCCGCCGACCATCGCGTCTTTGGCGCTGCCGGAGTCTTCCCAGTGCTCGCGCGAAGACGAGAGCAGGAAGACCGTGTAGTCCATCGCGATCGCGAAGATCATCGCGAAGAAGAAGATCGGTCCCCAGGCGTCCAGGAACCCCTGCGATTCGAAGCCGAGCAGACCGCTCAGGTGGCCGTCCTGGAAGATCAGCTTGGCCACGCCGAAGGCGGCGCCGGTCGAGAGCAGGTTGGCGAGGACGCCGATCGCCGCCACCAGCGGTGCCTGGAAGGCGACCAGCAGCAGCAGGAAACCGAGCGCCAGCACGATCCCGATCGCCAGCGGCGTCGCCGACGCCAGCGCTTCTTCGAGGTCATGGTTTTCGACCGCCGGCCCGCCGACCAGGGCGTTCGCCGGCAGCTCTTCGCGCAGCCGGTCGATGGTCGAGCTGGTCGCGTCGGTCGACGGTCCGCTGGTTGGCACCGCCTGGATCAGGACCAGGCCGTCTTCGCCGTTCACCGGTTTGGCGACTCCGGCGATCCCCGAGTCGGCTTCCAGCGCGGCGACCGTCGCGGCGGCTTCGCCGCTCGGCGCGGTCACCTGCAGGGTGCCCGGCGTGCCGGGCCCGAAGGCGGCGCTGATCTGGTTGTACCCGACCCGCGAGGAGTCGCTCTTGGGCACCACCTTGATCGACGGCATCCCCGTCTGCAGGCTGAACACCGGGATCGCCAGGCCGACCAGGACGACCAGGGCGATGCCGCCGAAGATCAGCGGCTTGCGCCACAGCAGTTCGCCCCAGCGGGCGAAGCGCGCCGAGCGGTGGTCGCCGCTGTGCGCCCATGGCAGTGACAGGTTGTCGACCTTCGGCCCCAGCTTCCCCAGTACCGCGGGTAGCAGCGTCAGCGTCGCCGCGAGGACGAAGATCACCGAGATCATGATCCCCAGCGACATCGAGCGGAACGCGGGGCTCGGCACCAGCATCACCGCCGAGAGCGAGATCAGCACGGTGAGGCCGGAGAAGAGCACCGCCTTGCCGGCCGTGTCCATCGTCTCGCCGACCGCCTGGGCCGGGTTGTGGTGCTGGCCGAACAGCGCGTTGCGGAAGCGCATGACGATGAACAGCGCGTAGTCGATGCCCAGCGCCAGGGCGAACATCAGGGCGAAGTTCATCGCCCAGATCGAGATCGGCGAGATCAGCGTGCCCAGGTAGAGCACGCCGGCGGAGGCGACCAGGCCGACGATCGTCAGCAGCAGCGGCAGCCCGGCGGCGACCAGCGAGCCGAAGGCGAGCACCAGGATCGCCAGCGTCACCGGCCAGGAGAAGAGCTCCGACTTCATCATCGCTTCGCGGTTGGCTTCGTTGAAGTCCGACCACATGCCGGCGGCGCCGGTGAGGTTGGCTTCGACCCCCGGAGCGGCGACGTCGGCGATTTCCGACTTGAGGTCGTTCGCGGCGGCGACCATGTCGTTCGGGCTTTCCGCGGCGGTGCCGACGACGATCGCCGTGTGGCCGTCGCGCGAGATCGAGGATCCCGGCTGGGGCGGCACGACCTGGCGCACCGACGAGTCGGCCGCCAGCGTCTTTTCGACTTCCGCGACCGTCTGCTGGAAGGCCGGGTCTTCGTTGGTCAGCGAGCCCGAGTGGACGGCGACCTGGATCGCGTAGGAGCTGGCGCCGCCGAAGTTCCGGTCGAGCTGTTCGCGGACCTTGACCGAGTCCGAGCCGTTGTCCTGCCAGCCGGCGCCGGAGAGCGCGGTCTCGATCCGCGGCGCGAAGAAGCCGAGGCCGACCGCGATCACGACCCAGGCGGCGAAGACAGCGCGCCGGTGGGTCGCGGCGAAGCGGCCGAGGCGACCGATCGGTCCCAGGGCGGTCATGACCGGGCGCACCGCCGGGCGCCGAAGACGCGCTCGAGCACCAGCGAGGCGCCGCAGTGGCGGATGCTGGCGAAGGCGAGCTGGTTGAGGGCGACGAAGCCCGTCAGCAGGAGGAACCAGGGGCTGACGAAGGCGGCGAGCAGGGCACTGATCCCCGTCATCGTTCCCGCCAAGAGGAACAGGATCCGCTCCAGCGGCCAGGCGCCGGCGCGGCGGGGCGGCGCCTCCGGGGCCGCTCTTTCGTGCACTGCGGTTGCGTTCATCGTCTCTTCTCCTTCGGGGTGCTTGCGGCTGGTCTGCTATTCACAAATACCAAGATACACAACTTCACAACTTTACAGTTGTAGATGGTACGATAGCACCATGAGAACGAGCCCGCTGAGTCCCGAGGCGGCCGAGCTGATCGCCCGCCGCTTCCACGCCCTCTCCGATCCCACCCGGCTGCGGATCATCGATCTGCTGCGCCGCCAGGAGGAAGCATCGGTGGGGGAGATCGCCACCGCGGTGCAGGGCTCCCAGCAGAACGTCTCCAAGCACCTCAGCGCGCTGCTCGCCGAGGGGTTCGTCTCCCGCAGCAAGCGCGGGACCAGCTCGATCTACCGCATCGCCGACCCGGGCGTGCACCAGATCTGCGACGGGGTCTCGAGCGGCATCGGCTCGCAGCTGGCGGGAATCGAGGCGGCGCTCTCCGCCTAGGAGAGCCCGCGCCTGCCCCGGACGACGCCTACTCGACGCCGGCTTCGCCCCCGTGCTCGTGCCGCTTGTGGCGCCGTTTCAGCGCGTCGCCGGGGCGCCAGAGGCTGACCAGGCCGGCGACCAGGGTGACGAGGAAGATCTGGCCGAGCATCATCTCCAGGCCGGCGATCATCTGCCCCGGCTGGCCGCCGGGGACGAGGTTGCCGTAGCCGGTGGTGGTCAGCGTCGTGTAGCTGAAGAAGAGGAAGTCGGTGCCGCTGGCGTGCGCGGTGCCTTCGAAGAACGGGCCGCTCTGGATCCGGTCGACGGTCCCGTAGGTGAAGGAGAAGAGCATGCCGAGCACGGTGTAGACGCTGAGCGCGCCGAGGATCGTGCGCGAGCCGACTTCGGCGGTGCTGACCACGCGGCGCAGCACCGCCCCCATCGCCAGCGCCAGCAGCGTGATCTGGATCGCCGAGGCGAGGTTGAGGATGGTGCGGTCGTCGCTCAGCTCGGCGACGACCGCGAGCGCGATCGTCAGCCCCGAGAGCCAGATCGCGGCGCGGACGAAGCCCGGCCGGCTGTGCGAGCTGGTCAGGGCGATGACCGAGGTGACGCTGGTCGCGGCGATCAGGATCACCGACGACCAGCCGCGGTTGTCGAGCAGCGAGGCGAGCACGTAGTCGGCGAGCACCAGGACGAGGACCAGGCCGAAGGCGTCGCGCGCGGCTTCCGCCCGCCGCTGCCAGACTTCGCGCCGGTGGGCGCGGTGGGCGGTCCGATCCATGTCCGCACGTTCGGCCGCGCGCCCCTGTTTCCTGCCTGCGGGCCGCGATCGCGGCGCGGCTCAGCCCCGCCGGTGCTGCAGGTACAGCGCCAGCGGCATGAAGATCAGCGTGAGCGCGGCGGTGGCGAGCAGCGACCAGCCGATCTGGCCCGCGGTCGCGGTGCCGTGGATCAGGCCGCGCTCGGCGGTCACCACGTGCGTGATCGGGTTGATTTCGGTGAACGTCTGCAGCCAGGACGGCAGGGTGCCCACGTCGACGAAGATGTTGCTCATGAAGGCGAGTGGCATCAGGATCACGAAGCCGAGGCTCATCACCGCGTTGGGGCTGCGCAGAACGAGCCCGAGCGCGATCCAGGCCCAGGAGAGGCTGAGCGCGAAGACGATCGCCAGGGCGATGCCGGCGAGCACCCCGAGCGCGCCGCCGCCGGCGTCGAACCCCATCAGGAACCCGAGCCCGACGACGAGCGAGGTCGCCAGCAGGTAGCGGCCGACGTCGCCGATCAGCCCGCCGATCAGCGGCGCCGGGCGCCAGACCGGCAGCGAGCGGAAGCGGTCGTAGGCGCCGGTGGTCAGGTCGCGGTTGATGTTGACCCCGCTGTAGACGGTGAGGAAGACGACGGCGAGGACGACCGTCCCGGGCAGCAGGTACTGCAGGTAGTCGTGGGTCGACCCCTCCAGCGCGCCGCCGAACAGGTAGGTGAAGAGGACCGTGAACAGCAGCGGGATCCCGACCGCGTCGCCGAGCTCCTCGGGCACGTGCTTGATCTTCAGCAGCACCCGCCAGCCGTAGGTGACCGAGGCCGACAGGGGACCGGCGAGGCTGGGCCGCTCGCCGTCTCCCAGCGCCCGCCGCGCAAGCGCCTCGGGGCTCGTCTCGGTCGCGCTCACCTCTCGCCCCCTCCGTCCTCGCCGTCCGCCGGGCTGCCCGTGAGAGCCAGGAAGACCTCGTCGAGGCTGGGCTGCCCGTAGGTGAAGTCGCGGACGTCGAGGCCGGCCCCGGTGAGCTCGGCGACCGCGGCCGCCGCCCGGCCGCCGAGCTCGTCGCCGTCGCCCGCCAGCCTGGTGGTCACCTCGCCCGCCCCCTCGTCGCGGTCGGCGCGCACCCCGAGCCGGTCTTCCAGCATCCGCGCCGCGCGGCGGCGCTGCTCGGGGTCGGGGACGTGGAGGCGCAGGCTGCCCTCGCCGATCGAGGCCTTGAGCTCGTGCCGGTCGCCGTCGGCGATGATCCTGCCGCGGTCGATCACCGCGATCCGGTCGGCCAGCTGGTCGGCCTCCTCCAGGTACTGCGTGGTGAGCAGCACGGTCGTCCCCGCCGCGGCGACGGCGCGGATCAGGTCCCACAGCTCGAGCCGGTTGCGCGGGTCGAGCCCGGTGGTCGGCTCGTCGAGGAAGAGCAGCTCGGGGGTGACGATCAGGCTGGTGGCGATGTCGAGCCGCCGGCGCATGCCGCCGGAGAGCGCCGAGGCTTGCAGCCCGGCGGCGTCGCCGAGTCCGAAGGCGTCGAGCAGCTCCGCCGCGCGACGGGCGGCGCCGCGCCAGGAGTAGCCGAGCAGCCGGGCGGCGAGCACCAGGTTCTCGGTCGCCGTCAGGTCCTGGTCGACGGAGGCGAACTGCGAGATCAGGCTGATCTTGCGCCGCACCGCCGCCGCTTCGGCGACCACGTCGTGGCCGAGCACCCGGGCGCTTCCGGCACTCGGGCGCGTGAGCGTGGCGAGGACGCGGATCGTCGTCGTCTTGCCGGCGCCGTTGGGACCGAGGAAGCCGAAGACCGAGCCGCGCGGGACGGTGAGGTCGATCGCGTCGACCGCGCGGGTGGTGCCGAATTCCTTCGTCAGCCCGGCGCATTCGACCGCCGCGGGATCGGCGATGCTGGTGTTCGTCCTCATCGGGGGAGTAGCCTAGCCGAGAGTTGTCCATATGGACAGTCCAAATGAACAAGAACGTCGGAAACCTGACCGCGGGCGGGGAGGCGCGTCGACCCGCGCCCGCCTGCTCGACGCCGCCGGCGAGCAGATCGCCGAGGTCGGCTGGGGTCGGGTGACGACCCGCTCGGTCGCCGAGCGCGCCGGCCTCCCGCACGGCGCGGTCAGCTACCACTTCGCCGGCAAGCAGGAACTGCTCGCGGAGGCGGCTGTCCGGCTGTTCGAGCAGGCGTTCCCGCTCGACCAGCTCGAAGCCGTCGGCTCGCTCGACGCGCTGGTCGGGTTGATCGAACGCTGGATGGCGGAGGCCGGCGGCGAGCACGCGGCGGTCGCGGAGGTCGGGATCGAGGCGATGCTCGAGTCGGCGCGAGACCCCGAGCTGCGCGGGAGGATGGCGGCGCTGCTGGCCGCCTACCGCGAGCAGATGGTGAAGCTGGCCGAGGCCGACGCGGCGCGCGGCGTCGAGCTCGGCGGCGTGTCGCCGGCAGCGGCGGCGACCCTGATCGCCGCGCTCGGCGACGGGCTCTTCCTCCACGCGCTGCTCGACCCCGAGCTCGACACGGCGCAGGCGATGGCGGCGCTGCGCCGCCTCCTGCGCTGAGCCGCCGCGCCTACTGCCGGCCGGCGGCGCCGGTCGGGGTGCCGCGGAAGCAGCCCAGCGTGTACGGGTATTCGAGGGTCGCGTTGTAGTGGTAGATCTTCTGCCAGCGGCCTTCGTAGTAGACCTTGCTCTTCTGGCCGTGGCAGGCGTCGAGGTCTTCGTTGGTCAGCAGCTTGCCGCCGTGGCCGCGCGGGCCGAAGATCGGGTAGCCGTCGAGCGCCCAGCCGACCAGGCCCGAGGCCTTGTGGGTCGATTCGCCTTCGGTCAGGCAGTCGGGGATGTCGTGGTAGTGGTAGGTGCCCGAGCGCTCGGGGTGGCCGCTGCATTCGTCCTGCACCTCGTGGGCGACCGCGTCGCGTTCGAGGGCGTCCAGCGCGTTGAAGATCGCGACCCCGTTCTTGGCGATCCCGATCGCGCCCATCGGCAGGCAGCTCGCCTGCTTCGCCCGCTTCGGGTGCCGCGGCAGCGAGTCGCGGACCGACTGTTCGGAGATCGAGTTCGGGTTGGGGTCGTACTGGTAGGCGTCGTCGCTCGACTTGACCGGGAATTCGCCGGTCTTGGTGCCGCGCGGGAGCCCGTTGCCGGTGATCGTCCGCTTCTTCTTCGTCACCTTCTTCTTCAGCTTCGCGTTGCCCCACTTGACCGAGCCGTCGACGGTCGGCTTGGCGGTCTCGTCGAAGGTCCCGTCGGACTTGATCCAGGGGCCTTCGACTTTGGCGCCGCCGGGGCCGCCGGGACCGGCCGGGCGGTTGCTCTGGCAGGCGTAGACGTAGCCCTTGCGCGGGCCGGAGTCGGTCACCTTGCCGTCGCCGATCGGCAGCCGCGTGGCGTCGACGAGGCCGGAGGCGCCGGCGCTGCTCGTACCGCCCCCGGGACCGTCGGCGAGCGCCATCGTCGCGGCGAGGATGCCGCCGATGAGGATGAACGGGGCGATGAGCTTGAGTCGAGCGAGTCTCTTCATGCCGCGAATGTAGGCGCTCGCTGTCAGCTCGTGGTCAGCCGTGTGTAAGCGCCCGGTAAGCCCTCAGCGCTCGGCCGCGGCCCCGGCCTCGATCGCCGCGGCCAGGGTCTCGGAGGCGAGCCGGTGCGCGTCGCAGATCCGGCCGAGGTGCAGCAGCGAGTCGGTCTCGGTGGCGACGTCGCCGTCGCCGAGCCGCAGCACGATCGGCAGGCCCGGCCGCAGGTCGTCGGCGGCGAGGCCGACGGCGACGTTGACGAGGTCGTCGGAGGTGACCGCGGCGACCGCCGCGCAGCGCTTGATCCCGAGCCGCAGCAGCGTCTCGCGGTCGTCGCCGTGACCGATCGCGACCGGGATCCCGGCCCGCCGCGCGAGCCGCACCGAGGGGGCGTCGGGGTTCTGCTCGACGCCGAGGGCGGGGATGCCGCGCTCGCGCAGCGCCTGCGCGAGGCGGAAGCCGATCTGGCCGAAGCCGATCAGCAGCACGTGGTCGCGCGCCGGCGCCGCCCGCGGCCCGAACAGCGTCGTCAGCCGGCGGCGGCTGAGCCGGCGCACCAGGGCGGCGGTGAAGACCGCGACCAGCGCCAGCGCCAGCACCATGTTCAGCGCCGAGAGCAGCTTGAACCAGACCGGCCCGTGATCGGCGCCGGGCGAGCTCGCCACCGTGGCGACCGTCCTGGTGCTGAAGTAGAAGGCGTCGATCACCGTCTCGTGCAGGGCGATCGCCGAGATCGCGATCTCGAAGACCAGGGCGAGGAGGAGCCCGGCGCCGGCCGCCACCAGCAGCCGCAGCGCATCGTCGACGAGTCGGATGCCCGGCCACCGCCGGCGCCGGCCGCCGCTTGCCTCCGCGCATTCGCGCGCCAGGTCGGCGGCGACGATCTCCGAGGGCGAGACCACGTGCACGGTGGGGGCGACGTGCTGCAGCTCCCGGGTCACCGTGCGGTCGAACATCGTCACCCACAGCGGCAGGTCGGGCCGCAGGTGGGCGCTGAGCAGCGTCAGCCGCAGCGCCAGGACGTCGTCCCGCGTCACCACCGCGGTCGCCCGCCAGCGCCGTTCCGCCAGCCGCGCGGCGATCTCGCTGTCGCTGAGCCCCATCGCCGCCTCCGCCGCCGTCCCCTCCCGCGCCAGCCGCCGCAGCAGCGCCCGCGAGAGCCCGTCGTTGTCGCCCAGCACCAGCACGGCGTCGGCGCGCCCCGCGTCGGTTGCCTCCGGCTCCGGGCTCATCCCGGAATCATCGCGCTCCTCCCGGGCCCCGCACTCCGGTAGCCCCCGAACGGAGGGGGTGGGA
>CAWEOH010000058.1:0-71238 GCA_963810455.1 uncultured Actinomycetes bacterium
CCGCCAGCCCGCGCCGGTGCGCGGGGGGTTGGTGGTGCGGATCGGGCTCGGCTACGTGAAGGGGGTGCGGGCGGAGGAGATGGAGGCGCTGGTCGCCGAGCGACGGCGCGGCGGCGCCTACCGGGGAATCGCCGAGCCGCCTCGCGGGCGGGGGCGGGGCTGGCGAGCCTCCAACGGCTGGCCTGGGCCGGGGCGCTCGACTCGATCCCGGCCGTGGGCGGTCCCCGCGACGGCGACGAGGACCGCCGCCAGTCGCTCTGGCGGGTCGGGGTCGGCGGTCGCGGGCGCGCCGCCGGCGCCCAGCTCTCGCTGCCGCTGGAGCCGCCGGCGCCGCCCGACCTCGAGCCGCTCGGCGAGTGGGGCGAGCTGATCGCCGACTACCGCTCGACCGGCGTCACCCTCGGCCCGCACCCGCTGGCGCTGCTGCGCGACGGGCTCGCGCCCTCGATCCGCCGCAGCACCGAGCTCGAGCGGATCGACGACGGCGCCGAGGTCGAGGTCGCCGGCCTCGTCGTCGCCCGCCAGCGGCCGGAGACCGCGCGCGGCATCGTCTTCATGCTGCTCGAGGACGAGCGCGGCGTGACCAACCTCGTCGTCCCCGGCGAGGTCTACGAGCGCCACCGGGCGCTGGTCCGCGCCGCACCGCTGATCGTCGCCCGCGGGCGCCTCGAGCGCCGCGAAGGCGTCGTCAACGTCCTCGTCGCCGAGGTCCGCCCGCTCGAGCCCGCCGCTCCGCCGCCTCCCTCGGTCGCCCGTCCCGACCGCGCCGAACCGCCGATCGGCTCCTCCCGCCAGCGCCGCGAGCAGCGCCAGGAGCGCCGCGAGCTGGCCGTCGCCGAGCTCCGCGCCGTCGCCCCCGCCGGCCACAGCTTCGGCCGCCGCGGCCGCTGAACCATTTAGGTGGCGATAGCCACCAAAACCGTCCAGTCGTCGTCAGGCGAAGGGGTCCGCGGCGCCGGTCAGCTCCAGGCTCAGCTCCCAGAGACGGCGGCGGGCCTCGGGGTCGTAGGCCTGCTCGGCGGCTCGGGCCTCGGCCTGCCGGTCGAAGAAGCGGCCGCTGACGCCCTCCAGCTCGGCCGCCGTCGCCAGCCGCGCCACCGCGTCGATCCCCTGGTCGAGCGAGTCGACGGTCTCGCCCCACTCCTCGATCACCATCTTCGTCGGCATGAAAGTCGAGGGGTGGAGGCTGTTGACGGCGACGCCGCTCGCGGGCCCGAGCCGCTCCGCCAGCTCGAAGCCGAAGCTGATCTGCGCCAGCTTGCTCTGGCTGTAGGCGCGTTTGCCGAAGTAGCCGCGCTCGATCATCGGGTCGTCGAAGTCGATCGGCTGCTGGCCGCGGGAAGCGACGTTGACGACCCGGGCCGGGGCCGAGCGGCGCAGCAGGTCGAGCAGCCGCAGCGTCAGCAGGAACCCGGCCAGGTAGTTGACGGCGAAGCGCAGCTCGTAACCGTCGGCGCTCTCCTGGCGGCTCGGCAGTTCCGGCTTGCCGGAGCCGATGCCGGCGTTGTTGACCAGCACGTCGAGCCGCTCGGCCCCGGCCTCGACCTCGTCGGCCAGCGCCCGGACCTGCGCCAGCGAGGCGAAGTCGGCGACGTGGGTGGCGATCCGCTCGTTGCCGGTCGCGGCGGCGATCTCGCCGGCCGCCCGCGCCAGCTTCTCCGCGTCGCGCCCGTGCAGGTGCAGCGTCGCGCCCTCGCCGGCGAGCCGCTCGGCGACGCCGCGGCCGAGGCCGTCGCTGGCGCCGGTGATCAGCACGGTCGTCATCTCCCCGTCCTCTACCCGGACGCCGCGCCTACACCCGCAGGGCGATCTTGCCGCCGCCGTGGCTCGATTCGGCCAGCCGGTGCGCCTCGTCCGCCTGCTCGAGCGCGAAGACGCGGTCGACGTGGACCTGCAGCTCGCCCGCCTCGACCAGCGCTGTGAGCCCGGCCAGGCCGACCGGGTCGGGCTCGACCAGGAAGCCGGTCGCCCGCAGCCCCCGCCGCCCCGCCTGCTCGACCAGGTTCGCCGCGGATCCGCTCGGCACCGGGACCAGGATCCCGCCCGGCCGCAGCACGTCGAGCGATGCCTCGCCGTGCGAGCCGTGGCAGTCGATCACCGCGTCGAGGTCACCGAGCAGCGCGGCGAAGTCCTCCTCCCGGTAGTCGATCACCCGCTCGACCCCGAGCCCGCCCAGCCACTCGGCCTGCTCGCGGCGAGCGGTGGCGAACACCCGCGCCCCGCGCGCCCGCGCGATCTGCACCGCCAGGTGGCCGACGCCGCCGGCGGCGCCGTGGACGAGGACGTCGTCGCCCTCCTGCACGCGGGCGGTGTCGACGACGACCTGCCAGGCGGTCAGCCCCGCCAGCGGCAGCGCCCCCGCCTCCTCGGTCGAGAGCGCGTGCGGCTTCGGCGCGAAGTGGCGCGAGGGCGCGGTCACGTACTCGGCGTAGGCGCCGGCCTGGCGCGGGAACCACGGCATCCCGAAGACCTCGTCGCCGACCGCGAAGCGGGTCACCCCCGGCGCGGTCTCGGTGACGACGCCGGCGACGTCCCAGCCGAGGCAGATCGGCGGCTCGCCCAGCACCTGCGCCATCCCGCGCCCGGCCCGCGTCTTCAGGTCGACCGGGTTGACGCCGGCGACCTCGACTCGCACCTGCACCTCGGTCAGGATCGGCCGCGGCACCGGCGCCCGCTCGACCCGCAGCACCTCGGGACCGCCGAACTCGTGCAGGAGGACCGCGCGCATCGTCTCGGGCTCGGCTGCGGCGGCCATCGCAGCCGATGATAGGCAGCCAGTAGGTTCGGCCTGTGCGCCGCCTCCCCCGCATCGCCGTCGACACCAGCGCCCTGCGGGAATCGCGCGACTTCCGCCTGCTCACCGCCGGCTCGCTGATCACCGGCCTCGGCACCCAGGCGACCCTCGTCGCCCTCCCGTACCAGGTCTTCGTGCTCACCAACTCGGCCTTCCTCACCGGCCTGCTCGGCGCCGCCGAGATCGTGCCGCTGGTCGTCGCTTCGCTGTTCGGCGGCGCCCTCGCCGACCGCTTCGACCGCCGCCGCCTGCTGCTCACCTGCCAGATCGCGCTGGTCGCGATCGCCGCCGTCCTCGCCCTCGCCGCCTTCGCCGGCACGCCGCCCGTCTGGATCCTCTTCGTCCTCGCCGGGGCGCTGGCCGGGGCGGCCGCGGTCGAGCGCGTCGTCCGTGCCGCGATCGTCCCCAACACGGTCGACCCTGACAACCTGCGCGCCGCGATCTCGCTCACCTTCGGCCTCTACCAGCTGACCCAGGTCGTCGGCCCCGCGGTCGGCGGTCTGCTGATCGCCGGCTTCGGCGTCGGCACCCCGTACGCGGTCGACGCCGTCAGCTGCCTCGGCATGGCCCTCGCCGCCTGGGCGATGTCGGCGCAGCCGGTCCCGGCCGGGACCCACCACGAGCCGGTGATGCGCTCGATCCGCAGCGGCCTCAGCTTCGTCCGCAAGATCAAGGCGCTGGTCGGCAGCTTCGTCATCGACCTCTCGGCGATGACCTTCGGGATGCCGCGGGCGCTCTTCCCGGTCCTGGCGCTGACCGTCTACCACGCCGGGCCGGAGGGCACCGGCCTGCTCTTCGCCAGCGTCGCGGCGGGCTCGACCGTCGCCGCCCTGACCACCGGCTGGCTGGTCCACGCCCGCTTCCTCGGCAGGATCACGCTCGCCGCCGTCGCCGCCTGGGGAGCGTTCATCGCGATCGCCGGCCTGGTCGACTCGATCTGGCCCGCGGCGGCGCTCTTCGCCCTCGCCGGCGCCGCCGACAGCGTCAGCGCCGTCTGCCGCAGCACGATCTCCCAGACCCTGACCCCGGACCGGATGCGCGGCCGCATGACCTCGGTCTTCAGCCTCGTCGTCGCCGGCGGGCCGCGGCTCGGCGACATCGAGTCGGGCACCGTCGCCTCGCTCACCTCGCCCGCCTTCTCGGTCGTCTCCGGCGGCCTCGCCTGCCTCGCCTCGGTTGGCGTCATCGCTGCCCTCTTCCCGCAGCTCGCCGCCTACGACGGCAGGGAGATCGGCGCCGGCGAGGTCGGCGCCGGCGTCGACCTCGAGCTCGAGGCCGAGAAAGCCGAGGCGACCGAGCTCGGCTGAGGCCGTCCGCCGCGCGGCGCCCCGGCGCCGCAACCCTTCGGACATCCGCGTACCGAGCCGCGCGGCCGAATCGAGATCGCGCTTCAATTCGTGGTCCAGTGACCGTCCGGCATCCGAGCCTCGTCCACCAGCTCGCCTTCTACGACGACGCCGACGGTTTCCTCGAGTCGGCGCTCGCCTACGTCGACGACGGGCTGCGGGCGGGGGAGCCGATGCTCGCCGTCCTCGGTCCCGAGCGCACCGGGCAGCTGCGCGCCGCCCTCGGCGCCGACGCGGACGGGATCGAGTTCGCCGACGTCGAGGGCTTCGGTCGCAACCCGGCCCGGCTGCTCCCCGCCTGGCAGGACTTCGTCGACCGCCACCCGCCGGGCCGCCCGCTGCGCGGGCTCGGCGAGCCGGTCTGGCCCGGCCGCAACCCGGCCGCGATCGACGAGTGCGAGCGCCACGAGGCGCTGCTCAACGTCGGCTTCGCGCCGCAGTCGCGACCCTCGCTCTCGCTCCTCTGCCTCTACGACCGCGCGACCCTCGACGACGAGGTGCTCGACGCCGCCGTCCGCAGCCATCCGCTGACCTACGAGCGCGACAGGCTCGCCGCCAACCCGGAGTGGGACGACCACGATCCCGAGCCGTTCGCCGGCACGCTGCCGCCGCCTCCCCTCGACGCCCGCCAGCTCGGGTTCGACCGCGAGACCCTGAGCGCGGTGCGGGCCGCCGCCGGCGTCGAAGCCGCCGAGGCCGGGCTGAGCGAGGACCGCGGCGCCGACTTCGTCCTCGCCGCCGGCGAGCTCGCGACCAACAGCGTCGTCCACGGCGGCGGCCGCGGCTGGGCGACGATCTGGCGCGAGCCGGGCGCGCTCCTGCTCGAGGTCGCCGACAGCGGCCACCTCGACCAGCCGCTTGCCGGGCGCGTCCGGCCCAGCCCCGACCGCGAGAGCGGCCGCGGTCTCTGGGTCGCCAACCAGCTCTGCGACCTGCTGCAGATCCGCTCCGGCCCCGCCGGCACCCAGGCTCGCCTCTGGATGGAGCTCCCCTCCTAGCTCGCCCTCGCCCGGCCGCTACCTTCACCGACCGGCTCGATCCATCCGCCGCCGATGAGTTCCCGGCCCCGCCGCCGTCTCCACTCCCATGAACGCCAACCAACCCACTCTCGACAGCCCGACCGCCGCGACCCCGGCCCCGCTGCGCGCCGAGCGCCGCGCCTGGCTCGCCCTCTACGTCCTCTGCGCGGGGATGCTGATGATCGTCCTCGACGCGACGATCGTCAACGTCGCCCTGCCCTCGATCCAGGACAGCCTGCACTTCTCGCAGAGCAACCTCGCCTGGGTGATCAACGCCTACATGATCCCCTTCGGCGGTCTGCTGCTGCTCGCCGGCCGGGTCGGCGACCTGCTCGGCCAGCGGCGCGTCTTCCTCGTCGGCCTGGCGATCTTCACCGGCGCCTCGCTGCTCTGCGCCGCCGCCCCGGTGCAGGAGTGGCTGGTCGCGGCGCGCTTCGTCCAGGGCGTCGGCGGCGCGCTCGCCTCGGCGGTGATCCTGGGAATGATCGTGACCATGTTCCCGCACCCCGCCGACCAGGCGAAGGCGATCGGCGTCTACGGCTTCGTCGCCTCCGCCGGCGGCTCGATCGGGCTGCTGCTCGGCGGCGTCCTCACCGACGCGATCAGCTGGCACTGGATCTTCCTGATCAACCTCCCGATCGGGATCGCGACCGGGCACCTGGCGCTGCGCCTGGTCGACAACCCGGACGGGATCGGGCTCAGCCACGGCGCCGACTTCCCCGGCGCGGCGCTGATCACCGCCGCCCTGATGCTCGGCGTCTTCACCATCCTCAAGATCACCGAGTGGGGCTGGGGCGACACGCGCACGCTCGGCCTCGGCGCCGTCTCCGTCGCCCTGCTCGTCGCCTTCCTCCTGCGCCAGGCGACGATCGCCAACCCGCTGATGCCGCTGCGCCTCTTCCGCTCGCGCAACGTCGCCGGCGCCAACGCGCTGCAGGCGCTGCTCGTCGCCGGCATGTTCGGGATGTTCTTCCTCGGCGCGCTCTACCTGCAGCAGGTGCTCGGCTACGACCCGCTCGAGGTCGGCCTCGCCTTCCTGCCGACGACCCTGGTGATGGGGACGCTCTCGCTCGGCTTCTCGGAAAGGCTGATCATGCGCTTCGGCGCGCGGACGACGCTGATCCCCGGCGTCTGCCTGATCGCCGTCGCCCTGCTGCTCTTCTCGCGGGCGCCAGTGCAGGGCGACTACCTCGTCCACCTGCTGCCGCCCTTCCTGCTGATCGGCATCGGCGTTGGCACCGCCTTCCCGGCGATCATGACCCTGGCGATGTCGGGCGCGACCCCGAGCGACGCCGGCCTCGCCTCCGGCCTCGTCAACACCAGCATGCAGGTCGGCGGCGCGATCGGGCTGGCGCTGCTGGCGACGCTCTCGGCAGAGCGCACCCACAGCCTGCTCGCCGCCGGCGAGTCGCAGGCTGCGGCGCTCACCTCCGGCTACCGCCTCGCCTACCTGATCGGTGCCGGGCTGGCTGCAATCGCTGTTGCAATCGCCGTCTTCGTCCTGCGACAGCCCGGCCAGTCGCCGCCCGCTCCGCAGGCCGAAGCGGCATCGGCCGAGCCTGAGCCCGCATATTCCGAGTCCGGCTGACCCGGCTGTCGGCGCTCGCAGCTAATACATCGCGGCGCGCGGCCGATCTAGGAGGAATGTCCCCCCACGAGATCCCGATCGTGATCCCCGGCCGGTCCCAGGCGGACGCGCCGGACGAGCAGCGGCGGATGGGGCGCATCTCCGGCTGGCTCTGGATCGTCGGCGCCCTGGTCGGCATCGGCGCCGCCTTTCTGCCGGGGTCTCGGCACGTCGCGATCGGCTGGGTCATCGGGCTCAGCAGCGGCATCCTCGTCTACGGAATCTGCAGCGTCACCGGCCGGATCCCCTGGGACCGCACCTCGGTGCCCCCGCCCCTGCTGGCGTTCGGAACTTCGCTGACGATCCTGATCGCCGGCCTCGCCCTCTTCCTCACCGGCGGCTCGCTCAGCTACATCGAGCCGCTGCTGCTCTGCTCACTGCTCTACGTCGGCTTCTTCCTCCCGCCGCGCTGGGCCTGGCCGCTGGTCGCCGAGCTCGTCCTCGTCGCCGGCACGCCGCTGCTCTACGACCCCGACGCGATCGACAACGCCTACCTGCCGCGCTACCTCGCCCTCGTCGCCGCCTTCGTCGTCGCGACCGTGGTGATAACTGGGCTCAAACGCCGCCTGGTCGAGGCCGAGGAGCGCCAGCGCGACTTCGCCAACCGCGACCCGCTCACCGGCGTCGGCAACCGCCGCAACTTCGACCTCACCCTGAAGCGGGAGCTGACCCTGCGCACCAACCCGCGCCGCAGCCGCCGCGACACCGACCCGTCGCCCCTCGCCGTGCTGCTGATCGACCTCGACGACTTCAAGGGCGTCAACGACCGCCACGGCCACCAGGTCGGCGACGCGGTCCTGGTCGAGGCCGCCAACCGCGCCCACGCGATGCTGCGCTCGACCGACACCCTGGCCCGGATCGGCGGCGACGAGTTCGCCGTGATCGCCCCCGGCGCCCACGGCGAGGGCGCGCGGCGGATGGCCGAGTCGATCTGCACTGCGGTCAACGTCCGCGACCCCGAGGCCGGCGGCCCCAGCCCGAGCGCCTCGATCGGCTGGGCCGTCTTCCCCGACGACGGCGAAGACTTCGAGAGCCTGATCCGCGCCGCCGACGAGCGGATGCTGGGACTGAAGCGCAACGGCAGCCCGTTCGCTCTCGGAGAGGCGCGCCAGCGGGCGGGCGTGGTCACCGCGGCGGCGCGCGGCGCGACCGTCGAGGTCGACGGCGCGGTTGATGCCGCCGACCCCGAGCCGGCGCGCTCCTAGCTCGCCGGGGCCGATTCGAGCACGCCGAGCAGCTGCGTCACCCGGCAGACGAGCAGCCGCTCCTCGTCGATCTCGACCCAGACGCCGGCCGAGGCGGGGAAGACGACGTGGTCGCCGGGCGCCACCGGCATCTCGACCCCGGCCTGGCCCCACCAGTCGAGCCCCGGCCCGACCGCCAGCACGATGCCCTGTTCGGGCGGCGGGTCGTGCGTCCCGGGCGGCACCACCAAGCCCGAGCGCCGCACCCGGTCGGTGTCCAGCTCCTTGATCACGATCTGGTCGAACAGCGGACGCAACTGGTGGCGAAGGCCCGACTCGGTCGGGTCCGGCATCTGCGCAGTGCCCATAGCCCAAGTCTCGCACGCGGGGGGAGAACTTCGGTCGCTGGACCATTTAGGTGGCCATGGCAGCGAAAAGTGTCCAGCCATGGGCGAGGGAGGCGTGGCGGCTTGCGCGACGTCAGCACTGGGCGGTGACGAGGTCCCAGCTCCTGGACCTGGGGATGCCTGTGTCGGCCATCCGCCACCGTCTCGAGACTGGCCGCCTGCATCGACTCCACCAAGGGGTCTATGCCGTGGGACGACCGGAGATCGCCCGGCTCACCCAACTCATGGCTGCCGTACTTGCGGCCGGTTCGGGGGCGCGATTGAGCCATCGCAGCGGCGCCGAGCTCTGGGGCATCCGCAAGCGGTTCGACGGGAGGATCGAGGTCTCGGTCCCCGCCACCACGAACCCGCGCTGCCCCGAGCTGAAGGTGTACCGCCGTGCCGACTTGAAACCACCGCGCCTGGTCGAGGACATCCCGGTCGGCGACCCGGTATCGATCCTCGTCGACCTCGCCACCTGCCTCTCCACCGAAGCGGTCGAAGACGCCGTCAACGAGGCCGATCACCTGCGGCTGGTAGCCACCGACCGGCTGCCGGCGCTGCTCGCGGCGCACCCCCGCCGCCCCGGCCGCGGGCGCCTGCGTCGCATCCTCGAATCCCAGACCTTCAGCCGCTCCCAGACCGCGCTCGAGCGCCGCTTCCTGCCGATCGCCCGCGCTGCCGGCCTGCCCAAGCCCGGCTCCCAGGCTCGTCTCGGCCGCTACCGCGTCGACTTTCACTGGCCCGCGCTCGGGCTGGTGGTCGAGACCGACAGCCTCACCTACCACCGCACCGCCGCCGACCAGGCGGTCGACATCGCCCGCGACCAGACCCATGCCCGCGCCGGCCTGCGCACCCTGCGCTTCACCCACTCCCAGGTCTTCCACCAGCCCGGCTACGTCCGCGAGGTCCTCGAGGACACCGTTCGCGCCCTGCGCGCGGGCTGATCCGCCCACCGCACGGCAGGGCGCCGCGCCGCAGGGGAGAATCGTCTCCTCAGCATGGCCGCCACCGCCACCACGGCGCCCTCACGTCCCGGTCGCCGTCAGCTCGGCATGGCGGCGCTCGCCCTCGGCGCCCTCGGCGTCGTCTTCGGCGACATCGGCACCAGCCCGCTGTACGCGCTGCAGACGGTCTTCTCCGCCGACCACCAGGCGGTGAAGGCGACCTCGGGGGACGTCTACGGCGTCATCTCGCTCGTCTTCTGGACGGTGACGCTGATCGTCTCGGTCGAGTTCGTCACCTTCATCATGCGCGCCGACAACGACGGCGAGGGCGGCCTGATGGCGCTGATCGCGCTGGTCATGGGCGCGACGCTGCGCCGCGCCCGGCTCAAGGGGGCGCTGATCGCGATCGGGATGCTCGGCGTCGCCCTCTTCTACGGCGACGGCATCATCACCCCGGCGATCTCGGTCCTCTCCGCGGTCGAAGGGATCAAGGTCGCGGTGCCGGGCCTCAGCTCGCTGGTCCTGCCGCTGACGATCGCGGTCCTCGTCGCCCTCTTCGCGATCCAGCACTACGGCACCCACCGGATCGGCAGCGTCTTCGGCCCGGTGATGCTGGTCTGGTTCGCGATCCTCGCCGCCGCCGGCCTGCGCGGCGTCGTCAACCACCCGCACATCCTCAACGCCCTGCTGCCCAGCCACGCGCTCGAGTTCTTCGGCCGCCACCCGGGCACCGCCTTCGTCGCCCTCGGCTCGATCGTCCTCACGATCACCGGCGCCGAGGCGCTCTACGCCGACATGGGCCACTTCGGCCGCCCCCCGATCGCCCGCGCCTGGTTCTTCGTCGTCTTCCCGGCGCTGACCCTCAACTACATGGGCCAGGGAGCGCTCATCCTCGAAACCCCGACCGCGATCGAAAGCCCGTTCTTCCTCCTCCTGCCGCACTGGAGCCGGGTGCCGATGGTGCTGCTGGCGACGGTGGCGACGGTGATCGCCTCGCAGGCGGTGATCTCGGGTGCCTTCTCGGTTACCCGCCAGGCGATCCAGCTCGGCTTCCTGCCCCGCCTCTACATCCGCCACACGTCGACCCGCGAGATCGGCCAGATCTACATCCCCGCCGTCAACTGGGTGCTGCTCGCCGCGGTGATCGGCCTCGTCCTCGGCTTCGGCTCCTCGACCGACCTCGGCTCCGCCTACGGGATCGCCGTCACCGGCACGATCACCGCCGACACCCTGCTCTTCCTCGTCGTCGTCCGCGTCCTCTGGCGCAAGCCGGGCTGGCTGGTCGGCCTCGGCGCCGTCGTCTTCTTCACCATCGACTTCGCCTTCCTCGGCGCCAACATGACCAAGGTCGCGCACGGAGGCTGGTTCCCGCTGACCGTCGCCGCGCTCGTCTTCACCGTCTTCGCCACCTGGCGGCGAGGGGCGGAGAAGCTCCACTCCGAGCGGATCGAAGAGGAGGGTCCGCTGCCGGCGTTCGTCGCCGAGTTGCGCGCCGCCGACCCGCCGGTGATCCGCATCCCGGGCACCGCCGTCTACCTCAACGCCCGCCGCGAGACGGCGCCGATCGCCCTGCACCGCACGGTGACGCACGGCCGCACCCTGCGGGCAACCGCCGTCATCCTCTCGATCGAGACGACGAAAGCGCCCTACGTCCCCGAGTCCGAGCGGCTGGTCGCCGACGAGGTCCGCTATCGCGCCGAGGGCATCGTCCACCTCACCGCGCGCTTCGGCTTCCAGGACGTCACCGACGTGCCCCGCGCGCTCGCCCTCGCCGCCGAGACCGGCCTCGTCCGCGACGTCGACGTCGACGGCGCCGTCTACTACCTCTCCCAGGTCTTCGTCACCCCCACCGGCGCCGCCGGCATGCGGACCTGGCGCAAGCGCCTCTTCGCCGCGATGTACCGCAACTCCGCCAGCCCGGTCGAATACTTCCACCTCCCCCGCGAGCGCACCGTGACCCTCGGCTCGGCGATCGAGCTCTGACCACGTCGTGGTTCCTTTCGGACGCATGCGGTCCACAAGGAACCACGACTCGGGGGTTTAGAAACAACGTTGTTTGAGTAATCATGTCCCCTTTGGGACTCGGCTGGATGGCAATCCAATCGAAGGGAGAGGGACATGGATGCATCGATCGCACAACGACGGTGGCGTCTCGGGCGCACCCTGGCGCTGGCGCTGCTGGTCGCAGTCGCGCTGCTCGCCGGGGCGATGGCGGCGCAGGCGCGGGCCGCGGCCAACTACGTCGGGCTCGGGGACTCCTACTCGGCGGGGCCGCTGATCCCGAGTCAGCTCTCGCCGCTCGGCTGCCTCAAGTCGGACCACAACTACGCCCACCTGGCGCAGCCCGGCGTCGGCCTGCCGCTGACCGACGCCAGCTGCAGCGGCGCCACGACCTACGACATGACGCACACCCAGGAAGTCGAATTCGGCTCCAACCCGCCGCAGCTCGACTCGCTGAACGCGGAAACGGAACTGGTCTCGCTGACGATCGGCGGCAACGACATCGGCTTCGCCGAAGTCGCGACCGGGTGCATCACGCTGAACCCGTTCGCCACGCCGTGCAAGGACAAATACGACTCCGGCGGCCACGACCAGCTGGCCGAACGGATCGCCGCCACGGCGCCGAAGATCGCCGAAGTCCTGCAGGGGATCCACGCCCGCTCGCCGGAAGCGAAGATCCTGCTGCTCAACTACCCGGCGATCTTCCCGACCAGCGGGTACGGGTGCTGGCCGCAGATGCCGATCGGCTGGGGCGACGTGCCCTACCTGCGCCAGACCGAGCAGGGCCTCAACGCGATGCTCGCGACCCAGGCGGCGGCAAACGGCGCGACGCTGGTCGACTGGTACCAGGCCAGCATCGGCCACGACGCCTGCAAGTCGCACTCGCACCGCTGGGTCGAACCGCTGATCCCGGGCGAACTCGCCGCCCCGATCCATCCCAACCAGGCCGGGATGCAGGGCGCCGCGAACCTCGTCGTCGCCAACAAATAGGCACCGGGTGATCCAGGCCGAGAGCGCGGTTCCTCCCGCATACCGGGAGGAACCGCGTCTTCGGCGCGGCCGGCGGAGAGTGAGAACGTTCTTCGTCGCCGTAGGCCCCCTCGGGGAAGAAGACGATCGTCAGGTGGTCGCTCATCGCCTCATTCATAGCCCCACCGGGTGGCGCACCTTGAAGCGGGAGAGGATGCGGGCTTCGGGGCTCGCCATCTTCCAGCGCGGGCCGTTGTCGCCGGCCGGGTCGTTGCGGGTGTCGAAGCGCAGGCCGGCGACGACCATGAAGACGTGCTCGTCGTTGGCGTAGACGCTGATCCAGCGGCCGGGCCCCGGCGCGCCCCAGTGGGCGAGCTGGCCGGAGACCATCGTCGTCGCCAGCAGGCCACCGCCGTGCAGCGCGTAGCCGACCGCGCCCGAGCAGTCGTAGCCGCGGCTGCGGAAGCTGAGGTGGCCGCCGCCCCAGACGTAGGGCCGGCGGTCGATCCGGTTGGCGGCGGCGATCACCCGCTTCACCCGCGCCGGCGCCCGGCGTGGCGCGACCGCCCGCCCCTCGACCAGTTCGGCGCCGCAGTTGGCCGCGGTCCGGGTCGCCCCGGGCGCCGCCGGCATGCAGCCGCTGCCCCAGGGGACCTGCTGCGCGGCCGCCGGCGCTGCCGCCGCCGCCACCGCCGCCGCGGCCGCCAGCGTCAGGCCGGCCGTCAGTTTCGCGATCGCCGAGCGCACCCCCGGCAGCGTACGGCGAGCCCGCTGCGCTGGCAAGGAGCGGGGGCCGCGCGCAAGAAGAAGGGCGGCCCCCCGGGGACCGCCCTTCTTCTCCTTGCCCGTCCTGAGGGCCTGGTGCCCCAGGCTTACTTCTTGCCGACGCAGGGCCGGACGAATTCGGTGGTCACGCGGGGACCGCCGGTGAAGAAGGCGACGGCGTGCGCCTGCAGCCTCCCGTCCGGGCACCTGGCGGTGAGGATGCTCCGCTTCTGGTGCTTGAAGCGGAATTTCTTGTCGATCTTGAACCGGAACTGGGTGATCGAGCCCTGGCCACTGGCGAGTGGCGGGATCGTCGCGATCGACTTCGTCCCGTAGCGGCCGTGCTTGTGCTTCTTGATCTTCACCTTGGTCACGAGCGCCCCGGGGACCGGCTGGCTGAAGTAGGCGTGGATGTAGAGGGTCGTCGTGCCGCCCTTGACGCCGCCGTTGACGACCAGCAGCTTGCTGTGCGCGTAGACCTCGGGCTGTTCGGCAAGCTTCACTGCCGCGGTCGCCTTCCCTTCGCCGATGATCGCCTTCTTGCAGGCCTTTTCGGCGTCCTTCGTGTCGCGCGACTGCAGCTTCCCCGACTTGCAGCTCGGGTAGTGCTTGACGTTGATCGCGCCGTTCTTGTCGGTTTCGAGGATGACCTTGTTGAGCGCCGGTGGGTGGCTCCCGTCGGTGGTCGTGACCTTGCCTTCGGCGATCAGCGCGATCGGCGTCTGCTTCTTCTTCGAGATCTTCTTCGGCTTGAAGCCGCCTCCCGCCTTGAAGCAGAGGTTGTCGACGCAGGCTTCTTCCTTGTTCTTCCCCGCCACGGCGATGCCGGCGACGGAGACGACCATCAGGCCGGCCAAAGCCAGGGTGACCAGCAGATACTTACGCATGTCCCTACCTCTCCTTTGTTGTTGCGTCCCCGCTCCAGCCGAAGCCGCCGGATCGAAACCCTTGCGCAAATCGGTGGAACGTTCCCTCCCGGCCAAGCTACCCACCAGGGTCTATTTCGTAAACCCAGGGGCCCCGGGAAAAGATCGCCTTAACAAAGAAACCTTGTTGTCTTTTTTGGTTAGGAGGTCCGATCCATCTGCTGCACGCGCTCGCGCTCGGCGGCGGCACCGTCGCTGCCGAGGAACGGCAGCACGATCCAGAACATCAGGTCCGGCAGCCGGCTCGGCAGCCGTGCCGCCGCCCCGTGCAGGATCTCGCTGTAGAGGAGCTCGTTGACGCCGCCGGCGAGCGAGAGCGCGGTTATCCCCGGCAGCTCGACCGAGGTCTCGGCGCGGCCGGCGTCGAGGAAGCCGGTGAACTGGCGCAGCGCCGCGTCGCGCCGGGCCAGCGCTTTCGGCCCCGCGGCCAGCACCTCGACGATCGCGAAGCGGGCCTCGTCGGGATGCACGGAGAGGTGTCCGAGCAGCCGCCGCAGTCCCTCCGCCAGGCGCTCGGCCCAGGGCGCGCCGGGCCGCGACTCGAAGCCGCCGGCGGTCTCGCCGAGCAGGTTTCCGAGCAGGACGTCGTAGGTCGCGAGGAAGCAGTCCTCCTTGCTGTCGAACAGTTCGTAGAAGGTCTTGCGCGAAACGCCGGCGACGCTGATCACGTCGACGACCCGGGTGTCGGGATAGCCGCGCTCGGAGACCACCTCGATCATCGCCCGGTGGATGCGGTTGCGTTGCGAGGTCGTCACCGCCTCCCGTGAGAGGCCGTGTCGTCCCCGTGGCAACCGCTCGTTCAGCCGCGTTGCGCGTCTGCTCGAGGCCACCAGCAGACTGTAGAGCAGACTTGAAAACCCGAGCGTAGGGTTTTGCCCTGCTTGCGCCGACTATTCGCGGTCGAGCCAGACTACCTGGTCGCGCGCCGGGCCGACGCCGACGAGGCGGATCGGGACGCCGGCGAACTCGGCGATGTAGCGCAGGTACTCGCGGGCTGCGGCGGGCAGGTCGGCCTCCTCGCGGCACTCGCCGATCTCCTCGTCGAAGCCGGGCAGCTCCTCGTACTCCGCCGTCGCCGAGTGGAGGATCGACTGGTGGTAGGGGAAGGTGTCGAGGACGGCGCCCTCCTTCGAGCGGTAGCGGACGGCGACCCGCAGCGGCCCGATCCCGCTCAGCACGTCGAGCTTGGTGACCGCCAGCGAATCCATCCGGTTGAGCCGCACCGCGTAGCGCAGCGCGACCAGGTCCATCCAGCCGGCGCGCCGGCGGCGGCCGGTGGTGGTGCCGAACTCGTGCCCCTGCTCGACGATTCGCTCGCCGGTCTCGTCGTGCAGCTCGGTCGGGAAGGGGCCGGCACCGACCCGCGTCGCGTAGGCCTTGGCGATCCCCCAGACCTCGCTGATGTCGGTCGGGCCGACGCCGGCGCCGACCGTCGCCGCGCCGGCGATCGGGTTGGAGGAGGTGACGAAGGGATAGGTGCCGTGGTCGAGGTCGAGCAGCGCCGCCTGGGCGCCCTCGAAGAGCACCGTCTCGCCGCGGTCGAGCGTCTCCCAGCACAGGCGCGCGGTGTCGGCGATGTGGGGCTCGAGCCGGTGGCCGTAGCTGACGTGTTCCTCGACCATCGTGTGGACGTCGAGCCGCGGGTCGGGGACGCCGGCCACGGCATCGGCGATCGCCTTCGATTCCTCGCCCGCTTCCTTGCGCAGCTTGCGCCGCTGCACCGCCAGTTCGCGCAGCGCCTGCTGCTTGGGCTCCAGCGCGGCGCGGATCTTGGTCCGCAGGATCTTCTCGTCGAGCAGGTCCTGGACCCGGATCCCCAGCCGCAGGGCCTTGTCCGCGTAACAGGGCCCGATCCCGCGCCGGGTGGTGCCGATCGAGAGCTTGCCCAGCTTCGTCTCGCCGGCGGTGTCGAGCAGCACGTGGTAGGGCATGATCAGGTGCGCGTTGGCCGAGATCCGCAGGTTGCCGACGCTGACCCCGGCTCGTTTGAGCCCGTCGATCTCGCTCAGCAGCACCCGCGGATCGACGACCACGCCGTTGCCGATCACGCATGTCTTATCCGCGTGCAGGATCCCCGAGGGGATCAGGTGGAACTTGAACTCCTCGCCGTCGCGGACGATCGTGTGGCCGGCGTTGTTGCCGCCCTGGAAGCGGACGATCGCCGCGGCCTTCTCGGCCAGCAGATCGGTGATCTTGCCCTTCCCCTCATCGCCCCACTGGGCTCCGACTATGACGACGCCAGGCACAGCGGGCCATTGTGACGATGCCGCCCGCCGCCCGCGTTCGCGCCGGTCCGGCCGGCGCCGCGCTCAGGCCGCCGGGCGGTAGCTGCCGTAGCGGCGGTCGTCGCCGAAGACGGGGACTTCGTCGCAGATCTGGGTCAGGCGGGAGACGGTGCGGGGGCCGATCTGCTCCTCCAGCTCGGCGTGCTCGAGGTTGGTCGTGATCAGCATCGAGCGCTGGTTCTCGTAGCGCTCGTTGACCAGGGCGTAGAGCTGCTCGAGCACCCAGTCGGAGCGTTTCTCGGCGCCGAGGTCGTCGATGTGGAGGAGGTCGACCGAGGTGAGGCGCTCGAAGAAGGTGGTGTAGGAGTCGCCGCCGGGCTCGGCGTCGTAGGTCTGGCGGATCCGGGCCAGCAGCTTCGGCAGCGAGTAGATCGCGACGGTCTTGCCGGCTTCCAGCGCCGCCTTCGAGACCAGCATCCCCAGCGTCGTCTTGCCGGTGCCGGTATCGCCGAAGAGCCAGAGGCCGCGGCCCTCGGCGAGGCGCGCGTCGAGGTCCGCGATGAAGGCGCGCACCTCGGCGACCGCCGCCTTGGTCTGCAGGTCGCGCTCCATGTCGGAGACCGGCGGGCGGTCGAAGGAGACGCCGCGATAGCGGGCCGGGATCACCGAGGAGACGCCGCGGCTGCGGCCGCGGCTCAGCCGCTCAGCCCGGCACTGGCACGGCCGCGCGACGTCCTCGGGGCCGAGGATCCAGCCGGAGCCGTCGCAGACGCCGAGCGGGCAGACCTGGTCGCGGAAGGGCTCGGAGCGGGCGATCGCCATCAGAAGTCAGGCCCCGCGGCGACGTCGTCGGCGAAGGGCGGCTCCTCGCCGGCCGGCTGCTCGATCGGCGGTTCCTGGTGGGAGTGGTCGGCGAACTTGGGGAAGCGGTCGAGGAAGACGAGCGAGCGGGTCCCGATCGGGCCGTTCCTGTGCTTGGCGACGATCACGTCGGCGAGGCCGTCGGGCTCCTCGTCGGGGTCGCGGTAGTAGTCGGCGCGGTAGAGGAAGGCGACCACGTCGGCGTCCTGCTCGATCTGGCCCGACTCGCGCAGGTCGGAGAGCTGCGGTTTCGGCGGCGTCCGCTGCTCGGGGGCGCGCGAGAGCTGGGAGATCGCGACCACCGGCACCTCCAGCTCGCGGGCGAGGATCTTCAGCCCGCGGCTGATCTGGCCGACCTGCTCGACCCGGTTGGCGCGCGGGTCGTCGCTCCGCATCAGCTGGATGTAGTCGAGGATGATCAGGCCGAGCCCGCCGCGCTCCTGTTCCTGGGCGTGCAGCCGCCGCGCCTTCGCCCGCAGGTCGAGCATGCCGAGGTCGGAGGAGTCGTCGAACCACAGCGGCGCCTCCTCCAGCTCGTTGCTCGCCCGCAGCACCTTCGGCCAATCGCGCTGGCTGACCTGCCCCTTGCGCAGCTTGTCGCCGGAGATCCGCGCCCGGCAGGCGATGAACCGCTGCGCCAGCTCGACCTCCGACATCTCCAGCGAGAAGAAGGCGACCGCCCGCTTGCCCTTCATCGCCACGTTTTCGGCGATGTTGGCGACCAGCGCCGACTTGCCCATCGCCGGCCTCGCCGCGACGATGATCAGGTTGCCGGGCTGGAAGCCGCCGGTGATCGCGTCGATGTCGCGGAAGCCGGAGGGGGTGCCGGTCAGCTCCAGCTCGCCGGTCGAGAGCTTCTCGAGCCGGTCGACCTCGTCGTGGAGGATCTCGGAGAGCAGGCGGAAGTCGCTCGCCTGCTCTTTGTGGGCGACCTCGAAGAGCAGCCGCTCGGCCCGCTCGGAGAGCTCCCGCGGCTCGCCGGCGCGCTCGTTGACCCAGCCCTGGATCTCCTGGCCGGCGCCCAGCAGGCGGCGCAGCAGCGAGTTCTGCTGGACGATCTCGGCGTAGTGGCGGGCGTTGCCGGCGGCGGGCACCTTGGCCGCCAGCTCGGAGACGTAGTGCTTGCCGCCCGCCTCGTCGATCTTGTTGTGCTGGGTCAGCTCCTCGGCGACCGAGAGCTCGTCGACCGGCTTGGAGACGGCGTAGAGGGCGTGGATCGCCTCGAAGATCGCTCGGTGGCGGTCGAGGTAGAAGTCGGCCGCGTTCAGCTTCACCTCGTCGATCACCCGGGTCAGCGCCGGCTCGGCGACGAGCATCGCGCCGAGCACCGACTCCTCCGCCTCGATGTTCTGCGGCGGGACGTGGGTGGCGGGAGGCTGGGGCATGGGTCAAGTAATAGGCGGCGGTCCGGCGGCAAGTGGCCGGTCCGCGCGGGGGGCTCCGATCAAACCAGAGGCCGCCAGGCACGCGGACACAGTTCCGAGCATCTGCCGCGAAAAAGAATTGACAGCCCCGTCACAGTTCCGCCGCGATTGCGGCAACCCCAGCGTCCCACCGATCCCGCGGTTCCTTATGGAACCTATGCGTCCATAAGGAACCGCGAGTTCGCGAAGTGGCGGGAGCCCCCCGTCCCGTGGTTCCTTTTGGACTCCAGAGGTCCATAAGGAACCACGGGATGGGGCTAGGGGAGCTCTGAGGCGATCTCGGCCAGGGCGGCGGTGTGGGCGTCGACGTCGGCCTCGGTCGTCGTCGGGCACATCAGCGCCATCATGTGGAACGGCGTCATCAGGATGCCGCGGTTGAGCATGTAGAGGTGGAGCAGGGCGTCGAGCGCGGTGTCGAAGGCCGCCGCCGCCTCGCCGCCGCTGCGCGGCGCGGTGCGCGAGAACATGTACTCGACGCGGCAGCCGAGCCGGGTCGCCTGCCAGTCGAGGCCTTCGGCCGCGATCACCTCGTCGACCCCGGCGGCGAAGCGCTCGCCGAGCGCGATCATCCGCGCGAACGCCTCCTCGGTCAGCACCTCGCCGAGGTTGGCCCGCGCCGCCGCCAGCGAGAGCGCGTTGCCGGCCAGGGTGCCGCCGACGCCGCCGACGTCGGCCGCCTCCCAGACCGTCTTCTCGAGGACCTGCTCGGCGACCGCGTCGGTCATCCCGTAGGCGCCGGTCGGGATGCCGCCGGCGATCGCCTTGCCGATCGTCAGCAGGTCCGGCGCCAGCCCGTGCTCGACCGTGTAGCCGCCGGGACCGCAGCAGAGCGTGTGGGTCTCGTCGATCACCAGCAGCGTCCCGGTCGAGCGGGTCAGCTCGCGCAGCGCCTGGTGGAAGCCGGGGTCGGGGAGGACGATGCCGATGTTGGTCAGCGCCGGCTCGGTCAGCACGCAGGCGACGTCCCCGTGGGCGAGCTCGGCCTCCAGCGCGGCGAGGTCGTTGAACTCGACCACCCGCGTCGTCTCGGCGATCGGCACCGGCGGGCCGACGTTGCCGACCCGCGGCCCGGGGGCGCCGTCGACCAGCGTCGCGACGGTCTCGTCGACGCTGCCGTGGTAGCAGTGGTTGAAGACGAGGATCTTCGGCCGGCCGGTGATCTCGCGGCAGATCCGCAGGACGAAGCGGTTGGCGTCGGTCGCCGAGAGGCTGAACTGCCAGTGGCGGAGGCCGAAGCGGCGGCTCATCTCCTCGCCGACCGGGCCGGCGTCCTCGCTCGGCAGCATCGTCGTGATCCCGTGCCGCAGCCGCCGCTCGGCGGCGGCGACCGTCGGCGGCGGCGAGTGGCCGGACATCGCGCCGGTGTCGCCGAGGCAGAAGTCGACGTAGGCGTTGCCGTCGACGTCGACCAGGGTGTTGCCCTCGGCGTGCTCGAAGACGACCGGGTAGGTGCCCGGCCAGCGGGTCATCCAGTTCATCGGCACGCCGGAGAGCAGCGCCCCCTCGGCGGCGTCGCGCAGCTCGCGCGAGCGGGGGTGGGTATCGGAGAAGCGGCCCAGCTCGCGCCGCATCAGATCGGGGATTGAGTGGCTCATGGCTCCATCTTGTCAAATTGTGGAATAATCCAACACATGACCCCAGACATCAGCCCCAAGCTCTCATCCGACCCGGCGGTAAAGATCGCCACGGTCTCCACCGTCGAGGCCGCCGCGAACGCGATCCGCGACCTGATCCTCGACGGCCAGCTCAGCCCCGGCACGCGCCTGCGCGAGAACGAGTTCGCCGAGCGCCTCGGCATCGCCCGCCATTCCTTCCGCGCCGCGACCCAGATCCTGATCGGCGAAGGCCTGCTGCGCCGCGAGCCCAACCGCGGCGTCCAGGTTCCCGTCTTCTCGCGCGAGGACGTCGAAGACATCTTCAAGCTGCGCGTCGCGCTCGAGGTCGAGGCGATGCGGCTCGTGATCGAGGCCGGCAGCGTGCCCGACGAGGCCCGCGCCGCGGTCAAGCAGCTCTCCGACCTCTCGGCCAAGGCCTCCTGGAGCGAAGTGGTCGAGCCGGACCTGCGCTTCCACCGGGCGATCATGGAGGCCGCCGGCAGCGAGCGCCTGCTGCGCGCCTACCTCGGCCTGCAGTCGGAGATCGTCCTCTGCATGGTCCAGCTCGAGCCGGCCTACGACCACCCCGCGCAGGTCGCCGCCGAGCACGCCGAGCTGCTGGCGGCGATCGACGCCGGCGACCTCGAGGGCGGCGAGGCGCTCTGGCGCCGCCACCTCGCCGACGCCGCCGAGAACCAGATCGCCGCGATCGCGCCCGCGACCGAGGCGGAGGCCTCCCAGTGAGCGCGCCGCGGATCGCCGCGCTGCGGGCCCGCGAGGTGCTCGAATGCCGCGGGCTGCCGACCGTCCAGGTCGACCTCGAGCTCGACGACGGCACCGTCGCCACCGCCGACGTCCCCAGCGGCCGCTCGACCGGCGCCAGCGAGGCGACCGAGCTGCGCGACGGCGGCGAGCGCTTCGGCGGCTTCGGCGTCCGCGAGGCGGTCGCCAACGTCGAGGGCGAGATCGCCGCCGCCCTGGTCGGCGAACGCCTGCCCTCCCAGCGCGAGCTCGACCGCCGCCTGGTCGAGCTCGACGGCAGCGAGGACAAGTCGCGGCTCGGCGCCAACGCGCTGCTCGGCGTCTCGCTGGCCGCCGCCCGCGCCGCCGCGGCGAGCACCGGGCTGCCGCTCTACCGGGCGCTGAACGCCAACTCGCACACCCTGCCGGTGCCGCTGGTCAACCTGATCAACGGCGGCCGCCACGCCTCCAACGATCTCGACTTCCAGGAGTTCATCGTGATCCCGACCGGCGCCGGCTCGATCCTCGAGGCGCTGCAGATCTCGACCGAGGTGAACCTCGCCCTGGCCGAGATCCTGCTCGAGCGCTACGGCAAGGTCGCGCTCAACACCGGCGACGAGGGCGGCTTCGCGCCGCCGATCTCCGACCCGCGCGAGGCGCTCGGCCTGCTGCACGAGGCGGTCGCCGCCGCCGGCCACGAGGGCCGCTTCCGCTACGGGCTCGACTGCGCCGCGACCCATTACTACGACTCCGCCACCGGGATCTACACCCTGGCCGGGGGGGAGCGCGACCGCGACGGGATGATCGAGCTCTACCACGAGCTGATCGCCGAGTTCGACGTGGTGACGATCGAGGACCCGCTCGACGAGAACGACTTCGAGGGGTTCGCGGCGCTGACCGCGTCCTCCGGGATCCAGATCGTCGGCGACGACCTCTTCACCACCAACCCGGTGCGGTTGCAGCGGGGGATCGAGGTCGCCGCGGCCAACTCGCTGCTCTGGAAGGTGAACCAGATCGGGACCCTCTCGGAGGCGATGGACGCGGCCGAGATGGCCCACCGCGCCGCCTACACGGTGGTCGTCTCCGAGCGCTCGGGCGAGACCGAGGACCCGATCATCGCCGACCTCGCGGTCGCCCTCGACTGCGGCCAGATCAAGACCGGGGCGCCGGTCCGCGGCGAGCGCATCTCCAAGTACAACCGCCTGATCCGGATCTCCGAGGAGCTCGGCGAGACCGCCGTCTACCCGGGGGACGTGTTCGGCGAGGTGACGGTGCCGGTTGCCCCCTGAGTCGGCCAGCACAGCCGAGGCGGCGCTGCCGGCACCGGCGATCCGCAACCTGGAGGCACTCGCCGCGCAGGGCGACACCGCCCTGCGGCGGCGGGCGCTGACCGTCGCCCAGGCCGGCCTCGCCGCCTGCGACGCCGGCCGGATCGCCGCCGAGTCGGTCTCCCTGACCTCGCTCGGGATCGCGATCGGCGGCGAGGAGATCGAGCTCTCCCACCGCGACCGGGTCGTCGTCGTCGGCGCCGGCAAGGCGAGCCTGACGATCGCCGCCGCGCTCGAGCGCAAGCTCGGCGAGCGCATCGACGCCGGCCTGATCGCGATCCGCCACGACCAGGTGCCGGCGCCGCTCTCGCGGATCGAGGTGCTGGCCGCCGACCACCCGCTGCCAAGTGAGCGCAGCGCCGAGGTTGCCGGCCGCCTGCTCGAGCTGGTCGAGCCGCTGGGCCCCGAAGACCTGGTGATCGCCTGCTTCACCGGCGGCAGCTCCGCCCTCGCCAGCCTGCCGCCGCCCGGTGTCGGCCTCGCCGAGAAGCGCGAGCTGCACGAGCTGCTGCTCGCCTCGGGGATGCCGATCGGCGCCGTCAACACGGTCCGCAAGCACGTCTCGCTGGTCAAGGGCGGACGGCTCGCGGCCGCGGCGGCGCCGGCCCGGATCTTCAACCTGACCGTCTCCGACGTCGCCGGCGACGCGCTCGACATGATGACCGACCCGACCGTCCCCGACACGACCACCGCCGCCGACGCCCGCGCCGTGCTCGAGGCCTACAACCTCTGGCAGCGGGTGCCGCGAGCGATCCGCGAGCATCTGCACGACGACGCCGCAGAGTCGCCCGACCTGAGCGCGGCGCGGATCGAGACCGAGCTGCTGGTCACCGGCCGCAGCGCCTGCGAGGCGATGATGCTGGAGGCGGCGAGTGCCGGCGACTCCGCCGTCCGCCTCTCGACCAGCCTCGAGGGGGAGGCGCGCGAGCTCGGCCGCCTGCTCGCCAACCTGGCGCGGACCAGCGCCGCCGACGGCACCCCGTTCGCGCCGCCGGTCCTGCTCGTCGGCTGCGGCGGCGAGTCCTCGGTGCGCCTCGCCGAGGGCGCCGAGTTCAGCGCCGGCGGGCCGAACCAGGACGCGGCGATCGCCGCCGCGCTGGAGCTCGACGGCAGCCCTGTCGCCGCGGTGATGATCGACACCGACGGCTCCGATGGCGGCACCGCCGCCGCCGGGGCGGTGGCCGACGGGATGACCGTCGCCCGCGCCGACGACCTCGGCCTCGACCTGCGCCACGCCCTGCTCGCCCACCGCTCCGGCGAGCCGTTGGCGGCGCTCGGCGACCTCGTCCTCACCGGCTCGACCGGAACCAACGTCAACGACCTGTTCGTGATCGCGATCGGGGCGGGGAGGGAGTAAGCGATGCGGCCGATGATCGAGCTGCGGAGCCTGACCAAGCGCTACGGCGGCGCGGTCGCCGCCGACTCGGTGACGCTCGAGATCGCCACCGGCGAGTTCTTCTCGCTGCTCGGCCCGAGCGGCTGTGGCAAGACGACGACGCTGCGGATGATCGCCGGCTTCGAGGAGCCGAGCGAGGGCGCGGTGATCCTCGACGGCGAGGACGTCACCTGGGTCTCGCCCCGAAAACGCAAGGTCAACATGGTCTTCCAGGACTACGCGCTGTTCCCGCACATGTCGGTGCACGAGAACGTCGCCTTCGGCCTTAAGCTGAGCCGCGTCGCCAAGTCGGAGATCCGTGAGCGGGTCGGCGCGATCCTCGCCTCGGTGCGGCTCGAGGGCTACGAGAAGCGGCTGCCGGCGCAGCTCTCCGGCGGCCAGCGCCAGCGCGTCGCCCTCGCCCGGGCGCTGGTCAACGAGCCGGCGGCACTGCTGCTCGACGAGCCGCTCGGCGCCCTCGATCTAAAGCTGCGCAAGGAGATGCAGCTGGAACTGAAGGCGATCCAGCAGCGCACCGGGACCACCTTCGTCTACGTCACCCACGACCAGGAAGAGGCGCTGACGATGTCCGACCGGATCGCGGTGATGAACGGCGGCCGGGTCGAGCAGGTCGACACCGCGCGCGCCGTCTACGACCATCCGGCGACCGGCTTCGTCGCCGACTTCATCGGCACCTCGAACCTGCTGACGCTGCGCGTCGACCGCCGCGCCGACGGCGCGGTGACGATGGACCTGGGCGAGGGGCTGTCGGTCTGCGCCCCCGACCCCGGCGACGGTCGCGAGACGGTCCAGATCACGGTGCGCCCGGAGAAGATCACGATCGGCGCCGAGCCCGGGCCGGGCCGCACCTGCGTCCGCGGCCGCATCGCCCAGAACGTCTTCCTCGGCTCGGTCACGCAGCTGATCATCGAGCTGCAGACGGGGGAGAAGCTGATCGTCCACGAGCTCAACGACGACGAGAGCGCCGCCCGGCTCGGGCCCGGGCGCGAGGTGACGCTCGGCTGGGACCTCGCCCACAGCTACGCGGTCGGAGGAGGGGTACCCGTATGACCGCCCGCATCGCCATCGCATCGCTGCTCGCGGCGCTCGTCCTCGCCGCCTGCGGCGGGGGCGGCGGCAGCACCGAAGTCGCCTCGGCCCCGGCCGACCCGGAAGAACCGGCGACGGGCACGCTGCGCGTCTTCACCTACGAGGACACCGTCGCCCCCGACCTGATGAAGCCGTTCGAAGAACAGAACCCCGACCTCGAAGTGAAGACGGCGAGCTTCGGCAGCGACTCCGAGGCGGCGGCGAAACTGGTCGGCGGCTTCCAGGCCGACGTGGTCGAGTCCTGCCTCGACGAGATGCAACCGCTGCAGCGCGGTCAGCTGCTGGCGCCGATCGACACCGCCGGGGTGCCGGAATGGGACAACCTCGCCTTCACCGATGCGCCGGGGGTGCAGAGCGAAGGCAAGGTCTGGGTCGTGCCGCTCTCGGCCGGGCCGCAGGGGCTGATCGTCAACACCGAAAAGGTCGCCGAACCGCCCGACTCCTGGCAGGCGCTTTTCGATCCGCAGTACGAAGGTGAAGTCGCGATCGAGGGCGACTACGAGCTGCCGGCGATCGCCGAGGCGGCGCTGGCGATCGGGATCGAAGACCCGATGGCGATGGACGAAGCCGAACTCGCGGAAGCCACCGACTATCTGAAGGAACACCACGGCCAGTTCCGCGCCCTCTGGGAAAGCGACTCCGACCTGGTCAACCTCTTCAAGTCGGGCGAGGTGGTGATCGCCGACGGCGGTCCCGGCATCGCCCAGCGGATGATCGAAGACGGCGTCCCGGTCGAATGGATCGCGCCGAAGGAGGGGCCGCTCTCCTGGGTCTGCGGGCTCTCGATCACCTCCAAGGCGCAGAACGTCGACGCCGCCTACCGGCTGATCAACTGGCAGGCCTCGCCGCAGGCGCAGGCGATCCGCGCCGACGACGGCTACGTGCTCACCAACCCGACCGCGATGTCGCTGGTCTCGGCGGAAGCGAAGCCCACCGCCGACCCGGCGAGCATCGAAGGCGCGATCCCCGAGACGCAGCGCCCGATCGAGGACGAATGGGTCCACGCCTTCCAGGAATTCCAGTCGGAATGAAACGAGCAAGGAGGAGACACGCATGAAGAAGCGACTTGTCGTCCTGCTCGGCGTGGCGTTGGGGCTGACCGGCCTCGCCGCTTGCGGCGGCAGCGGCGGCGGAGAAGGCGGCGGATCGACGGCGGCGACGCCGGAAGATCCGGAAGCCGCGGTCAGCGGCACCCTGAGGACGTTCACCTACGAGGACACGGTCGCGCCGAACCTGCTCGATCCGTTCAAGGAACAGAACCCTGAACTGGACGTGAAGACGGCGACCTTCGACAGCGACGCGGAAGCGGCGGCGAAACTGGTCGGCGGCTTCCAGGCCGACGTGGTCGAAGCCTGCGCCGACGAGATCAACCCGCTCTCGAAACGGAACCTGCTGCAGCCGCTGGACACCGAAGCGATCCCCGAGTTCGAAAACCTCACCTACAACGACGTGCCCGGTGTGGTCGACGAATCCGGCCAGGTCCTCTTCGTCCCGGTCTCCGCCGGGCCGCAGGGGCTGATCATCAACACCGAAAAGGTCACCGAACCGCCGGACTCCTGGCAGGCGCTGTTCGACCCGCAGTACAAGGGCGAAGTCGCGCTCGAGGGCGACACGCCGCTGCTGCCGATCGGCGAGACGGCGCTGGCCCTGGGGATGGAAGACCCGATGAACCTCAGCCCCGAACAGCTCCAAGAAGTGCAGGACTACCTGAGCGAAAACCGCGACCAGTTCCGCAGCTTCACCGAATCGGACTCCGACCAGATCAACCTGCTCAAGTCGGGCGAGGTCGTGATCACCGACGGCGGCCGCGGCACCGCGCTGGCGGCCAAAGAAGCCGGCGTCCCGGTCGAATGGATCGCGCCGAAGGAGGGGGCGCTGTCGTGGATCTGCGGGCTCGGCATCCCGGCCGGGTCGGAGAACATCGACGCCGCCTACAAGCTGATCAACTACTACGTCACCCCGGAAGCGCAGGCGCAGTCGGCGCGCGAAGCGTACGTCGTCACCAACCCCGAAGCGCTGCCGCTGGTGCCGGCGAAGTTCAAGGAAAGCGCCGATCCGGCGAGCGTCGAAGACGCGATCGCCGAGCGCGAGCCGCCGAACTACGAAGAATACGTCCACACCTGGCAAGAGGTCCAGTCCGGGTAGGACGATGGCGAGCGCCGACCTCACCCGCAACAACGCCGCCGCGGCGCCCCAGCGCGCCGCGGCGGCCGGCCCGCCGCTGCGCTACCGGCTGCGGCGGGCGCTGCCCAAGGCGGCCAGCGTCGCGATCTCGGTCGCGATCCTCGCCGTGCTGTTCGGGCCCGTGCTGCTGCTGGCGCTGTTCTCGTTCAACGACTCGCCGATCATCTCGCTGCCCTGGTCGGGCTTCACCACCCATTGGTACGACGTCGCCTGGAGCGACGCCGAAGCCCGCGAAGCGGTGATCCACTCGCTGACCGTCGCGGTCGTCGTCACCGTCCTCTCGGTCGTGCTGGGGACGATGGCGGCCTGGGGGATGACCCGGCTGCGCTTCCGCGGCCGCGGCGCCGTCGCCGGCCTGCACGGGTCGGTCCTCGTCGTCCCCTGGCTGCTGGTCGGCGTCGCCGGCCTGATGTTCTTCAGCCGCGTCGAAGTGCCGCTCTCGCTGCAGACGATCGGCGTCATGCAGCTCGTCGTCACCTTCCCCCTGGTCGTGGCGATCGTCTCCGCCGGCCTCGTCCGCTTCCCCCGCTCGCTGGAGGAGGCCGCGATCGACCTCGGCGCCTCGCAGTGGCAGATGCTGCGCCACGTCGTCCTGCCGCAGCTGGCGCCGGCGCTCGCCGCCGCCTCGATCTTCGCCTTCTCCTGGTCGTTCAACAACTTCGAGGTCAGCTTCTTCACCGGCGGCTTCGAGCAGACCTTCCCGGTCTGGGTCTTCTCCGTCCTGCGCCACTCGCAGAACCTGCCGATGGTCAACGCGATCTCGACCGTGATCGCCGCCGTCCAGGTCGTCCTCGTGCTCGGCGCCTGGCGGCTGATGCGGCGCCTCGCCCACGGCGCCCGCGACGAGGAGCTGGCCGACATCATGGTCGGAGGGCTGCGCTGATGGAGGCGGCAACCGTGGGCACCGGCGCCCCGCGCCGCCGCGGCAGCCGCTGGCGGGCGATCGCCCGCCCGCTCGCCTTCGTCAGCCCGCCGACCGCGGTGCTGGTCGTCTTCTTCCTGGTGCCGATGGCGATCCTCGCCGTGATCTCCTTCGAATGGGGACCGCTGAGCGGCAACTCCGGCTTCACCCTGCACAACTTCACCTCGATCCTGCAGGACCCGCTCTACCGGCGGGTCGCCGTCACCACCTTCGAGATCGCGACGATCGCGATGGTGGCCCAGCTCGTCGTCGCCGTCCCGGTCGCCTACGTCCTCGCCTACAAGGCGGGCCGCTTCGAGCTGCCGCTGCTGCTGATGATGGTGCTGGCCGACGAGCTCAACCCGATGGTCCGCATCTACGCCTGGCGGATGCTGCTCGGCCGCGAGGGGATCATCAACTCGGGGCTGATGTCGCTGGGGGTGATCGACCACCCGATCGACGCCCTGCTGTTCAGCAAGTTCGCGGTGATCGTCGTCCTCTCGACCAGCTACGTCACCTACACCGTGATCCCGATCTACGCGGCGATGAAGGCGATCAACAGCGGCCTCTTCGAGGCGGCGCGCGACCTCGGCGCCGGCTGGTTCACGACCTTCCGCCGGGTGCTGCTGCCGCTGATCACGCCGGGGATCTTCGTCGCCCTGCTGCTCGTCTACATCCCGCTGTTCACCGACTTCGCCAGCCCGACCCTGGTCGGCGGCACCAGCGGCTACATGCTGGGGCAGTCGGTAAACGACCTGGTGCTCGAGTCGGGCAACCTCAACGGCGGCGCCGCGCTCAGCCTGATGATGCTGATCGGCTCGGCGATCTTCGCCGTGATCGCCTACAAGCTGGCGAAAATCAGGCAGCTGGACACGTGAGCCCCGCGACCGGAGCAGCACGGCCGCCGGCTGGCGGCGAGTACGACGCGGTCGTCGTCGGCGGCGGCCACAACGGCCTCGTCGCCGCCTTCTACCTGGCGCGCGCCGGGCTGCGGCCACTGGTGCTGGAGCGGCGCGAGATCGTCGGCGGCTGCTGCGTCACCGAGGAGTTCGCGCCCGGGTACCGCGCCTCCAGCGGCGCCTACGTGCTCAGCATGCTGCGCGAGGCGATCTGGCGCGACATGAAGCTGGTCGAGCGCGGGATCGTCGTCGACCCGGCCGGGCCCTCGCTCAACCTCTTCGCCGACGGCGCCCGGCTCGAGCTCTCCGACGACCTCGCCGCCGCCCAGCGGGCGGTGCGCGCCTTCAGCGCCGCCGACGCCGAGGCGCTGCCGCGCTTCGAGGCCGACCTCGCCGAGCTCGCCGAGCTGGTCCTGCCGCTGATCGACTCGACCCCGCCCGACCTGCGCCTGCGCCGGCTCGGCGACCTGCCCGGGCTGCTCAAGCTGGGCCGCGTCGCGGCGCGGCGGCGGGCCAAGATCGACGAGGCGCTGTGGCTGTTCTCGACCTCGGTCACCCAGTTCCTCGACGAGCGGTTCGAGTCCGAGCACGTCAAGGCGGCGATCGGGTGGCACGCGATCAACGACTCGACCGCCGGTCCCTCGACCCCAGGCACCGCCTACGTGCTGCTCCACGACCACGCCTCCGAGCAGACCGACGGCGGCGGCATGCGCGCCTGGGGCTTCGTCCGCGGCGGCATGGGCCGGCTGGCGGAGACGATGGCCGACGCGGCGCGCGAGGCGGGCGCCGAGATCCGCACCGGCGCCGCGGTCGAGCGGGTGCTGGTCGAGGCGGGCGCCGCCCGCGGCGTCGTCCTCGCCGGCGGCGAGGAGGTGCGGGCGCCGCTGGTCCTCTCCAACGCCGACCCGAAGCACACCTTCCTCTCGCTGGTCGAGGAGGCCGAGCTGCCGGCGGAGTTCGTCGCCGCGGTCCGCGCCTACCGCTGCGAGGGAACCAGCATCAAGATCAACCTCGCCGTCGACCGGCTGCCGCAGGCGACCGGGATGCCCGGCGGGGAGGAGGTGCAGCCCTACCAGCGCGGGATCATGGAGGTCAACCAGCCGCTGGCCGAGATGGACCGCGCCCAGGCCGAAGCGGCCGCCGGGCGCCGCGGTCGCGACCCCCACATCGAGCTCTGCATCCCGACCGTGCACGACGCCTCGCTGGCGCCGCCCGGGCACCACGTGGTCACGATCGACGTCAACTCGCAGCCCTACGCGCTGGCCGAGGGCGACTGGGACTCGCTCGGGGAGGAGGCAGCGGACGAGGCCGTCGCCCGGCTCGATGAGTACTTCCCCGGCCTGGCGGACTCGGTCCTGCACCGCGAGGTGCTGACCCCGGTCGACCTCGAGCGCCGGCTCGGGATCAGCGGCGGCCACGCGCTGCACGGCGAGATGGCCTTCGACCAGCTCTTCACCCTGCGCCCGGTGCGCGGCTGGGCCGACTACCGGACGCCGGTGCCCGGGCTCTACCTCTGCGGCGCCGGCAGCCACCCCGGTGGCGGCGTCACCGGGGCCAACGGCCGCAACTGCGCCCGCGAGGTGCTGCGAGACGGCCGCGGCGGGGGCCTGCGCGGGCTGCTGGGGCGGGGGAGGCGCTGAGGTGACGGCGATGCGGGCCGAGCACCCGATCCTCGGCGAGCTGCAGCCGACGCCGCTCGACCCCGAGCAGATCCTCGCCGGCGAGCCGAAGACCTCCGAGCTGACCTTCGCGGCGACCGAGGACGGGGTCGAAAGCGCCGGGCTGTGGCGCTGCACCCGCGGCACCGTCACCGACGTCGAGGTCGAGGAGTCCTTCCTCGTCCTCTGCGGCCGGGCGAAGCTCCGCTACGAGGACGGCCGCGAGTTCGAGCTCGCCCCCGGCACCGTCCACCGCTTCGCCGGCGGCGAGCGCACCACCTGGGTCGTCGAGGAGACGATCCTGAAGGCGTTCTGGGTCGCCGAGTAACATTTGTTCAACAATTGACTTGTTGCGAAATTCCTCTAGTCTCTTCCACGTCCTGTCCGATCGAGAGCTGGAGCGAATCCCATGGCAAGAACGAACGAGCCCTTCGAGACCGGCGACGCCGCCGCGGCAGCTGAGGGTCGAACCAGGCGCGCGGCGATCCGCGACGCCGCCAAGCTGGTCGTCGGCGCCGGCGCCGCGACCCAGATCATGGCCGCGACCGGTGCCAACAGCGCCGTCGCGCAGACCGTGCGCGAGGCGGCCCGCCGCGTCTCCAAGCCCGGCTACGGGCCGCTGGTCCAGCACACCGGCGAGATGTCGCTGCCGGCCGGCTTCACCGCGATCCCCTTCGGCGAGGCCTTCTCCAGGATGGACGACGGCTTCCGCACGCCTCCCTGCCATGACGGCACCGGCACCTTCCACATCGGCAACGGCGTCGTGCGGCTGATCCGCAACCACGAGGGCTACGGTCACGGCAAGGCTCGCGGCGGCAAGTTCCGCGCCTACGACCGGGTCGCCAAGGGCGGCGTCACCAGCCTCGCCTTCGACACCAAGTCGGGCAAGCTGCTCTCCAGCCACCTGGTCCTCAACGGCACCGACAACAACTGCAACGGCGGCGTCACCCCGTGGGGGAGCTGGCTGACCTGCGAGGAGTCGACGGTCGGGCCGCGCCAGGGCTACGAACGCGACCACGGCTACGTCTTCGAGGTCCCGGCCAAGGCCAAGGGCGTGGTCGAGCCGGTGCCGATCAAGGCGATGGGCCGCTTCGAACACGAGGCCGCGGTGGTCGACCCGAAGACCGGGATCGTCTACATGACCGAGGACAACGGCGACCCCGGCGACGGCTTCTACCGCTTCCTGCCCGACCACGGGCGGCACCTGCACCGCGGCGGCAAGCTGCAGATGCTCGCCGTCCGCGGCCGCTCGCGCTACGACACGACCAGCGGCCAGAAGGTCGGCCGCAAGCTGCACTGCGAGTGGGTGACGATCAACCACCCGGATCCCGACCACGCCGACCAGCACCCGGAGGCCGTCTACATGCAGGGCCGCGAACAGGGCGCCGCCCGCTTCGTCGCGCTCGAGGGCGCGAAGTGGAAGCGCGGCAGCTGCTACTTCGTCGCCAGCGAAGGCGGCGACGAGGAACTGGGCCAGATCTGGCGCTACACGCCGCGCGGCCACAAGCACGGGGTCCTGGAGCTGCTCTACGAGTCGAACAAGGAGACCAAGCTCGAAGAACCGGACGCGATCGCGGTCAGCCCGCGCGGCGGCGTCGTCGTCTGCGAGGACGGCAACGGGGGCGACGTCGGCGGCGACAACTACATCCGCGTCCTCTCACCGCAGGGGAAGCTGGAAACGATCGCCCGCAACGACACGGCGATGGACCTCGCCCGCTGGGACGACGGCAAGAAAGGCACCTTCGGCCGCAGCGAGTGGTCGGGCGCCTGCTACAGCCCCGACGGGGAATGGCTCTTCGTCCACATCATGTACCCGGGCACGACCTACGCGATCCACGGCCCCTGGGACAAGGGCTGGCTCTAACCGAGGGCGTCGGCGAGGGCCGCTGCGGCCCTCGCCAGCTGCTCGGGCGTGTGGGCGGCGGAGATCTGGGCGCGGATCCGCGCCGTGCCCTCCGGCACCACCGGGTAGCCGAACCCGGTGACGAAGACGCCGCCGTCGAGCAGCTTGCGCGAGGCGGCGATCGCGGTCGCCGTCTCGCCGACGATCAGCGGCACGATCGCGCTTTCGCCGGGCAGCGGCCGCAGGCCGGCCTGCTCGAGCAGGCCGCGGAAGGCGGCGACGTTGGCGTGCAGGCGGGAGACCAGGCCGCGGTCCTCGCGCAGCAGCGCCAGCGCCCGGCCGGCGCTGGCGGCGACCGCCGGCGCCAGCCCGTTGGAGAAGAGCTGCGGGCGCGAGCGCTGCTCTAGCACCTTGCAGAGCGCCTCGTCGCCGGCAACGAAGCCGCCGGCGGCCCCGCCGAGCGCCTTGCCGAGCGTGCCGGTGACGATGTCCACCTCGCGCTCGAGGCCGAAGTGCTCGGCGGTGCCGCGACCGCCGCCGCCGAGCACCCCGAGGCCGTGCGAGTCGTCGAGGATGAGGACGGCGCCGCGGGAGTGGACGACCTCCACCAGCTGCGGCAGCGGCGCCAGGTCGCCCTCCATGCTGAAGACGCCGTCGCTGACGACCAGCTTGCGGGCGGTGTCGGGCGCCGCGGCGAGGGCGCGGTCGAGCGCGGCCAGGTCGCCGTGCGGGTAGACCGACTTCGCTCCCGGCCGCGCCAGCCGGATCGCGTCGATGATCGAGGCGTGGTTGAGCTCGTCGGAGAAGACGTGGGTCTCGGCGTCGCAGAGCGCGTCGAGGACAGCGTGGTTGGCGTTCCAGCAGGAGGTGTAGGTGAGCGCCGCCTCGGTGCCGAGGAACTCGGCGAGGCCGCGCTCGAGCTCGAGGTGGGGCTCGAAGAGGCCGCAGATGAAGCGGACCGAGGCGGTGCCGGCGCCGTAGCGGGCCAGCGCCTCCTGGCCGGCGGCGATCACCTCGGGGTGGCCGGCGAGGCCGAGGTAGTCGTTGGAGGAGAGGACGACCACCCGGCCGCGGCCGCGCAGCTCGACCTCCGGGCCCTGCGGCGAGGCCAGCACCTCGAACGACTTCAGCGTGCCGGCGCCGGCCATCGCCTGCAGCTCGGCCTCGAGCTCGCGGCGCAGCCGCGTCCCGCCCGTGCTCACCGGCCGAGCTCCGCGATCGCGGCGTCGAGCGCGGCCTCGATCGTGTCGAGCGCGGCGGCGAACTCGGCGGGGTCCATCAGCAGCGAAGGCTGGATGTTGAGCGAGGTCGAGCTGGAGTCGGTGAAGACGCCGCGGCGGACCGCCTGCTCCCAGGTCGCGTCCTGCAGCTCGCGGTCGCGCTCCTTGGTCTCGCGGTCGCGGACCAGCTCGATCGCCTGGAAGCCGCCGACCGCGCGGACCTCGCCGACGCAGGCGTGGCGCTCGGCGAGGGCGCCGAGGCGCTCGCTGCCGACCCGCTCCAGCTCGCGCACGTTCTCCAGCACCGGCTCGCGCTCGTAGATCCCGATCGTCGCCAGCGCCGCGGCGGCCGCCGAGGGCAGCCAGGACCAGGTCGAGCCGGTGGGGACGTCGTCGAAGCCGCCCAGCGCCACCTCAGAGCCGAGCACGGCGCCGATCGGGGCGACGCCGCCGCCGAGCGCCTTGCCGAGGCACATCAGGTCCGGTTCGACGCCCCAGCGCTGCACGGCGAAGAGGTGTCCGGAGCGGCCGAACCCGGTCTTCACCTCGTCGGCGCAGAGCAGCCAGCCGTGCTCGGCGCAGAGCTCGGTCAGCGCCGGCCAGAAGGCGTCGGGCGGGGCGATGCAGCCGCCGGAGCCGAGCACCGGCTCGATCACGACGCCGGCGACCTCGGCCGGGTCGATCGCGTGGAAGAGGAGGTGGTCGCGCAGGTAGTCGACGGTGGCGTCGCCGCTGCCGCCGGGCCGCGGCGGCGCGAACGGGGTGCGGTACGGGTTGGGGTAGGGGACGTGGGCGAAGCCCGGGGTCAGCGCTCGCAGGCCGCGGCTGATCTCGGTCTCCTCGGCGCCAAGCGCGGCGGTGACCGTGGTCTCGCCGTGGTAGCCGCCGAGGAACCCGATCACGATCGGCCGGCCGGTCGCCCGCCGCATCGCCTTGACCGCGATCTCGACCGCCTCGGTGCCGTTCAGCGCCAGGTCGACCCGGGTCAGCGAGGCGGGCGTTATCTCGACCAGCTTCTCGGCCAGCGGCAGCATCGTCTCGGTGGCGATCGCGTGCCCGTCCTCGTTGCCGTACCGGCGCAGCGCCCGCACCAGCGGCTCGATCAGGTCCTCGCGGGCGGCGCCGAGCGGGACCGAGGCGGAGGCCGAGGCGAGGTCGACGTACTCGTTGCCGTCGAGGTCGGTCAGGGTCGAGCCCGACTTCGAGTCGAGCACGAAGGGGGCCAGGTGCTCGCCCGTGCCGGGGTAGAGGAGCGCGCGCAGCCGCCGCAGCTGCTCGGCGCTGCGCGGGCCGGGGAGATCGTGGGCGCCGGCGCTCATCGTCTGGGGGTCGGAGCCAGATTGATCAACAATTCCAACATCCTACAGACATGCGGGGCCAGCGCGGGCGCTCTACAGAGCCTGGGGGATCAGGCCCTCCTCCTCCTGGCGGCGCTCGCCGCGACGCAGCATCCGCTGGGTGAGGATCGCGACGCTGAGGATCGCGCTGGCGCCGAGGCTGAGCTGGACGCTGAGCAGGCCCTCGCGGGTCCAGTAGACGTCGCGCAGGTCGAGCAGCAGCGCCGCCTCGTCGAAGGTGAGCCCGATGCCGGCCCCCAGCGAGACCGCCAGCCGCTGCTCGGTGCGGCGGTCTTCGGTGAGCGCGGCGGCGATCCCGGAGCCGAAGGCGATCAGGATGCCGGGCACGAAGTGGTGGATGTGCCGGCCGCGGACGCGGACGTTGCGGAACGGGCCGCGGCCGGCGCGGATTCCCAGGGTCGAGAGCCGGACCGTGGCGAAGGAGCCGAGGAAGCCGGCGAGCAGGTTGAAGAGGACGGTCTCGCTGTGGGGGGTCGCGCTGTAGCCGCTGACGGCGACGCTGACCGTGTCCTTGGCCGCCACCTCGAACAGGTTCTCCGAGAGGGTGAGCTGCGGCCGGTCCTCCTCGCGCCGCCGCTCGCGGGCGCGGCGCGAGAGCATGCGGCCGAACTGGTCGCTCAGCACCGCGCCGGCGCCGAGCAGCGCCACCGCCGCCAGCCCCACCGTCGCCCGCTCCGCCTTCACCACTCGTGGAAGTGCCACGCGCCGAGGGTAGATGATCGGGTCCCGCCCCCGGCCGGGGCGGGGGAGGCGCTACTTCTCCTCGCTGATGATCGTCTTCACCGCGGCGACGGTGCCGTCGGCGAGCTCGATCTCGACCATGAAGGTGCCGAGCTCGCGCAGCGGCTGCTCGAGCTTGACGCGTTTTTTCTCGATCCGCAGATCGCGCGCCTCGCGCAGCGCGTCGACGATCTCCTTGGCGCCGACCGAGCCGAACAGCTTGCCGTCTTCGCCAGCGCGCTGGTGGATCGTCAGCACCGTCTTCGAGAGCAGCCCGGCGGCCTCGGCTTCGCGTTCGGCGCGCAGCTTTTCGGCGCGTTCGATCGCTTCGTTGCGGCGCTGGGCTTCCTCGAGCGCGCCCGGGGTCGCCGGCTGCGCCAGCTTGCGCGGGATCAGGAAGTTGCGCAGGTAGCCCGGCGCGACGTCGACGGCCTGGCCGCGCTCGCCGAGCGACTCGACGTCCTGCAGCAGGATGGCCTGCGCCATCAGCGCTCTCCGACGTAGGGGAGGAGGGCGATTTCGCGCGCCCGTTTCACCGCGACCGAGAGCTGGCGCTGGTGGCGGCGGGAAAGCCCGGTGACGCGACGGCCGCGCGTCTTCCCCTTGTCGGAGAGGAAGCGGCGCAGCAGGTTGAGGTCCTTGTAGTCGACGGTGTCGGCGTTGACCCGCGTGTACTTGCGCGGACGGGCACGATCGGCGCCGCGCCGGCCGCGACGGTTGCCCTCGGATGAGCTGTCTTTGGTTCTAGGCATAAGTGCGATGCCGGATGGTACAGACCGGCGACTGACGAGGCTCCGGGGCTGTCAGGCAAGGACGCAGGGAGGGACGAATAGCAGCGCTCATGAGTATCCGGTTCCGTCAGGTGACGTGCCTACATTCGTCTTGTGGCCCGGCCAGACTTCCCACGCACCATCGTGGAGTTCCAAGAGCGCTTCCCCGACGAGGCGTCCTGCCTCGAGTACCTGGCCGAATCCCGCTGGCCTGAGGGCTACCGCTGCCCTGCCTGCAATGGGAGCCGCGCCTGGATCCTGGAGCGCCGCCACCTCTGGGAGTGCTCGGACTGCCACCACCAAACCTCGGTTACCGCGGGGACCGTCATGCACGGCACTCACACCCCGCTTCGCCTCTGGTTCTGGGCGGCCTACCTGGTCGCCACCCACACCCCCGGGATTTCCGCCAAGCAACTGCAGCGACAACTCGGGCTCTCCCGCTATGAGACCGCCTGGCTCATCCTGCAGAAGCTTCGCCGGGCGATGGTCGCACCGGAGCGCGAGCCGCTGCGTGGCGAGGTGGAGGTCGACGAGGGCTTCGTCGGTGGCGTCAACCCGGACCGCAAAGCTGGCCGAGACCCCGTTGGAAAGCGGCTTGTCGGTGTCGCCGTTGAGGTCCGCGGCACCGGCTCGGGAAGGCTGCGACTCGCGACCCTCCCGAATGCAAGCAAGCGCAGCCTCGGGCCCTGGGTCGCTGCCAACGTCGAGCCCGGCGCGATCGTCCACACCGACGGCTGGCGCGGCTACGCCGGACTTCGCGACCTCGGCTTCGACCACCGGCCCGTCTCCCAGCACCGGCGCAGCGAGGAGCGCCGCCTCATCCTGCCCCGTGCCCATCGCGCTCTCGCCAACCTCAAGACCTGGCTGCAGGGAACCCACCGCAGCGCCTCCGAGAAGCACCTGCACGTCTATCTCGATGAGTTCGTCTTCCGCCACAACCGCCGCCGCACCCCGATGGCGGCCTTCCAGACGCTGCTCGGGCTCGGGGCCGCACATGCCCCGAGCACCTATGCCGAGATCACCGGCGACGTCGCAGCCTGAGCGAACCGGATACTCATGAGCAGCGCTATTCGACCGACCGAGGACGCCGCCTGACAGCCCCGGAGGCCGTCAGAACGGGATGTCGTCTTCGCCGCCGCCGCCTCCGGACGGAGCGCCGGTGGGGGCGCCGCCGAAGTCCGAGTTGTCGACCGGCACGTCGCTCTGCGGGGTGAAGCCGCCGCCGTTGCCGCTGGGCGAGCCGCCGGAGCCGTCGCGCGAGCCGAGGAACTGGACGGTGTTGGCGATGATCTGCACCGCCTGCCGTTTGCCGCTGCCGTCTTTGGCCTCCCACTCGCGCCAGTCGAGGCGACCTTCGATCGCCACGGGCCGCCCCTTGGAGAGGTAGTTGGCGCAGTTCTCGCCCTGCGCCCCCCAGACCGTCACGTCGAAGAAGTTCGGCTTGTCGACCCACTGGCCGCTCTGGTCTTTGCGACGGCTGTTGACGGCGACTCGGAGGTCGCAGACGGGCGTCCCGCCGCCGGTGTGGCGCAGCTCCGGATCCCGCGTCAGGTTCCCGGTGATGACCACCACGTTCACGTTCGAAGCTGCCAAGGCACTCACTCCCTTGAATTTGTCGTTGAACCTCAGTCTAAGAGCGCGCGCGGCGCGACTTCGCCCCCCTGGCGGGGGCGATTTCCGCAAACAGCGGCGCTGCTGCGCGCGCTACTCGGCGGCTTCGGCGGACTCGGCGTAGGAGTCGCCGCGGTCCTCGCGGGACCCGGCGCCCTGGCCGCCGCGCTCGCGCGGGCCGGGAGCGGCGACGGTCGGTGGCACGATCACCGGCGCCTCGGGGTCGACCCTGAAGATGCGGAAGCGGATCACGCCGTCGGCGATCTTCAGGTTGTGGTCGAGCGAGTCGAGCAGCTCGGTCGGGGCCTCGAAGCGGAACCAGCGGTAGTCGGCCTCGGTCCGGTGGTTGATCTCGTAGGCCATCTTGCGCAGGCCCCAGTCGTTCTCGTGCTTGAGAGCGCCGCCGGCCTCGATCTGGCCGCGCGCCTCCGCCGCCAGAGCGTCGCGCGCCGGGGCGTCGAGTCGGGGGTCCAGCATCAGGACCAGCTCATATTCGCGTGCTGCTGCCAAAACGGCGAAGGACTATAGCGGCGCGCGCAGGGCGCCGGAGGCCGGGTCAGTGCGGCGCGAACTCCTCGGACCCGTCGCCGGGCTTCGGCGGCACCGGCGCGGGGGAGGGTGGAGGGACCGCCGCCGGCGCCGCGGGAGCCGCCGGCGCGGCCGGCGCCGGCGCGGGCGGCGGGCCGTGGGCGGGGGCTGGCGCCGCGTCTTCGGGCGCCGGCGCGGGCTTCGCTCGCGCGTGAGCCCCGCGGTGCCGTCCCGGCCTGCGGTGCCGGTGCGGCTTGTGATGGCGGTGCGGCACCGAGCTGATCACCCCCGCCGGCAACACCCCGTCTACGCCATCCCGCGGTTCCTTTTGGTCGCCATGGGTCCGAAAGGAACCGCGACTTGCCTGGGCTCCGTCCCGTGGTTCCTTCTGGTCGGCATCGGTCCGAAAGGAACCGCGGGATGGGTGGGGGAGGCCGACGTCGGCGCCCAGCGGGGGCGGGGAGGGAGCGCGGAGGAGGCTGGGGGCGAGCTGGGTGGCGGCGAGCAGGATGGCGGCTACGGCCCCGACCTTGGCCGCCGCCCGCCGCTGGATCTGCACGCCCCGCACACCGACTCAAGGAATCGGGGAGCCTCGTTCTCCCCCCGGCGCCCTTCCCGGTCGCCGGCTCCGGTTCGACGCTGCCCGGGCCCTCAGTGGGCGCCGGCGCCGCGCAGGGCTTCGATGTCCTGCATCTGATCGTCGACCCAGTCGCCCGGGTTGCGGGAGAAGATGATCTCCTTCAGCCCTTCCGACCAGGCGCGCTTCGTCTCGGGCGGCAGGGTCAGCGCCCGGTAGATCGCGTCGGCCTGCTCCTGGATGTCGAACGGGTTGACCGAGATCACGTAATCCCAGAGCTCCTGGTGGGAGCCGGTGTTCTCGGAGAGCATCAGCACCCCGTCGCGGGTGTTGACCGCCGGCGCCTCCTTGGCGACCAGGTTCATTCCGTCGAAGATCGAGTTGACCATCAGCAAGTCGAAGTGCTTGTAGCGGGCGACCGCCTCGGGGAAGTTCTCGTAGATCCGCAGGTCGATCGGCATCCAGTCGGTGGTGCCGTGGCGGTGGTTGACGACCGCGACCAGCGCCTCGATCCGCTCCAGGTACTCGGCGTACTCGGGGACGTCCTGGCGCGAGGGCTGCAGGTGGGCGACGAAGGTCACCTCTTCGCGGAACTCGGGGTGCTGGGCGAGGAAGACGTCGAAGGCGGTGAAGCCGCGCAGCACGTTCTTCGAGAGGTCGGCGCGGTCGACCCGGATGATCAGGTGCTTGCGCCGCCGCTCGAGCACCTCGCGCTCGGCTTCGGCGACCTCGGGCGAGGCCGCCGCCCGCTCGAGCCGCCCTGCGTCGATCCCCAGGGGGTAGGCGCGGGCCAGGGTGCGGCCGCCGTTGTGGCGCACCTCGCCGTTGGCGTAGTCGACCTCGGCTTCGACCAGTTCGTCGCAGCAGCGGAGGAAGTTGATGCAGTAGGCGAGGGTGTGGAAGCCGACGATGTCGTTGGCGAGCAGGCCGTCGAAGATCGCGTCGCGGATCCGGGTCGGCAGCACCCGCCAGCTGTCCGGCTGCGACCAGGGGATGTGGACGAAGTGGTGGAGGAAGGCGTCGGGGCGCTGCTCGCGGATCATTCGCGGCGCGGTGTAGAGGTGGTAGTCGTGCAGCATCACCACCGCGTCGTGCCGGCCGTCGATCTGCGCGACCACGGCGTCGGCGATGTCGCGGTTGACCACCTGGTAGCCGTAGTCCCAGGCGTCGAGCTCTTCCTGGCGGATGTCCGGCGCGTTGGAGAGGTCCCAGAGGTAGTGCTGGATGAACCAGAGGATCGGGTTGGCGATCACGTTGTAGAAGCGGTCGTAGGCCTGCGGGTCGCTGCCGACCATGCAGACGCGGTAGTCGATCCCGTCGAGGGAGAGCTCGACCGGCCCGCCTTCGGCCTCCTCGGAGACCGCGACGTCCTCTTCGGTCATCGCCGAGGCGATCCAAATCGCGTCGCGGTGCGAGACCAGCCCGGAGAGCGCGGTGACGAGGCCGCCGCCGCCGCGGCGCAGGGTCCGTTCCCCGTCGTCGCCGCGCTCGAACTGCAACGGCCCCCGATTCGAGACGATGATCAGGGGCGAGCCATCCACGGCGGCACAGGTTACGCGGTCGGCTCGCGAGCGGCCAGGCCCGCCGCCTCGCTCAGCTTTCCACTTCGCCCAGCAGCCGCAGCCAGTCGCGCAGTAGCCGCGGCGAGAGGAACTCGCGGCGCGCGTGCTCCTTGCCGGCCCGGCCGAGGCTCTTGCCGAGCCCGGGGTTGCGGAGGATCTCGAGGCAGCGCTCGGCGCACTCGGCGGGGGAGTCGACGAGGTAGCCGCTGACCCCGTCCTCGATCTGCAGCGGGATGCCGCCGACGTTGCCGGCGACCGTCGGCCGCCCCTTCCACAGCGCCTCGGTCACGGTCAGGCCGAAGCCCTCGCGGATCGACTTCTGCAGGACGACGTCGGACTGCGACTGGAAGGCGTTGACCTCGATCGCGCCGACGTTGTTGAGGTTGCTGAGGATCTTGATGTCGGGGTCGCCGTCGGCGTATTCGAAGGTGCTCTGGAAGTACTCGCGGCCCTCGGGGTCGTCGGTCGCCATCGAGCCGACCATCGCCAGCTGCGCCTCGGGGACCTCGGCGGTGACCGAGCGGTAGGCGTCGATCACGCCGATCGGGTCCTTCCAGGGGTCGAAGCGGGAGACCTGGGTGAGCAGCGGGCGGTCGACGTCGATCCCGAACTGGCTGCAGACGAAGGAGGCGTCCTCGGGCGAGAAGGCCATGTTCTTCGGCGAGAGCGGGTCGATCGCCGGCGGGATGATGTTGACCCCGTTGTGCCCGTCGATCCCGGCGGGGACGTAGCTCGGCATGTGCCAGATGGTCGCGTCGTACTCCTCGATCAGCGGCAGCAGCCGCTCGATCGGCGCCGGGTTGGGCGCCGAGAGGTCGATGTGGCAGCGCCAGATCCAGTTCCTGCCCTTGGCGAGGGCGCCGCGCCGCAGCCCGATCGGCTGCGGGTCATGGACGATCACCGCGTCCCATTCGCCCTGCAGCCCCTCGGCGTTGACCTGGTTGATCTCGTCGAAGACCTGCCACTGCTCGTCGCTCAGCGTCTCCGGCGCTCCCTGCAGCGAGTTGTGCAGCAGCTTGGTCGCGTTGAAGAACTCCTCCTTGCCGAAGATCACGTGCCAGTGGGTATCGACGCCGACGTCGCGCATCAGCGGCACGATCGTGTAGAGGATCTCGGAGACGCCGCCGCCGAAGGCGGTGGCGCTGACGTGCAGCACGCGCTTTCCCTTGAGCGGCTCGGCGAGCTCGCGGATCTGCTCCGTCAGCTCCTTGCCGACGATGTGCGTGTAGTCGGTGAGGCTCTTCTGTCCGAGGGCGACTTCCTGAAGCAAGCCCGGAGTTCTACACGCCCGGGCCTCCCGGCGCCATCCAGGCCGGCGGGGCTGGTGCCCGGGGCGGGCCGGTCAGCCCGTCGGCACCGTTTCCGGGCGCTTGCCGAGCGTCACCTCGACCGTTTCCTTCTTGCCGTCGTGGAGGATGGTCATCTCGACCTTTTCGCCCGGTTTGCGGGTCGAGACGAGGCGGGCGAGGTCGTCCGGCTCGATCACGTCGTGACCTTCGATCTGCAGGATCACGTCGCCCCCGGTGGTGTATTCGCCGGCCTGGAATTTGAGTTCGCCGGTGCCCCCCTTGAGCCCCGCCTTCTCGGCCGGGCCGCCCGGGACGACCTCGGCCAGCAGGCCGCCGAAGGTGGTGTCGAGGCCGAGCTTGCGCGCCAGCTGCGGGTAGAGCGCCTGGCTCTGAACCCCGATGTAGGCGTATTCGACCGAGCCGTCTTCCTCGAGTTCGGTCACCGAGCGTTCGATCGCCGAGACCGGAACGGCGAAGCCGACGCCGTCGTTGGCGCCGGAGTTGGTCTCGATCTGCTGGTTGATCCCCAGCACCCGCGCCTGACTGTCGAGCAGCGGCCCGCCGGAGTTGCCCGGGTTGATCGAGGCGTCGGTCTGGATCGCGCCCTCGATCTGGAATTCGGTCAGCGATTTGACCGAGCGGTTGACCGCGGAGACGACGCCGACCGAGAGCGAGGACTGTTCGCCGAAGGGGCTGCCGATCGCCGCCACCGGCTGGCCGACCGCGATCTCCTTGTCGTTGCCGAGCTCGAGCGGGTGCAGTTCGAGGTCCTTGGGGTCGACTTCGAGCAGGGCGACGTCGGCGAACGGGTCGAAGCCGACGATTTCGGCGGGGACGACGTTGCGGTTGGGGAACTCGACGAAGACTTCTTCGGCGGGGGTGCGGGTACCGGTCGATTCGTCGGTGACGACGTGGGCGTTGGTGACGATCTCGCCGTCGCTGTTGTAGACGAAGCCCGAGCCCTCGGCGGCGCCGCCGGGGAACAGCGAGCGGATCGTGACCACGCCGGGCAGCGCCTCCTTGTAGACCTCGGCGGCGTTGAAGCCGGAGGCGGCGGCCTCGACCGCCACGGTCGGCGGTTCGGTCGTCGCCGTCTGGCTGCCGGAGGAGCCGCCGCCGGAGCCGCAGCCGGCGGCGACGAGGGCGAGGCAGAGCAGCAGCGCCGCCAGCGCCGCGGCGCGCTTCACGATCCCGACCCGGCGGCGACCCGCGGCTGGGGGGTCGTCTCGCGGGCCGGTGGCAGGCTCAGGGTGAAGGCGGTGAAGCGGCGGCTGGAGCTGATCGTGATCGCGCCGTCCATCCGCTGCGCCAGCTCGCGGGCGATCGCCAGGCCGAGCCCGGAGCCGCCGGCCGAGTCGGCGGTGTAGAAGCGCTCGAAGATCCGGCCCTGGACGCGCTGCGGGATCCCCGCCCCCTCGTCGGAGACGGTCAGCTCGGCGCGGCCCTTGGCGGAGTACGTGTTCACGGTCACCTTGGTGCCCTCGGGGGTGTGGGTGAGGGCGTTGTCAAGCAGGATACGGATGATCTGTCGCACCCGGTCCGGGTCGCCGCGGGCGATCGCCGGCTGCTCGGGGGTGCGCAGCTCCAGACGCGAGCCGCGCAGGTCGGCGCGGGGCCCGAATTCGCGCGTCACCTCGCGGGCGAGGCCGCTGAGGTCGACGTTGCGGGGGTGGATCACGATCGCGCCGGCGTCGAGCTGGGAGAGGTCGAGCAGGTCGGCGGTGAGCTTGGTCAGGCGGTCGATCTGCTGGCGCATCGTGCGCACGAACTCGGCCCGGTCCTCGGGGCCCGGGTCCTCTTCTTCGAGCAGCTCGACGAAGCCGCCGAGGCTGAAGATCGGCGTCCGCAGCTCGTGCGAAGCGTTGGCGATGAACTGTTTGCGGGCGCTGTCGAGCTCGGCGAGGCGGCGCTGCATCTCGTTGAAGGTGCGGGCCAGCGGCGCCAGCTGGCCGGCCGAGGCGACCGGGATCGTCGTCTCGAAGTTGCCGTCGGCGACCTTGCGCGCCGCTTCCTGCAGGCGGCGGACGTTGCCGACCGTGGTCTGCGCGTAGTAGACGCCGATCGCCAGCGCCAGCGCCAGCGCGATCGCGCCGCCGATCAGGATCTGCTCCTTGAGCTCGGAGCTGCCCGCCGAGGCGCCGCCGATCGCCACCGCGTAGACGTAGATGACCGCGATCGTGCCGAGGCAGACGCCGACCACGGCGACGGTGATGCGACTGCCCAGCCTCCTGATCCGGAACCGGCGCACCGGCGGCGCTACTCCTTGAAGCGGTAGCCGACGCCGCGCACGGTGAAGAGGAACTCGGGCTCCTTCGGGTCGCGCTCGAGCTTCTCGCGCAGGTGGCGGATGTGGACGTCGACGGTGCGCGGGTCGCGGTACTCGGAGTCCCCCCAGACGTGCTCGAGCAGGGTCTCGCGGCTGAGCACGCGACCGGGCGAGCGGGCGAGGGCGCCGAGGATCTCGAACTCGACGTAGGTGACGCGGACCTCGTCTTCCTGCAGGGTGACCATGCGGCGGCCGAAGTCGATCGTCAGCTCCTCGCGCTCGATCGTCTCCTCCTCCTGCGGCTCGCTGCCCATCCGCGAGCGGCGCAGCGCCGCTTTCACCCGGCTGCGGAACTCGCGCATCGAGAACGGCTTGGTGATGTAGTCGTCGGCGCCGACCTCGAGCCCCGCGACCTTGTCGGTCTCGCTGCCTTTCGCGGTCAGCATGATGATCGGCACCTGGCTGCGCGAGCGCAGCTGGCGGCAGACCTCGACCCCGTCGACGCGGGGCAGCATCAGGTCGAGGATGACGAGATCGAAGCGGCCCTCTTCGAAGCGCCGCACGGCCTCGCCGCCGTCGAGCACCGAGGTGACGTGGTAGCCGTCCTTGCGCAACGGATAGCTGAGCAGCGTCTGAACCGACTGCTCGTCGTCGACGAGGAGGATGCGGGCGTTCCCATTAGCCACGGATCAAGGTTAATTGCTGCGCAAAACCGCTCTCTGGGCAAAAAGGAAGGGAAGCGTGGACGTATGTGCGAATACCGAGAACTAATGATTCGCCGACCGAGGACCGATAATTGTGGCGATGCAGGCGCATGAACTGAAAAGCCTGGTGGAGTCGGGCAGCTACAAGCCGGATCCGGCTCTGGTTGCGAGCGCGATGCTGAGCCGCCGCGGAGTCCGCGAGCTGCTCACGCCTCCACGTCCCCTCGGCGGGCCAACTGGTCGAAGCCAGCCGCCCTCAGCAGCCCCCCGCCAGGCAGCCTGATCTCCACCCCTGAGCCGGCGACGACTTCGCCGACCGGGGTCAGAGTTGCCTCCGCCGCTTCGCCGATCGCGACCGCGGCCTCGCTCAGCCGCTCGGTCGGGATCGCCGCCAGCAGCTCGTAGTCTTCGCCGCCGGAGGCGGCGAGCTCGAGCGGGTCCCGGCCGGCGGCGGCGGCGACCTCGGCGACGCCCTTGGCCAGCGGCAGGCTCCCCGCCGCGATCCGCAGGCAGGCGCCGCTCGCCTCGGCGACGTGGCCGGCGTCGCCGCCGAGCCCGTCGCTGAGGTCGATCATCGCCCGCGCCCCGGCCCGTGCCAGGGCGCGGCCGCTGCGCAGCCGCGGCGCCGGCTCGAGCTGGCGCCGGCGCAGGCGGGCGGCGGTCTCCGGGGCGAGGGAGGCGCCGAGCTCGGGCCGCTCGAGCAGCAGCAGGCCGGCGGCGGCACCGCCGATCTCGCCGGTGAGCACGAGCGAGTCGCCGGGCTCGGCGCCGCCGCGGGTGACGAGCTGCTCGGCGGCGGCGGCGTGGCCGACGACCGTCACCGCCAGGGTCAGCGCCGGCGCCCGCACGACGTCGCCACCGGCGAGCGTCGTGCCGGTGGCGGCGGCCAGCGCCAGGATCCCGTCCAGCAGGGCGATGAACTCGTCCTCGGCGACCTCCTCGGGGACCCCGGCGACGACGTAGGCCTCGCCGGGCTCGGCCCCCATCGCCGCCAGGTCGGAGAGCGCCGTGGCGAGCGCCTTGGCGCCGATCTGGGCCGGCTCGGCGTCGGCGCGGCGGAAGTGGACGCCGTCGACGATCGCGTCGACCGAGGTCGCGGTGGCGCCGCCGGGGACGGTGACGGCGGCGTCGTCGCCGCTGCCGACCCGCACGCGCGGCCCCGGCGGGGGCAGGCGCTCGCGCAGCTTCGCCAGTAGCTCGAACTCGCCCACGCCCTGAATATCCCAGACCGCGGCGGCGGTCTCGCGGCGGGGCCGCAACTATTCGGCGCTGGCCACGTCACTAAGGTCCAGATGCACGTGGAGCGCCGTCAACCACTTCTGCACAAGATCGGCGAGGCCGGCGCCCGGGTTGGCTCGCGACCGCCGCGCAGCAAGCGGGTCCGCCTCGCGCTGCAGATCGGCCTCGCTGTCCTCGTCTTCGGCTTCCTCGTCCTCACCGTCGTCAACCAGTGGTCGGACATCAAGAGCGAAGGGGTCCACTTCCACGTCGGCTGGCTGGTCCCGGCGCTCGTCATCCTGCCGCTCTTCTTCGTCTTCAGCGCCCTCGGCTGGGACCTGATCCTGCGCTCGCTCGGCTACCCGATCGGGTTCGGCCGCGCCCAGGTCGCCTGGGGCCAGCCGCTCCTCGCCCGCTACGTCCCCGGCAGCGTCCTCTACGTGCTCGGCCGCGTCCTGCTCTCCGAGCGGGCGGGGGTGCCGCGGCGGATCGCGGTCGCCTCGATCGTCTACGAACAGGCGATCTCGGCGACCTCGGCGATCGTCGTCGCCTCCTACTTCGTGATCAACCACCCGGACCTGGAAGGGCAGCCGCTGCGCTGGGCGGTGCTGCTGCTGATCCCGACGGCGATCGTGCTGCTGAGCCCGCGCGTCTTCGGGCCGCTGGCGAACAAGCTGCTGGGCGCCTTCGGGCGCGACCCGCTGCCGGCGCTGCTGCCGCTGCGCGACGTGATCGGCTTGATCGTCTTCTACTCGCTGAACTGGATCGTCGTCTCCTTCGCGATCTACTTCATCGCCCGCTCGGTCATGTTCATTCCCTTCGACGACGTGCTGCTGGTCGGCTCCGCGCAGGCGATCGGGTACTTCCTGGCGCTGATCACGGTGGTCGCGCCGGCCGGGCTCGGCGTCCGCGACGCCGGCTTCGCCTGGGCGGTGAAGGGGGCGCTGCCGAGTCGCAGCTTCGCCGTCGGCTCGCTGATCGCGATCGCCGTCCGCGGCGTGATGACGATCGGCGAACTGATCTACGTCGGCGCGGTGACCGCGCTGGGGCGGCGCGAGGGCTGGAGCATCCCGACCGGGATCCTGCACCCCTCGGAAGCCGAGCGCGAGGCGGAAGCCGAAGGCGAGCCCTCGCGCGAGCCGCACGCGCCGGAAATCCTCTAGACCCGAGGTCGTGGTTCCTTTTGGACCGTATGGGTCCAAAAGGAACCACGCGATGTCAGAGGGGGATGCGAGCGCCCAGCTGGTAGGCGGTGAGCGCCAGGGTGAGCAGCGCCAGCGGCCGGTCGCGGGCGATCGCCGCCAGCGGCAGCGCCCAGATCAGGTACCAGGGGAGCAGCCAGGAGGTGGCGAGCAGCAGCCCGAGCCCGGCCCAGCCGGCGGCGCGCACCCAGTCGCCGCCGCGCCAGGTCCAGACCAGCAGCCAGGCGACGGCGGCGGCGTAGAGGGCGAGGGCGGCGACGCGCACCGGGTCGGGGTCGAGCCCGGTGAGGCGGGCGAGCGTCATCGGGATGCTCATGTAGCTGGTGCGGCTCTGGTTCTCGCCCGCGAGTTCGAAGGCGTCCGTCCAGTTCCAGCCGAACGCGAGGTACGCAGCGCCCCCAACCACCGCCGCGCTCCCGATCCCCCCAGCAACGAGCCGCACAACAGGGCCCCACCCGCCGACGGGCCGAAAACCCGGGATATGCCCGGGTTTTCGGCCCGTCGGCCGCTCGGGGCGGGCGGTGGCGGCCAGGGCGAAGGGGGCGATGAAGAGGGCGCTCACCTTGAGGGCCGCGGCGGCCACCAGGGCGGCGCCGGCGCTCGCCTCGCGGCGCACGCTCAAGGCGGCGACCGCGAGCAGCGCCAGCAGCATCGTCAGGCCGTCGTTGTGGGCGCCGCCGACGACGTGGACGAGGACCAGCGGGTTGAGGGCGACAAAGGCGGCGGCGCGCAGCGGGTCGGCGCCGCGCCAGGCGGCGAGGCGGGCGACGACCCAGGCGAGGGCGAGGACCGAGAGCGCCGCGACCCCCTTGAGCACGGCGACCGCCGCGTCGACCGGCAGCCAGGCGAGGGGGTAGGTGAGGAGGGTGAAGAGCGGCCCGTAGGCGCTGGTCGCCTTGGTCCAGGTGACCTCGGCGAAGGCGGGGTCGGCACGGACCGAGTCGGGAGCGTGGAGGTAGGGGTCGAGCCCGTGCCGGACCCCGAGCCGGGCGTAGTCGACGTAGCTGAAGACGTCGTGGGAGAGCAGCACCGGGGTGAGCGCGAAGGCGACGACGAAGGCGCCGATCGTCGCCCAGACGACCCGGCGGCCGAGCCGCGGCGCCACGGCGAGGAAGCCGAGGTAGGCGATGAACCCGGCCCAGACGAGGCCGAAGGCGAGCCCGGCGGCGATCGCCCGCTACCCGTTGCCGCCGGCGGCTTCGCCGCCGCCGACCTCTTCGCCTGCGGACGGTTCGGGCGGCGGCGGTACCGGCGCCGGTTCCTGGCCCACCCCGGGCGCGTAGGCGTTGGGGTCGTAGCCGCCGACCGCTTCGGTCCCCGGCGTCGCCGCCCCGCCCGCGCCCCGCCCGCCGCGGTGCCCCCGCTGTTCCGCCGGGTTTGGCTGCGTGAAGGCGCCGAAGTACGGCGCCCAGCTGATCTTCCGTGCCGGTTCGTTGAATTCCTCGCAGGGGACGCCGGATTCCGCGTAGAGCGAGTGCCAGATCTGGGCCGGGAAGGTCCCGCCGAAGACGATCTGCCCGTGGACGCTGGTCATCGAGACGTCGTTCGATTCCGGGTACCCGACCCAGACCGCGGTCGCCAGGTTGGGCTGGAAGCCGGCGAACCAGGCGTCGGTGTATTCGTCGGTGGTCCCGGTCTTGCCGGCCTGGCCGGGGCAGCCGGTGTAGGCGGCGGTGCCGGTCCCTTCGGTGATGTTGTCGTGCAGGAGCCGGGTCACCTCCCAGGCGACCGGGCGCGAGAGGACGCGTTCGGGGTCCGGCTTCTGCGGCCGGTCGACGTGCCCGCCGGGGAAGGTCACCTGGGCGATCGCGACCGGCGCCCGGTGGACGCCGCCGGCGGCGAGCGTCGCGTAGGCGTCGGTCAGCTCCAGCGGCGAGACGCCGATCCGCAGGCCGCCGATCCCCTCGGCCGGGATCCCGTCGAGCTTGGTCGTGATCCCCATCGACTTCGCCGTCCGCGCCACCGCCGCCGGGCCGACGTCGAGGTCGAGCTGGGCGAAGACCGTGTTGTCGGAGGTCACCGTCGCCTGCTTCAGGTTGACCACTCCCTGGTAGCCCCGGTCGGCGGTGTGGACTTCCCAGTGGCCCCACTCGGGCAGGTTGAGGTCGAGCGGTTTGGAGGCGTAGAAGGTCTTGTAGGGGTCGATCCCCTGCTTGATCGCGGTCGTCAGCACGAACGCCTTGAAGGTCGAGCCCGGCTGCCGGTGGCCCTGGGCGGCGAGGTTGAACTGGCTGCGCGCGTAGTGGGTGCTGGAGACCATTGCCCGGATGTGGCCGTTGCGCGGGTCGATCGAGACCAGCGCCGAGGCGGGGTCGGTCGAGTACGGCAGGGTCGAGCGCATCGCTTCCAGCCCGACCCGCTGCAGCCGCGGGTCGATCGTCGTCTTCACCTCGAGCCCGCCGCGCCGCACCGTGTTGACCCCGTAGGTCTGGATCAGCTGGTCCTGGACGTAGTCGAAGAAGTAGGGCTGGCGGTGCTGGAAGTAGGAGCCGGAGGGGTCGAGCCGCAGGCCGCTGCGCATCGCCGCCCGCGCCCGCGCCGGCTTCACCCAGCCGAGCTTGCGCATCCGCCGCAGCACCCGGTTGCGCCGCGCCTTCGCCGCCGCCGGGCTGAGGATCGGGTTGTACTGGGAGGGCGCCTGCGGCAGCCCGGCGAGCAGCGCCGCCTGCGGCAGGTCGAGCTTCCAGACCGGCTTCGAGAAGTAGATCCTGGAGGCGGCGCCGACGCCGACCGCGGTCGAGCCCTCGATCGTCCCGTAGGAGGCGATGTTGAGGTAGGAGCCGAGGATTTCGCGGCGCGTGTGGCGGTCGAAATACTCTTCGGCCAGCTTCGCCTCGACGATCTTGCGTTCGAGGTTGCGCTTCGGGTGGGAGATGCAGAGGTTGCGGACCAGCTGCTGGGTGATCGTCGAGCCGCCCTCGACCGCTTCGCCGGCTTCGAGGTCGGCCACCGCGGCGCGCAGGATCCCCTCCTCGTCGACGCCGGCGTGCTGGTAGAAGCGCTGGTCCTCGATCGCCACCGTCGCCAGCCGCAGGTTGCGGGGGATGCGCTTGATCGAGACCGGCGAGCGGGCCTCGGGCGAGTCGATCACGCCCAGCTTGCTGCCGTCGGCGGCGTAGATCGTCGAGTTGCCGCCGCGGTCGACCGGGCGGCAGCTGGAGAGCGGCGGCGCGTCCGCCGCGACGCCCAGCACCCAGGAGGTGACGCCGATCACGGCGATCCCCGCGAGCAGCAGGACGACGACCAGCGCCAGCAGCAGCTTGGCCCAGATCCCTCCCCTGCGTCGCTGACGTCGACGCGTGCGCTGCGTCATCTCCCAGAGGGTACTTCCGCCATGACCCCGTCACCTATTGAGCTTTGTCACCCAGAGGGTTACAAAGCTCAATAGGTCGGGCCTGGAAGACTGCCCATCCGATGGCTACCGATTCAGGCGCCACCGAGGTCGAGCAGACGACGCAGCCGCGGCGAGCGTTCCCCTACTCGAACTGGGGCCCTGCCGCGGCGGTGCTCGGCGTGATCCTCGCCCTCGGCGCCGGGATCCTGCTCAGCATCCCCGGCCTCGTCGCCTTCCACGACGCCGCCGGCGAACTGACGACGGCGGGCAACGTCTTCGTCCAGTTCGCGACCGCGCTCGGCTTCCTGCTCGTGCCGATGGCGATCGCCGCCTGGCGCGGCGCGACCGGGCTCGACGAGATCCTCGCCCGGCTCGGCGTCCGCGGCTTCCGTCCCTCGGCGCTGAAGTGGATGGGGGCGGCGGTCGGCGCCTACCTCTTGTTCGCGATGCTCTACACGCAGCTGATCGTCGAACCGCACCAGAAGGACATCGCCGAGGGCTTCGGCGCGGTGCCGGTGCAGATCCTGCTGATCGTGATCGCGGCGCCGGTCAGCGAGGAGGTCTGCTTCCGCGGCTACCTCTTCGGCGGCCTGCGCGAGAAGCTGCCGCGGCTCGGCGCGGCGCTGATCAGCGCGCTGATCTTCGGCGGCCTGCACGCGCTCACCGGGGTCAGCGCGGTGCCGCCGCTGATCGTCTTCGGCTTCATCCTCGCCCTGCTCTACGAGAAGACCGGCTCGATCGTCCCCGGGATCCTCCTGCACATGCTGAACAACTCTGTCGCCCTGCTGGGCCAGTAGCATTCCCGCGGTGATTCGACGACTCGCCCCCGTTGTCGTTGCCCTCTGCATGCTGGCGCTGCCCGCCGGCGCCTTCGGGGCGCAGAAGGATCAGCCCGCCAAGGAAGCGCCGCCGAAGGCGACGGTGAAGATCCAGGTCGAAGGGCTGAAGGCGCGCAAGGCGACGATCTGGGACAAGGTCCCGGTCAGCGGCACGGTCTCGCCCTGGGTGCCCGGGCAGCGGGTCGAAGTCGTCTTCTACCGCAACGGCCACCGCCTGGTGCGCCACAAGGTCAAGGTGCACAAGGGCCCCGGCAAGACCGGCGCCTTCGAGTCGAGCGTCTACGTCAAGAAGAACGGCAAGTACGCGGTCAGCGCCAAGCACGTGGCGACCGCGAAGCTCGGCGCCGACAGCACCGTCCGCAAGAGCTGGCGCGTCAGCTTCCCGTCGCTGCACCCGGGCGACTGCGGCAAGGTCGTCAGGGGCTTCAAAGCCGGGCTGGCGAAGATGGGCTACGTCTCCGGCGGCGGCTCCTGCTTCAACGGCCGCCTCGGTCGCGAGGTGCTCGCCTACCGCAAAGTCAACGGCATGAGCCGCAACCAGCAGGCCGGCGCCGGGCTCGTCGAGCAGGTCTACGCGGGGCGCGGCGGCTACCACGTCAAGTACCCCAAGGCCGGCGAACACGCCGAGGTGCCGCTCGACAAGCAGGTCCTGGTCCTGATCAAGAAGGGCAAGCCGTTCGCGATCTACCCGGTGTCGACCGGCAAGCCCTCGACCCCGACGGTCACCGGCCACTACAGCTTCTTCCGTCGCGAACCGGGCTACAACTCGGAGGGGATGTACTTCTCCTTCTACTGGCACAACGGCTACGCGGTCCACGGCTACGCCGAAGTCCCCAACTACGCCGCCAGCCACGGCTGCGTCCGCACCTTCATCGCCGACCAGCCCCGCATCTACGAACAGCTGCAGTACGGCGAGTCCATCTTCGTCTTCTAGCCGCGGGGCGGCCGGCGCCGGTCGAACATCCGTGCAACGGGGAGGAACTCCGTGGGCTGGGAGGTATTGAAGGGGTGCTCGCTTCATCTGTCACTCGGCCACTCCGGAGGTTCGCTCGATGCACCTGCGTCTCGTTTCGCCCGCCGCGCTGCGCTGCGCGCTCGGCGCGCTGCTCGCCACTCTCTTCCTGCTCGCCGTGCCCGCCGGCGCCTCGGCCGGCACGATCGTCGCCGACAACGGCTTCCGGCCGGACCCGAACGGGTTCTCGTTCCAGAACTACGGCGACGAAGAGGGCTACGCCGGCCTCGACGCGGCTGAGTTCGAGCGGATCTACGGCCCCGGCGTCTGCCTCGCCGGCGGCCAGGGCAAGTGCGTGCTGACGCCGATCGCCAGGGCCTACATGAAGGCCTACAACCAGGCCTCCGCCGGCGGCCACTGCTTCGGCTTCGCGACGCTCTCGGAGCTGATCTACAAGGGCTACCTGCCGCGCTTCGGCTACCGCTCGCTGAGCGCCTTCGAACCCTCGGCGTCCTCGACCTTCTCGCTCGACATCGAAGACAGCAAGCTGCTGCAGCGCTCGATTGCCCGCGCCTTCAGCCTGCAGGACCTCACCTCGGTCACCGACGGGACCCTGATCACGACGCCGCGGGGCATCCTCCACGCGCTGCTGCACGGGGCGCTTGACCCGAAGTCGAAGGAGATCTGGACCTTCACGATCTTCCAGTACGGGGGGAAGGCGGGCCACGCGATCACGCCGTACGCGGTGGAGGACATGGGCAACGGGATCTACGACGTCCACGTCTACGACAACAACTGGCCCGCGAACACCGACCGGCGGCTGCAGATCGACACCAAGACGAACACCTGGAGCTACTACGGGACGGTCGTGCCCGACGTCCCGCAGGCGATGTACGAAGGCAACGCGAAGTCGAAGACGCTGCGCCTGGTGCCGGTGACCCCGGGGCTCGGCGTCCAGCCCTGCCCCTTCTGCATCGGCCGCCAGGGTGCCGGCTCGAAGTGGAACGAGCTGCGCCTCGACGGCACCGGCTCCGAACACGCGCGCTTCCTGATCACCGACGAGAAGGGCCGCCAGACCGGCTTCCGCAAGGGCCGCTGGATCAACCACATCCCCGGCGCCCGGCTGCTGCCGCGGACCTCGACCGGGTACCGCCAGAAGGCCGATGGCAAGCTCTACGCCGACTCGCCGGCGCCGGTCGTCCGCCTGCCGAAGGGGGTCCAGTTCGACGTCGCGATCAAGGGCCGCCACCTCAAGCACCGCGATCGCGAGACGCTCAGCCTGGTCGGCCCGACCTACGACGCCACGATCGAAAACCTGATCATGGGGCCGGGGCAGACGGCCCGGGTCGCGCTCTCGCCGAAGGGCAAGGCGATCTCCTACCTGCCCAGCCGCCACACCGTCTCGCCGGCGATCTCGCTCGGCGACGAAACGAAGAAGGTCGGCTACCGCGTCACGGTCGCCGCGCTGGGGGCGCCGAAAGGGACCAGCCTCACCTTCGTCAAGCAGCCGAAGCACAAGCTGATGTGGTTCGGCGACGACACCGACAAGCGCCGCGTCTACCGGCTGACGATCCAGCGCTACGGCAACGCCGCGCCGGAAACGCTGACCCGCACCGTCGCGATCAAGGGCCGCGAGCAGGCGTTCCTCTACTACCGCCCGCTCCGCAAGCCGAAGGGCAAGGCGAAGATCGTCGTCTACCGCCCGGGCAAGAAGAAGCACGCGGTGAAGGTGCTCCCGATCGAGCGCAAGGGGTCCTGAGGCTCCGCGGCTGGACGCCTGGCGGTGCCCTGGGCCCGCCGGGCGTCCGGCCGCATAGGATCCGCGCATGCCGACCGACCTCGCGGCCGCCAAGCAGACGCTGCTCGCCGAGCTGCGCGAGCACTCGCTGGTGGTCGGCGAAGTCACCCTGGCCAGCGGCGCCACCGCCCAGTACTACGTCGACGCCCGGCGCACGCTGATGCGGCCGGCCGGGTTCCGCGCCGCCGGCGAGCTGATCGCCGCCCGCGCGCTCGAGCTCGGCGCCGCCGCGGTCGGCGGCCCGGCGACGGCCGCGATCCCGCCCGCCTGCGCGGCGATCGCGGTGCCCGCCGGCGCCGACCTGGTCGCCTTCTTCGTCCGCGGCGAGCGCAAGGAGCACGGGCTGCAGCGCTGGGTCGAGGGCCCGGTCGGGCCGGGGCTGCGCTGCCTCGTCGTCGAGGACACCGTCACCACCGGCGGCTCGACCGCGAAGGCGGTCGCCCGGATCCGCGAGGAGGGGCTGGAGGTGGCCGGCGTCGTCGCCGTCGTCGACCGGCTAGCCGGCGGCGCCGAGGCGATCGAAGCGGCGGCGCAGGCGCCCTACGCGGCGCTGGTCACGATCGACGAGCTCTACCCCGAGCGGCCGGACCGCGGCTGAGGCCGGCGTGCCGCTCGAGCCCGACGCCGTCGAGATCCGCGTCGTCGGCTGCCTGATCGAGAAGCAGCGGACCACCCCGGACGCCTACCCGCTCTCGCTCAACGCCCTGCGGCTCGCCTGCAACCAGTCGACCAACCGCGACCCGGTGGTCGACTACGACGAGGCGACGGTGAGCGAGGCGCTGCGACGGCTGGCGCTGCGCGGCTGGACGCGGCTGGCCAGCGGCGCCGGCAGCCGCGCCCGCAAGTACCGCCACCTGCTGCCGGAGGCGATCGGCGTCGACGAGGAGGAAATCTCCCTGCTCGCGGTGCTGATGCTGCGCGGGGCGCAGACCCCGGGCGAGCTGAAGCAGCGCGCCGAGCGCCTGCACGGCTTCGCCGATCTCACCGCGGTCGAGGCGGCGCTGGAGCGGCTGATCGGGCGCGGCTTCGTCGCCCGCCTCGAGCGGCGGCCGGGCCAGAAGGAGGAGCGCTACGCGCAGCTGCTCGGCGGCGGGGAGGAGGAGGGCGCGAGCCGCCGGCCGCTGTCCCGGCCGCCGGCGGAGGCCGCGGAGACCGAGCCCGAGGCCTCCGCGCCCGGCCCCGACGATGACCGGCTCGACCGGCTCGAACGCGAGCTCGCCGAGCTGCGCGGCGAGCTGGCCCGCCTGCGCGAAGCGCTCGGCGACTCCTAGCGCGCTCAGCCCTTGTTTTCGACGCCGATGACCCTGACCCGGCGGCCGCCGGGGACGGCGGCGATCAGGTAGGTCCGCAGCTTCCCCCGCCCGCGCAGCAGCGTCTTGCCGCCGGCGCTGAAGGGGATGAGGAAGCCGTGGCCGCGGTCGCCGCCGAGGTGGAAGCTGCGGCGGCCGAGGTTGCGGGTGACGGTGTGGACGCGGACGCGGCCGTGGCGACGGCCCATCCGCTTCTTGAACCGGGTGCGCAGCTGCAGCTGGCCCGGGCATTCGGTCCCTTCCGGCCATTCGCATTCGACCCGCACGCGGACCCCGCGGCTGGTCGTGTGGATGTGCCGGAGCGAGATCGCGACCGGGATCCACTTCGCCTTGCAGCCGAGCAGGCGGTCGCTGCCGAGGCCGGTGTTGCCGGCGTAGACGCAGATCGTCTGCTTGCCGGCGGTGCCGGCGAAGAAGGAGGCGTCGAAGCCGTGGTACTTGCCCGCCTCCGGGTGCTCGATGGCGACGCCGTTGCGCGGCTGGTTGGCGATCGGCCCGAGGTCGTAGACGGAGGCTTCGCTGTCGCCTTCGCGACCGCCGACGGAGACGCGGATGTCGAGCGTCGCGGTCGGCACGTCGGGGTCGAAGGCCCAGCCGCGCACCCGGACCTGGCCCGGCCCCGGCGCGCCGGCCGAGTCGAGCCAGCCGACCGGGTCGTCGGGGCTGGTCGGCAGGGTCGCGTCGCCGACGGTGGCGCCGTCGACGTAGTTGTTGTCGATGTTGATCGTGACGCCGCCGTAGCGCTCGTCGTGGCCGCCGCGGTACTGGTGGATGCGCTGGTGCTGGGCCCAGGCGCTGGCGGGGAGGACCGGCTCGGCGGTGCTCTGCTGGCCGTTCCAGTTGGCGATCCAGAGGTCGTCCGGCTGCAGGTAGCCGCTGCCGATCCTGGCGGCGAGGTCGGCGATCCCCGAGGCGCTGCTGCTGTAGACGCCGGAGACGTAGCCGAGCGCGTGCAGCTTGCGGGTCCACGCTTCGAGGAAGGTGAGAGTGGCGGCGGTCGCGCTCGAGGTCCGCGAGTAGGACTCCATGTCGAAGTAGATCGGGCTGCCGGGGCCGATCGCGACCGCCTCCGCCCGGGCGACCGCGTCTTCGGCGGCGGCGGCGCCCTGCGCGGTCGCCTGCGCGGTGCTCAGCTTGGCGCAGCTCCCGCAGCTGCTGGTCGGCGCCTGGCGGCCGACGTAGGTCGGGATCAGGTGCCAGCCGGCGGCGGTCTGGGCGCTCACCCAGCTCGCGGTCAGGTTGGGCTGCGCGCAGGCGCGGTTGATGCCGCCGATGTAGACGCCGACGGCGCGGTAGGGCGACTTCGCCCAGGCCGCCATCGAGCTGGCCGAGGGGGCGCTGCAGGCATCGAAGCCCAGACCGGTGAAGGGGGCCCCGGAGGCCGAGGCGCCGGCCAGCGGCCGCGGCGCGACCGGCAGGATCGAGGCGCGGGCGCGGGCGCGGCCGGCGGGATCGACGAGGATCGCCCGCCGCCGGCCGACCGCGGCCGCCGCCGAGCAGCGCTGGTTGGCGGCGGGGGAGCCGAGGTAGACGGCGCGGCGGTCGAGGCGCACGCACATCCGCGGGTGCTGGGCGAGCCGGTAGACCGGCCAGCCGGCGGGCACCCGTGCGGTCTCGCCGCGAAAATGGATCGTCTTCGCCCCCGCCGGGGCAGCCGCGATTCCCAGCCAGGCGAGCAGCCCGAGCAGGATCGGCGCGGCGAGCAGCAGGCGGGTGCCGGCCAGGCGGGGTCGGTGTCGTCGCTCCCTCACTGGTCCCTCTCTTAACACGCTGTCACGGACGGCGATGCTGTGACGTCTCAGAGGTATGAACTCTTTCAAGGCAGTGGACCGACTCAGCTCAGCGAAGACCGCGCTCGTCGTCGGCGGCGGGCCGGCGGGGATCCTCGCCGCCGCCCGCCTCGCCGCCGGCGGCGCCGCGACGACTCTGCTCGAGGCCAGCAGCCGCCTCGGCGGCCGCGCCGCCTCCGAGCGACGCGCGGGCTTCGACCTCAACCAGGGCCCGCACGCGCTCTACGTCGGCGGCCCGGGGATGCGCGAGCTGCGCGCCCTGGGGATCGACCCGCCGCGCTGGAACCCGACCTCGCACCGCTCGTTCTTCGTCCGCGGCGGGCGCCCGCGCCGCCTGCCGGGCGGCTCGGCGGCGCTGGCCCGGTGGCTGGCGGGGGCGGCCCGGCGGCGGCCGGCGGAGCTCGCCGGGCTCTCGGCCGCCGAGTGGCTGCGGCGAGAGCTGCCCTCCGCCCGCGCCCGCGAAAGCGCCGCCGCCCTGGTCCGGGTCACCACCTTCGTCGCCGACCAGGAGTCGCTCAGCGCCGACGTCGCCGCCGCCCAGGTGGCGACCGGGCTCTGGCCCGGCGTCCGCTACCTGCGCGGCGGCTGGGGATCGCTGGTCGAGGCGCTCGCCGGCCAGGCCGTCGCCGCCGGCGCGACCCTGCGCACCGGTGCCGCCGTGCGCGCGCTGCAGCGCCGCGGGGACGGCTGGCGCGCGAGCCTCGACGACGAGACGCTCGACGCCGACGTCGTCGTGGTCGCCGCCGGCGTTCCCGCCGCCTTCGCCAAGCTGCTCGGCGAGCGGTCTCCGGACCCGCCCGGGCCGGCGGCCGAGGTGAGCGCGCTCGACCTCGGCCTCGACCGCCTGCCGCGGCCAGGGCGCACCTTCGCGCTCGGGATCGACGCCCCGACCTACCTCTCCAAGCACTCGCCGCCCGACCATCGCGACGGCGTCCTGCTCAGCCTCGCCAGCTACGCGCGGGCGCCCCGCCCCGAGCTCGAGGCGGCGGCCGACGCGGTGCAGCCGGGCTGGCGCGAGCGGGCGAGGCTGCAGCGCTTCCTGCCCCGCATGGTCGCCGTCTCGGCGGTGGCGAGCCCGGAGCGGGGAGGGCTCGCCGGCCGCCCGGCGGTCGACCGCGGCGAGGGCCTCTTCGGTGCCGGCGACTGGCTCGGGCCGGAGGGCTGGCTGGTCGACGCCGCGCTCGCCAGCGGCGCCGCGGCCGCGGCGGCGGCCCTGCGACACCGGGTGGCGGCGCCGGCATCGTCCTAAGGTTGTGCGATGGCCTCCGCGGCGCCCGCCGATCCGTTCACCGCGAGCCGGCCACGGCTGCTGGGGATCGCCTACGGCGTGCTGGGGGAGCTGAGCGAGGCCGAGGACGTCGTCCAGGACGCCTGGCTGCGCTGGCAGCGGGCGGAGCGCGAGCAGGTCGCCGATCCCGCCTCCTACCTGGTGACGGTGACCACCCGGCTGGCGCTCGACCGGCTGCGCTCGGCCCGCGCCCGGCGCGAGGTCTACGTCGGCCCCTGGCTGCCCGAGCCGCTGCTCACCGACCCGCAGACGCCGGAGACGAGGGCGATCGAGGCCGAGCGGCTCAGCCTCGCCCTGCTCTGCGCGCTGGAGCGGCTCAACCCGGTCGAGCGCGCCGTCCTCGTCCTCCGCGACGCCTTCGACCTCGAGTACGCCGAGATCGGCGCGGCGATCGAGCGGACGCCGGACAACGTGCGCCAGATCGCCAGCCGCGCCCGCGAGCACGTCGGCGACCCCGGCCGCGCCCGCGCGGTCGGCGAGGAGGAGCGCGAGCGGCTGGCGACCGCCTTCCTCGCCGCCGCCGGCTCCGGCGAGGTCGACCGGATCCGCGACCTGCTCGCCGCCGACGCGGTGATGTACTCCGACGGCGGTGGCGTCGTCCTCGCCGCTCGCAAGCCGATCTACGGCGCCGACAAGATCGCCCGCTTCGTCGTCGGCGTGCAGCGCAAGGACGCCTACCCGGACGACGTCGCGTTCACCCCGGTCCTCGTCAACGGCGAGCCCGGGGTGCGGATCGACAGCCCCTCGCTCGGCTTCCTCAGCATCGTCGCGCTCGAGGTCGGCGACGGCGCGGTGCGGTGCGTCCGTTTCTTCAACAACCCCGACCGCTTCCCGCCCAGGCTGTCTAAGTAGCAGACTGTCTGACCATGACTCATCGGTTCAGGCTCTGGGCGCTGCTGGCAGCGCTCGCGGGATTTGGCGGCTGGCTCGCCGAGGGGCTGGGCCTACCGGCCGGCTACCTGTTCGCGGCGATGGTCGCCGGGCTCGGCGTCGCGCTCGCCGCCCCGGGCAAGCTGAGCCTTCCCGACGGCGCCTTCAAGCTCGGCCAGGTGGTGATCGGGGTGACGATCGGAACCTTCCTGCAGGGGGCGACGCTCGGCGGCCTGGGGTGGCGCTGGGCCCCGGTGCTGGCGGTCAGCGCGGCGACCCTGGCGGTCAGCGTCGGCGCCGGGCTGCTGCTCGCCCGCTCGAGCGGAGTCGACCGCACCACCGCCTCGCTCGGGATGATCGCCGGCGGCGCCACGGGGATCGTCGCGATGGCGGAGGAGCTGGGCGGCGACGAGCGGCTCGTCGCCTTCATGCACTACCTGCGGATGCTGGTCGTCGCCGGCCTGACCACCCTCGCGATCCCGATCGTCTTCGGCGTCGGCGCGGCCGATGCGGGTGGGGCCGGCCCGGGCCCGCTCGGCACGCCCTGGGGCTGGACGGTGACGCTCGGCGCCGGCGCCCTCGGCGCCCTGCTCGGACCGCGGCTGCGCCTCCCGGCCCCGGCCCTGCTCGGCCCCCTCGTGCTCACCGCCGCGCTCTCGCTCGCCGGCCTCCTGCCCGCCGGGACCGATGTCCCGCCGCTGCTGCGTGACGCTTCCTTCGCCCTGATCGGAGCCCGCATCGGCCTCGCCTTCCAGCCGGGCACCCTGGGGCAGATCGCCCGCCTGGCGGCGCCGGTGGCGATCGCGATGGCCGCCCTCGTCGCCGCCTGCGTCGCGCTCGGCTGGGTGCTGGAGCTGACCGCCGGCGTCTCGCTCCTCGACGGCTACCTGGCGACCACGCCCGGCGGCCTCATCGTGGTGCTGCCGCTCGCTTACGGCGCCGGCGCCAACACCACCTTCGTCCTCGCCGTCCAGGGGCTGCGCCTGCTGACGATGATGGTCGCGGCGCCGCTGGTCCTGCGCCGGCTCAACGCCGGCGGGCGCGCCGCGTCCGGCTGATCCGGTGTGAGCCGCTCTCGATCCTCGGCGAGAGCAGGACCGTCCGAATTCAGACGGACGGCTCTGTCAGCGGCAGAAACACGGCCGCTGCTCAGACAGAAACCCTCAGCTGCTGAAGCTGCTTGGTCTAGGGTGGGGCTTCAAATGAAGCGGCGCAGGGGGAGTGCGCCCGGTCGATCGGCCAAAAGGAGATTCCGCTGCTATTGACCAGGGTTGCCGGAGTTGGTCTGTGCCTGGTGCTGCTCTGTGCCCTGCTGGGCGCGCCGGCGACGAGCCCGGCCAGGGATCGGCGGGCGGCGAGCTCGAGCAGCCGCCAGCCCCGGGTGCTCGCTCCGCGGCCGGGAGCGCGGCTGCCGGCGCGACCGCTCGAGATCAAGCTGCGGACGCGGGGCGCGCGGCGCCTCGCGGTCTTCCTCAACGGGCAGCGGATCACGCGCCAGATGGCGCGCGGCCGGGGCGGCATGCGCCGGCTGCGCGCCTCGCCCAACCATGGCCTGCGCTTCGGCCTCAACCGGCTCCGCGTCGCCAGCGGCCCGCGAGGCCGGCGCCGGCACCGCGTCGTCCGCTTCCGCGTCCGCTCCACCCGGCCGCTCGCCGCCGCCGGGCTCGACGTCGTCACCGCCAGCGGCGACCGCGTCACGCTCGACGGCTCCGAATCGGTCCCGCTCGGAACGGTGGGGCGCCTGCGCTACCGCTGGTCGATCGCCGGCGGGCCCCGGGCGGTCCGCCGCGCCCGGCGCGGCGGGGTCCGGCTCACGCAACGCCACTCGCCGACGCCGACGCTGCGCGCCGGGAGCACTCGCCAGGTGCGCCTGCGGCTCACCGTGATCGGCCCCGGCGGCGAGGACGGCAGGGACTTCGTCAACGTCAGAGTCGACCCCCCGCCGTCGGTGCGGCTCGTCACCGGCGCCCACCGCGGCGACAGATGGGGCGTGGCGTTGCGGGGCCCGATCGAAGCCTTCTATCCGGGCGAAGCCGGCAAGTGGCTGCAGGTCGTGGTCCTCGACCGCCGTGACCTCAGCCTGGTCTCCAACAAGTCCTACAGCTGCCCGGAGGCAACCGAACATCCGCGCGAATCCGAACATGCCTTGCTCTCCCGCTGCGTCGAAGCGGTGCACAAGGACCTGGCCTCCCTCGCGAAGAGCGAGCGGCCGACGATCGCGGTTGCCGTCAACCTGCCCGGCACCGACCCCACCGTCCAGCCCCCAGTCGGGATCGGCGACGCCCTCGGCGGCTACGTGCGGCCATGGGAATGGTGGGCGCCCACGGCCGCCGTCCGGCGCGGCACCTTTTCCGCCGTCTTTCAGCCCGGCGACGGCGGCGACGGGTCGGTGCAGCTCGCGGCGCCGGACCCGACGGTCGCCGACAGCGGCCTGATCGACGACAACCTCTTCCTCGACAACGACGGCAACTACTCGCTGGTCGGCGGCGAACGACCGACCTTCGAAACCCAGGCGCCGGGCTCCGACGCCACCCAGAACGTGATCGCGGTCGGCGGCAAGAGCTTCGTGCAGCCGCTGCCGGCCGGCTCGAAGGGCGGCTTCCAGGTGCTGGTCCTGGACGCGCGCACGCTCGCAGGCCACTCGTACTGGTTCGAGACCCACGACTCCCCGGCTGGGCTGCGGGCGATGCAGGAAACCCTGGCGCGGGCCAACAGCCTCAGCAACGGCCACGCCCAGTTCGGCTACCGCGACCTGATCTTCATCGCCAGCCGCGGCGACCCCGGCGTCGACCTGATGGGTCCCGCATACCCCTGGGTCGACCCGCTCGCCGGCGAGGTCGAACTGGCCGGCGGCAGTCGCAGCCGCTTCCTCCGTGCGCTCAGCTCGACCGCGCTCGACTCGAGCGAGTCCGTACCGCAGATGACGCATGAGAGCTCCTACACGCTGGCCGGCCGCGCCCGTCTCGGTCGCGCGAACGGGGACGAGGTGCTCGGCGCCGGCGCCGGCGCCGGCTCCCCGGCGAGCCTCAACACGGCGCCGCTCGGCGGCGTCCTGGCCCGCCGCGGCCGCTACTACGAATTCCAGATCGAAAACTCCGATCCGCTGGGCACCGGGGGCGAGGCGCCGCTCAACCGTGGCGCCGCCGAGCTGCTGCAGGTGGCCGGGCAGGGGCCCACGCCCTGGCCCGAGCAGGGCAACCCGGGGCGCAGCGCGGCGATCGCCTACATCGGCGAAGCGGTGCTGGAAACCGACAACCCGCGCACCGTGTACTGGACCCGGCCGTTCGACGCCGGCGAATGGGCGACGGACGCGACGGCGATCGAAAAATTGGCGCCGCCAAAGGAAGCGAAGGGCTTCGACGATGCCGACTTCCACTGGGCGCAGCGCGAGCTGGTTCAGGAGATCTCCTGGCTGCGCTGGACCCACGCCCACCTCGAAAAGCTCGCCAAGCCGTTCGACTCGACCGAGTTCCAGAACTGGGCGAGGCTGCAGCACATCGCTGCCGCAGTCGACGAAGAAGTCGCGCCCTCCGAGGAAGAGAAGGCCGAAGCGCTGATCGGCGCGGTCTTCGATACGGCTCTCGACCTCGGCAAAGAGCTGCCGGTGGCCGGCAAGGTCTTCGGCGCCGTCAGCGCGGTCTACCACTTCGGGATGGAGGTGGCGAAGGTCGAAGGTGAGTCGGCGGGCGACAACTTCCACGTCAAGGTCGGCGAGGTCGGCGAAGCATTCGCCGACCGCCTGGCCGCCACCCAGTTGCTGCTGACCCGGCAGCTGCCGGACGCGATCGCGGCCGACTACGGCCGGCTGAAGACGGTCGGCGCCTGCAGCGCGCCGACCCGGGTCGAATGGGCCGAATGCCCCTTCGACCACGAAGCCTGGGAATACACGCAGTCCGACCAGGGTGCGGCGGCCAAGTCCCTGCTCACCTCCTCGGAAGCGGCGGCCTACGGCGCGATCGTGCCGGCCAAGTACGAGGCCTTCGAACTGCCGATCCAGACCTACCGGCGGGCGACGAACTTCGCCGGCCTGACCTTCCCTCAAATATGCCACCGGCCGTTCGGCGACTCGCCGGCCAGCGCCCAGTACGCGCGGCCGATCTTCCGCCAGATCGGCGTCCCGGACGAAGACAAACGCGAAACGTGGATCGTCAGCGCGCTGGGCCATCTCACGGGCGCCGGCACGCTCGGTGACCGGTACAAGATGGAAGTGCCCTCCGCCGGCCTCACCAACCGGATGTTCGGCGACGGGAAGGGCCAGCTGAACCTCGACCCGGAAGACTTCTTCAGCCGCGGCTTCACCCCCGTGACCGATCTCCACTATCCGTACCGCGACACGAAGACCAAATGGTTCTCGACCTGCCTGGGCCAGGCTCTCCAGGGCACGGCGCTGGAAGCGCCCCGCCGGGTCCGCCTCGGCGTCGCCGCGCGCCGCGGCATCGATACCCCCTTCGAGGTCCCGCACGACCGCTCCACCGCCCGGGTCACGGTCGCCCTCGGCACCGCCCGGCCCCGCCTGCCCCTGCGCCTCCGCGGGCGCCTGCGCAACGGCAGCGTGCTGGCGACCCTGCGGCTGCGCAACGCCGCCGCCGGCCGTTACCCCGCCACCCTCCTCATCCCCCGCCGCCTGGCCCGCCGCGTCCGCCGGACCCGCTGGCGCCGGGCGACCGTGTGGCTGCAGACCTTCGCCGCCAACGGCAAGCGCACCGTCACGCGGCGCCCGCTGCGGCTGCTGCGCTGAGCGGCGGGTAGCTCGCCGCTCGGTCAGGCGGGCTCCCACAGCTCGACCCGGTTGCCCTCGGGATCGGTGACCCAGCCGAAGCGACCGACGCCGTCCATGTCCTGCGTCTCGGCGGCCACGTCCGCCCCCTTGGCGCGCAATTGCGCGAGCATCGCGTCCAGATCGCGGACGCGGAAGTTGAGCATGGTCTGCTGAGCGCGGGCTCCGAAGTACTCGGTCCCAGACTCGAACGTGGCGAACACCGTAGGCCCGGATTCCTGATGCCAAAGGCCGTTCTCGTCGGCGTCCAGACCGAGGCAGTCGCGGTACCAGGCGGCCAGGGTCGCCGGGTCGGCTGCGCGGATGAAGTACCCGCCGATGCCAAGCACGTGCTCCACGCCGCCATCTTGCCAGGGCGGACGAAATGGATCAGGGGTGGATCTTCTCGCCGCGCTCGAGCATGGCGACGAACTTGCGCAGCCGCCGCTCGCGCGTCTCCGGCTTCTTCGCGTCGCCAAGGCGGTAGACGATCGCGTAGCGGTTGGCGCTGTCGAGCTCGGCGAAGAACTTGGCCGCGGCGGGGTTGGCGTCGAGCTCGCGCCGCAGGTCGCTCGGCACCGCCGCCGCGCGCTGGCCCTCGTAGGCGGCCTCCCAGCGACCATCGGCTTTGGCCGCTTCGACCTCGGCCAGCCCCGCCGGTCGCATCGCGCCGGCTGCGAGCAGCGCTTCCGCCTTCTCGCGGTTGATCTTCGACCAGCGGCCGCCGGGACGGCGCGGCGTGAACCGCTGCAGGAAGTGGCGCTCGTCGAGGCCGCGCTTCTGGCTGTCGATCCAGCCGAAGCAGAGCGCCAGCTCCAGTGCCTCGGCATAGGTGACGCTCGTCGGCTCGGTCCCCTTCTTTGCGATCTTCAGCCAGAGCCCCTGGGACTCGACGTGGCTCTCCTGCAGCCAGGCCTCGAGCTCGGCCGGCGTGGCGAAGAGCAGGATCGGCAGCTCGTCAGGCATCGGCGGCATTCTCGCTCAGTGGCATCGTCGAGTCGAGACCAGCGCGATATCGCTGACGCACCGCCGCTCCGGCAAGCCGCTACCTCCGTCGCCTTAGGTCTTCGGCGCCCGCAGATCCAGGCCGGCTTCACGCCTGTGGCGGGGACGCCAGGCAACAGGAGCGGCGCTTCTCCCGCTCCACAGCCTCGGCGAGGCTCGGCGGCAAATCCCAGATCGTCAGCGCTACTGGTTCACGCCGTAGATCGCCCACTGGCCGGGGACACCCTTGAGCTGGTGCTCCCCACGGTCCGCGAAGCCAAGGTCGCTGCCGATGACCAAGTCGCGAACGGTCCCGGAGACGAGGATCTCTCCGGGCCGGGCGAGACCCGTGATCCGTGCGGCCAGATGAACCGCCAGGCCAGCCACGTCGTCGTGACTGCGCTCGACTTCCCCGGTGTGCACGCCGGCCCGCACCTCCAAGCCGTGCTCCCGCGCCGCGGGGATGATCTCCTGGGCACAGTGCACGCCCTGGCCCGGGCCCATGAACAGGGCGAGCAGCCCGTCGCCCGTCGTCTTGATCGTCTCGCCACCCTGGGCTCTCACTGCCTCTCGTGCCTGCCCGAGGTGACGGTCGAGGACAGTCGACCAGGCCCGATCCCCGACCTGCGCGGCACGCCCGGTCGAGTCAACCAGGTCCGTGAAGAGGACCGTGGCGAGAGTGCGACTCGTCGGCGGCGCGGGGGCCGCACCCGTCACGAACTCCTCGATGATGTCGGCTAGCAGCTCGACGTCGAGGGCGAAGATCAACGCCGCGCTGCCGGGCAGCTGCCGATATTCCGCGCCGGGAATCAGCTCGACGAACTCTCGAACGGCATCGAGGGAGATGATCGGCAGCTCCGACGGGTGCAGGGCCAGGGTCGGAGCCTGGACGAGCGGGAGAACGCCGCTGATGTCGCTGGTCAGCGACATCCGCAGCAGCCGCGCTCCCTGCCGCGGGGTGACGGTCGTCTGGAAGTACCGCTTCATCTGGTCGCGACGCTCCGGATCGTCGGCCCACTCGGGGGCATAGAGCGCGGCCATCCGCGGACCGGGCCAATCGGTCAGCTCCGCCAAGTTCCTTGCGGCCGACTCGGCCAGCTCCGTCGAGTTGGCCGCCCCGCCGCGCACCGACGGTGAGATAGCGACCAGGCCACCGACCCGCTGCGGCCGGGTCGCGGCAAGCAGCGCGAGCGAGCGGGCGCCGTCGAGGCCGCCCATCAGCACAGGCCGCTCGGCACCAGCCGCATCCATCACGGCCAGCGCATCGTCCGCGTGCGCTTCCAGCGTCAGGTCGTCCGCAATCGGATCGGACAGCCCCGAGTCGCGGCGGTCGAAGCGGATGACCCGAGCGAACCTTCCCAGCCGCTCGAATAGACGGACCGCCTCGGGAAAGCTCCAGACCGTCTCGATGTTGGAGGCGGTGCCGCTGTTGAGCAGAAGGTCGTGATCGCCCGAGCCGTGCACCTGATAGGCGATCGCAAGATCTCCATTACGTGCGTAGCGCGTTTGCGGACGCTCCACACTCCGACCCTATCCCCTGCCAGCAGTGGGTGCCCCCACCCGAACACAAGACGAACCGGATTGCGTCAATCGATGGCGATCCCGTTTCACTGGTGCGATGCCGATCCGCCTCGCCGGATCCGCGCCGGCGATGAAACGGGCGCGCGAGGCTACTTGAGCTTGAAGCTCAACTTGCGGCGACTGGAGTTGCCGGCCAGATCGGTGAAGGTCACGGTCAGCTCGGCCTTTGCCTGCACCCCTTTGCGGCGGAGCGCCTGCTTCAGCGTGAGCGCCTTCTTCCTGTTCTTCTTGCCCAGTGGCTTCAGCTTCAGAATCTTCGGCCGGTGGGAGTCGAGTCGCGCTCGCGCTGGTTGCAGCATCACCTTCAGCTTGCCGCCCTTGCCGCTGGTCTTCAGCTCGAAACCGGAGGCGACCGCCTTTCCCGCCTCGCTGGAGACGACCTTCAGCCTGATCGGCTTCCCGGCCACCTTCGCCCCCTTGACCTTCGCCGTGCCCTCGGGGGCTTCCTCGTCGGCAGGGCGAGTCGATACGGGGACGCTCGCGGGCGGAGTGGTGGGAGTGGTTGGCGTTGCGGGCGGTTCGGAGGATTCGGGAACTGCCGGCGGTTCTTCGCCCGTCGACCCCGAGCACGATTCCTGAGCTTCTCCGCTGAGATTCGTCGCGCCCGGCGTCGGCTCGGCAAGCTCGAAGACCGCGCCGCCGAGACCCTGTCGCTGGCTCGACTTCCCGCCGGAGGCAACCGGAATCGGGTTCGTCCCGGCGCTGACCGGCGAGGCGACGCACCCCCAGCTGACGCAGTCGACCTTCAGGTCCGCTGCGGTCGCGGTGAAGCAGAGCTGGCCCTCGCTCACCGGCATGTAGGTGTAGAAGGGCGTGTCATAGCCTTCGATCCCGAGTTCGGAGTCGCTCAAGGTGGTGGGGCTCGCCGCCAGGTAGGGCTTGCTGTCGTCGCGGTTGCGCAGCGAGTCGGTCGGCACCGTCTGCTCGCCGATCTCGGCGCCTTCGCCGTCGTAGACCACGAACTTGTACGGAGCGGCGGCCGGCGAGAAGTTGTCGTCGCGGAGATTGAGCAACTCGATGTATTGGTTGTAGGCGCTGCCGGCGTGGGAGAGGAGCACCTCGTTGATCCGCACCCCTTCGTAGCTCGGCGGGGCGCCGGTATCGCAATCGGCGACCTTGCCGCCCCAGCGGGCCTGCCCGCCGCGCCTACCGGTGTCCACGACGCCGCCCGAACCGTCGGCGTTTGCCGTGAAGACATGCGGGAAGCCGTCTTCGCCGTTGCGATTGAAGACGATCTTTTCGCCGTCGGGCGAGTAGGCGGGGAAAATCGTCGGCGAGGGGTAGAGCTGCCCCGGGCTGGCCCCGGTCCCGGTCGAGCGCCAGGCCGAACCTCCGTCCGCAGCATTGCGGTAGTAGACCACGGCGTCGCCATCGGGGCGAAAGTCGGGCGAGACGAGGTGGCTTTCCGCTTCCGCGACGAACGGCTGTGGCACCGATTCGCCGTCGGGTGAGACCCAGTAGAGATCCTCTTCGTGGGAGAGGCTTGCACCGTCGATCTCGTCCAAGGTGAGGACGATCTTCGCGCCCGAAGGCGACCAGGTCGGCGCGTAGGCGAACCCCCCGGTGTCCGCGAATTCGGGGTCGCCGATCAGATCGGTCCGCACGCCGGTCACCAGATCGACCTTGGAGAACTGCCGGCGCGTGACGGTCGGCGAATACCGCTTGTAGCGCTCGTAGGCGAGGTACCTGCCGTCCGGCGACCAGGCCGGAAGGCCGTCGGCGTTCCACCCGGCCGCCGTCCCGGGCCCGGTCACCTGGACCGGTTCGGAGCCGTCCCACCGTGCGACCCAGATGCCCTGCCGTTCGGGATGTTCGGCGTCGACCACCGCGTAGGCGATCTTCTCCCCGTCGGGCGACCAGCTACCGCCGTAGCCGTCTTCGATCGGGAGCCTCACCGAGCTGCCGTCGGGGCACATCGTGAAGATATGACCGCCGTCGCCCTGGAACAGGATCAACCCGTTCTGGCCGGCGAACGTCGCCTCCGCGGGTCGCGGCGCAGCGGCGAGCCAGATCCCGGCGACGACCAGGAAGAAGCAGAGATGGAGAAGTGCGGCGGCGCGCGGGCGCGATTCGTGGACCCGTGGCGACGGCACGGGCAACAGTTAAGCCCAGTGACCCGTCACGGCGCAACGGATATGGGCCGAACGGCCCAGGCGGACCCAGCATGCCCCGAGCTGGATTCGAACCAGCGGCCTATCCCTTAGGAGGCACTATTTGAGCATTTCACCATTTCCCATGACAACAGGAAATACCCGCAAAACCAGCATATTTGCCGGGGACACTAAAAGCCCCAATCGGCCAAATGGGACCGGATTGTTCCCACCCTTGTTCCCATTTCGTGGACTATCCCTAGCGCGGGGATAGGCCCTAGCTGGAGAACGCCCACGAGGGTACAACCTGACGCCACCTTCTTTCCGCCCTTCCGCGCCCTCGAGCGCAGCCGCGACGCGATTCGTCGGGTCATCGGCCAGCCGCTCGCCCGAGCTCGAGCCTTGCGCAAAACGATCGTCTGTTGCGGATGACACGCCCGCTGCAGGGGCGTCGCCTTGGGCCGCGTCGAAGGCGGCGCCCTAACTGGCGTCGTTGGCGCAGATCACGAACGCGCCGAAGACCCACTGTCCTGCAGGTCCCAGACAAGGCTCTTGCCTGCTGCGCGACCCAAGCCCCGTCAGGGCTCTCGCCATCGGCGCCGTCGTCTTCGCGCCAGACCCCCGAGATGGCGCCTGTAGAAGCTGGCGCTCCTAGGTATGCCGGTCGCCGCGTCGCAGCCGCGGCACCGCCCAGCCCAGCAGCAGCCCCAGCAGCGCGGCGATCGCGAGCGCGATGATCAACGGCATCCGCACGGTTGTGAGAAGCAGGTGGACCTCGACGTCCTGGAGATTCAGCGCGAAGAAGAGCGCCAGCAGGATGCCGGCGATGACGATCAGCCACTGCCTGGCTCCCATCCCGCCGGTGGCGCTGGTGGCAGCAGGGGCTCGCGGACGGTCGGACACTCAGCCAGCCCACCCGCCCCCGCTGCCGGCGGAAGCCGGGGAAAGCGACTCGGGATCACTTTGCGGATCGCCGGCCACTTGCCGCGGTCCCTGCATTGCGGCGACCTCCCTCGCGGTATCGGCCGCCGATCCGGAACTGTCTGCCGACCGCGCAGACACCGGTCAGGTTCGCTAGGAGGTCCGGGGAAGGTCGCGGCCGTAGCGAGGTTTCGAGGAGGGTTCGGATGGGCTTCGGCGGCCCGGGTCGGCCTCGAGATCGTGCCAGTGGGTGACTTGCTCGACCCGCAGATAGATCGGTTCGCCGGATTCGAGGGTCAGCTCGGCCACCGACCCTGACTCGTGCAGCGAGGAGAGCACGTCTTCCGGTGACTGCCGCACGGTCGCCGAGAGGCCACTGATGAAAAAGACGACCGTCGCCATCGCCCGCCTAGCGTACTCGGGCAAGCGGCGAGCGCGGATCGGCCCCTCAGCCGCTCTCGCGTGAACCCCTGTTGCCGGGGTAGGCACGGACCGACGGCCTAGAAGACCGAAGGCCACAGGTTCGAATCCTGTCAGGCGCGTCCTCTCCTCGTCGCCTATGTGGCTTGAGACCGGGACGATTAGTCGGCGCAGATGCGTGGAGGGCCGCCCCGATCAAGCTTCGATCCCTGCCAATTGTCGCCCCTGGTTACGCCTGAACTGCGGGAGTTCGCGACAAGATTGGGGACAAAGTCTCACCAACCTCGGCCTCCTCGATCACCCGAGAGAAGCGCGCACCGCGTCTACCTTCGCCGGCAGATCAGTCCGGGGGATCGAGCGGCGAAAGCCGGATCACGGGGATCGTCCTTCCCTCCGCCCGCTCGACGTAGTCGGCGTAGACGCGAGTGAGCTGCACGAACTTCTTCCAGAGTTGCTCGCGATCCTCGCCGTCCGTGACCTTGGCCCGGTACCGGCAGACGCGACCGGCGACCCTCACATCGACCTCCGGGTTCGCCTTGACGTTGTAGTACCAGGCGGGGTGACTTCTTGCGGCCGTAGTTGGAGGCGACGACGATCGCGTCCTCGCCGTCGGTGAAGTAGGCGAGCGGCGTGGTCGATTTCCTCCCCGATCGAGCCCCGGTGTGGGTGAGGAAGAGCATCGGTATGGGCGCCGAGGTGAATCGGCCACCGGAGAGTCGGTAGAAGAGGGGGTCGAGCTTCGGCGAGACGTTGATCAGCCACCATCGCCCCGCCCCGGTCCGAGCGATCGGTTCGACGAGGACTTCGCGAAACCGATTGGGCTCAGCCGGATCGGCGGGCGGTACTCGCATTGGGCGAGCCTACCCCCGGCGGACCGGGGGGGACAAGGGATGCTGATGGCCCTTCTGTTCCCACTCACCCAAGGCGCCGCCTGGGGAAGCGGCGCATTCGGTTCCACGGGTAGATGGCGTCGCCTGTAGTCGAGGAAGCGGACTGAGGGAGCACGCATCGGCGCAGACCTTTGGAAAGCATGGCCCGATCGAGCGTCAATCATCATCCACGCAGGGCGCGACCGGATCCCGGTTGCGTTAGGCCTGGCGACCGCCAGGGAGAATGCTCTACATAAGGGTCCGTCGCTCCACCCATGCGCACCTAGCCTCGATCGCCCAAGG
>CAWEOH010000059.1:0-32167 GCA_963810455.1 uncultured Actinomycetes bacterium
CCGCCGCGAAACCGCGAAACACCACGCTAGTCATGGCGATCCGCAGACTCGCGGGCTAGTCGCCCTCGGTCAGGAGGTCGGCCACGGCGCGGACCTCCTGCAGGAGCCCGTCGAGCATGCGCTCGGTCTCGGTGTGGATGCGGTGCTCGGCGGCGGCGCGGTCGGCCTCGACCTGGTCGATCCGCTGTTCGAGGCGCTCGGTGCGCTCGTAGATCTTGCGGATCGAGCGCTGTCGAGCTTCTTCTCGGAGCGCTTGACCCGCTTCTTGACGTCGAGGCGGGTGTCCTCGCGCAGGTCGTTGAGCTCCCGTTCGAGCTCGGCGCTGCCCGGTCCGCCCTGCTCGGCCATCATCTCTTCGACGCCGATCCGGACGCGCTCGATCTCCCGGTGCAGCTCCTCGCGGGCGCGGTCGGCGGCGGCGGAGATCGCGGGGGAGCCGGGCGGCGTAGCGGTCGACCGGGTTGGGCACGGCATTCACGCGCACAGATGCTACGCGCGGCGGTGGCCGGGACCCGGGGTTCGCCCGGTGGCGCGGCCGATGGCTCGGGTTCAGGCGAGGACCACGTGGATCTCGAAGCGGCCCACCGTCAGCCGGTCGCCGTCGGCCAGCGGCGCCCACTCGACCGCCTCGCCGTTGACGAAGACGCCGTTGAGGCTGCGGTTGATGAAGCACCCGCAGCCCCTTGCCCGGTTCGGCGACGACCAGCGCGTGGCGGCGGGAGACGGTGGGGTCGTCGAGGCGGAGGTCGGCTCTGGGGCTGCGCCCGATCCGCGTCCAGCCGCGCTCGATCGCGACGCTGGCGACCTCGCCGGCGTCGTCGCGGTAGACGAGGTGGCGGCCCGGGGCGAGCGAGCGCCGTGCCTGCGGCAGCCAGGCCGGCGGTGATCTTCGTCCTGCGGCAGCTCGAGTTCGACGGTCGCCTCGCCGTGCTCCTGGTGGTCGAGGAAGATCGAGTCGCGGCGGAAGCTCGAGCGTCCGCAGCGCGGGCGGGGGGGGACCGGGGCGGCATCTTGCAGCGCCGAGCCGGGCGCCGCAGCCGACGCGGATACGAGTCGGCCCCCGAGCCCGGGATCGATCCGAGGGCGAAGCTCTCGCCCGGCCAGCCGGATCCGACGCTGTCGAAGATGCTGCTCTCCTTTCCCGCGCGTTTTCACGCGGCCCAGTGACGACCTTATAACCCGGTTGTCGCCGGCCGTCACTCAAGATCGTCCGCGCCCGGTCGCGGGTCGCTGCCGGGGGGCGGCTGAATAGAATCGCGCCGCAATGGGTCCGATCCACGCCGAAGTCGAAATCGACGCCCCCCGCGAGCGGGTCTTCGCGCTGGTCGGCGACCTCTCGCTGCGGCCCTCCTTCACCGACCACTTCCTCACCGACTTCCACCTGACGCGGCTCGAGTCGCGCGGCGTCGGCGCCGGCGCGCGCTTCCGGCTCAAGACGCCGCTGCGCGCGCCCTGGGAGGACACGGCGATCGTCGAGCAGGAGGAGAACACGCGGATCGTCGAGCAGGGGGCCGGCGGCCGCTCCAACCGCATCCGCACCCACACGGTCTGGGAGCTGAGCGGCGGCATCGGCGGGCTGGTCAAGCTGAGGCTGACCCACTCGGACCGAGCCGGCAAACCCCCTGGACCGCGCGGTCGAGTCGCTCACCTGGGCTGCCTTCTGGCAGCAGCGGGGCTGGCGCGAGGCGCTGCGCCGGGTGCGCGGGGCGATCGAGGACGAGCTCCCGGCGGCCGAGCGGATCGCCGTCGCGGGGGGCAACCGCTACGCGACCGGCATCCCTTAATAGACTCCCGGCCGCCGATGCTCTCCGACCGCAGATTCACCCTGCCGCTGTTCGCCGCCCTGGCCCTCCTCGTGCTCGGGCTCGGCACCGCCGCCTGCGGCTACAAGAGCGAATCCAAGGAGGTCTCCGAGGGTGAGTCGGTCTACCTCGGCAAGCTGCAGCTCAACGTGATCTTCTCGCGCTACCTGAACGTGAACGACACCGAGGACTCGGCCTACCTGGTCGGCCAGCCGCCGCCACCAGACGGCGAATTCTACTTCGGGGTCTTCCTCCTGGCGAAGAACGAACACAACGAACCGCTGCAGCTGCCGGAAACGGCGACGATCACCGACGCCGACCACAAGGAATACGACCTCGTCCCCAGCGAAAGCCTCTACGCCTTCCCCTTCGGCACCGAACTCGAAGAACAGGAACAGATTCCGATCCTCGACTCGACGCCCCAGCAGGGCCCGATCGAGGGCTCGCTGGCGCTCTTCCTGCTGCCCGAAACGGTCTCCGACGCCCGGCCCCTGACGCTCCACGTCCCGGGCGAAGGCGAAGAAGAAATCGAAGTCACGCTCGACCTCTAGGCGGGCGAGGAGCCGGCTCCCGCGGGCCGCGACGGCGCCGCTCAGAGGCCGACGCTGAGCACCTGGGCGGCGGCGGGCGCCGCGACTTCGCCGCCCGCGGCTTCGGCTTCGGCCAGCAGCACCCCGATCGCCAGCTTCGGCTTTTCGGCCGGGGCGAAGGCGGCGAACCAGGCGTCCAGGCGCTGTTCGGGTTTTTCTTCGTCTTTGGATTCGGGCTTCGGCCCGAGCTCCGCGGTTCCGGTCTTGCCGGCGACCTGGGCCTGGGTGATCGCCCCGGCGGTGCCGGTGCCTTCGACGACGACTCCGACCATCAGTTCGGTGATTTCGTCGGCGATCCGCTTCGACATCACCCGCACCGGCTTCGCCTCCGGCCGCAGCTTCTCGTTCTGGACGATCGAGGTCGGCTCGCGGACGCCGCCGTTGGCGACCGTCTGGGCGACGCTCGCCATCTGCAGCGGCGTCGCCTGCACTTCGCCCTGGCCGATCGCCGAGACGCCGAGGTCGATTTCGGCGCCAATTTCTTCGGGGATCGTCGATTCGGCCGGGTTCAGCGTCGAGACCAGCCGCTCGGAGTAGAGGGTCGGCGGCGAGTTGAAGCCGAAGCGTTCGGCGGTGGCGACGAGGTCGTCGTTGCCGACCTGGGGGCCGAGCGGGGCGAAGTCGGCGTTGCAGGACTCGGCGAAGGCCTGGCGGAAGGTGCCGCCGCACAGCTCGCCGTTGGCGTTTTCGATGAAGCGACCGCCGACGTTGACCCCTTCGGTGATTTCGAATTCGTCGTCGAGCGAGACGACGCCTTTCTGCAGGGCGGCGGTGGTGGTCACGATCTTGAAGGTGGAGCCCGGCGGCTGGGGCGCCGAAAAGGCCTGCCCGGCGAGGGCGCGGACGTCGCCGTTGCGGGCGTCGAGGACGGCGATGCCGCCCAGCCGCCCGGCCAGCGCGCTGACCGACGCTTCCTGGATCGCGGGGTCGATCGTCGTCTTCACCGGCGCCCCTTCCTTCGGTTCGGACTGAGCGAGGGCGCGCCGCGTGCCCGCTTCGTCGACCGCGTAGAGGGTGCCGCCCGGCTTGCCGGCGAGGCGCAGGTTGAGCGCCTTCTCGAGGCCGCTGACGCCGACCGGGGTGTCGGGGCCGAAGCCGCGCCGGGCGAGCGCCGGCAGTTCCGATTCGGCGGCGGTGCCGGTTTCGCCGACGACGTCGAGCATCGCCGCGCCGAGCGGGTGTTCGCGTTCGTTGGCCGGGCCCTTGGCCAGCGGCGTGCCGTCGTCGGCGAGGATCGGCGCCCGCGGCGCCAGTTCGACGTCGGCTTCGAGGCGTTCTCCTTCCCGCAGGCCGGGGAAGGCGAGGCTGCGGTTCCAGGCGACGCCGCCGTCGGCGAAGGGCAGCGCCAGCTCCTCCCCGAAGCGGCCGAAGGCGACGGTGGAGGCGACGACCGGGACCGGGACGACCGTCCTGCCGTCGCGCGATTCGGCATCGCGGGCGGAGCCCGGTTCGATCTGCCGCAGGGTCGCCGTCTGCTCGGCTTCGCGGTAGGCGGCGGCGAACTGCTTGCGGCTGACCTGTTCCTGCGAGGCGCCGTTCAGCTGCTCGTACATCGCCGCGAAGTCGTCCCGCGCCCACGCTTCGGCGAAGCGGTTGGCGGCGTCCCGCTGCGGCGAGCCCGGGGCGCCGACGGCGGCACCGACGACGAAGGCGACGATGGCGACGATCGAAAGGGGGAGGGTGCGGGTGACGAGGCGTCGCCGGCGCTCCACCCCGGGAGGCAACCTGTTCTGCATTGAACGCTGAACGGTATTAGAGGGCCACCTTCGTGGGAAGCGGCTCGGGCATGCTTCCATTTAGGGATGACCGTGCTCGACTGGGCGATCGTCGCTTTCACCCTGGCGCTTGCCCTGTGGGGGTACCGCCAGGGCCTGATCGTCGGCGCCCTGACGCTGGCCGGCTTCGGCCTCGGCGCCTTCGCCGGCAGCCGCCTCGGGCCGCTGGTGCTCAGCCAGGGCTCGAGCTCGCCCTACGCGCCACTCTGCGCGGCGCTGGGAGCGCTGCTGACCGGCGCCGCGGTGGCGGTCGCGGTCGAGAGCTTCGCTCTCGGGCTGCGCGAGCGGCTGATCCGCCGGCGGGCGCTGCACCACGTCGACGGAGCCGGCGGTGCGGCGCTGATCGCCGCCGTCGCCCTCGGCCTGGTCTGGATCTTCGGCGCCGTCGCCCTGCACGCGCCGGCGACCGAGCGGCTGCGCAGCGACGTCCAGGACTCGGTCATCCTCAGCAACCTCAACGAAGTGCTGCCGCCGAGCGGCCCCGTCCTCGGCGCGCTCGACCGGGTCGATCCGGCGCCCTCGGTGCTCGGTCCGACGACGCCGGTGGCGGCGCCGAGCACGGCGATCGCCGCCGACCCGGAGGTGCTGGCAGCGGGCGAATCGGTCGTGCGCGTGCTCAGCACCGCCTGCGGGCTCGGGATCGAGGGCTCCGGCTGGGCGGTCGCGCCGGGGCTGATCGTCACCAACGCCCACGTCATCGCTGGCGCCAAGGACACCACCGTGACCACCCAGGACGGCGCCGAGCTCGACGCGACGCCGGTCTACTACGGCACCCGCAACGACCTGGCGCTGCTGCGCGTCGGCGCCGACATCCCCGCCCTGCCGATCACCTCCACGCGCCCGGTCGGCGCCGAAGCCGCCGTCCTCGGATATCCGGAGAACGGTCCCTACGTGCTCGCGCCCGCCCGGATCGGCGAGACGCGGGAGACGGTCAGCGAGGACTCCTACGGCCGCGGCCCGGTCGACCGCACGATCGTCTCGCTCGGCGGCACCGTCCGCAGCGGCAACTCCGGCGGCCCCCTCGTCGACGCCGACGGGCGCGTGGTCGGGACCGTCTTCGCGACCACGACCAGCGGCTCGCCGGGGGGTTTCGCGATACCCGCCGAGCTGGTCCGCGGCGCCCTCGACGACGTCGCCACCGAAGTCGACACCGGGCCCTGCACCGGGTGAAATCCCGGGTGCCGAGCACTTACGTTCAGTAAGGTCGTTAGTCGTGGAACCGGTCAGCACGACCCAGGTCCAGTCCGAGGCAGCTACGGAGGATGCCGGCCCGGTCGCCGGGCGCGCCGGCAAGGCCGCCGTCTGCCCGCACTTCCACGCCGCGATCGAGCTGATCGGCAAGCGCTGGTCGGGAGCGATCGTCTGCGCCCTGACCGAGCGGCCGATGCGCTTCGGCGAGCTCGGCAAGGCGGTCCCCGGCCTCTCCGACCGGCTGCTCTCGCAGCGGCTGCGCGAGCTCGAGGACCAGGGCCTGGTCGAGCGCGAGGTGGAAGCCGGCTCGCCGGTGCGCGTCACCTACTCGCTGACCGCGAAGGGTCAGGAGCTCGACCCGGCGATCACCGAGCTCCGTCTCTGGGCGAGGCGCTGGAAGAACGCCTGACGGGACCCGTCAGGCCTTTGGAATAGCCTGAATTCATCGACCTCCCGGGCCCATTTCCAGTCGGGCGCTACGCGCGCAAGCTCGAACAGGAGATGAAGAAGCGCGCGCGGGTTCAGCTGATGGGCGAGGTGACCGGCGTCGGCCGCAGCCGCAAGCAGGCCTTCTTCGAGCTGCGGGACACCGAGGGCGCCGTGCCGTGCACGATGTGGCTCGACGACCTGGAACGGGCGAAGCTTCCGGACGGCGCTCTGCGCGATGGTGCAGAACTGGTCGTCGCCGGCGGTCCCGACTACTACCGTGGCGGTGGACAGGCCTCGCCCAGCTTCTCCTTTCGCGCCACCCACGCGCGGCTGGCCGGCGAAGGCGACCTGCTGGCGCGGCTCGAGGCGCTGCGCAAGCAGCTGCGCGCCGAGGGCCTGTTCGAGCTGCAGAAGCAGCTGGCGCGGCCGCTGCTGCCGAAGACGATCGGGGTGGTGACGGCGGAGGCCGGCGCCGCCCGCCGCGACCTGCTCGCCGGGCTCGACCGCCGCGGCTGGGGCGGGCGCGTCGTCTGGGCCTTCGCCCCGGTGCAGGACCGCCACGCGGCGCCGGCGATCGCCGCGGCGCTGCAGGAGCTGGCGGCGCGGCCGGAGATCGAGGCGATCGTCGTCACCCGCGGCGGCGGCAGCCTCGCCGACCTCTGGGCCTTCTGCGACGAGACCCTCTGCCGCACCGTGGCGCTGCTGCGGGTGCCGGTGATCAGCGCCGTCGGCCACGAGCGCGACTCGACCCTGATCGACGACGTCGCCGCGGTCGCCTGCTCGACTCCGACCCACGCCGCCGAGGCGGCGGTGCCGCTCGACTGCGTCGCTGCGCGGCGCGACCTGGAGCGCGCGGCGGTCTCGCTGCGGCGCTCGGGCGAGGGGGCGATCGGGACGCGGGCGCGGCACCTGGGCACGCTGGCGCGCGGGCCGGCGCGGGCGCTGCAGCGCGAGCGCAGCGGGCTGAACCAGAAGATCCGCGAGATCCGGGCCGCCTCCGAACGCGGGCTCGCCGCGCGCGGCGCCTTCCAGCGGCGGATCGCGACCGTCGTCCTCAGCCGCAACCAGCGGCGGGCGCTGCAGCGAGCCGAGGCGGCCCGGGAGCGGGAGGCGCGCCGGGGCGCGGCGATCGAGGCCGCGGCCGAGCGCACCCTGCGGCACCGGCGCGAGGCGCTGCGGCAGGCGGCGGTGGCGCTGCGCGCGCACGACCCGGAGCGGACGCTGGAGCGCGGCTTCGCCCTCGCCGAGACCGGGGCGGGCGAGCCGGTGACCACGGCGGCCGCCGCGGCTGCCGCCGGTGCGGTAAGACTGCGGTTCGCCGACGGGCGCGTGGGAGCGGAGATCGGGGGAGAGGTTGAGCGAGAGGCCTGACAGCTACGAGGCAGCCGTTGAGCGGCTGGAGGAGATCATCGACCGGCTCGATTCGGGGCAGGCGGGGCTGCGCGAGACGCTCGAGCTGTGCCGCGAGGGGCGCGAGCTGGTCACCTACTGCGCCGCCGAGCTCGACGCGGTCGGCGAGGGGCTGAAGGAACTGAAGCTCGACGAGCTCGCCGCCCGCCTGGATTCTCAGGCCGCCTGACCGGCGCATCTCGGCGTCCTCCCTCGCTTGTGTGCAGAGCACACGGCGCTCGGTGCGTCCTTGATCTGCTTGGTCAGTCGATCTGAGAATCCAGGCGGACTCCTCGGTCTCGACCGTCCGAGGAGGGCCCGGAGCAGAGGTTGCCCAGGGCCGGGCAGCCGCGGCAGAGGTCCCAGGATCGGCGCGCTTCCGGCGCCACCGGGAAATCGCCGCCGGCGATGCGGCGGATCGTCGTCTCCAGGTGCTGGCGGGCGGCGGTCATCTCGGCCCGCTCCAGCGTGGTGAGGACCGGCTCGGCGGGGCGCTCGAGGAAGACGTAGGCGACCTCGACCGCGGGCGCGCCGAGCGACTCGGCGGTGGCGAGCGCGTAGATCGCGCGCTGGGTCTCGTAGCGGGCGGCGTGGGCGCTCGGCTCCGAGCCGCCGAGCCGGTCGGTCTTGTAGTCGACGACCAGCGGCGGCGCCCCGTCGCGCTCGACCAGGAGGTCGATCGAGCCGCGCAGCACGGTCTCGCCGAGGCCGAGCAGGATCGGCACCTCGGCTCGGACCCGCCCCGCCTCGGCCTCGATCCGCTCGCGCAGCGGCGAGCGCAGCCACTCGCGCAGCGGCTCCAGCAGCGAGTCGGCCTCGCCGTCGCCGAGCTGAGGCCGGCGGCGAGGGCGTGGCTCCGCGCCAGCTCCGCCGGGGGCTCGCGCCAGCCGTTCTCCTGGCTCCACTCGAGCAGCGCGTGCACCGCCGCCCCCCTCGCCGTCCGCTCCTCCCGCGCCGAAGGCGAGGCCGCGGCGAGCGCCGCGTCCCCGGCCTCGCCGCCCACCCCGAGCGTGGCAGGGCTTTGCTGCGCTATGGGCATGAAGGCTCTGCCAGGAGGGGAGATTGCGCGAGGGGAGGCCGAGGACGCGTTCCAGGTAGAAGCGGTAGGGGCACTCCTCGTAAGCGTGGATCGCGGTGTAGGAGAGGGGGCGGTTGGGGACGGTCGGCGGCTGGCGGTGGACGAGCGGCGGCGGGCCCTCGCCGGTCTCGCGCTCGCCCTCGCGCTCGCGCCGCACCGCGCGCAGCTCGGCGGCGCGCTCGGGGGAGGGGAGGTTGGCGCGGACGGCGACCTCGGCGGCGGCGAAGCTCGCCGCCAGGCCCGGGCGCGGCTGCGGCGGCGCCACGGTCACCGTCGCGTCGGCGTCGCGCTCGACCTCGAGCGCCTCGACCAGGCGCTCGACCACCGGCGTGCTGGGCTTCGGCCCTTGCCCGCCTCGGGCTTGACGACGCCGCTGAGGATCAGGTGGCGCTGCGCCCGCGTCGCCGCGACGTGGAACAGCCGCAGGCCCTCCTCGGCGTCGCGCTCGCGCGCCTCCTCCAGCAGCTCGCCGTACTCGTAGAGGTTGACCGAGGCGCGGCCCAGCTGGCGCCACTGCAGCCCGACCCGCGGCGGCTGCTCGCGGCCGAGCAGCAGCAGCGGCGGCCGCGCGCCGGCAAGCAGGCTGCGCGAGAGGTCGGGGACGGCGACCACCGGGAACTCGAGCCCCTTGGCGTTGTGGACGGTCATGATCCGCACCCCGTCGTGGCCCTCGGCCGCGGTCGCCGCCTGCGCCTCGGCATCGCCTTCGGCGCGCACCGCGAGGAAGTCGAGCAGGCCGCGCAGGTCGCGGCCCTCGCGCGCCTCGTACTCGCTCGCCAGCCGCATCAGCTTGCGCACGTTGGCGAAGCGCGCCTCGCCGGCCGGCCGCATCAGCACCGCCAGGTCGTACCCGGTCTCGCTCGTCGCCGCCTCGATCAGCGCCGCCAGCCCGAGCCGCGAGGCGCGCCCCCGCAGGGCCTCTACCCGGGCGGCGAACGTGCGCAGCAGCTGCAGCTCGCCGGCCGGGATCTGCTCGAGGCGCTCGGGCTCGGCGAGCTCCAGCCGCCGGCGCCGGCGGCGCGCTCGAGCGCCGGCCAGACGTGGCGGCGCGGCCCGGCGGCGGCGCGCAGCAGCCAGAGCGTGTCGGGGGCGACGCCGCAGGCGGGGGAGGCGAGGGCGCCGAACAGCGCCTGGTCGTCGAGCGGGTTGGCGATCGTCGCCAGCAGCGCGCAGACGTCGGCGACCTGCTGCTGGGACCAGTAGCCGCGGCCGCCGACCACGTAGGGGGCGAGCCCGGCGCGCCGCAGCGAGTCCTCGTAGGCGTCGAGGTGGGTGAAGGCGCGCAGCAGGACGACCATCTCGCCGCGCGGCACGCCGGCATCGGCGAGCGCGCGCAGGCGGGCGGCGAGGAAGCGCGCCTCGGCCAGGCAGTTGAGCGGGGTGCGGCCGTCGATCGCCGGCTCGAGATCGACGCCCTCCTCGTCCCAGCCGTCGCGCGCGGTCAGCAGCAGCTCGACCGCCGGCTCGCCCGCCGGCGCCGGGTCCTCGGCCTGCGGCTCGCCCCGACCCGCAGCGGCCGGTACGCCTCGCCGAGCAGCGCCGCGCCGAGGTGGTTGACGGCGGCGATCACCTGCGGCCGCGAGCGGAAGTTGCCGCTCAGCGCGAGCAGCTCGGCGTCGGCGCGGCGCCCGATCGCCTCGCGCTGGCCGCGGAAGACGTCGAGGTCGGCGTGGCGGAAGCCGTAGATCGATTGCAGCTCGTCGCCGACCACGACCAGCTCGCTGCCCGGTCCGCGCAGCGCCTCGATCAGCCGCAGCTGCAGCCGGTTGGTGTCCTGGAACTCGTCGACCAGCAGGTGGCCGAAGCGCGCCCGGTAGGCCTCGCCGACCTCGGCCCGCTCGAGCAGCCGCGCGGCGAGGATCTGCAGGTCCTCGAAGTCGATCCCGCGGCGGCGCTCCTTGGCCGCCTCGAAGGCGGTGCCGAACAGGACCAGCAGCTCGCCGACGTGGCGGTAGGCGGCGCCGCCCCCGCCGGCCTCGGCGCAGCGGGCGATCGCCGCCTCGATCGCCTCGCGGTAGGGGGCGACCGCCTTCGCCCGGCTGTCGGTCGCCAGCGCCCGCAGCTCGTCGATGCCCGGGGCGGCGCCGGGGGCGCCGAGCGTCGCCTGCGCGCGCTCGAGCGCCTCGCGCCGGCCGTCGCCGTCCTTCAGCTCGGCCAGGCACTCGGCCGCCGCCGCGGCCGCCCGCCGCAGCGCCGCCTCGGGGTCCGGCGCCGGCGGCGCCGGCAGCCGCGGCTCGGCCTCGCCGCGGCTGCGCAGCTCGGCGTGGACGCCGGTGACCAGCGCCCGCAGCTCCTCGATCCCGTAGGCGGCGACCGTCTCCTCGCGCTCGCCCCGCTCGTCCTCTCCGCCGGCGAGGAACTCCGACAGCGCCCGGTCGAAGGCCTCGCGGGCGGCGCGGTCGGCCTCGGGCGCGTCGAGGACGCGGAAGCCGGGATCGATCCCGGCGGCGACCGGGTGCGCCGCGAGCACCCGGCTGCAGAAGCCGTGGATCGTCGTCACCCAGGCGCCGCCGATCGCGCTCAGCAGCGCCGCCGCCCGCTCCGAGCCCCGTCGGCCCGCCGCGCCAGCTCGGCGGCGATCCGCTGGCGCAGCTCGGCCGCCGCCTTGTCGGTGAAGGTGAAGGCGAGGACCGAGTCGGGGGAGAGGCCCTCGTCGACGACGAGCCGGCAGTAGCGGTCGACCATCACGCCGGTCTTGCCGGTGCCGGCGCCGGCTTCGAGCAGCACGTCGCCGCCGCTGCCGATCGCCGCCGCCTGCTCGGGCGTCGGGGTGCGGCCGCTCATCGTTCTCGTCCTCTTCGGCCTCGACGTAGCGCGGGGCGCGGTCGCGGCGGCAGATCGGGGCGAAGGTGCAGAACGGGGGCAGACGTCGTGGCCGCGCAGGCCGGGGCGCGGGCCGGGGTCGCGGCGGATCTCGCCGGCGCGCATGCGGGCGACGATCTCGCCGGCGCGCCGCCGCGAGTCCTGCAGCAGCTCCTCGAACTCGTCCTCCTCGACCAGGTCGCGGTCGTAGAGGCGGTAGCCGGCGAGGTCCTCGGCCTCGCCCGCGGCGACGACGCCGCGCGGGCGCCGCGAGGAGGTGCCGCGCAGCGGGTGGTAGAGGCCGCCGACCGGCGCCGCGCCCCAGTGCTCGGCGACCGCCAGCAGGTAGAGCGGCAGCTGCAGCTTCGCCTCCTCCTCGAACTTCTGCCGCGCGGTGACCGAGCTGGAGAGCTTGTAGTCGATGACGAGGGCGCGGCCGTCGGCGGCGCGGTCGACGCGGTCGATCGCCCCGTGCAGGCCCCAGCCGTCGAGGTCGAGCGCCGGCCGCTCGGCGTCGGGCTCGGCGCCGAACCGGGCCTCCAGCAGCCACGGCGCGAACCGCCGGTCTCGCGCTCGGCCTCTTCGGCGAGGAAGCGGGCGAGCAGCCGCCCGACGCGGCGCACCATCGCCCGCTCGGCCGGGTCTCGCCGATCTCGCGCTCGGCGGCCAGCTCGTCCAGCAGCTCCAGCCCGCGCGCCGTCCAGGCGGCGAGCGAGGCGGGCCGCGGCAGCGGGTCCTCGCTCGGGGGCTCGCTGTAGAGGCGGTCGAGGACGCCGTGCATGAGGCCGCCCTGGACGAGCGGGTCGGGGGTCGGCTCGAGCGGCTGCGGGTCGAGCTCGTGGTCGGCGAACCAGCGGTAGGAGCAGGCGTCGAAGAGCTCCAGCGTGGTGCCGCCGTAGGCGGGCACGGCGGCCAGCGCATCGAGCACCGCCGGGTTGGTCAGCGGGCCCGGCGCCCGCGAGGCCGCCTCGGCCCGGCGCGCCGCCGCCAGTCGCGCGCGCAGGCGGTCCGCCAGCTCGCCCTCGACCGCGGCGCCGGCCATCAGCGCCTCGGCGTCGGCGACCGGCCCGTGGGCGGCGAGCGCCCGCGCCAGCTCGTCCTCCGAGGGCGCCTCGGCGAGCGGGTCGACCACGCGGGCCAGGTCGCGGCTGCGGGTCGGGACCTCGGCCCCGGGCTCGAGCAGGCGCTGCAGCTCGTCGAGCAGCGGCGAGCGCGCCTCGGCGGCGCCGTTCTCGTCGCTGTCGCGGTAGCAGAGGAAGAGGGTGCGGCGGGGCAGCGCGAGGCAGGCGCCGAAGAGGTAGCGCTCCTCGGCCTCGCTCTCGCGGCGGGGGTCGAGGCCGAGCTGCAGCCGCTGCGCCTCGGAGAGGAAGGGGTCGGCGCCGCGGTCGCGGCGCGGGAACTCGCCGTCCTGCAGGGAGGCGAGGAAGACGTGGTCGAAGCGCCCGGCGCGAAGGCGGTAGGGGCTGGCGATCCGCACCCGTCCCTCGACCGGGCCCGACCAGACGCGGAAGGAGAGCGTCTGCAGCGTCGCCGCCAGCTCCGCCGGGCCGGGGCAGAGGTCGCCGAGCTCGGCCAGCTCGGCCAGGGCCGCGGCGATCGCCGCCGCCGCGCGCAGCTCGAGGCCGTCGCCGGGGCCGAGCGCCGGCCCGTCGTCGCCGCCGCGCAGCGGCCGCGAGGCCATCGTCGCCGCCAGCGCCCCGACCGCGGCGCAGAGCGCGGCGGGGAGGAGGCGGCCTCGCGCAGGCGGCTGAGGTCGCGGGGCGGATCGCCCTCCTCGCCCTGCCAGAGCAGCAGCGCGCTCGCCGCGTCCTCGACCCGGTTGCTGCGCAGCGCCCGCTCGAACCAGTCGACGCGCCGCGCCGGGACGCCCGAGGGCCCGCGCAGGTAGCGCAGCAGGTCGGCGGCGCGGGCGGCGCCGAACTCGGCTTCGAGCAGGGCGAGGAGGGCGCCGCCGACCGCGGTCGCGGCGACCGGCAGCTCGGCCTCCAGCGCGGTGGCGACGTGTTGCGCTCCAGCGCGGCGGCGATCTCGGGGCCGCGGCGGCAGGGGTCGCGCAGGGCGATCGCGATCTCGGCCGGGTCGGCGCCGTCGTGGATCAGGCGGGAGACCTGGAGCGCGACCGCCTCCGCCTCGCCCCGCGTCCCCGCCGAGCGCAGCAGCACCAGGCCCTCGCCGGCGGCCACCGGCTCGGCGCCGGGCGATGCCGAAGCGCGAGGCGAGCGCGAACAGGGACGGGCTCGCGGTGTTGGCCGGGTCGGCCGCGGTCGTCTCCTCGGCGGCGACGCCGATCCGCTCGCGCAGCGCCTCCAGCAGGCGACCGCGGGCCGCCAGCGCGGCGTTGCCCGGCTCGTAGGTGAGGGCGACGGTGAGCTCGGCCCGGGGGGCGAGCTCGGCGAGCAGCTCGAACTGGTTCGGGGTGAGGTCGTCGAAGCCGTAGACGAGGACCGGGCGCTCGCGCCAGAGCCCGGCGTCGTCGCGCAGCGCGGCGATCGCCTGGCGGGCGACGCCGTGGCTGTCGAGGCGGCCGAGCCGGTCGCGGGCGGCGGCGTAGGCGGCGAACAGGGCGGCGATGTCGCTCAGGTAGGCCGAGCCCTCGAGCGTCGCGGCGCTGGCCTCGACCGCCCGCGGCTCGACCCCGGCGCCCTGCAGCTCGTCGAGCAGTCGCTCCAGCGCCGGGGCGAAGCCCGGCCGGCGCGCCGAGCGCCGGAGCGGTCCGAGCCGCTCGGACCGCGCGGCGACCGCGGCCACCGTGCGCAGCCGCTGTGCCGCGGTCAGGGGCGCCGCCGGCGGCGCGCCGGCCGCGGTCGCGATCGCGCCGAACAGGGCACCGAAGGTGATCGCGTCGGCGCCCAGCGCGGCGCCGGCGCCGCAGAGCCGCGCTCGAAGGAGAAGACGTCGTCGAGGGTGGGCACGACCAGGACCGGCTCGCTGCCGAGCTCGGCGAGGAGGCGGGCGCGGACCAGCCCCCGCTTGCCCGAGCTGGGCGGTCCCTGGATCAGGTTCAGCGGCACCGACCCACCCTATGCACGGCCGCGGCGCACACCTCGCCCCTGCCGCCCCCGAACCCGTTCGCCGGCTTCCGCAAACTGCGGCCGATCGCGCTCCCTTTTGCCGTCTACAGCCCCCTCTAGATTCATCCCCAGCAAATGTCCCTCTGCTTCGTAGACCCAGCCGACGCGATCCGCGCCATCGCCGACTCGATCGGCCGCGAGGCCCGTCGCCAGCTGCTCGGCGAGGCGGTCCGCGCCTGGGTCGACGAGATCCCGAGTCCGGCTCAAGCTCCACTACGCCAAGGCGATCGCCGAGCTCGACGAGCACGACCTCTCGATGCTCGCCGCCTGGCACGGCTCGCTGGAGATCGGCCAGCCGGTCCCCAACCGCGACTTCCTCATGGGCGCCTTCAGCTCCCTCGGCGAGAACCGCCGCGAGGCCCTCAAGCTCGCCGCCGGCTTCCGCGGCGAGGAGGCCGTCGACGCCGGCGTCACCGAAGAGGACGCCCTCGAGCTGGTCCTGGGCCTGCTCGCCCCCCCGCGCCTCATGCAGCTGGCCGTAGAGGCCGTTGAGCTCTACGTCTGGGACCGCGCCGGCAGCGACAACTGAGCGCCTCCGGTCGAGGCGCACCTTTCCGGTCATATTCGAGGAAAAGGTGCCTCTCGATTACCGGCGGGCTAAGCTGCCGCCTTGGCCGACGCGCAGCAACAGGACCGGGAGGCGGTTCCGGCGCTACCGCCGCACGTCATCCTCATCTTCGGCGCCGCCGGCGACCTCGCCCGACGCAAGCTGCTGCCGGGCATGCTGCGCCTCTTCCACGCCGGGCTGATGCCGGAATTCCGCATCGTCGGCGTCTCGATGGAGGAGACGAGCGAGCGCGAGTTCCGCGAGTTCGCCGCCGGCGCCTGCCGCGAGTTCGCCCGCCACGAGTTCGGCGAGGAGGACTGGGACGACTTCGCCAGCCGCATCACCTACGTCTCTCACGCCGAGGCCGAGGACCGGCTTGCCGAGGTGGTCGGCGCCGAGATCGGCGAACTCGGCCCCGAAACCCGCCTCCTGCACTACCTCAGCGTCCCGCCCGGCGCCGCCTCCGACGTGATCGAGATGCTCGACACCTGCGACCTGGTCGAGCGGGCGCGGGTGATCATGGAGAAGCCGTTCGGCACCGACCTGGCCAGCGCCCGTCGCCTCAACGACACGATCCACGAGGTCCTGCGCGAGGAGCAGATCTACCGCATCGACCACTTCCTCGGCAAGGAGGCGGCGCTCAACATCCTCGCCTTCCGCTTCGCCAACGGCCTCTTCGAGCCGATCTGGAACCGCGACCACATCGACCACATCCAGATCGACGTGCCGGAGACGCTCGGCGTCGGCTCGCGCTCCGCCTTCTATGAGCGCACCGGCGCCTACCGCGACATGGTCGTCACCCACCTGATGCAGATCCTCGCCTTCGTCGCGATGGAGCCGCCGACGCACCTGCTGCCGGAGCCGATCACCGAGGAGAAGAACAAGGTCTTCCGCAGCCTGCGCCCGCTCGACCCGGACTGGGTCGTGCGCGGCCAGTACGACGGCTACACCGACGAGCCCGGCGTCCACCCCGAGTCGAGCACCGAGACCTTCATCGCCCTGCGCAACGAGATCGACAACTGGCGCTGGAGCGGCGTCAAGTTCTACCTGCGCACCGGCAAGCGGATGGGGGAAGGGGCGCGGATCATCTCGATCGCCTTCCGCGAGCCGCCGCAGAGCATGTTCCCGGCGCATTCGCGGGTCGGCCGCTACGGCCCCGACCACCTCACCTTCGACCTCGACGAGTCCTCGCGCGTCTCGCTCTCCTTCTACGGCAAGAAACCGGGGATGGGGATGGTGCTCGACAAGGCGAGCATGCAGTTCTCGCTCGACGAAACCGCCTACCGCCAGGACACGCTCGAGGCCTACGAGCGGCTGATCCGCGACGCGATGGCCGGCGACCGCACGCTGTTCACGACGGCGAGGGACATCGAGCGGCTGTGGGAGATCTCCGAGCCCCTGCTGGCGGAGCCGCCGGCGGTGAAGCCGTACCCGCCGGGGTCATGGGGCCCGGCCGAGATCGGCGGCCTGATCGCGCCCAACAGCTGGCGGCTGCCCTTCGCCCGGCGCTGGCGCGAGACCTCGGCGATGCGCCCGCACTGACCGGTGAGAACGCGGTTCTTCCCGCCATGCGGGGAGAAGTGCGCTCTCAGCCCAGCGCGGCGCGGATCTCGGCGATCGCCTGCTCGGTCTCGCGGAAGTGGACCGCGCGCAGGCCGAACTCGCGGGCGGCCTCGCAGTTCGCCTCGATGTCGTCGACGAAGAGGCAGGCCCCGGGCGGCAGCCCGAGCCGCTCGACGGTGACCTCGTAGATCCGCGCTTCCGGCTTGCGGCAGCCGACGAAGGCCGAGTCGACGACGGTCTCGAAGATCTCGTCGACCGGCAGCTTCGCCCGCCACACCGGCTCCCACTCGCGCACGTTGTTGGTCAGCATCGCCATCCGCAGACCGCCCTCGCGGAGCTCCCGCATCAGCCCGATCATCTCCGCGTTCGGGTGCAGGGTGCCGAGGAAGACCTCGCGGAAGCGGTGCAGGTGCGGCCGGTGGCCGAGCAGGGGCTCGAGCCCGTCGCCGAGCCGTCGCAGGAAGTCGGCCTCGCTCATCTCGCCGCGCTCCATCGCGAACAGCGGGTTGGCCCTGTCTTCCTCGGTGACCGTCCGCAGCGCCTCGGCGAAGTGCTCGGGGGAGACGCCGACCTCGTTCTGCAGCGCCAGGAACGAGGACACCAGCGGGGTGGTGAGGACGCCCCCGAAGTCGGAGACGACCGCGGCGATCTCGTGCCCGGCGCCCGCGTCAGGCATCGGTGCGGGCGACCTCGTAGTGGCCGAGGCCCTCGCGACCCTCGACCGACCAGCGGAAGAAGGCGATCCGCGAGTCGAGCCCGCTCGCTGCACGGCCACCGAGCTGATCAGCGTCCCCGCGCCCCGCACCGGTTGCGCGTCCTCGGCGTCGGCCCAGAGCTCGAGCGTCGCCCGCCGCTGGACCCCGTCCTCGCCGTACTCGGTCGAGAGCAGCGCCTCGCCGTACTCGACCGGAGCCGCGTCGGGGTCGCAGAGGACCGCGGCGACGTCCTCGTCGCCGTGGCCGCCGCCGCCGGCCGGCAGCGCCGAGCTGAGCGCCAGCAGACCGCCGTCGGTGAAGACGATCCCGATCGACCGCCGCACTATCTGCCCGCGTCCGCTCACGCGCAGCACCCTATCCTTCGCCGGCCATGGCCACCCTCCAGATCCGCGACGCCGACCCCGACCGCGACGCCGCCGCCTGCGCGGCGATCTATGCGCCGAGCGTCGCGGCCGCCCCGACCTCGTTCGAGGAGGCGCCGCCGGACGCCGCCGAGATGGCGCGCCGGATCGCCGCCGCCGCGGCGACGCATGCCTGGCTCGTCGCCGAGGAGGGGGGAGAGGTGGTCGGCTACGCCTACGCCCGCCCCTACGAAGAGCGCTCGGCCTACCGCTGGACCGCCAGCGTCTCCGTCTACGTCGCCGCCGGGCACGGCGGCCGCGGCGTCGGCCGCGCGCTCTACGAGGAGCTGTTCGCCCGCCTGCGTGCCCGCGGCTTCCGCATGGCCTGCGCCGGCATCACCCTCCCCAACCCCGCCAGCGTCGCCCTGCACGAGCGCCTCGGCTTCGTCCAGAGCGGCGTCGGCCGGGCCGTGGGCTGGAAGCTCGGCGCCTGGCGCGACGTCGGCTACTACCAGCTGGAGCTGGCGCCGGCCCCCGCCGGTGCGCCGCCCGACCCGCTGCCGCCGAACGGCCGCACCTGACGCCCCGTATGCGGGTGAAGGTGCGTCTCGATTCGCGGGGCCGGCAGGCCCAGGGGGCTCGGCGGCTAGCATTGGGCCATGCCTGACGAGAACCAGATCGCATCCGACAAGCACGCGGAAACCCTCACCGAGGAGGACGTCTACGAGGCGCTGGAGGAGGTCATCGACCCCGAGCTCGGGCTCGACTTCGTCTCCCTCGGCCTCGTCTACGACGTCAACATCGAGGCCGAGGACGTCTACGTCACCTTCACCCTGACGACCCCGGCCTGCCCGATCGGCCCCCAGGTCTCCGAACAGATGAAGGAGTTCGTCGGCGACCTCCCCGGTGTCTCCGCCGTCCACCCGAAGATGGTCTTCGACCCCGCCTGGTCCCCGGAAATGATGACCGAGGACGCCAAGTTCGCGCTCGGCTTCTAGGCAGGGATTGCGGGTCATAGGGGGTCAATGGGAGTCAGTCCTGTCCCCATCCCGTCCCCACGGCTTCAGGCGCGTTTTCTGCCTTGTGGGGTCCACCGGCCCCGCAAGGACGCAAACGCGGTGCCGCCGGGACGACGCTGCGGTGTTATCCCGATGCGGTGACGGTGGGTCGCGGGGAGCATGCGGCGATCGAGGCTTCGCCCGCACAGTCCCTGCTCGACGAGTTCCTCCCCGAGTTCGACGTCTCGGACACGGTCGCGGTGCGGGTGCGCGCCGAGGCGGGAGCGGTCTGGGCGGCGCTGCTCGAGACCGACCTGATCGAGCTCGGCCGCCGCAAGCCGCTGATCGGGGTGCTCGGGGGCGCCCGGCGCTGCCGGAGCTCGCGGTCCGGCTGCTGCACGGGGAACGGCTGCCGGGAGCACCCGAGCGGATGCGGCTGCGCGACCTGCCGGAGCTGCCGATGGAGAGCGGCGGCTGGCTGGCGCTCGGCGAGCGGCCGGAGGACGAAATCGCCCTGGGGCTGGTCGGGCGCTTCTGGAAGCCGGTGATCGAGTACGCCGAGGTCGAGGCCGGCGCCTTCCGCGCCTTCGCTGAGCCCGACTGGGCGAAGACCGTCTACGCGCTCGCCGTCCGGCCGCTGGGGGACGGCGCCGTCCTGCTCAGCGGGACGATGCGGACGCTGGGCACCGACGACGCCGCCCGGCGCAAGTTCGACCGCTACTGGACGCTCGGGGTCGGCTCCGGTGCCCACGTCCTGGTCCGCGGCCTGCTCGAGGCCGCCCGCGACGAGGCCGAGGGAGCGTCTGCGTAGGCGTTTGCGCGGTTGTGGCCCCTGGAGGGGCCACAAAGCCGTAAGCGGTGCGCCGTCAGTCCTCGTCGACCCGCGGCAGCTCGCGCCCGTTGCCGTTCCCGTTGCCGTTGCTCGGCATCTCTTCGGCGGGCACGTCGTAGTCGTAGGGCCGGTTGGCGCCGTCGCCCGCGCCCGGCTCTCCGCCGCCGCCCGGCCCGCCGAACGGGCCGCGCCCGAAGGCGCCGCCCGCACCCGAGACCCCGACCACGGCGAAGCGGCCGACCATGTAGCGCCGCAGCCCGGTCCGCACCAGCGCCCGGGTTGGCGGGAAGAGGAGCAGCAGGCCGGCGGCGTCGGTGATGAAGCCGGGCGTCAGCAGCAGGGTGCCGCCGACCACGATCAGGGCGCCGTCGGCGACCTCCTTGCCGGGGAAGCGCCGCTGGGCGAGGGCTTCGTTGAAGCGCCGCCAGGCGCCGCGGCCCTGGTGGCGCAGCATCAGCGAGCCGGCGACCGCGCTGAGCAGGAGCAGGAGCAGAGTCGGCAGGACGCCGATCGCCCCGCCGACCTTGACGATCACGAACAACTCGGCGATCGGGACGACGATGAACAGAACTACGAGGATTGCCACTCTTCAAGGGTAGGGAGTGGGCGCCGCCGCCAGCGCTCCCCGGTCCGCAGCGAGAGGACGCCGACGCCGGCCAGCATCGCCGCCAGCGCCAGCAGCGAGGCGGCGGTGCCCGAGGAGCTGCTGTGGACCTGCTCGGCGAAGAGGCCGACGCCGAGCACGACCGAGACGATCGGGTTGACGACGGACTCGGTCGAGATCGCCGGCGGCAGGTCTCCCGCCTGCAGCGCGATCTCGCTCGCCGCCATGCTGACCAGCGCGACCGCCAGCGCCACCCACAGCACCCAGCTGGCGAGCAGCGCGCCGACGCCTTCGTTCAGCCGTTCGGCGAGCCCCTTGGTCAGCACCCCGTGGAGACCGAAGAGGATCCCGGCGGAGGTCCCGGCGAGCGCCGCCTTCAGGTTGGGCCGCCGCCCCGGCCCGCCCAGGGCCAGCCAGACCAGAGCCCCGGCGACGAGCGAGGTGCCCCCGCCCCAGGCGAGCCAGGCGCCGGCGCTCGGTTCGGAGACCCCTTCGGCCGGTTCGGCGAGCAGCAGGAAGGCGGCGAGCCCGCCGGCGGCGACCAGCGCCGCCAGCAGGTCGCGCGCCGAGATCCGCTGCGCCGAGAGCCGCGCCCCGATCGGCAGCGCGAAGACCATCGTCATCGCCAGGATCGGCTGCACGATCACGATCTCGCCGCCGGAGAGGGCGGCGACGTGGAACCCGTAGCCGACCCAGACGAGGAGGATCCCGGCGACCCAGACGGGGCTGCGCGCCAGCCGCAGCATGAACCAGGGGCTGCGCGCCTGGCGGTTGGAGGCGGTCATCGCCACCCGCTGCTGCAGCACCGTCGCCAGCGCGTAGATCACCGACGCGATCAGCGCCAGCACGACCGTGTTCACGGCTGCGGCTCCGGCGTCACGCGGCGGTCGCGGCTTCGGTCGCCGCGGCCTCGAGCTCGGCCAGCGCCTCGTTCAGCCCGGCGCCCAGCAGTTCGATGTCCTCCATCGAGTCGTAGTCGGCGAGCAGGCCGAACCCGACCTTGCCGTTGTAGCTCATGATCGCCACCGCCAGCGCGTGGTTCTCGGGCAGGAAGGCGACCGGGAAGACCTCCTCCATTTCGCGCCCGAGCACGTACAGCGGCAGCTGCGGCCCGGGCACGTTGGTGACGATCAGGTTGAAGAGCCGGGTCGAGAAGTTGATCCGCGCGGCCTGCGCCAGCAGCGTCGGCGGCGCGAAGTCGTTGAAGCGCGAGATCATCTCGGCGCCGAGCGCCTGCTTGGAGCGCTTCAGCCCCTCCATCGCTTCGCTGATCATCCGCAGCCGCCGCACCGGGTCCTCGATGTAGACGGGCAGCGGCCCCCGCATCAGCGCCAGCCGGTTGCCGAGGTTGCCGCGCTCGTCCTCGGCCCGGATCGAGACCGGGACCAGCGCCCGCATCTCCAGCCCCTCGGTGCGGATGCTGCGGCTGTGCAGCCAGTTGCGCAGGCTGCCGGTGACGACGGCGAGGACGACGTCGTTGACGGTGCCGCCGAAGGTGTTCTTGATCTGTTTGAAGGTCTCCAGCTCCGAGCGCGCCCAGACGTAGCGCCGGTGGGGCCCGATCGGCTGGTTGAGCGGCACGTCGGGGGCGGGGTCGGCGAAGGCGCTGACGATCTCGCTCAGCCCCTCGAGCGCCTCGACCGCCCGCTTCGCCGCGTGCTCGGGATGGCGCACCGCGCCGAGCGCGCGCTCGGCCAGCGCCACCGGTGCGGCGACCACGTCGGCGACCCCGCGCGCGACCAGCTGCGTCGTGTTGGGTTCGGGCGCTGGCACCCAGTCGTCGCTGACCCGGGCCGGCTCCGGCACCGGCTCGAGGTCGAAGAGGACGGTGCCGATGTCGACGCCGGAGATCCCGTCGACCATCGCGTGATGGGTCTTGGTCAGGATCGCGAAGCGTTCGCGTTCGAGCCCCTGCACCAGCCACAGCTCCCAGAGCGGCTTCGAGCGGTCCAGCTGCTGCGAGAAGACGCGCCCGGTGAGCCGTTTCAGCTGCGCCTCGCCGCCCGGCTCCGGCAGCGCCGAATGGCGGATGTGGTAGGTCAGGTTGAAGTTGACGTCGTCGGCCCAGAGCGGCCGGCCCGCCTCCAGCGGCGGGACGACGAGCTTCTGGCGGAAGCGCGGCACCTGGCCGAGGCGGCCGCGCACGTGCTCGACCAGGTCGACGTATTTCGGCGGCGGCCCCTCGAAGATCAGGATCGCGCCGACGTGCATGTGACTGGACGAGCTCTCGTTGGTCAGGAACGAGGCGTCCACCGCCGTCAGGCGGTCGAGATGGTTTCCCTCCGTGCTCACTCACACAAGGCTAACCTCGGCGGGCGCTCGGGGCCAGTCCCGGGCCGGCGCCGCAAGTGGCGCACCGCACGCGGCCGCCGCCGGGCCACCGCTACCCTGGGGGCATGCCCAGTACCGCCACCGCCGCGCCGAGGCGGGTCCTGCTGGCCGCTCCGCGCGGCTACTGCGCCGGCGTCGACCGCGCCGTGCAGACGGTCGAGCGCGCGCTCGAGCTGCACGGCGCCCCCGTCTACGTGCGCAAGGAGATCGTCCACAACAAGCACGTGGTCGAGGAACTGGCCAAGCGCGGCGCGATCTTCGTCGAGCAGGAGACCGAGGTGCCCGAGGGTGCGATCGTCGTCTTCTCCGCCCACGGCGTTGCCCCGGCGGTGCACGAGAACGCCGCCGCCCGCGGCCTGCGCACGATCGACGCCACCTGCCCGCTGGTGACCAAGGTCCACGTCTCCGCCCGCCGCTTCGCCGCCGACGGCTACACGATCGTGATGATCGGCCACGAGGGCCACGAGGAGGTCGAAGGGACGACCGGCGAGGCCCCCGACAGCATCATCCTGATCGAAACCGCCGACGAGGTCGAGGCGCTCGAGGTGCCCGACCCGAACAAGGTCGCCTTCATCACCCAGACGACGCTCTCGGTCGACGAGACGGCCGAGGTGATCGCCGCCCTGCGCGCCAAGTTCCCGGCGATCGTCAGCTCCAAGTCCGACGACATCTGCTACGCGACGACCAACCGCCAGATCGCGGTCAAGCAGCTGGCCCGCGAGTGCGAGCTGGTCCTGGTGATCGGCTCGACCAACTCCTCCAACTCCAACCGCCTGGTCGAGGTCGCCCGCGAACACGGTGCCGACTCGCACCTGATCGACAACCACGCCCAGGTCGACGAGGCCTGGCTGACGGGTGTCGAGACGGTCGGCATCACCTCCGGCGCCAGCGCCCCGGAGGAGCTGGTCGAGCGCCTCGTCTCCTTCTTCCGCGAGCGCGGGGCCGACGACGTCTCCGAGCTGCGCACCGTCCACGAGGACGTCCGCTTCATGCTCCCCAAGGAGATCCGCGAGCAGCTCGCCGCCCGCGCCTAGCGGGTCGGCGGCTGGGTCCGGCGGGCGGGCTCCGGCGGGAGGAACGACGATGCACGGGTGGGCCCAGGGAGCGCGACCGGCCGCCCTGCTGACGGTGCTGCTCGGGATCCTCGCGCTGGCTGGGTGCGGGGGAGGGGCGTCGACGGCGCCCCCCGCCGCCGCGCCGGCCGCGCCGGAGAAGGCCCCCGCGGGGCGAGGCGCGAGGGAGCAGGGCGAAGTCGCGAAGCCCCCGGCAGCGGGAACGCCGTCTCGGCAGCGCCCCCCGACCGGCCATCGCCCTGCCGCGACCGCCGCCCAGGCGCCTCCCGCGGCTTCCGCCGGCGCCACGCCCCTCGCCGGCATGACGATCAGCGTCGACCCCGGCCACAACGGCGGCAACTTCACTCACCCGGAAGAGATCGCGCGACCCGTGCTGCAGGGCGCGAGCGGCGCGACCAAGGCCTGCAACACGACCGGGACCGAGACCGATGACGGCACGCTAACCGAGGCGCGGTTCAACTGGGAGGTCGCGCAGGACCTCGTCCGGCGACTCGAACGACTCGGCGCCACCGTGGTCCTCACCCGGCGCTCGAACGACGGCGTCGGGCCCTGCGTGAACGAACGGGCGGCGATCGCCAACCGCGCCCACGCGGCGGTGGCGCTGTCGATCCACGCCGACGGCAACGAAGCCGCGGGAGCGCACGGCTTCGACGTGATCCACGCGACCACGACCGAAATGGTCGCGCCGTCGATGGCGGGGCCCTCGCGGAGGCTGGCCGAAGACGTCCGCGACGCCCTCGTCGAAGCCGGCGTGCCCCCGGCCAACTACGTCGGCAGCGATGGGCTCGACGCCCGCTCCGACCTGGCGGGGCTGAACCTGGCGCGCGTGCCCGCGGTCCTGGTGGAGCTGGGCAACATGCGCGACGCCGAAGAGGCATCGAGGCTCGAGGACCCGGCCTACCGTCGCCGCCTGGCGGATGCGCTCGCCGCCGGCACCGTCGCCTTCACCCGCCGCGGTTAGCCCGGTTTCAGCGGATTCATCTATATGGTCAGTGCTCGATCGGGCATTCGGTCACCATGAGCCACCAGGACCCCTACAGCCGAGACCGCCACGACAGCTTCTGGGAGGAGGGACAGACGACCCCGTCCTGGGCCAAGGTGGTGGCCGCCCTGATCCTCGCCGTCGGCGTCGGCACCGCCGTCGCGGTCTTCCTGTCCCGGCAGTCCCAGGACGCCGAACCGGTCGCCAAGGTGGTGACGGTCAGGAAGGCGAAGCAGCGGCCGGAAGCAGGGCCGGCGCAGTCTGGAGCGCAGCAGCGGAACGCACCCCCGGCCGAAGCGACGCGGGGCTCGGGTCACGGAGGAGCCTCGCCACACGGCGCCTTCCTCGGTCCCGGAGCGGACGCCTCCTTCGAATCCCTCTCCTCTTCCCTGTCGGCCTCCGTGGGGCTCGCCGTCCAGCCGCTCGGGGGCGGCGAGGCGCGCGAATTCGGCACCCTCCGGGAAGGCGGCCACGCCTGGAGCACGATCAAGGTGCCGATCCTGGCGACCTTGCTGCGCGAACAGGGCGAATCGCTCGGACCCGAAGAAGAATCGTGGGCGACGAGGGCGATCACCGCCTCCGACAACGATGCGGCCGCGGCGCTCTTCGGCAAGATCGAGGAACGGCAGGGAGGGCTCGAGGGCGCCAGCGCGGCGGTCGGGGAAACCCTGCACGAGGGCGGCTCGACTTCGACCGAAGTCGCGACCGCGCCGCCACCCCCCGGCGCCGTCTCCACCTACGGCCAGACCGAGTGGCCGGTCGGGGAAGCGGCCAGGTTCTTCGCCTCCCTCGGCCGTTGCGATGTGCTCGGGCCGAGCGGGACGCGGTACGTCGAGTCGCTGATGGAAGAAGTGATCCCCGAACAGCGGTGGGGGCTCGGGGAAGGCGGCTTCCCGTCCGGCTGGCGGGTCGGGATGAAGGGCGGCTGGGGGCCGGAGGCGGCGTCCGGCGGCGCCTACCTCGTCCGCCAGTCGGGCCTGATTCAGGACGCGACCGGGGGGGTGGCGGTGGCGATGGTCGCGATGGACTCGTCCGGCAGCTACTCCGCCGGGGCCGCGGACCTGACGCGGATCGCTCAGTGGCTGGCCGGGGAGCTGAAGGGGCTGGGCCCGACCTTCCACAGCTGCGCGAGCTGACTCACGGGGCGAAGTACACCCTGGCTTCACCCGGACCGGTGCAGATCACCGGCGACGAGACTTCGCAGGTCATGGTGATCGTTTCGCCGGCTTCCTCGTCGATCGCGATGAACTTGCCGCGGCCGCCTTCTTCGTACTGGTCGTGGATCTCTTCGCCGATCGCGCAGGAGACGTGTTCGACGCTGAGCTCGCCGCCGTGGCACTCGGTCGGGCCCCCGGCCGGCGCGGCGCTCGCTTCCCGGCCGGGCGATTCCCGTGCCTTCGCCTTGCCGGTTTCGACCCGTTCGGTGACGGTCTTGGTCCGAGTCACGTCCTCCGTGCCGCCCCCGGGGAGGATGAAGGCAAGGGCGATCAGGACGCTGGACGCGGCGACCGCGCCGACGATGACCGTTGCCGCGCGCATCTAGTAGACGCGCACGGCTTCCATCGGGAAGGTCACCAGCGCCCCGTTGCCGCCGGTGCAGGTGACGAAGTCGTATGCGAGGGCGCATTCCATCCCGTAGCTCTTGTCGGTCGTCGGGCTGTAGGCGGAAACGTACGTATACGGTTCTTCTCCGTACGCTTCGTATTCTTCCCAGTAGGCGACGAAGACGTTCTCGGCGAACGGGCAGCTGGTGGCTTCGTTGACCGAGATGTTCTGGTCGCATGACTTGGTCGCCGCCGGGGAGCCGCTCGGTTCGGGGGTGGGAGTCGGTTGCGGCGCGGGCGGGGCGCTCGTGTCCTGCCCCGTGGCCTTCGCCGAGTTGAAGTAGACGGCGGCGTTGTTGCCGCCCGTGCAGGTGACGAGGCTCGAGCCCTTGCAGGCCATGTCGTAGGTCACCCCGGTAACCGGACTGTAGACCTGAATCCTGTCGGCGCCCCCGGCTTCCGCGTAGGCCGAGCGGGTGTTCATCGCGAACGGGCAGCTGGTCACCCCGTTGACCCAGAGGCCGCTGGCTTCGGGGCAGGGGGAGGACCCGGCCGGAGGCTTGACTTTCTTCTGGCTCGCCGGTCGCTTTTGCTTCTTGGACGCCTTGGCCTGCGCGGCGGTCTTCGCGGTCGTCGCATCCCCGGCGCCGTTGAACACGCCGGTAGCCGCGAGCACCGCGGCGGCGATCCCGACGACCGCGACCGCCGCCAGGAGGATCAGGGCCAGCGGGCTGCCCGACCGGTCGTGCTGGGGCGGCGGCGGGGTGACGTAGCCGTACGGCGCGGGGGTCGGCGCCGGCGCCGCCGCGCCCGCCGCCGGCGCCGGGGTGACCGGCCCGATCTTGGTCGGCTCGTGCGTCGGCCCCGGGACCGCGGTCGGCCCGGTGTCCCTGGCCGCCTCCTGCACGGCCGCCAGGGCCTCGGCGAAGTCTCGGCCCGAATCGAATCGCTGCTCGGGCTCGATCGCGAGAGCGGTCTGGAAGAAGGCGTCATAGCGGTGCCCCAGGTCGGGCAGGGTCTGGCTCACCAGGGGCCTCGGGTCCTGCGCGTGGGCCCAGCGCACGGCAAGCTCGTTGTCGCCCCGGAACGGGGTCTTTCCGGTCAGCATCTCGAAGGTCAGGCAGCCGAGCGCGTAGAGGTCGCTGCGCGGCCCCGCCTCCCTGCCCTGAATCTGCTCGGGCGAGAGGTAGCCGGTGGTCCCCACCGTCGACCCCGTCCTCGTCAGGTTCTCCAGGGCTTCCGGCGGCTTGGCGATGCCGAAGTCGGTCAGGTAGGCGTGGTCCTTGCCAGCGACCTCGCGCAGCAGGACGTTGGCCGGCTTGACGTCGCGGTGGACGAGTCCGGAGACGCCGTGGAGGGCGTCGAGGGCGCCGGCGAGCTGGGTCCCGAGCGCGACGGCCCGCTTTGGCGGCAGCCGGCCGGAGGAGTCGAGCAGCTGGCGCAGGTCCGTACCGTCGATCCACTGCATGACCAGGTACAGGCGCCCGTCCTCGTCACCCACGTCATACACCGTGACCACGTGCGGGTGATCGACCGAGGCGGCCAGCCTGGCCTCGCGCAGGAAGCGCTCTCGGTACTCGGGCTCGCTGGCGATCTCCTCCCGGATCACCTTCAGCGCGACGTCGCGGTCGAGCGATTGCTGGCGCGCCTTGTAGACGACGCCCATGCCCCCGGCGCCTGCGATCCCGACGATCTCGAAGTCGCCGAGCCGGTCTCCCACCTTCATTTCCTCTGCCATGAGCGGACTCTCGATGCTCTATTTGGGAACTGGTGTGGGGCAGCCTACCCAGATATTCACCGAGTGACCAGTATTGATCGAGTGTTCATACATTGACCTATCGTGAGAGCATTCCCGCGTGGACAGGCGGCGGGCAGCTTCGGGAGAGTGGGAGATGGAAGTCGGCGGCCTGCGGCTGCCGCTCGGGACGACGGTCGAGATCGGGCGCGATCCCACCTGCGTCGTCCCGCTCGAGGACGAGCGAGTGTCGTGGCGACACCTGCGGGTCGAGCCGAAGGACGGTCAGCTCGAGCTGGTCGACCTGGACTCGAAGAACGGGACCTTCCTCAACGGCCGCCTGATGGATCCCGGCCCGGCCTACGTGAGCGCCGACGCGCTGGTCCAGGTCGGCAGCACGAGGGTCAGGCTGCGCCGGGTGGTGTCGACCGGCAACGAGGAGAGCGGGATCTTCCGTCGCGTGCCGATCCGCGGTCGCACCCTGCGAATCGGCCGCGCCCCGGACAACGACGTCTGCCTCGAGGAGCCCAACGTCTCCTGGCATCACGCCGAGCTGCGGTCCGGAACCCCGGTGACGATCGTCGACCTGGGCTCGCGCAACGGCGTTCGCCTCGACGACGAGCTGGTCAGAGGGTCCCAGCCGCTGGTGCCCGGCGCGGTCGCCGGCATCGGCCCCTACGGGCTGCGGGTCGAGCACGACGAGCTGGTCATCAGCCTCGAGCGCGGCGCCAGCCTCTCCGCCGCCGGCGTCTCGGTGAAGATCGGGCGCCGGACGATCCTGCAGCCCACCAACCTGACCGTCGCCCCGGGGGAGTTCATCGCCCTGATCGGCGCCAGCGGCTCGGGGAAGACGACCCTGCTCAAATGCATGACCGGTGTCAAAGATCCGAGCTCGGGCCAGGTGCTGGTCGGCGCCGACCCGGTCGATCTGCGCCTCACCGAAGTCGGCTACGTCCCGCAGACCGACGTCCTCCACGACCGGCTCACGGTCAGGGAGACGCTGATGTACACGGCGCGCCTGCGCCTGCCGTCGGACACCAGTCGCGCCGAGTGCGCGGTGGCGGTCGAGGAGGTCCTCGACGAGCTGCGACTCGGCGAGCACGCCGGGACCCTCGTCGGCCGCCTCTCAGGGGGCCAGCGCAAGCGCCTCAGCTGCGGAGTGGAGCTGATCGGGAAACCGTCGATGGTGCTGCTCGACGAGCCGACCAGCGGCCTGGACCCCCCGCTGGAGCGGCGCTTGATGTCGACGCTCCGCCAGCTCTCCGACAGCGGCCGGGGCATCGTCGTCGTCACCCACGCGACCAGCAGCCTCGCGCTCTGCGACACGGTCGCGGTGATGGGCGAGGGAGGGCACCTCCTCTTCACCGGCTCCCCCCGGGAATGCCTCGAGCGCTTCGGTGTCGGCAGCTACGACGAAATCTACGGCGCGGCGGAGCTGGTCGAGCCGCCGCCGGCGCCTCCGTCCGGGCCGGCCGGCCGCGCCGGTCGCCGTCCCTCGGGACCGCTGCTGGCCGGGCGCTCGCTGGTCCGCCAGACCGCGACCCTGGTCGGGCGCTATGCCCATACGCTCGGGCGCGATCGTCGCACCGTCGCCGCCCTGATGGGCCAGGCGCCGCTGATCGGCTTCCTGATCGCCATGCTCTACCCGCGCGATGTCCTCGCCCTGCCGGATGCCTCGCCGACGCGCAGCGCGCAGTTCATGTTCCTCCTCGTCACCGCGGCGCTGTGGCTGGGGCTGATCGACTCCTGCCGGGAGATCGTCAGGGAGCGGGCGATCATCCTGCGCGAGCTTGCGGTGGGCGTGCGGCTCGACGCCCAGATCATCGCCAAGTCGGCGATCCTCTTCGCGGTCGCCGCCGCGCAGTGCCTGCTGCTGCTCGTCGTGGTGGCGCTACTGAGGCCGTTCCACTCCTCGTTCGACAGCTACGCGGAGGTCTACGCGCTCCTCACCTTGACCAGCTGGGCGATGGTCGGGCTCGGCCTGCTCGTCTCGACGCTCGCGCGCAGCGTCGACCAGGCGACGAGCGTCATCCCGCTCCTGCTCATTCCCCAGCTCCTGTTCGGCGGCGCGCTCGTCGCCCTCGAGCGTATGGGAACGGTGATCGAGATTCTCGCCGACCTGACCGTGAGTCGCTGGGCGTTCGCCGGCGCCGGCAGCGCCGTCGCGATGAACTCGCGGCTGGCCGAAGAACCGAAAGCCGCGAACCTGAGCGGCTACGGCACCCAGTTCTTCTCGATCCAGCCGGGGGTGTCCGCGCTGGTGCTGGTCGGCTTCACCGCGGCCGCCCTGCTGGCGGCCTCGCTGGTGCTCGCCAGGCGCAGCCGCGACATCTGAGCGGCGCCGAGGACGCCTCCGCGCTGTGCCCTGTTCGCGAGGGCGTCCGCTTCATGCTCTCCAAGGAGATCCGCGGGCAGCTCGCCGCCCGCGCCTGAGCGGAGCGCCTGCGCCCCGGGGTTGACTGGCGGGTCGTCGGTAGAGGAGACTCGCAGCGGCTCGGCCGCCGATCGAGAGGAAGGGGCAGTGGCATGTACGTGAGGATCGCGCGCTTCGAGGGCGGTGAGCGCAACTGGGAGGACTTCGCCGCGGGTATCCGCGAGTCGATTCGCAGCGGCGGCGTGGGCACTCCGCTGGAGGATGTCCATAACGCGATTCAGCGGGTGATGCTGCTGGCCGACCGCGAGGGCGGCCGCGGCGCCAACCTGGTCATCTGCGAGAGCGAGGACGATGTGCGGCGGGTGGATGCCGCGCTGAACGCGGCGACGCCGGAGGAGGGACGCGGCGCCCGCACCTCGGTCGAGATCTTCGAGGTCGTGCTCGACGAGCAGCCGGGCGCATAGCGGCGCCTACGGCACGCCCGGCGCGAAGCTGACCGACCAGACCCGGAGGCCGGGGGAGGGGCGGAGGACGAGGCTGTGGGCCTCGTGGCTCGGGTGCTCGGCGACCGGGTGCAGGGCGGGGTGGGGGCCGACCGCGATCGGGTCGAGCCAGATGCCGTCGAGCTCGGCCTCGACCGTTCCCTCGCCCTCGACGGTGACGTAGACGCCGCCCGCCTGGTAGTCGAGCGCCAGCGCCGGGTCCTCCTCGCTCGCCACCCAGGGCCGCTCCCAGGAGCCGCCGGGGAAGATCTCGGCCGTCGGCGCGATCACCTCGATCCCCGGCGCGTCGGTCGGGCGCAGCGGCGCCATCGGCGCCGGCAGCTCGCGCAGGGCGTCGATCTCGCGCAGCTCGTCCTGGATCGCCTCCTCGGTCGCGCGGTACTCGCCCTCGCCGAAGTGGGCCCAGGCGAGGGCGCCGCCCAGGCTCCAGAGGAAGAGGCTGGGCCATCCCTCGCAGCCGTAGAGGTGCCAGAGGTCGCGCCCGGCGTCGATCGCGACCGGGAACTCGATCCCCAGGGCCGCGACGCCGGCGCGCACCGCCTCGGGGTCGGCGCCGAAGGGAAAGCGCGGCGCCTGCACGCCGACGACGCTGAGCCCCATCTCGCGGTAGCGCCGCCACCACTCGCCGAGGTAGGGCAGCGTGCGGACGCTGTTGAGCTGGGCGAAGTCGATGAAGTGGACGATCGCCGGGCCACCCGCGGTCAGCGCCGGCATCGAGTCGGGGGGCTCGCCGAGCCAGATCAGCGACTCGGGCAGATCGGGGGCGGCGATGTTGTCGCGACCGGGGCGCACGGGCCGGGACGTTATCCTGGGCGCCCGTGCTTCAGCTTGGCGCCTTCTTCCTGCCGGCAGTGCCGTTGCTGGCGCTGCTCGCGGCGCTGCTCCTCGGCCGCTACCCCGGCCACGAGGCGATCGTCCGCCTTTCCGAGCGGCTCGCCGCCCGCTCGCGTCCCCGCCGCGCCGCCGGCCGGCGCCCGCGGGCGCCGCGCCCACCGCGCTCTTTCGCTCCCACCGGCGGGCTGCTGCTCGCCCTCGGCCTCTCCGGTCGCGCGCCGCCGCTGGCGGCGTAGTCGCAGGCAAAGCCGCATCCCGTGGTTCCTTGCGGACGGCCCGCGTCCGAAACGAACCGCGCGATGGGACGAACGACGGCGCGCGGGTTCTCGCGCGCCCGATCGAGAGGAGAAGACCTCCTGATGAGACACGCAAAGAAGCTCCTCCGGCTGCTGCTGCCGGTGGCGGCGGCCGCGCTGGCCCTCGCCGCCTGCGGCGGTGGCGGCAACACCGGCGGCGCCACCCAGGCGAGCAGCACCACCGAAACCGGCGGCGACACCGTCACCGGAGCCTTCGCCGCGGTTGCCGGTGCCCCGTCCGCCTTCGCGGACGTCGGCGGCGAAGCCGTCCTGACCCGCGCCGGCGGCGGCACCGAAGTCACGATCGAGCTCACCGGGCTCGAACCGGAAACCGAATACATGGCCCACCTGCACACCGAAGGGTGCGGCGGCTCGGATCCGGGCGGCCCGCACTTCCAGTTCGAAAAGGGCGGCTCCGAAGAACCGCCGAACGAGATCCACTTCCAGTTCGAAAGCAACGCCGCGGGCGAAGGCAAGGCCGTCGCCAAGAGCGACAGGGAAGTGCCGCAGGGCGAAGCCGGCTCGGTCGTCGTCCACTACGGCGGCCAGATGCAGATGAGCGCCCTCCGCTTCACCCACGAAGAAGGAGGCGAAATGGGCCACGAACACGGCGAAAAGCTCGCCTGCGCGCCGCTCGAAGGCGAAGCGGCCGGCGCCTCCGCCGAAGCCGAACAAGCCAGCTCCGGCGCCGAAGAAACCGGCGTCGCGATCCCGACGATCGACTTCGAAAACGGGGAAGCGGTCGGCGGCGTGCAGAAGATCGAAGT
>CAWEOH010000060.1:0-4871 GCA_963810455.1 uncultured Actinomycetes bacterium
CCGCGATCACCGTCTCCGGGAATTCGATGCTCTCCAGCGCGATCGGCGCGTCGGGCGCGGCCAGGGTGTCGCCGGTCCCGGTTTCCTTGAGACCGACGCCGGCGCAGATGTCGCCCGCGTAGCACTCGTCGATCTCCTCGCGGCTGTTGGCGTGCATCATCAGCAGCCGCCCGATCCGCTCGGTCTTGCCGGTTTTCACGTTCAGCACCCGGCCGCCTTTTTCGAGCTTGCCCGAGTAGACGCGGAAGTAGGTGAGCTTGCCGACGTAGGGGTCGGACATGACCTTGAAGGCGAGGGCGGCGAAGGGGCCGTTTTCGTCGGCGGGACGCTCGGCCTCGGTCGCCTCGGGCTGGCCTTTGCCGGCGGGGATGACGCCGGTGACCGGCGGCACCTCCAGCGGCGAGGGCAGCAGTGCGACGATCCCGTCGAGCAGCGGCTGCACGCCCTTGTTCTTGAACGAGGTGCCGCAGAGGACCGGGGTGACGTCGGTCGAGAGGCAGGCCCGGTGCAGCGAGGCGATCAGCTTCTCGTTCGGGATCTCTTCCTCGCCGAGGAAGGCTTCCATCAGCTCTTCGTCGTGGTCGGCGCAGGCTTCGATCAGCGCGTTGCGGTATTCCGCGGCCTGGTCCTGCAGCTCCTCCGGGATCTCGACTTCGTCGTAAGCCGCGCCGAGCTCGTCGGTCCAGATCAGGCCTTTCATCTTCACCAGGTCGACGACGCCCTGGAAGTTGTCCTCGGCGCCGATCGGCAGCTGGATCGGCAGCGGGTTGGCGCCGAGCCTGTCTTTCATCGTCTGCACCGAGTAGAAGAAGTCGGCGCCGGTGCGGTCCATCTTGTTGATGTAGGCGAAGCGCGGCACCCCGTACTTGTCGGCCTGGCGCCAGACGGTCTCCGACTGGGGCTCGACGCCGGCGACCGCGTCGAAGACGGCGATCGCGCCGTCGAGGACGCGGAGGCTGCGCTCGACCTCGACCGTGAAGTCGACGTGACCCGGCGTGTCGATGATGTTGATCCGGTGGCCGTTCCACTCGCAGGCGGTGGCGGCGGAGGTGATCGTGATCCCGCGCTCCTGCTCCTGTTCCATCCAGTCCATCACCGCGGCGCCCTCGTGGACCTCGCCCATTTTGTGGGTGCGGCCGGTGTAGTAGAGGATGCGCTCGGTGGTCGTCGTCTTGCCGGCGTCGATGTGCGCCATGATCCCGATGTTGCGGGTCTTCTCGAGTGGAAAGCTGCGTGGCATGGTCTCTAGCGGGAGTGGTGGTCGCGGATGAGGTTCGGGTCCAAGCGGAAGCGTTCTATGAAGCGGTCTGAAACTGAGTCGGCGCGGCCGCCGAAGCGCAACCCGCGCAAAAAAAAGGCCCCAGCGGGCCCGGCGAAGCGAACAGCGGTGCCTAAGCGACGGGCGATGATAGCAGCGGTTCGGCGTCGCATAGGCAAAGCCGGCGCGGCCGCCTCGCAGACGGTCGTCCGCTGGTCCTGGCGAGTCGACCGGCTCGCCAATCGCGAGCTCGAGCGGCTGCATGCCTGGCTGCTCGCCGCCCGTCGCCGCGGCGCCGCGGCGGCGGGCGCGGCGCTGGCCTGGCTCGGGCCCCGCGCGCGGCCGCCGGCCGCCGCCTTCTTCCGCGGCCTGGCGCTGGCCGACGCCGGCCTGCGCCGTGCCTGCGGCGCCGCCGCGCGCGCCGCCACCGCCGCCAGCCGGGTGGTGACGCCGCGACGCGCCGCGGCGGCGGCGATCGTCCTCGCCGGCCTGCTGCTGGCGGCCTCGCAGTTCGTCGACTACCGCGCGGTCGAGGTCGGCGGCCGCGCCTACGCCGACCTGCCCGGGGTGGCGGCGCGCGCGGCGGCGCCGACGGTCGACGCCCGCACCGCCGGCGCCGCCCACGCCTACGCCCTCGTCCCGGTCGGCCTGCTCGCCGCGCTCCTCGGGCTGGCGGCGGGGCTGCGGCGGCGGCCGCGACTGGGGCTGGCGGTGGCGGCGCTGGGACTGGCCTCGCTGGCCCTGATCCTGCTCGTCGACCGCCCCGACGGGCTCGCCCTCGGGATGCAGGCGAGCCGCTTCTCGGGCGCCTCGGCGGTGCTCGAGGACGGCTTCTACGCCGAGCTCGCGGCCGCGGCGGGGCTGCTTTGTTGCGGACTGGTCTACTATGCGCGGCCGTGCCTAATACGAATCAGCTCGTCAGGAAGGGCCGCAAGCGGCCGAAGAAGAAGACCACGACGCCGGGCCTCAAGTCCGGCCAGGGTCGCAAGAAGCGCGTAGCCGCGCCGCAGCGGCGCGGCGTCTGCACCCGTGTCGCAACGGTGACGCCGAAGAAGCCGAACTCGGCCCTGCGCAAGATCGCGCGTGTGCGGCTGACCAACGGCATGGAGGTCACCACCTACATCCCCGGCGAGGGGCACAACCTGCAGGAGCACTCGGTCGTCCTGATCAGGGGTGGTCGCGTGAAGGACCTGCCCGGCGTCCGCTACAAGGTCGTCCGCGGCACCCTCGACGCCGCCGGCGTCTCCGACCGCAAGCAGGCTCGTTCCCGCTACGGGGTCAAAGCTTCCTGATGCCGCGCCGTTCCGCCGCCCAGATCCGCCCGGTCGAGCCCGACGCGCGGCACCGCAACCGCCTCGTCCAGCAGCTGATCAACAAGGTCATGGTCGACGGCAAGAAGAGCCTCGCCGAGCGGATCGTCTACGACAGTCTGGCGATCGTCGGCGAGCGCACCGGCGAGGACCCGGTCGAGACGCTCGAATCGGCGATCAAACAGCTGACCCCGGTGCTCGAGGTCCGCTCGCGCCGCGTCGGCGGCGCCACCTACCAGGTCCCGGTCGAGGTCCCGGCCCGCCGCGCCCGCACCCTGGCGGTCCGCTGGCTGGTCCAGTTCGCCCGGGCCCGCCGCGAGTACTCGATGGCCGAGCGCCTGGCGAGCGAGATCCTCGACGCCAACCAGCAGCAGGGCAGCGCCTGGAAGCGGAAGGACGACATCTACCGCATGGCGCAGGCGAACAAGGCTTTCGCCCACTACAGGTGGTAACGCCCGAGAGGCCGTGAGGGCGCGCCTGGCGGTGTCCTCGGTCGTTCGGCTTCAGGTCACGCACAGAGTGCGTTCCCCTCGCCTCACTCCCTGCGTCCTTGCCAATCGCGCCCTCACGGCCCCTCGGAGGCAGCTAGGGTGAGCCAGCCGGTCCTGGCCGTCGACATCGACGGCGTCATCAGCCTCTTCGGATTCGACGAGCCCCCTGCCGAGGCGCGGTTCGAGCTGGTCGACGGGATCATGCACTGCATCTCGCTGCGCGCCGGCGAGCGGCTGCGGCGGCTGGCCGACCACTTCGAGCTGATCTGGGCCAGCGGCTGGGAGGACAAAGCCAACTACTACCTGCCGACCACGCTCGGGCTGCCCGAGCTCCCCCACCTCTCCTTCGGCCCCGACGCCCGCTTCGGCACCGCCCACTGGAAGCTGGGGCCGCTCGAGGCCTATTGCCGAGGTCGGGCGATGGCCTGGCTCGACGACAACCTCGACGAGAGCTGCTACGAGTGGGCGCGGGCGCGGCCGGAGCCGACCCTGCTGGTCCCGACCGAATCCCAGCGCGGACTCGGCGAGGTCGAAACCGAAGCGCTGATCGCCTGGGCGCGGGGGCTGCCGGAGTGACGACGGGCCGACTGCTTTAGACTGCCGCCGGTGACGGGCTTCTGGCCGATCTTCTTCCTGCTCGTGGTGCTCAAGATCCCGGTCCTGGGATCGATCTGGCTCGTCTGGTGGGCGAGCCGCGAACCCGAGCCCGAGCCGAGCGAGGACAGCGACGGCGGCGCCAAGCGCCGGCCGCTGCCGCCCCGGCTGCCGCGTGGCCCGCGCCGCGGTCCCCACGGTGGCGGCGCGGTGCTGCCGCAGCCCGACTGCCCGCCGGGCGGCCGCACCAGGGTCGTCAAGCCCGCTGCGCAGCCTGCTTTCGCTCGCGCCGGATCTCGCGCAGGTAGGGATGGAAGTCGACCTCGACGGTATGACGCTTAGAGGTCACGAAGCGCTTTCGCATCTTCGCTTCCTCCTCGTCGATCTGCCGCCACATCTCCGCCGGCGCCGGTAGCGCCGCCCGCCCCGCGAGCAGGTCGGCCACCCATTCGACCTGCGCCTCGGCCAGCGGCATGATCGGGCCCAGCGGCTGGATGAAGCCGACGAAGTAGAGACCCGGCAGGTCGGGGGCGACGACCCGGTGGTAAAGCGGCAGCCGGTTGTCGGGCGCCTCGAAGACCTCCGCAGCGAAGAACGGAAAGGTGATCTTGTAGCCGGTGCAGTAGACGACGAGGTCGATCTCCTCCTCGCTGCCGTCGGCGAAGCGGATCGTGCGACCGCCGGCGAAGCGGTCGATGTTCGGCTTCACCTTGATGTCGCCGTGGCCGAGCCGCGGCAGCAGCTCCGAGGAGACGGTCGGGTGGGCCTCGAACAGCTTGTGGTCGGGCTTCGGCAGCCCGTAGGAGGTCATGTCGCCGGCGGCGACGCCGAGCGCGCGGGCGGCGAAGAACCGCTGCACCGGCAGCGGCAGCATCGAGGCGACGGGGTTGGAGAGCTCGTCGATCGGCTTGCCGTTGATGTACTTGGGGAGCACGTAGGCGCCGCGCCGCATCGCGATGAAGGTCTCGTCGGCGATCCGCGAGGACTCGACCGCGATATCGGTCGCCGAGTTGCCGATCCCGAGCACCAGGACCCGCTTGCCGCGGAGGACGTCGGGCTCGCGGTAGTGATGAGCGTGGACCTGCTCGCCCTCGAACCCGTCGGCGCCGGGGAAGGGCGGCTCGGGCCAGCGCGGATCCCAGTGGTGGCCGTTGGCGACCACCAGCGCCCGGTAGCGGCTGGTCTCCCGCCCGTCGGGGCCCTCGACCGTCACCTCCC
>CAWEOH010000061.1:0-17676 GCA_963810455.1 uncultured Actinomycetes bacterium
TCAGCCGCCACCAGGACGGGGCCACCGAGTCGCCGCTCCCCGCCCGCTTCCTTCCGGCTCCGGCCCCCGCCGCGCTGCGCGAGGACATCGCCGAGTTCCGCCGGATCAAGACGATGCGCAAAAGCGCCGGCTGGCTCGGTTAGAGCGCCGGGCAGGGACGGGGGCTTGCCGGGGAGGGGCCCGGTCGCCCTCCGGGCGAATTGAGTCGCCGCCCCTGAAGGGGCGTAGCTCCGGATGCTCGAGCCCGCCTACGGCGGGCCCGGAATCGGATTGCATGTCGCGCGCTTCGCGCACATCGCCCAGAGGGCGACCGGACCCCTCCTTCGGGCCGCTCCCCAGAATCGTGCCCTCCATCCCTCCGTCGTGGTTCCTTGTGGTCGCTGGAAGTCCATAAGGAACCGCGCGTTTGCCTGGAGCGGCTTAGGTGCATCCCGTGGTTCCTTTCGGTCGCCGTGCGTCCGTAAGGAACCACGGGATGGTTCGGGGGGCCGAAGCGGCGCTTCGGCCGGCCAAAACTGAGGTTTCGGCTACGTTGCCTGGAGTCGCCCGTCCCCGATATCGCCCTCGACAAGGAGCGCAGATGCCCGACAAGTCCTTCGCCGACGCCCTCAACGAGCAGATCTCCAACGAGTTCGCCGCCTCGCAGCAGTACGTGGGGGCCGCGGTCTACTACGACGCCGAGACGCTGCCCCGGCTCGCCGCCTTCTTCTACCGCCAGGCGCTCGAGGAGCGCGAGCACGCGATGATGATGATCCAGTACCTGCTCGACGTCGGCGAGGAGGTGCGGATCCCGGACATCAAGTCGCAGCAGACCAGCTACGGCGACGGCAGCGCCCCGGTGAAGATGGCGCTCGAGCAGGAGAAGCGGGTCAGCGACGAGATCTTCGCCCTCTTCGAGCTGGCGCGCGAGACCAAGGACTACCGCGCCGAGCAGTTCCTCTCCTGGTTCGTCAAGGAGCAGGTCGAGGAGGTGGCGCTGATGGGCGACCTGCTCAACGTGGTCGAGCGCTCGAAGGACAACCTGCTGCTGGCCGAGGAATACATCGCCCGCGAGGGCCTCGGCGAGGAGAGCACCGACCCGACCGCGCCGCCCACCGCCGGCGAGTAGTCAGGCGCGCCAGCGGAAGCCGAGCGGCTCGATCGCCGGCTCGAGCGGGCTGCTCGGCAGGCCCGGCGCGGTCGCCTTGGCCGGGTCGTTGTAACCGCTCGGGGCGACGTCGTTGGGCGTGTCGGGATGGAAGATCGCGGCCAGGTACTGGATCTGGCCGCGGCCCGGCCCGAGCTCGGTCTGGCCGCCGCCGTAGGCGCCGATCCCGCGCTCCTCGCAGTAGTCGTAGGCGGCGAAGAGGTCGCGGATCGGTCCGAAGCGCGAGGGCTTGACGTTCACCGTCTTCGGCGGTGACCAGGGCATCGCCTCGATGTCGGCGATCGAGTGGATCGGCGCGTCCCAGGTGACCCGCTCGGAGACCGGGTCGAGCAGCGGTTTCGTCTCCTCGGTGACGTCGGGGTCCTCGAGCCAGGCGTCGGGGAAGGCCGCGATCAGCTTCGCGTAGAGCTCGGGGTCCGTCTCGACGTCGACCGGCGTGCCTTTGTAGAAGCCCTTGAGGTCGAGCGAGTCGACGGCGCCGGTCTCGACCAGCGCCGCGATCAGCTCGTCGTCCCAGTCGTTGACCGGGTCGAGCTTGAAGCGCAGGGTCGGGTAGACGGCGAGCCGCGCCAGCAGCGGATCGACCGAGGAGCGCTGGTCCTCGTCGAAGCCGGCCAGACGCAGCGAGCTGACGAAGTTGAGCGGCCGCGGCTCGCGGCCGAGTGCCTCGGCCAGGTTGGTGCCGGCCTGGCGCAGCGCCAGGTCGAGCGCCGCCGACTCGAACGCCCAGCGCCGGTACTCGCGCGAGACGTCCCGCTGCGGTGGGCCGGCCGGGAACAGGTCGATCCCCTCGAGCGCGTCGGAGAAGCCGGCGAAGGTGAACTTCCCGGTCAGCCCCTCGGGCGGGCCGTGGCCCTGCTGGGCGACGTGGTCGAGGCCGTCGTAGGTGACGTCTTCGCCGATGCCCTCCTCGCCGCCGCCGCGCAGGCTGATCACGGTCGTCAGCCGTTCGAACTCGCCGAGGTGGAATTCGAGCCCGTCGAAGGCACAGGACTCGATCTCGAGCGGCAGGTCGGCGATCGCGTCGAAGGAGGCCATCGCCGCGGACCCTAGATGATCGCCGCCGCCGGCTCGCCCGACCGGGCGCGCGGGGCGCTCAGAGGGCGACGCGCAGCGTCTTCAGCGCCCGGTCGGAGCTGCCGCGGACGTAGCCGCCGTGGGCGACGGTCTCGCGGATGTAGTCGAGCGTCTCGGCGGTCAGCCGCTCGCCGGGGAGGACGTTGGGGACGCCGGGCGGGTAGGCCGCGAGACCCTCGGCGGCGACCCGGCCGGCGGCCTGCTCGAACGGGATCACCTCCTGCGGGCCGAGGAACGCCTCGCGCGGGGTCATCACCAGCTCGCCCCAGGGCGGCGGCGGCGCCAGCTTCGCCTGCGGCGGACCGGGTTCCGATTCGATCTCGTTGACCGCCAGGTGCAGCGCCCCGACCAGGCGCTCGCCGGTGACGGCGACCGGCTCGCCGACGCCGAAGACGGCGACGACCACGTTCTCGGAGGAGAGCTCGAGGTCGACCCCGTGCGAGTAGAAGAGCGTGCGCGCCAGCCTGTACCCGGTCGAGCTGGTGCCGCGGACGTCGATCGTCAGCCGCATCGGGTCCCAGCCGGCGATCCCGGGGCGGCCGACCAGCGAGTCGTCGAGCACGGCGAGGCCGGGGATTTCGGCGATCGCCGCGCGGGTCGCGGCCAGCGCCGGCAGGGTCTCGCCGAGCAGCTCCTCGCCGTGCACCGCGGCCTGGCGGCGGGCGCCGTCGAGCGAGGCGGTCAGCAGGCCGCTCGGGCTCGTCGTTTCCACCAGGCTGACGCAGCGGTCGACCACCGCGGCGTCGATGCGGCCGCCGTGGCCGAGGTGGAGCATCGCCGCCTGGGTGAGGCTGCCGACGATCTTGTGGGTCGAGGAGGTGACGAGGTCGGCGCCGCAGGAGAGCGCGTCGGGGGGCAGGTCGGGGTGGAAGTGCAGGTGGGCGCCCCAGGACTCGTCGACGACCAGCGGCACGCCGCGCGAGTGGGCGACCTCGGCCAGCGCGGCGACGTCGGCGCAGGCGCCGAAGTAGGTCGGCGAGACGACCATCGCCGCGACCGCGTCCGGGGTCGCGTCCAGCGCCGCCGCCAGCGACTCCGGCGTCAGCCCGTGCGCGATCCCCAGCTCTTCGTCGAGCTGCGGGGCGACGAAGCTCGGCCGCATGCCGTTGAGGACGAGCCCGTCGATCACCGAGGAGTGGACGTTGCGCTGGACGACGACGCGGTCGCCCATGTGGGCGAGGGCCAGGCAGGTGCTGTGGTTGCCCTGCGAGGCGCCGTTGACGAGGAACCAGCTGCGCGCCGCGCCCCAGGCGCCGGCCGCGAGCGCCTGCGCCTGTTCGAACGGGGTCGGCTCGGGGCCGACGTCGACGCCCTCGGTGACCGAGGGGACGTCGTTGCGCAGCCCGACCTCGCCGACCACCTCGCGCATCCCCGGGTCGGCGGCGAGACCGCCCTTGTGGCCGGGGACCTGGAAGCGCCCGCTCTCGATCTCCGAGTAGTGGAGGACCGCGTCCACGTAGGGCGTCTGGTTCTGGTTCTCGCCGGGCATCCGCGCGAGTGTACGGATCGCGTAAAGCTGGGAATGGACAATCCTGAAGCGGCGTTTTGGACACTCTGCGCACCCTCGGTGCAGGAGAATCGGGGCGTGCTGCACAGCGCCCACGGCTACTGGATCGAGGAGGCGGGGGCCGTCTCCCCGACGGCGCCGCTGAGCGGCGACCGCGAGGTCGACGTGGTCGTCCTCGGCGGCGGTTTCAGCGGTCTGTGGACCGCCTGGCACGTGCGCCAGCTGGAGCCGGAGGCGCGCGTCGCGGTGGTCGAGGCCGGCGTCTGCGGCCGCGGCCCGAGCGGCCGCAACGGCGGCTTCTGCAACGGGATGTGGGCCTCGCTGGCCTCGATGCGGGCGCGCTGGGGCGACGCCGCGGCGCTGGCGGTCGCCGACGCGGCGGGAGAGGCGGTGCGGCGGATCGGCGAGTTCTGCGCCGAGCAGGAGGTCGACGCCTGGTTCCGGCCCACCGACTACCTGCAGGTCTCGACCACGCCCGCCCACGACCACAGCTGGGCCGCGGCGCTCGCCGCCTGCCGCGAGCTCGGCCACCCGGAGATGGCGCAGCCGCTCAGCCCCGAGGAGGTCGCCGCGCGCTGTGCCTCGCCCGCCTTCCGCGCCGGCGTTCTCACCCCGGGCTCGGCGACGGTGCAGCCGGCCCGGCTCGCGCTCGGGATCCGCGAGCGCCTGCTCGGCGCCGGCGTGGAGATCTTCGAGAACTCGCCGGTGCGCGAGCTGCGCGAAGGCGACGACGGGGTGCTGGTGCGCACCGCCGGCGGCTCGCTGCGGGCGCCGCGCGCGGCGGTGACGATCGGCAGCGCCGCGAAGGGGCCGCGCGGGCCGCTGCGCGGCCGGCTCACGGTCGCCTCCTCGCACGTCGTCCTCACCGAGCCGGTTCCCGAGCTGATCGAGGAGATCGGCTGGACCGGCGGCGAGTGCATCATCGACTCGCGCGCCCTGGTCCACTACTTCCGCACGACCCCGGACGGCCGCATCGCCTTCGGCTGGGGCGGCGGGCGGATCGCCTGGGGCGCCCGCACCCACGGGCGCGCCGAGGTGGACGCCGAGGTGGTCGCGGCGGTCCGCCAGCACCTGCTCGAGTACTTCCCCGGCCTCGCCGGCAAGCGCATCACCCATGCCTGGGGCGGGCCGATCGACGCCTCGCCGACCCACCTCCCCTTCGTCCTGCCGCTGCGCCGCGGCCGCGCCTTCGTCGCCGCCGGCTACACCGGCAACGGCGTCGGCCCGACCAACATGGTCGGCCGCACCCTCGCCTCGCTCGCCCTCGACCGCCGCGACGAGGCCGCTTCCCTCGCCTTCGTCGACCCCGCCGCCCACCGGGTCCCGCCCGAGCCCTTCCACTGGGTCGGCGGCGAGGCGATCCGCCTCGGCATCCTCGCCAAGGAGGAGGCCGAGATGGCCGAGCGGGTGCCGGGACGGATCGCCTCGGGCGTGGCCCGCATCCCCGAGCTGATCGGGTTCCACATCGGGCGGTAGGGCTCCGAGGGTTCCGGGGCCAGGGCTCCGAGGGCTCCCGACCCTCCCCAACGGACCGAGCCCTGCGAGGGACGAAAGCGCCCCAGCCCCCGCAAAGCCCCCGTCCCCCCAATCCCGTGGTTCCTTTTGGACCCATACGGTCCAAAAGGAACCACGACCCGGCAAGCCAGGCCGAGATCCCGATCCCGTGGTTCCCTTCGGACCCCGAGCGTCCATAAGGAACCACGCGATCGACGCTCTCGTCCCTTGGGAGCTTCCCGAGAGAGGGCGAGGCCTCGTCCCTCGGGAGCTTCTCGAGAGACGGGAGCCATGGTCCCTCGGGGAGCTTCCGAGGGATCGGGAACGCCGGGACCTTGGAAGCTCTGGCCCAGGGCTCGCTCGGCGGCGCCTGCTCAGGTCGCGAAGCTCGGGGCCGATCCCGTTGGGAGGGGTGGGGTGACCCTCTGACGAAGGCTATGCGCGGCCGCTTGAGCCCTCGCCCCGGCCCCAGCTGCGCGACGGTCTTCGGCAGAGGGTCACCCCACCCCTCCGGACAGACCCCCGAACCCTCGCCGTCCCTCGCCCTCGCCGTCCCTCGCCGGGCCCCGTCCCTCGCCCTCACCCGTCCCGGAAGACCCCCGGACAGCTCCCGTCCCTGGCCCGCTAAGCCGCCCCGGTGCTCCCGACGACGATCGGCACCGGCTCCTCCTGCTCGGGCCGGACCGAGGCCATCTTTTCGGCCCGCTGCTGCTGCCAGGTGGTGAAGCCCATCGCGATCACGGTGACGAAGAAGAGGATCATCGCGATCACGTTGACCTCGACCGGGATGCCGCGCTGGGCGGCGCCGAAGATGTAGAGCGGGAAGGTCACCGTCGTCCCCGAGTTGAAGTTGGAGATGACGAAGTCATCGATCGAGAGGGCGAAGGCGAGCATCGCGGCGCCGAAGATCCCGGGGGTGATCAGCGGCAGGGTGACCAGCCGGAAGGTGGTGAAGGAGGAGGCGCCGAGGTCCTTCGCCGCCTCCTCGAGGTTGCGGTCGAAGCCGATCAGGCGCGATCTGACGACGACGACGACGAAGCTGATGCAGAACATGACGTGGGCGATCAGCAGCGTCTGGAAGCCGAGTGCCGGGCTGCCGAGGATGAGGAAGAAGGAGAGCAGCGCCGAGCCCATCACGACCTCGGGGGTCGCCATCGGGATCACGATCAGGAAGTTGGCGGCGCGGCGGCCGAGGAACTGGTGGCGGACCAGCGCCAGCGCCATCATCGTGCCGATGATCGTCGCCACCACCGTCGCCAGCACCGCCAGTTTCAGCGAGGTGAGCAGGGCGTCGGTGAGTTCCGGGATGCCGAAGGCGTTTTCCCAGTGGGCGAGGGTGAAGCCGACCCAGCTGAAGTTGTAGCGGCCGGACGGGTTGTTGAAGGAGAAGACGAAGATGACCGCGATCGGCACCAGCATGTAGACGACGACCAGGGCGCCGACGATGTTGACGGCGTGCTCGCGCAGCCAGCGCCAGGCGCCGCTCATCGGGCCACCTCCTCACCCATCAGCGCCTCCGAGCCGGCGAAGCGGATGTAGATGATGACGATGGTCATGATGATCGCCATCAGCACGAAGGAGAGCGCCGCCGCCGCCGGGTAGTCGGACTGTTTGAGGTAGAGCGACTGGATCACGTTGCCGATCATCTGGTTGCTCGAGCTGCCGAGGAACTGGGCGTTGACGTAGTCGCCGGTGGCGGGGATGAAGGTGAGCAGGGTGCCGGCGACGATGCCCGGCGCCGAGAGCGGCAGGGTCACCCGCCAGAAGGCCTGCGCCGCGCTCGAGTAGAGGTCCTTGGCGGCCTCGACCAGCCGCACGTCGAGCCGCTCGAGGCTGGCGTAGAGCGGCAGCACCATGAACGGCAGGAAGTTGTAGGTGAGGCCGGCGATCACCGCCGGCCCGGTGGCGAGGACGTGGCCGCTGGGGGCGAGCCCGATCGCCTTGATGATTTCGGTCACCGGGCTGTCGTCGGCGAGGATCGTCTCCCAGGCGAGCGTCCGGATCAGGTAGGTGGTGAAGAACGGCGCCACCACCGCGAACAGCATCAGGTTGCGCCAGCGCCCGGCCTTGAAGGCGATCGTGTACGCCAGCGGGTAGCCGAGCAGCAGGGCGAACACCGTCGCGAACCCCGAGTAGATGAAGGAGCGCACGAACTGCGCGTCGTAGAGCGAGAGGGCATCGGAGTAGTTGGTCCAGTGCCAGTTGAATTCGAGACTGCCGATGACCCCCGACTCCAGCGAGAGTTTCCCCATGTAGTACAGGGGAACGACGAAGAAAAGGACGAGCCAGACCGTCCCCGGTCCCAGCAGGAAGTAGGGGACGGTCCGGCGCGCCATCGTGCTAGCCGTTGAGAACCGCGTTGAAGGCCCGGTTCAGGTTCTGTTCTTCTTCGCCGGTCGGAGACGGCTGGATCGAGCAGTTCTTGGTGAATTCTTCGCTCGGGAAGATCAGCTCGTTGTTGGCGATTTCGGGTTCTTCCTTGATCAGGACTTCTTTCACGCCTTTCACCGGGCTGACGTAGTTCACGTAGGCCTCGATCTGCGCCTCGTGTTCCGGTTCGTAGACGTAGTTGATCCATTTCTCGGCCGCGGTCGGGTTCGGCGCCCCGACCGGGATCACCATGTTGTCCGACCAGAGGATGCAGCCTTCTTCCGGCATCCGGAATTCGAGATTCGGGTTGTCGGCCTGCAGCTGCACCGCGTCGCCCGACCAGCCGATCACCGCGGCGGCGTTGCCGTTGGTCAGGTCGGCGCCGTAGTCGTTGCCGGTGAAGCGACGGATCTGACCCGATTCGGCGGCGGCACCGATTTTCTTGATCGCCTTCAGCCAGTCGGCTTCGCTGGCCTTGTCCGGATCGACGCCTTCGCACTTCATCACCAGCGGCACCGTGTCCCTGAGTTCGTTCAGCATCTCGACCTTGCCCTTGTATTTCGGGTCGAAGAGGTCGCAGATCGAGTGCACGTCCGGCGCCAGTTCCTTGTTGACGATCAGCCCGGTCATGCCGCTCTGCCACGGGGCGCTGAACGCGCGTTCTTCGTCGTAGTAGGGGTGCTGGAGGTTGTCGACCAGGTTTTCTTCGAAGTTCGACAGCGCTTCGTTTTCGTAGTTGAAGTCCTGGAGGTAGCCGAGTTCGTGCATTTTCGCCGCCATCCAGTCGGTGACGACGAAGAGGCTGCGACCCCCGGATTCACCCTGCGAGAGGAGCGGCTGCATCTTGGCGAAGAACTCTTCGTTGGAGTTCACGTCTTCGATGTACTTGACCTTGATCCCGGTTTCTTTTTCGAAGTCGGGAACGGTCTGTTTGTCGATGTAGAGCGGCCAGTTGGAGATCGTCAGGTTGCCCGAGGCTTCTTCTTCGAGTTCAACCGCTTCGGCTTCGGTTTCACCACCACCGCCTTCGATCCCCCCGCCGCCGCAGGCGGCCAGTACAAGTGCCAGCAAGAGGACGGCTGCCGCCCCCAAGGTCCCCATCGCCCTGCCCGATTTGCTCCTCCGCATGCTCATCCTTCCTCTTTGCTTGCAAGTACAGCTGCCGTCGGCTCGCCACTCCCGCCGATCGATTCGGTGACGACGTGCATGTGCTCCGGCTCCCAGCTGAGGACGACCCGGGCACCGCCACCGGGAAGCCGCTGCCGCTCGGCCTCGTCGGTGTTGGGGACGAGCACGGTCATCCGCGTCTCGCCGCCGAGGTTGACGACGATCTGCGTCGCCGTGCCCAGGTAGACGGAGCTCTCGACCACGCCCTCGACCTGGGGCCCGCCGTTGCCGACCGGCGCCCCTTCGGCCAGCGCGACCCGCAGCTTCTCGGGCCGCACCACCGCGGCGCAGCCTTCGCCGGCGCCGAGCGCGCCGGTGTCTGCGGCGACTTCCGGGCCGCTGTCGAGCTTGACCCTGCCGGTGGCGGCGACCGAGCCCGGCATCAGGTTGGAGACGCCGATGAAGCCGGCGACGAAGGTGGTCGTCGGCCGCTCGTAGATCTCCTCGGGGACGTCGACCTGCTCGACGCGGCCGCGGTTCATCACCGCGATCCGGTCGCTCATCGTCAGCGCCTCCTCCTGATCGTGGGTGACGTAGACGAAGGTGATCCCGACCTCGCGCTGGATCCGCTTCAGCTCGACCTGCAGCCCCTTGCGCAGCTTCAGGTCGAGCGCTCCAAGCGGCTCGTCGAGCAGCAGCACTTTCGGCAGGTTGACCAGCGCCCGGGCCAGCGCCACCCGCTGCTGCATGCCGCCCGAGAGCTGGGCGGGACGGCGGTTGGCGTCGGCGGCGAGGCCGACCCGCTCGAGCTCGGTCTTGACCCGTTCGGCGATCTCGTCCTTGCCGACCTTTTTGCGCTTCAGGCCGAAGGCGACGTTGGCCTCGACGCTGAGATGCGGGAACAGCGCGTAGCTCTGGAAGACGGTGTTGGTCGGCCGCTTGTGGGGCGGCAGGCCGGCGACGTCGACGCCGTCGATCTGGACTTCGCCCTCGCTCGGCTGCTCGAAGCCGGCGATCATCCTCAGCGTCGTCGTCTTGCCGCAGCCGCTGGGGCCCAGCAGGGTGAAGAACTCGCCCTGGGCCAGCTCCAGATCGATGTCGTCGACGGCGACGAAATCGTCGAAGCGCTTGGTGACAGACCGGAGCGCGACGCTCGGGGCCTGGTTCTGCACCTCAGTCAATTTTCCACAGGTCCTTTCGTGGTGGCGGGCACATGCGACAACGCCATATCAGATCTCTGACCCCGACCCGGAAAGCCGGATTCAGCCGCGACGGACTTTCCCGACCGTAAGCCCCGCCGGACCATGGCGCAAGTAGCGGATGTCCCAAAAGCACAGGCGCCGTTTATACGCCGTGTACAAGGTCAAGGCCAGGACTTGACCCGACGAACACTTGCGTATGTGCCATCCTGGGATTAGCGTTATCCATATCGTCGTAGGCGAAGAGGAGAGCGGAATGGCCACCATGCCGCAGGAAAAAGTCGGAGCCGAGCTGCAGGAGCTCGCCCGCAGACATCTTTGGATGCACTTCTCGCGGATGGGCGGGTACGACTCCGGTCACGAGATCCCGATCATCTCGCGCGCCGAGGGCTGCTACGTGTACGACGAGCACGGCAACCGCTACCTCGACGGCCTCTCCGCCCTCTTCTGCGTCAACGCCGGCCACGGTCGCACCGAGATCGGCGAGGCCGCCGCGCGCCAGGTCGAAGAGCTCGACTTCTACACGCTGTGGAGCTACGCCCACCCGCGCGCGATCGAGCTCGCCGCGCGGATCGCCGAGCTGGCGCCGGGCGACCTGAACCGCGTCTTCTTCACCTCCGGCGGCTCGGAGGCGGTCGAGTCGGCGATCAAGCTGGCCCGCAACTACCACCGGATGCACGGCAAAGGCCAGAAGCACAAACTGATCGCCCGCGAGGTCGCCTACCACGGCACCTCGCTGGGAGCGCTCTCGGCGACGGGGATCACCGAGCTGCGCACCCAGTTCGAACCGCTCACCCCCGGCGCCTGCCACGTCCCCAACACCAACGTCTACCGCTGGCCGGAGGACCGTCACCCGCTCTGGGCGGCGACGGCGATCGAGGAGCGGATCGAATTCGAGGGGCCGGAGACGGTCGCCGCCGTGATCCTCGAGCCGGTGCAGAACGCCGGCGGCTGCTTCGTCCCGCCCGACGGCTACTTCCAGCGCGTGCGCGAGATCTGCGATCGCCACGACGTGCTGCTGATCTCCGACGAGGTGATCTGCGCCTGGGGCCGCCTCGGCCACTACTTCGGCTGCGAACGGTTCGGCTACCAGCCCGACATCGTCACCGTGGCCAAGGGGCTGACCTCGGCCTACGCGCCGATGGGCGCGGCGATCGCCACCGACCGCGTCGCCGAGCCGTTCATGGAGGGGACCAGCTCCTTCTCCCACGGCTTCACCTTCGCCGGCCACCCGGTGGCGGCGGCGATGGCGCTCGCCAACCTCGACATCTTCGAGCGCGAGGACCTCCCAGGCCACGTGCGCGAGAAGGAGCCGGAGTTCCGGCAGATGTTGGAGAGCCTGCGCGAGCTGCCGATCGTCGGCGACGTGCGCGGCGCCGGTTACTTCCACGCGATCGAGCTGGTCAAGGACAAGGAGACCAAGGAGAGCTTCAACGACGAGGAGTCCGAGTGGCTGCTGCGCGGCTTCCTCTCCGGCGAGCTCTTCAAGCGCGGGCTGATCTGCCGCGCCGACGACCGCGGCGACCCCGTGATCCAGCTGGCGCCGCCGCTGATCGCCGACAGCGAGCAGTTCGCCGAGATCCACGAGGTGCTCAGCGCCGTCCTCGCCGAGGCCTCCGAGCGGGTCGCCGGCTAGATGATGTGAGGCCCCGTGCTCACCGTTCAGAGCCTCCTCGATGAGCTCGACCTCGAACTAGCGGCCGGGAAGAAGGCCGCGGCCGCGCCGGTCCGCTGGGTCCACATCTCCGAGCTGCAGGACCCGACGCCTTGGCTCTCGGGCGGCGAGCTGATGCTGACCACCGGGATCCCGCTCGACACCGCCGCCAAGCAGCGCTCCTTCGTCCGCATCCTCGCCGACCGCAACCTCGCCGGGCTCGGCTTCGGCACCGGCTTCAGCCACGAGAAGCTGCCCAAGGCGCTGGTCGACGAGGCCTCCAAGCGCGACTTCCCGCTGTTCGAGGTGCCCTACTCGACGCCGTTCATCGCGATCACCGAGAAGGCCTTCACCCGCCTGGTCAACGAGCAGTACGAGGTGCTGCAGCGCGGCCTCGCCGTGCAGCGGCGGCTCGAGCGGCTGGTGCTCGAGGAGCGCGGCCTGGAGGAAATCGCGGCGACGATCGCCTCGGCGGTCGGCGGCACCGTGGCGATCCTCGACGGCCGCGGCGAGCGGCTCGCCGGCCGCGGCTTCCGCCGCCAGCTCTCCGCCGACGCGATCGGCGGCATCCGCAAGGAGGCGCTCGGCCACGCCGCCGACGGCCACCCCTTCGTCCCCTCGCACCCTTCGGTCGCCGGCCGGGCGCTCGCCCACCCGGTCGTCAACCCGGGCGGCGGCCCGCCGCAGGCGTGGGTCGTGATCGTCCGCGACTCGGGCGGCCTCGGCGACTTCGAGCGGCTGATCCTGCAGCAGGCGGTTGCGATCGTCGCGCTCGAGCTGATGCGGCGCCGGGTCGCGCGCGAGACCGAGCGCCGCCTCGCCGGCGACGTCCTCGCCGGCGCGCTCGGCGGCCAGATGGAGGCGACCGAGCTGCGGCGGCGGCTGGAGCCGTTCGGGATCGGCGAGGAGGCGGCGGTCCTCGTCTTCTCCCTCGACCACCCGGCGGCCGCGGTCGGGGCGCTGGAACGGGCGCTCGCCGCCGACGCCTGCCCCGCCGTCGTCGCCCCGCACGAGGTCGGCGGCCGCGAGCTGCTCTGCGCGGTGATCGACGCCACCGACCGCGACCCGATCGACGTCGCCACCGATGTGCGCCGCGCGCTCGGGCCCGAGCGCGGCACCGTGCGCGCCGCCGCCAGCCGTCCCGCCACGCCGGAGAGCCTGCGCCACTCCTTCCACGAAGCGCGCTGCGCCCTGGAGGCGACCGCCTTCCACAACGGCTCGGCGCCGGAGGTCGCCTCCTGGCGCGACCTCGGTGCCTTCACCCTGCTGCTCTCGATTCAGGACGACGACGCGCTCGGCCTCTACTGCGACAGCGTGCTCGGGCCGATCGAGGCCGGCGACGAGGAGTACGGCGGCGAGCTGCTGCGCTCGCTGGAGGCCTTCATCGAGCAGAACGGCCAGTGGGAGCGCGCGGCGCGCGAGGTCTACTGCCACCGGCACACGCTGCGCTACCGGATGCGCAAGGTCGAAGAGCTGACCGGCCGCGATCTCTCGCGGGCGCACGACCGGATCGAGTTCTGGCTGGCCCTGCGAGCGAGGGAGTTGATCGGATGAAGATCGGTGTCGTAACGGAGATCAAGGCGCACGAGTACCGGGTCGCGATCACCCCGGCCGGGGTGCGCGAAATGCGCGAGCACGGCCACGAGGTGCTGATCGAGGCCGGCGCCGGCGAGGGCAGCGCGATCGCCGACGCCGACTTCGAGGCGCAGGGGGCGACGATCGTCCCCGCCGCCGCCGAGGTGTTCGGCGCGGCGGAGATGGTCCTCCACGTCAAGGAGCTGCAGCCGACCGAGATCGAGATGCTGCGGCCCGAGCAGCTGCTCTTCACCTACCTGCACCTGGCGCCCGACCCCGAGCAGACCCGCGGCCTCTGCGGCAGCGGCGTCACCGCGATCGCCTACGAGACGGTCGAGGACGCCCGCGGCCGGCTGCCGCTGCTGGCGCCGATGAGCGAGATCGCCGGCAAGATCGCGACCCAGGCCGGCGCCACCGCGCTGGAGAAGCCGCACGGCGGCCGCGGCATCCTGCTCGGCGGCGTCCCCGGCGTCGCCGCCGCCAACGTGATGGTGATCGGCGGCGGCGTGGTCGGGATGAACGCCGCCTTCATCGCGATCGGGATGGAGGCCGACGTCTTCGTCTTCGACCGCTCGATCGATCGCCTGCGCGAGCTCGACGTCACCTTCGGCGGCCGCTGCTCGACCGTGTACTCGACGACGCTCGCGGTCGAGGAGATGCTGCCGCGCGCCGACCTGGTGATCGGCGCCGTGCTCGTCCACGGGGCGCGGGCCCCCTACGTGATCCGCCGCGAACAGCTGGCGCTGATGAAACCGGGCGCCGTGCTGGTCGACGTCGCGATCGACCAGGGCGGCTGCTTCGAGACCTCGCGGCCGACCACCCACGAGGACCCGACCTTCGAGGTCGACGGGATCACACACTATTGCGTCGCCAACATGCCCGGCGCGGTTCCGATCACCTCGACCCAGGCCCTCACCAACGCGACCCTGCCCTACGCGATCGCGCTCGCCGACCACGGCGTCGCCGACGCGATCCGCCGCGACCCCGGGCTGCGGCCGGGGGTCAACGTGGCGGCCGGGCAGGTCACGCACCCGGCGGTCGCCGAGGGAGTGGGAATGAGCTACGTGCCAGTCGAGCAGGCGCTCGACCTCGGCGGCGAAGAAACTGCAAACAGGAAGGCGGAGGTGGCTTGAGGTGGCGACGGTGACGAAGACGAAGCTGAAGAACTTCATCGGCGGCGAGGCGGTCGACCCGGCGGAGGGCGCGTTCGAGGACGTGGTCAACCCGGCGACCGGCGAGGTGATCGCCGAATCGCCGCTCTCCACCAAAGCCGACGTCGACCGCGCGGTCGCCGCCGCGCACAAGGCCTTCCCGGGCTGGGGCACGCTGCCGCCGGCCGAGCGGGCGCGGGCGCTGCTGCGGATGGCCGACCTGATCGAGGAGCGGGCCGACGAGATCGCCGACCTCGAGGCGGCCGACGCAGGCAAGCCCCGCTCGCTGGTGGTCGACGACGAAATCGGCCCGATGGCCGACCAGCTGCGCTTCTTCGCCGGCGCCGCGCGCTGCCTCGAGGGCCGCTCGGCGGGCGAGTACATGGAGGGCCACACCTCCTTCATCCGCCGCGAGCCGATCGGCGTGATCGGCCAGATCACGCCCTGGAACTACCCGATGATGATGCTGATCTGGAAGATCGCCCCGGCGCTGGCCGCCGGCAACGCGATCGTCGTCAAGCCGGCCGAAACGACGCCGGTCACGACCCTCAAGTTCGCCGAATGGTGCAGCGAGATCCTGCCGCCCGGCGTCTTCAACGCGATCGGCGGCCACGGCCAGCCCGCCGGCTCGGAGCTGGTCACCCATCCCGACGTCCAGATGGTCGCCCTGACCGGCTCGGTCGGCACCGGCAAGTGGATCGCCCGGGAAGCGTCCGACTCGCTGAAGCGGGTCCACCTCGAGCTCGGCGGCAAGGCGCCGGTGATCGTCTTCGACGACGTCGAGATGGCGACCGCGATGGAGACGATCGCCGCGACCGGCTATTACAACGCTGGCCAGGACTGCACCGCGGCGACCCGCGTGCTGGCGGCCAAGGACGTCTACGACGACGTCGTCAACGGCCTCGCCGCCGGGGCGAAGGGCATGGTCATGGGCGACACCCTGGCGCCCGAGACGACCCTCGGTCCGGTCAACAGCCAGCGCCAGCGCGAACGGGTCGAGGGCTTCTTCGAGCGCCGGCCGGGCAACGCCGAGATCGTCACCGGCGGCGGCGAGCCCGACCTGCCCGGGTTCTTCGTCGAGCCGACGGTAGTCGCCGGCCTCGAGCAGAGCGACGAGATGATCCAGAAGGAGATCTTCGGCCCGGTGATCACGGTGCAGCCGTTCAGCGACGAGCAGAAGGCGATCGAGTGGGCCAACGGGGTCAACTACGGCCTCGCCGCCTCGGTCTGGACCCGCGACGTGGGCCGCGCGATGCGGGTCACCAACGCGCTCGATTTCGGCTGCGTGTGGATCAACGACCACATCCCGTTCGTCTCCGAGATGCCGCACGGCGGCTTCAAGGAGTCCGGCTACGGCAAGGACCTCTCGATGTACGGGCTCGAGGACTACACCCGCATCAAGCACGTGATGATCAACTTGGATTAGCGTGGTCGGCGGTCGCCGGCCCCGAACGGGGCGAGTCAACCCGCCCTGAACGGGGTTAGGAACGACATGAGGAAGCTCGTCACCGCCGCTGTCCTGGTGCTCGCCGCGCTCGCTGGCCTCGCCGCGGTCGCCGCGGCCGCCGGGACGAAGTCCGGCGAAACCGAAGAAGCGGGCGACGTTCCGAGCTGCCACGGGGAGAAGGCGACGATCGTCGGCACCCCCGGCGACGACGTCATCCACGGCACCTCGGAGCCCGACGTGATCTGGGCCGGCAAGGGCAACGACGAGGTCTACGCGATCCGCGGCAACGACGTGGTCTGCGGCGGGCCCGGCGACGACCTGATCTACGGCGGTCGCGGCAACGACCTGGTCGACGGCGGACCGGGCAGCGACCAGGTGAGCGGCGATCTCGGCGACGACAAGGTGCTCGGCGGTCCCGGCCCGCGCGACAACGTCGCCGGCGACCTCGGCATCGACATCGTCAACGGCGGCCCCGGGAACGAAGACCTGGTCCACGGCGACTACGGCTGGGACCGGATGTCGGGCGGGGCCGGCAAGGGCGACATCGCCTCGTTCGCGACCGACGTCGGCGGCGGCGAGAAGGGCGACGTGGGGGTCTGGGCCTCGCTGTCCGCGCACAAGGCCTACGGCGACGGCCACGACAAGCTGTTCCGCTTCGACAACCTCGAAGGCTCGGCCTTCCGCGACACGCTGATCGGCAACAAGGGCGACAACGCGATCGACGGCGGGCCCGGCGACGACAAGCTGTTCGGCGGCGGCGGCCACGACACGCTCGACGGCGGCCAGGGCAGCGACGGCTGCAAGGGCGCCAAGGGCCGGACGACCTCGTGCGGCAAGGAAAAGCCGCTGAACGCCTCGGCGTTCGTCCGGCTCGACCCGACCGTGGGCGGCGGTGCCGGCCTGCAGGTGGTCGGCGGGCCCGGCGCCGACCACTTCGTCCTCGCTTTCGACGAAGCCAGCGAGACCTTCGAAGTCAGCGCCAGCAAGGGGATCGCGATCGTCGGCGCCTGCGTGCGCCCCGGTGGCGATCCCAACCGGGTCGCCTGTCCCGCCAACGGTCCCGGCCGCTGGCTGACGGCGGACCTCGGCACCGGCAACGACAGCCTCGAAGTGAGCGGCTCGCTGGCGGGGGCCGGCGACGTCCGCCTCGCCGGCAACTACGGCAACGACACGATCAAAGGCGGCCCCGAGGACGACCTGATCGAGGCCGGCCCGGGCGCCGACAAGCTCTACGGTCGCGCCGGCTCCGACGGCCTGGTCGGCGGCCTGCCCGGCCCGACCTACCTCTACGGCGGCCCCGACGGCGACCTGCTGGCGGCCGGCGGCGGCTGCGCCGGCGGCGCGATCGTCGGCGGCCCCGGCCGCGACGACGCCTCCTTCGCCGAGATCGGGGGGCACCCCGGGCGGCTGATCGTCTCCTTCCCCAAGCACAGCGCCTGGGTGACCACGGTCAAGGGCTGCAAGCACGTCCACCTCTCGCCGACCGACGAGGACATGGAGGGCTCGTTCGGCAACGACGTGCTGATCGGCAACAAGCGCAGGAACGCGATGCTCGGCCAGCCCGGCGAAGACGTCTTCATCGGCAACGGCGGCGGCGACGTGATCGACGCCCGCGACGGCGTCCGCGACAAGTCGATCCAGTGCGGCCGCGGCCACCGCCCGCGCCGCAAGCAGGACGGGACCTACACCAAGCCGACCGGCGAAGCCTCCGGCGGCGCCCTCACCGACTCCTTCGACCCGGCCCCGTTCCTCTGCAAGTTCACCAAGAACGGCCACCCGGTCCCAGGCCTCAACGGCTGACCGAGGGAGGGGGGAGAACCGACCGACCCCTTGAGCTTTGTAACCCTGTGGGTGACAAAGCTCAATGGGTGGGAAGGCAGGCGCCGCTGTTCGATCGCCCGCCTGCAGCGGCGCCGGCGCGAACTCGGTTGAACTAGGCTTGGTCGCA
>CAWEOH010000062.1:0-234663 GCA_963810455.1 uncultured Actinomycetes bacterium
GGAGGACAGCTCTGAGCGCCGCCGCCTGGTGCTGGGGCGGCGCGGACGGCGCCTGCTGGGGACGGTCGGCCAGGCATCGGTGGTCGTCGTCGGCCCGAGCAGGACCTCCTTCAAGACGACGGGGCTGACGATCCCCGCGATCCTCGAATGGGATGGGCCGGTCGTCGCGACCTCGACGAAGACGGACCTGCTTGCGGCGACGATCGGCCGCCGGCGCTCCCTCGACGGCAGAGCGATGGTGTTCGACCCGACGGGGCTGAGCAGGCTGGGGAACGTGAAGGCGACGCCGCTGGCGGCCTGCGGGAGCTGGCGGGGCGCGATGCGGGTCGCCCACCTGCTGGCCAACTCGGCGCGGCCTGGGGAGAGGGGTCGGAGGACGCAGAGTTCTGGTACGCGGCGGCCGAGAAGCTGCTGGCGCCGTTGCTGTTCGCCGCCGCCAGGAAGGAGGAGGGCGAGATCGCCGACGTCGTCTCCTGGCTGAACGACGGCCGCGAGGCGGAGGTGGAGGTGCGCGAGGAGCTGCGAAAGACCAAATGCGAGGAGGCGCTCAGCGCCTGGCGGGCGAACCTGAGTCGCGAGCCCCGCCAGCGCAGCTCGATCTACACCACCGCCGAGACGGTGATGCGGGCCTTCGCCGACCCGCGCGTGCTCGAGGCGAGCGGCCGCGCCGACTACACCCCCGCCGCCCTGCTGGATGGCAAGGCCAACACGCTCTACCTGTGTGCGCCGGCGCATGAGCAGGAGAGGCTGCGGAGCCTCTTCGCGGCGATGCTCTCCGAACTGGTCGGCGTCGTCTACGAGTCCGCGGCGGCGCGCGGGAAGCCGATCGATCCGCCGCTGCTAATGGTGCTGGACGAGGTCGCGAACACGGCGCCGATGCCCGAGCTCGACGTGGTCGCGGCGACCGGCGCCGGCCAAGGCATCCAGCTCGTCACCGCGCTCCAGGACTTCTCCCAGGCCCAGGCGCGCTGGGGCAAGCGGGCGGCCACCGTGCTCAACAACCACCAGGCGAAGATCTTCCCCTCCGGGAGCAGCGATCCGGCGACCCTCGACTTCGTCAAGGCGATCGTCGGCGACGGGGAGTTCCGCCAGCGCAGCGAGACGGCAGCCGAGCGGGGGCGCGGCTCCTCCACGGAGGGGAGCACCTACCGGGCGTTGACGCCGGCGAACGTCGTCCGAGAAGGGAAACCCGGCACGGCGCTTCTCGTCTACGGGCATCGGCCGGCCGCGCGAATCGAGATGAGGCCGTGGTTTGAAGACGCCGGCCTGGCGGAGATTGTCGAAGGGAGGCGCAATGGGTGACGAGGCGTCCTGGGGCGCGGACACGGTTGAGCTTGGCGGGGGCGGCGAGGCGCCGGCGCCGGGGCGGCGCCGTCTGCAGCTGCCGAGACGGAGGCGAAGCGGCCGGGACGACCGGCGCTAGGTCGGGGGGCGCGATCGGTTGTGCTCCTGGTGCTTGGGGTGGCGATTGGGGGTGTGGTTTTCGGTGGGCGTGGGTCGCAGGACGAACGCCCGAAGCTCAGGGTGCAGCCGAGACCGGAAGTGAGCGGCGCGGGGGAGAGGCAAAGGCGCCGGAGGCTCCACGGCCTGGCGGGAGACATCCGGGAGACCGGGCGAGCGGTTCGGGGAGGGCACGGCATGTCGCGGAGTCGCGGTCCAAGAAGCGGGGCAAGTCGCCGACGGCAGGGAAGGCGGCCGAAACGAAGCAGCGGCGCCGGCGGGCGCCCCGGTGCCCGTCTACGAACCGGAAGCGGAGTCGAAAGCCGCGCCGACGCCAGAACCGGCACCGGCGCGGCCGACGCCGCCACGGGTTGAGTTCGGGATGTAGGGCGAGCCTCGTAGCCCGCAGAACTCATAACCGAAGGTCGCGGGTTCGAATCCCGCCCCCGCTATCGGAAAAGGGCCCGGAAACGGGGCCCTTTCCGTGAGACGGGGCGTCTCTTGAGGGTCTAGTGCGGATACCAAACGGGTACCAATTCTGCGAACCGCCTCCTCCCCGGGCGAGAGCAAACGATGGTGCCCGCGCCGCTGCGTCATCCGGGTGGGCGGCTCGCCCCGCTGGCCATTCCGCGCCATCGGTCTCGAAAACTGTTGGCGGTCGTAAGGCGGCTCGTGGGTTCGAATCCCATCCCCTCCCTTTGCACGGCGGTTTCCGGCCGCCCTGCAGCGGTTTTCTGGGCAGTCGGCGAGCCCGGGCGCCTCCCCTCGTATTGCCGCTAAGAGCCGCTGACAGCCGCCTGAGACCCGGCGAGAGTTTCCCACGAGCTTCCCGCGGTCGCGGTTGCCACGCCTCAATCTGCTCGGGGATAGATGGTGGAGCAAGCTGGCTGGGACCCAGGGACCCTTTTTTCCGGCGGCGAGTGGGGCGTGGGCTACCCTGGTGACCTTGCTCGGGAAAGTGGGCAATGCAGCCGCCGAAGACCAGCTATGCCAGAAATGGCGACGTCAATATCGCCTACCAGGTAGTCGGCGAGGGGTCCCTGGACCTTGTCGTCGTACCCGGGTTCATCTCGCATCTTGACCTGTGGTGGACGCTGCCAGAGGCAGCCGCGATGTTTCGGCGGCTTGCCTCTTTCTCGCGCCTGATCCTGTTTGACAAGCGGGGCACCGGCCTCTCCGACCCAGTGCCTGGGGTCGCGACCCTCGAGGACCGGATGGAGGACCTGCATGCGGTGCTGGACGCCGTCGGATCAGAGCAGGCAGCCCTTCTCGGCATCTCCGAGGGCGGGCCGATGAGCATCCTGTTCGCCGCGACCTACCCCGAGCGCACCAGCGCGGTGGTCCTTTACGGCTCCACTCCTGACTTCTCTTACAGAGGCATGCTGTCGGAGTCGAGGCGCCGCTTCTATGACGAGGTCCGGCGGAAGTTCGGCTCGATGGTCGAGCATTGGGGTGAGGGCGAGATGGTCGATATCTTCGTGCCGAGCCTGGCCGCGGACGAGGGGATGAGGCGAACCCTCGGGCTGCTCGAGAGGGCCTCGGCGAGCCCGGCGTTGGTCACCTCCCTGATCGCGGCGTTATGGGAGATCGACGTAACCGGCGTCCTACCGGTGATCGACGTGCCGACGCTGGTGCTGCACCGTGTCGGCGATCCGGTGGTCATGGTGGAGGGCTCCCGCTACATGGCGGAGCGCATCCCCGGCGCTCGCTACGTCGAGCTGGCTGGTGATGACCACACCCCCTGGCTCGGGGATGCCGACGCGTTGCTGGACGAGGTCGAGCAGTTCCTGACCGGAGCCCGCCAGAGCCGCGCGCTAGACCGCGTGCTGGCGAGCGTCCTGTTCACCGACATCGTCGACTCGACGCGGCGCGCATCTGAGCTGGGCGACCGGCGTTGGCGCGAGCTGCTCGCGAGTCACGACCAGGGCGTGCGGCGGCAGGTGCAGATGCACGGCGGTCGGGTCGTGAAGAGCCTCGGAGACGGATACCTCGCCACCTTCGACGGACCGGCGCGGGCGATCCGCTGTGGCGGTGAGGTTGTCGAGGATGCCGGCTCGCTGGGGATCGAGGTACGCGCCGGAGTCCACACCGGGGAGTGCGAGCGACTCGGAGAGGACGTAGGCGGGATGGCGGTTCACATCGGTGCCCGCGTGGCAGCGGAGGCGGGCCCCGGAGAAGTGCTGGTCTCCAGCGCGGTGCGCGACCTCGTGGTCGGCTCAGGGATCGAGTTCGACGACCGCGGTGCCCACGAGCTGAAGGGTGTGCCGGGAAGATGGAACCTGCTCGCGGTAAGGGGGCGGGGGCCCGTTACCACTCCCGATGCCGCGGCGCGGCAGGCGCCGGACCGACTGGCGCCCAACCTCGAGACCGCCAGGAGGGGCGACAGGTTGGCCCTGCGGATTGCCCGCAGCGCCCCTTCAATCGGTCGCTTCGTTACCGGCAGGAGAGTGCGGCGCGCGATGCGAAGGGACGCGGAGCAGGTGGGTGGCTCACCAAAGCCAAGCGGCGGCGGTTAGCGGGAACGGGGCTGCGAGAGGCGGACCGGCACCGAGGCCCCAGCTAGCTTCCCGCGGACATCGGTTGGACAGCTTTGCCCTCGGGGCAGTGGGGTCAAGTCCGGCACGGTGCTGCTGAAAGTAGGTGCGGCGCCGGCATCGCTAGGCGTTGAATCTGCGTAGGAACCGCTTCTCATCGCGACTACACTTCTCGTCGTTCGTTTTGAACTACTTGAGACTTCGCTGTTGGTCGGCGGGGGAAGGAGCGGGAAGTGGACTCGACCTCGACTGGACTCCGGATGCGACGGCGCGGGGCGAGCCTCCTCGCGGTCGCCGCCTTTGCCGTCGTAGCGCTGCTGTGGAGCGCCACGGGCGCCCGCGCCGCGGAACGCCTCTACTGGGACAACTACGGCAGCGAACCCGCCACGATTGGAGTGGCGAACGTCGACGGCAGCGGGGCCAGCCTGCTGAACCTCGCCGGCGCCGAAGTCTTAAACCCGGAAGGCATGGCCATCGACACCGCCGGCGGCCGCGTCTTCGTCGCCAGCAGCGGCGAAACCGAATACGACGCCGAAACGGAAACAAACAAAGTGACCATCCCCGGAAAGATCGTCGTCGCCAACCTCGACGGCAGCGGCGCCACCGTCTTCGCCCCGCCGGGAGCGCCGGTCGACGAGCCGGAGGGCATCGCCATCGACCCCGCGACGGGCCTGGTCTTCTGGGCCAACGTCGGCACCGGCGAAAGCAAAGGCTCGATCGCCTGGGCGAAGCTCGACGGCAGCGCCGGCGGCGTGCTCGCCACGCCCGGCGTCTTCGTCAACGGCCCCTACAGGATCGGCGTCGACCCGGCCACGGCGCGCGTCTTCTGGGATAACGCCGGCGACGAACCCGAACGAATCGCCTTCGCCGCCGAGAACGGCACGGGCGGCGGCTACCTCGATATCACCGGGGCGACCTCACCGCCGGACGTCAGTGGCTTCGCGGTGGACTCCGCCGCCGGCCGCTTGTACTGGATCGATCACGGGAAAAAATACGTCTCCTTCGCCAACGTCGGCGGCGGTGGCGGCGGCGATATCGACATGAGCGGAGCGGCTGTGAACAGCCCCTACGGGCTCGCGTTCGATCCAACCCTGGCCCGGCTGTATTGGGGCAACTACGGCAACGGAACCGAAGCGATCGGTGCGTTCGGGTTCTCCGATCTGCTCGGCGTCGGCGGCGGCATCGACATCGCGGGCGTACCCGTTTCGGGCCCCCAGGACCCGGTGATCCTGAAGAGCCCGACCGGTACCGGCGCGCCCGCCCTGACGCGCGCGAAGAGCTCGCGCTCGAAGCTGCAGTGCTCCACCGGCAGCTGGGCGGCCGACTACGCCGGCGCCTTCGTCTACCAGGCGCCGACCACCTACGCCTACCAGTGGGCGAAGAAGTGGCACCCCGATCGCCGGCGCCACCGCGCCGACCTACACGGCGAAGTCAGCCGCCGCCTACACCTGCACGGTGACCGCCGCCAACGCGGCCGGGCAGCGCCGCGCAGACCTCGGCCAGCGATCAAAGTCAAGGCGGCGAAGCTGAAGCTCTCGACCAAGAAGAAGGCCAAGGCCAAGGCCGGCAAGCTCGTCACCTTCAAGCTCAAGGCCGTCAACCAGGGCGACCTCAAGACCGGCAAGGCGCGCGTCTGCGTCAAGCTCGCCGGCAAGGCGAAGAAGGCGCTGAAGCGGCCGAAGTGCAAGCAGCTCGGCAAGATCGCCGGCGCCAAGAAGGAGACGACCAAGGTGAAGCTGCGGGTCAAGGGTACCGCCGAGCCCGGCACCTACAAGCTGACCTTCCAGCCGAAGGGCGCCAAGGGCACGAACGCGAAGGCGAAGGTCGTCGTCATCGGCTGACCCTCGTCACAGCGTGGCAGTCGTTTCCCTGCACACAGGGGGAAGCGACTGCCACGCCCCTATTTCCCTCGTCGTCGATCGCGCTACAGCTCCTGACCGCCACCGCGCTCGAGTCACACGCTGCGGCAGGGGTCTCGAACCCGGCTACCTTCGTGACACCTGGCCCGGGCTTCGAGTCGCAATCTCGTCACGAAATGCTTTGACTCGAAGGCGCCGCTCCGCCGTCTCGGCGTTCACATCAAACAGCAGGCCGCGACGGCCCAGCGAACTTGCCGCCCGCCCGGCGTTACCCGAGCCGCAGAAGGGATCAAGCACCAGCCACCCCGGGGCGCTCGACTGGATGACCAACTCGCGCAGGAGCGGCGCCGGCTTCTCGGTCGGGTAGCCACGCACACGGGGGTGGCGACGGACGTTGCCCCAGTTCTTGACCGAAGGGAGGGGACGAGAACGACTCCGCCGCCGTCGCGGCGGTCTTGGATCCGCTCCGCAACATGTTGCGGCGTCTGGGGCCCGCCGGCATCCTGCTGCACCACGTCTCGCGTTCGGGCAACGACTACCGCGGCACCTCGGCGATCGGTGCTGCGATCGAGCTCGGATTCAGGCTGGCCCGCCACCCTGGTGACCCCGAGGCGCGAGAGCGGCGCTCGCTCCGTTGTTTCAAGTGCCGCCCGGCGCCCGAGCCTGAGGAGAAGTGGCTGCGTCTACACATCGAGCGCGACCAAGTCTTCATCGACCCCGCAGAGCCGTTTGCCGAGGCGGGGGAGCAGCCGCCGGCGCCCAAGCGGGCGGAGCTGGCTCCCCAGCTCCTCGCTGCCGCAAAGGAGCCGACCACTTGGCCAGACCTCGCGCGCGCCTTAGATCGCTCACCCAAGGACGGACCCTGCGCCGCCTTCGCGAGGACCTGCTTGAGCCAGGCCCGCTCCTTCATGGCATCAAACCTGGTTCGGCTCATGCAGCCCGGTGGCTACAGGCCGACAGGGTCGCCGAGGCTAATGGTCCCGGGCTCTAGAACGGCACCGAAGACGCCGAATGGTAGTGGCTCGTCGGAGGGAACCTCTGAGCGGTAGGCGGCGAGGTGATGGAGGGTGGGAAAGTCGACCGCGCCACTGTCGGGGTCGCGGGTGGTCGCAGCGCAGCGGCCGACGTGGCCGCCGATCCGCACCCGGGCCCCGCCGATACGAATCTGGCGCCCGATCCACGCATCCTCGCCGTGAGCTTCGAGCCCGTCGACGCCGATTGTCATCCGAAACCTGCGCTCATCGACTGGCTCGCTGGCTTTGGCTATCTCACGCAGTCGTTCTAGCGAGGAGAGCGAGAGCAACGTAACCGCGCCGCTCCGGCCCCGGTCTACCCCCGGCCGTTGCGGTGGCGACGCATAGAGCCCCAGTTCTGCTCCGGAGTGCCGGGAGAGGGCCTCGGCGAACGGACCCAGTACCGGCCGCGCACGCAGGGTTCGACGATAGAACGTAACGGCCTCCGGTTCACCCAGTGCTACTGGTGCGCTCACGAGTTCGCCGTCGGGGAACCTCAGCTCAAGCGAGCGGGCGTCGGGGTCGTGTTCGGCCACGACGGCCAGCAGGGGCCCCAGTCGGGTGGCGCTGATCATCGCCCGCTGCCCATCGACCAGGAAGAAGGCACGATCACCAGGGATGCCGTCGGCGGTGAGCGGTGTAGTCGAGAGCCGGTGGAGTCGCAGGCCCTTCACCGGGGTGCTCGCAATCCAGGCAATCGTGCCATTCGACTGTTCGCCCACGGTCCCAGGATACGAGGAGCTTCACCAACCGCTGCGCGTGCCCGCGACGTTGTGGCACAGCTGATCGGCGCCGATCCGTGAGGGCTGCACGAGCCGATGGACACGGCGTTGCAGGCCTGCGTTTGGGGCTTCGGGCTGACGGGGTGCGACGGCACGGCGCGATGCACTGGTGCCGAGCAGTCCAGCGCGGCTACCTCTTGGGCTCGATTGCCTTGGCGTCGACCGCAGTCGCCTTGGCGCGCTCGGTCCGCCGATGACGCAGCACGATCGGCGCCGCGTACCCGATCAGAGCACCGATCAGGAGGAAGATGACGAGAATCACGATCAGGGGGGCCTTGAAGCTGGCGAAGAGGACGTCGACGCTGACCTGCTGGGAGTTCTGCAGGCAGACGATTGCGGCGAGAACGGCGAGGCCACCCAGGGTCCAGGCGCGCCAGTTGATCGGCTTCTTCTGCTGTGGAGGCACGAGGCCATCCTACGTGGGGCAATGTGCGCGGGCCTTGGCAGTCGACCCAGCCGCTGCGATGATGGCCGGCGCGTCGGGGCAATTGACATAAACAGCGGTGATGGGGGTCGCCGCCAGGCTGAGAAAGGCTGGACGGATGGCGATCACCGAGATGGAGCAGGAGCAGGTCGAGCGGGCAAACGCGAGCGGGAAGACTCCCGCTCTCTTCATTCACGGGCTGTGGCTGCTGCCGAGCAGCTGGGAGCGGTGGGTCGGGGTCTTCGAGGAGGCCGGGTACGCGGGGCTGACGCCGGCCTGGCCCGACGACCCGGCGACGGTCGAGGAGGCGCGGGCGAACCCGGACGTGTTCGCGAAGAAGTCGATCGGGATGGTCGCCGACCACATCGCCGAGGTGATCGCGGCGCTGGATCGCAAGCCGGCGCTGCTGGGGCACTCGACCGGCGGGCTGCTGGCGCAGATCCTCGCCGGCCGCGGGCTCTCGGCGGCGACGGTGGCGATCGACCCGGGGCCGTTCCGCGGCATCCTGGCGCTGCCGCTCTCCTCGCTGCGCTCGGCGGCGCCGGTGCTGACCAACCCGCTGAACAAGAACCGGGCGGTGACCTTGACCCTCGACCAGTTCAAGTACGGCTGGGCGAACGCGCTCTCCGACGAGGAGGCGAAAGCGCTCTACGACGAGTTCCACGTGGCGGCGCCGGGGATGGCGCTGATGCAGATGGCGAACGCCAACCTCAACCCGGGGACCGAGGCGAAGGTCGACACGAAGAACCCGGAGCGCGGGCCGCTGCTGGTGATCGACGGCGAAAAGGACCACACGGTGCCGTGGGCGATCGCCTCGGCGGCCTACAAGAAGCAGCGGGCCAACGACGGGGTGACCGAGATCAAGTCGATCCCCGACCGCGGCCACTCGCTGACGATCGACAGCGGCTGGCGCGAGGTCTGCGACACGGCGCTCGAGTTCGTCAAGCGCTTCGCTTGAGGTGCGCGAGTGGACGGTTTGGTGGCTGAGCCACCAAAAGCTCCAGCCGGCGGCGGAGCTCGAGGCAGCGCTGCGGGCGGCGGGGGACCCGGGCCGCGCCGAGGGCGAGCGGCGCTACCTGAAGAGCGAGCTGGAGCACTTCGGGGTGCGGGTCCCCGAGGTGCGCCGGCTGGCGCGCGGCGCGGCGGGCGAGGTCGGGACGCGACGGGAGCTCGACGCGCTCGCCGACGAGCTGTGGACGCGGCCGGTGCACGAGTGCCGGCTCTGCGCGGCGATGGTGCTGGCGGCGCGGCCCGACCTGGTCGCGCCGGCCGACCTGCCGCGGCTGCGGCGGATGGTGCGGGAGGCGCGGACCTGGGCGATCGTCGACCTGCTCGCGGTCAAGGTGCTGGGGGCGCTGCTGCTCGACCACCCCGAGGCCGGCGAGCGGCTCGACCCCTGGGCGCGCGACCGCGACTTCTGGGTGCGGCGCGCGGCGCTGCTCTCCCAGATCGAGCCGCTGAAGGCGGGGGCGCCGTTCGACCGCTTCGCCGGCTACGCCGAGGCGATGCTGGCCGAGCGCGAGTTCTTCATCCGCAAGGCGATCGGCTGGGTGCTGCGCGAAGCCGGCAAGACCCGGCCCGGCGAGGTCTACGAGTGGCTGGCGCCGCGGGCCGCCCGCGCCTCCGGGGTGACGATGCGCGAGGCGGTCAAGTACCTGCCGCCGGCCCGGCGCGAGGAGCTGATGGAGCGGTACGCGGCGGCGCGATAGCGGGGCTGCGGGCTCAGTAGGCGGTGTTGCGGCAGCGGGGGCGCGGGCGGGACTTGTAGCGGGGCTCGCGGCCGCGGTTCCAGAGGGCGGCGTCGATCTCGGCCGCGGTTAGGTCGGGGCGGGCGGCGGCGAGGAGCTCGACCGCGTGGACGGCGGCGGCGCGCAGCTCGACCTCCTCGGCGGAGCCGTGGACGAGCAGCCGCCCGGCTTCGATCCGGGCGGTGAGGCCGGGGTCGAGGGCGAGGACGCCGTCGAGGCGGAGGACGTGGGGCACCAGGTTGTCGGCGAAGGCGGTGAGGCGGTCGAGGTCGGCGAGGCGGACGACGCCGGCGCGGTCGAGGTCGGCGGCGAGCAGCTGGGCGCGCTTGAAGAAGGGCACGCGGAGCTCGCGGCCGCGCTCTCTATATATGGAGACGTCGGCGAAGGCCTGCCAGGAGGCGAAGAGGCCGGCGAGCGCCGGGGCCGAGGGGGCGACCGAGTCGACGGCGGTGGCGAAGCTGCCGCCGTGCTCGGCGAGCAGGCGGGCGCCGACGTCGCGCAGGGCGGCGGCGAACTGCGCCATCAGCGGGTGGGCGGGGTCCTGGCCGAGGGTCGCGGCGACCTCCTCGCCGGTCAGCCCGGCGAGCTCCGGCGCGGGCCAGGGGCCGGCGGCGCGGAAGCGGTCGGCGAGGCCGGCGGCGACGGTGAAGAAGCCGCTGTGGCCGGGGCGCTTGCGGATCGTCGGCCACCAGCCGGAGCCGAAGTTGACCGCGTCGAGGCAGACGGCGAACGCGGCGCGGGCCTCGCGGTCGGCGCCGGGCAGCTGCAGCCGCGGGTCGGGCTCGGGCGGGCCGGGCGGCGGCAGGCCGGCGGCGTAAGCTGGGGATCGCGCCCACCTCGATGCGGACGCTGCGGGCGAGCGCCGCGACCTCGGCGCAGGCGGCGCGCACTTCGTCCGGCAGCTCCTGCCGCTCCTGTTGAGCTTTGTCACCCACAGGGTTACAAAGCTCAACGGAAGGGGCGGATCTTGGCGTTCCGAGGTCTGGGCGGCCTGGGCCGACCGGCGTCGCCGGTTTGCGAGGATGGTTCGACAACCTTCGAAGAAAGGAGAGCGCATGGCAGCGGACTCGAAGCGCTGGCTGATCACCGGGACGTCCAAGGGGTTCGGCCGGATCTGGGCGGAGGCGGCGCTGGCGCGGGGCGACCGGGTCGCGGCGACCGCCCGCGACGCCTCGACCCTGGCGCCGCTGGCCGAGGCCTACGGCGACCTGGTCCTGCCGCTCGAGCTCGACGTCACCGACAAGGCCGGGGTCGACGCCGCGGTGGCGAGCGCCGAGCAACGGTTCGGCGGCCTCGACGTGGTCGTCAACAACGCCGGCTACGGGCTGTTCGGGACGATCGAGGAGGTGAGCGAGGAGCAGGCGCGGGCGCAGATCGAGACCAACGTCTTCGGCGCGCTCTGGGTGACCAAGGCGGCGCTGCCGGGGATGCGCGCGCAGGGCTCGGGCCACGTGATCCAGGTCTCCTCGATCGGCGGCGTCACCGCCTTCCCCGGGCTCGGGCTCTACCACGCCTCGAAGTGGGCGCTGGAGGGGTTCAGCCAGTCGCTGGCGGCGGAGGTGAAGCCGCTCGGCATCGCGGTGACGCTGGTCGAGCCGGTCGGCTACACGACCGACTGGGCCGGGCCATCGGCGGTGCAGGCCGAGCCGATCCCCGCCTACGACTGGATCCGCGAGCAACGGGCGAAGGGCGGCGTGCGCGCCAACCGCGGCGACCCGGAGGCGACCGGGCCGGCGATCCTCGAGCTGGTCGATGCCGAGGAGCCGCCGCTGCGCGCCTTCTTCGGCGAGTGGGCGCTGGGCATGGTCCGCGGCGACTACGAGAGCCGGCTGCAGACCTGGGAGCAGTGGCAGGACCTCGCCCGCCGCGCCCACGGCGGCTGAACCCTCCCGCCGAGAACGCACTTCTTCCCGCTATCCGGGGAGAACTGCGTTCTCAATACGTCAGCCCGTGAACGGGTGGGTCGGGGTGACGCCGTTGGGGGCGAGGAGGTCGAAGCCGTCGGGGATGCGGAGGTGGCCGGGGCCCTTGCCGGGGTGGCCGGTGACGCCGTACTGCCAGACGATCTTCTTCGTCTTCGGGTCGATGATCACGACCCGGTGGCGGTAGTCGTCGTTGACCGCGATCCAGCCGCCGGGCAGGCGCTCGGCGAGGCTCGGGTGGTTGAGGCGGCCGGCCCCGGATTCGGGCCGGTAGCTCCACAGCAGGTGGCCGGCACGGTCGAATTTGTAGATCGCGCCGGGGTCGGCGTAGTCGACGACCAGATAGCGGTCGGGGCCGAGCTGCTGCGGGTCCGACGGGTAGGAGATCGGCAGCTGCACGCTCCAGACGACCTTGCCGGCCGGGGTCAGCTCGTCGATGTAGGAGCCGTTGACCTCGGAGATCAGCATGTCGCCGTTGGCGAGCGGGGTGTCGCCGTTCGGCGATCCGAGGTAGTTGGGAGGTTCGTGGTAGCAGCCGGAGGGGTCGCCGAAGGTGCTGAGGACCTTCTTCTGCGGCGAGATGCGGAGCACGCGGCAGTTCTGCGCGTCGGCGACGGTGATGTCGCCGTTCTTCAGCAGGTAGGCGTCGTCGGGCTCGTGCAGGTAGCCGGGTTCGGAGCCGGTGACGCCCGGGTGGCCGTAGGACCAGAGCAGCTTGCCCGAGGGGTAGGCGAGCTGGACGATGCGCTCGTTCTGCTCCTCGTTGGAGATGATCCCGTGGCCGCCGTGGATGAAGAAGGCGTCGTCGGGGAAGTAAAAGCCGCCGGGCGGCGCCGGGTGCGCCTTCGACGGGAAGCGCCAGAGGATTTCCTTCTTGGCGTTGACGACGAGGATCCGGTCGTTGCCGCGGTCGGCGATCATCAGGCTGCCCTGGAAGGGTTCGCTGGCGGTGGTGCCGGCGGCGGCTTCGGCGTGGGTCGAAGACGCCGCGGCGGTCGCGGTCGAGCTGCGCTGCGGGCGGGGACGGTGGAGGCGGAGGGCGACGACCGAGCTGAGCGGTTCGCCGCCGTTGCCGGTGCCGCCGACGAGCGCGGCGCGCTTGCCGTCGCCCGCGGCGGCGGCGCCGGCCACCGCCAGCGGCAGGTGCGGCGCCGGGGTGACGCGACCGCTGCCGGGATGGAAGCGCCAGGCGGCGCGGGAGGGGACGCCGGCGGCGCTCTCGCCGCCGACCAGGTAGATCGCGCCGCCGAGGGCGACGGCGGCTGCGTGCGAGAGCGGGTGCGGCAGGTGGCCGACGACGCGGGCGCTGCCGCGGGCCGGGTCGACTTCCTGGATCGCGGTGGTCGCTTCGCCTTCCCCGGTCTCGCCGCCGAAGGCGAAGATGCGGCCGCCGAGGGCGACGGCGGCGAGGTAGCGGGCGGGGACCGGGAGATCGGCGACGCGCGAGAAGGAGGTGCCGTCGGCGGTGGCGAGGACCGAGGGGTCGAGTTCGGTGCCGTCGTAGCCGCCGAGGACGAAGGCGCGGTGGCCGACCGTGACCGCGCTGAGGTCCGAGCGGACCGCCGGCAGGTGGCCGACCACGGTCGCGGTCGCTTCGCCTCCGGAGCCGAGCGAGGTGGGCAGGGCCTGCACCGTGTCGGTGCTGGACGCGGTGCCGCCGCCGAAGACGAGGACGCGTTCGCCGACCGCGGTGGCGGCGGCATCGTGCAGCGGGCCGCTGAGTTCGCCGGCCGGCCGCAGCTTGCCGCGGCGGTCGAGGACGAAGACGCCGGCGACCGAGGTTTCGGTCGCGTCGAGGCCGCCGAGCACGAGCATGCCGCCCGGGACCGCGGCGCCGGCGGCGCCGGAGACGGGAGCGGGCAGCGGGTCGGCGGCGGTGCGGGCGCGGAGCACGGGCGGCGCGGCGGCTTCCGCGGCGGCGGTCCCGCCGCTCCCGGCGGCACCCGAGCCCGAGCCTCCGATCCCCCGCAGGAGGAGGAAGACCGCGAGCGCCGCCAGGACCGCGGCGGGCAACAGAAGCCGGCGTCGGCGATGTGCGCGCGACGGCTGCTGCCGCCGCGCTCGCCTCGCTCGGTGGGCCGGCGGCTGCTGCACGTCGGTGAGGATCGCGTCTGCCTGTGAACCGACGCTAAACGGCGACGAAGAACGTTCTCACTCTCCGCCGGCCGCGCCGAAGACGCGGTTCCTCCCGGTATGCGGGAGGAACCGCGCTCTCGGCCTGGATCGCCCGGTGCCTATTTGTTGGCGACGACGAGGTTCGCGGCGCCCTGCATCCCGGCCTGGTTGGGATGGATCGGGGCGGCGAGTTCGCCCGGGATCAGCGGTTCGACCCAGCGGTGCGAGTGCGACTTGCAGGCGTCGTGGCCGATGCTGGCCTGGTACCAGTCGACCAGCGTCGCGCCGTTTGCCGCCGCCTGGGTCGCGAGCATCGCGTTGAGGCCCTGCTCGGTCTGGCGCAGGTAGGGCACGTCGCCCCAGCCGATCGGCATCTGCGGCCAGCACCCGTACCCGCTGGTCGGGAAGATCGCCGGGTAGTTGAGCAGCAGGATCTTCGCTTCCGGCGAGCGGGCGTGGATCCCCTGCAGGACTTCGGCGATCTTCGGCGCCGTGGCGGCGATCCGTTCGGCCAGCTGGTCGTGGCCGCCGGAGTCGTATTTGTCCTTGCACGGCGTGGCGAACGGGTTCAGCGTGATGCACCCGGTCGCGACTTCGGCGAAGCCGATGTCGTTGCCGCCGATCGTCAGCGAGACCAGTTCCGTTTCCGCGTTCAGCGAGTCGAGCTGCGGCGGGTTGGAGCCGAATTCGACTTCCTGGGTGTGCGTCATGTCGTAGGTCGTGGCGCCGCTGCAGCTGGCGTCGGTCAGCGGCAGGCCGACGCCGGGCTGCGCCAGGTGGGCGTAGTTGTGGTCCGACTTGAGGCAGCCGAGCGGCGAGAGCTGATTCGGGATCAGCGGCCCCGCCGAGTAGGAGTCCCCGAGCCCGACGTAGTTGGCCGCGGCCCGCGCCTGCGCCGCCATCGCCCCGGCGAGCAGCGCGACGGCGACCAGCAGCGCCAGCGCCAGGGTGCGCCCGAGGCGCCCCCGTCGTTGTGCGATCGATGCATCCATGTCCCTCTCCCTTCGATTGGATTGCCATCCAGCCGATTCCCAAAGGGGACATGATTACTCAAACAACGTTGTTTCTAAACCCCCGAGTCGTGGTTCCTTGTGGACCGCATGCGTCCGAAAGGAACCACGACGTGGTCAGAGCTCGATCGCCGAGCCGAGGGTGACGGTGCGCTCGCGGGGGAGGTGGAAGTACTCGACCGGGCTGGCGGCGTTGCGGTACATCGCGGCGAAGAGGCGCTTGCGCCAGGTCCGCATGCCGGGGGCGTCGGTGGGGGTGACGAAGACCTGGGAGAGGTAGTAGACGGCGCCGTCGACGTCGACGTCGCGGACGAGGCCGGTCTCGGCGGCGAGGGCGAGGGCGCGGGGCACGTCGGTGACGTCCTGGAAGCCGAAGCGCGCGGTGAGGTGGACGATGCCCTCGGCGCGGTAGCGGACCTCGTCGGCGACGAGCCGCTCGGACTCGGGGACGTAGGGCGCTTTCGTCGTCTCGATCGAGAGGATGACGGCGGTTGCCCGCAGGGTGCGGCTGTGCATCACCGTGCGGTGCAGGGCGAGCGGCGCCGTCTCGCGGCGGGCGTTGAGGTAGACGGCGGTGCCGGGGATGCGGATGACCGGCGGGTCGGCGGCGCGCAGCTCGGCGACGAACGCCGGCAGCGGCCCCTCCTCTTCGATCCGCTCGGAGTGGAGCTTCTCCGCCCCCCGCCTCCAGGTGGCGAAGACGGTGAAGACGAGCGCGGCGACGGTGAGCGGGAACCAGCCGCCGTGCGCGACCTTGGTCATGTTGGCGCCGAGGAAGGCGAAGTCGACGGTGAAGAAGACGAGCGCGCCGAGGCCGACCAGCCAGCCCGGCTTGCGCCAGAGGACGCGGACGACGACGAGGAAGAGCAGGGTGTCGGCGGTGATCGTGCCGGTGACGGCGATCCCGTAGGCGGAGCCGAGGTCGGTCGAGGAGCCGAAGCCGAGGACGAGGCCGATGACCGCGGCGAGCAGCACCCAGTTGACGGCGGGGATGTAGATCTGGCCGATCTCGCGGGTCGACGTGTGGCGGATGTAGAGGCGGGGCAGGAAGCCGAGCTGGATCGCCTGGCGGGTGACCGAGAAGGCGCCCGAGATCACCGCCTGCGAGGCGATCACCGTCGCCACCGTCGCCAGCAGCACCATCGGCACCCGGCTCCAGTGGGGCAGGAGGAGGAAGAACGGGCTTTCGATCGCGGTCGGGGTTTCGACGATCAGCGCTCCCTGGCCCATGTAGTTGAGGGTCAGCGCCGGGAAGACGACGAAGAACCAGGCGCGGCTGATCGGGGCGCGGCCGAAGTGGCCCATGTCGGCGTAGAGCGCCTCGGCGCCGGTGATCGTGAGGACGATCGAGCCGAGGGCGATGAAGGCGGTGCCCGGGTGGCGGCCGAAGAACTCGAGCGCGTGGCTGGGCAGCAGGGCGTTGAGGATGTGCGGGTGGTTGACGACGCCGCGCAGGCCGGCGGCGGCGAGGACCGCGAACCAGACCAGCATCACCGGGCCGAAGACGCTGCCGATCCGGTGGGTGCCGTAGTGCTGGATCGCGAAGAGGGCGACGAGGACCGCGATCGTCAGCGGCAGGACCAGCGAGCTGAGGCCCGGCACCGCGACCTTGATCCCTTCGACCGCGGAGAGGACCGAGATCGCCGGGGTGATGATGCCGTCGCCGTAGAAGAGGGCGACGCCGAGCATCCCGATCGCGATCAGCGCCCCCTTGAGCCGGGCGCGGCGCAGCGTCGCGCCCATGACCAGCGCGATCAGCGCCATCAGGCCGCCCTCGCCGTCGTTGTCGGCGCGCATGATGAAGGTGACGAACTCGACCGAGACGATCAGCGTCACCGTCCAGAAGACGAGCGAGATGACGCCGTAGACGTCCCCCGAGGTCGCCTTCACCGCCTGGTGGTCGGCGGAGAAGACCGTCTGCAGCGCGTACAGCGGGCTGGTGCCGATGTCGCCGAAGACGACGCCGAGGGCGCCGAGGGCGAGCGCCGCCATGCCGAGCTGACGGCGACCGGGACGTGAGGGCGCCGTGGTGGCGGTGGCGGCCATGCTGAGGAGACGATTCTCCCCTGCGGCGCGGCGCCCTGCCGTGCGGTGGGCGGATCAGCCCGCGCGCAGGGCGCGAACGGTGTCCTCGAGGACCTCGCGGACGTAGCCGGGCTGGTGGAAGACCTGGGAGTGGGTGAAGCGCAGGGTGCGCAGGCCGGCGCGGGCATGGGTCTGGTCGCGGGTGATGTCGACCGCCTGGTCGGCGGCGGTGCGGTGGTAGGTGAGGCTGTCGGTCTCGACCACGAGCCCGAGCGCGGGCCAGTGGAAGTCGACGCGGTAGCGGCCGAGGCGGGCCTGGGAGCCGGGCTTGGGCAGGCCGGCGGCGCGGGCGATCGGCAGGAAGCGGCGCTCGAGCGCGGTCTGGGAGCGGCTGAAGGTCTGGGACTCGAGGATGCGACGCAGGCGCCCGCGGCCGGGGCGGCGGGGGTGCGCCGCGAGCAGCGCCGGCAGCCGGTCGGTGGCGACCAGCCGCAGGTGATCGGCCTCGTTGACGGCGTCTTCGACCGCTTCGGTGGAGAGGCAGGTGGCGAGGTCGACGAGGATCGATACCGGGTCGCCGACCGGGATGTCCTCGACCAGGCGCGGTGGTTTCAGGTCGGCACGGCGGTACACCTTCAGCTCGGGGCAGCGCGGGTGTCGCGGTGGCGGGGACCGAGACCTCGATCCTCCCGTCGGACCGCTTGCGGATGCCCCAGAGCTCGGCGCCGCTGCGATGGCTCAGCCGCGCCCCCGAACCGGCCGCGAGTACGGCAGCCATGAGTTGGGTGAGCCGGGCGATCTCCGGTCGTCCCACGGCATAGACCCCTTGGTGGAGTCGATGCAGGCGGCCAGTCTCGAGACGGTGGCGGATGGCCGACACAGGCATCCCCAGGTCCAGGAGCTGGGACCTCGTCACCGCCCAGTGCTGACGTCGCGCAAGCCGCCACGCCTCCCTCGCCCATGGCTGGACACTTTTCGCTGCCATGGCCACCTAAATGGTCCAGCGACCGAAGTTCTCCCCCCGCGTGCGAGACTTGGGCTATGGGCACTGCGCAGATGCCGGACCCGACCGAGTCGGGGCTTCGCCACCAGTTGCGGCCGCTGTTCGACCAGATCGTGATCAAGGAGCTGGACACCGACCGGGTGCGGCGCTCGGGGTTGGTGGTGCCGCCCGGGACGCACGACCCGCCGCCCGAACAGGGCATCGTGCTGGCGGTCGGGCCGGGGCTCGACTGGTGGGGCCAGGCCGGGGTCGAGATGCCGGTGGCGCCCGGCGACCACGTCGTCTTCCCCGCCTCGGCCGGCGTCTGGGTCGAGATCGACGAGGAGCGGCTGCTCGTCTGCCGGGTGACGCAGCTGCTCGGCGTGCTCGAATCGGCCCCGGCGAGCTAGGAGCGCGCCGGCTCGGGGTCCGCGGCGTCGACCGCGCGGTCGACCTCGACGGTCGCGCCGCGCGCCGCCGCGGTGACCACGCCCGCCCGCTGGCGCGCCTCGCCGAGGGCGAACGGGCTGCCGTTGCGCTTCAGTCCCAGCATCCGCTCGTCGGCGGCGCGGATCAGGCTCTCGAAGTCTTCGCCGTCGTCGGGGAAGACGGCCCAGCCGATCGAGGCGGTCGGGCTGGGGCCGCTGGCCTCGGGGTCGCGGATGCTGACCGCGGCGCGGATCGACTCGGCCATCCGCCGCGCGCCCTCGCCGTGGGCGCCGGGGGCGATCACGGCGAACTCGTCGCCGCCGATCCGGGCCAGGGTGTCGGTCGAGCGCAGCATCGCGTGGGCGCGGTTGGCGGCCTCGACCAGGACCGCGTCGCCGACCTGGTGGCCGTGGCGGTCGTTGACGCCCTTGAAGTCGTCGAGGTCGATCAGCAGCACGGCGAGGGGCGACGGGTCGGCGTCGCGGCGGCTGCGGCGCGGGTTGGTGCGCAGGGTCAGCTCCCGCTTCAGGGTGAGGTCGAAGTTGCGGCGGTTGCCGACGCCGGTGAGCGGGTCGCGGTTGGCGAAGTCGCGCTGGCGCGCCTCCGCCTCGACCAGGCGGCGTTTGAGGCCGGTCATCACCGCGGTCGCCGCGAGGAAGGCGGCGACGAGGGCGAGGTAGCGCGGCAGGTAGGCGTTTTCGATCGCGTCGGGGTCGTAGAGCAGCGGCGTGCCGGCGACGAGGACGAGCTCGGCGACCAGCGGCCAGGCCCAGCGCGGCGGGAAGAAGAAGCCGGCGTACAGCAGCGAGCAGAGGAGCAGCGGCTCGATGTAGCTGAGCGAGCCGCCGGTGAGGTAGAGGGCGAGGCCGGCGACCGGGATCGTCAGCGCCATGCCGAACGCCAGCGCGCCCATCGAGGCTCGGTTCCAGGGGATCAGGTTGGTGACGCTGCCGATCCCGTAGAGGAGGATCGCGATGCTGAGCCCGACGACCCAGCCGATCCCGACGTGCTGGGACCCCGGCAGGAAGGCGGCGCCGATGCCGACCAGCGCGCCGACGATCCAGAGCCAGCCGGAGATGCGCCCCATCCGCCGCTGCTCGTCCGGCGCGTCCGCCTGGGACCGGCCGGGGATCACGATCGGGATCTCGTGGGGGGACATTCCCCCTAGATCGGCCGCTCGCCGCGATGTATTAGCTGCGAGCGCCGGCGGCCGGCTCAGCCGGACTCGGAATATGCGGGCTCAGGCTCGGCCGATGCCGCTTCGGCCTGCGGAGCGGGCGGCGACTGGCCGGGCTGGCGCAGGACGAAGACGGCGATTGCAACGGCGATTGCAGCCAGCCCGGCGCCGATCAGGTAGGCGAGGCGGTAGCCGGAGGTGAGCGCCGCGGCCTGCGACTCGCCGGCGGCGAGCAGGCTGTGGGTGCGCTCGGCCGAGAGCGTCGCCAGCAGCGCCAGCCCGATCGCGCCGCCGACCTGCATGCTGGTGTTGACGAGGCCGGAGGCGAGGCCGGCGTCGCTCGGGGTCGCGCCCGACATCGCCAGGGTCATGATCGCCGGGAAGGCGGTGCCGACGCCGACGCCGATCAGCAGGAAGGGCGGCAGCAGGTGGACGAGGTAGTCGCCCTGCACCGGCGCCCGCGAGAAGAGCAGCAGGGCGACGGCGATCAGGCAGACGCCGGGGATCAGCGTCGTCCGCGCGCCGAAGCGCATGATCAGCCTTTCCGAGAAGCCGAGCGAGAGCGTCCCCATCACCAGGGTCGTCGGCAGGAAGGCGAGGCCGACCTCGAGCGGGTCGTAGCCGAGCACCTGCTGCAGGTAGAGCGCGCCGAGGAAGAACATCCCGAACATGCCGGCGACGAGCAGCGCCTGCAGCGCGTTGGCGCCGGCGACGTTGCGCGAGCGGAAGAGGCGCAGCGGCATCAGCGGGTTGGCGATCGTCGCCTGGCGCAGGAGGAAGGCGACGAGCAGGGCGACGGAGACGGCGCCGAGGCCGAGCGTGCGCGTGTCGCCCCAGCCCCACTCGGTGATCTTGAGGATGGTGAAGACGCCGAGCATCAGGGCGGCGGTGATCAGCGCCGCGCCGGGGAAGTCGGCGCCCTGGCTGAGCCCGATCCCGTCCGGGTTGTCGACCAGGCGCAGCGCCAGGTACCCGGTCGCGATCCCGATCGGGAGGTTGATCAGGAAGATCCAGTGCCAGCTGATCGCGTCGGTGAGGACGCCGCCGAGCAGCAGCCCGATCGAGCCGCCGGCGGAGGCGACGAAGCCGTAGACGCCGATCGCCTTCGCCTGGTCGGCGGGGTGCGGGAACATGGTCACGATCATTCCCAGGATCACCGCCGAGGCGAGCGCGCCGCCGACGCCCTGGACGAAGCGCGCCGCGACCAGCCACTCCTGCACCGGGGCGGCGGCGCAGAGCAGCGAGGCGCCGGTGAAGATCGCCAGGCCGACGAGGAAGACGCGCCGCTGGCCGAGCAGGTCGCCGACCCGGCCGGCGAGCAGCAGCAGGCCGCCGAAGGGGATCATGTAGGCGTTGATCACCCAGGCGAGGTTGCTCTGCGAGAAGTGCAGGCTGTCCTGGATCGAGGGCAGGGCGACGTTGACGATCGTCGCGTCGAGGACGATCATCAGCATCCCCGCGCAGAGGACGTAGAGGGCGAGCCAGGCGCGGCGCTCGGCGCGCGGCGGGGCCGGGGTCGCGGCGGTCGGGCTGTCGGGAGTGGGTTGGTTGGCGTTCATGGGAGTGGAGACGGCGGCGGGGCCGGGAACTCATCGGCGGCGGATGGATCGAGCCGGTCGGTGAAGGTAGCGGGCGGGCGAGGGCGAGCTAGGAGGGGAGCTCCATCCAGAGGCGAGCCTGGGTGCCGGCGGGGCCGGAGCGGATCTGCAGCAGGTCGCAGAGCTGGTTGGCGACCCAGAGACCGCGGCCGCTCTCGCGGTCGGGGCTGGGCCGGACGCGGCCGGCGAGCGGCTGGTCGAGGTGGCCGCTGTCGGCGACCTCGAGCAGGAGCGCGCCCGGCTCGCGCCAGATCGTCGCCCAGCCGCGGCCGCCGCCGTGGACGACGCTGTTGGTCGCGAGCTCGCCGGCGGCGAGGACGAAGTCGGCGCCGCGGTCGTCGCTCAGCCCGGCCTCGGCGGCTTCGACGCCGGCGGCGGCGCGCACCGCGCTCAGGGTCTCGCGGTCGAACCCGAGCTGGCGGGCGTCGAGGGGAGGCGGCGGCAGCGTGCCGGCGAACGGCTCGGGATCGTGGTCGTCCCACTCCGGGTTGGCGGCGAGCCTGCCGCGCTCGTAGGTCAGCGGATGGCTGCGGACGGCGGCGTCGAGCACCTCGTCGTCGAGGGTCGCGCGGTCGTAGAGGCAGAGGAGCGAGAGCGAGGGTCGCGACTGCGGCGCGAAGCCGACGTTGAGCAGCGCCTCGTGGCGCTCGCACTCGTCGATCGCGGCCGGGTTGCGGCCGGGCCAGACCGGCTCGCCGAGCCCGCGCAGCGGGCGGCCCGGCGGGTGGCGGTCGACGAAGTCCTGCCAGGCGGGGAGCAGCCGGGCCGGGTTGCGACCGAAGCCCTCGACGTCGGCGAACTCGATCCCGTCCGCGTCGGCGCCGAGGGCGGCGCGCAGCTGCCCGGTGCGCTCGGGACCGAGGACGGCGAGCATCGGCTCCCCCGCCCGCAGCCCGTCGTCGACGTAGGCGAGCGCCGACTCGAGGAAACCGTCGGCGTCGTCGTAGAAGGCGAGCTGGTGGACGAGGCTCGGATGCCGGACGGTCACTGGACCACGAATTGAAGCGCGATCTCGATTCGGCCGCGCGGCTCGGTACGCGGATGTCCGAAGGGTTGCGGCGCCGGGGCGCCGCGCGGCGGACGGCCTCAGCCGAGCTCGGTCGCCTCGGCTTTCTCGGCCTCGAGCTCGAGGTCGACGCCGGCGCCGACCTCGCCGGCGCCGATCTCCCTGCCGTCGTAGGCGGCGAGCTGCGGGAAGAGGGCAGCGATGACGCCGACCGAGGCGAGGCAGGCGAGGCCGCCGGAGACGACCGAGAAGGCGGGCGAGGTGAGCGAGGCGACGGTGCCCGACTCGATGTCGCCGAGCCGCGGCCCGCCGGCGACGACGAGGCTGAAGACCGAGGTCATGCGGCCGCGCATCCGGTCCGGGGTCAGGGTCTGGGAGATCGTGCTGCGGCAGACGGCGCTGACGCTGTCGGCGGCGCCGGCGAGGGCGAACAGCGCCGCCGCCGGCCAGATCGAGTCGACCAGGCCGGCGATCGCGATGAACGCTCCCCAGGCGGCGACGGCGGCGAGCGTGATCCGGCCGAGGAAGCGGGCGTGGACCAGCCAGCCGGTGGTCAGCGCGGCGACGGTCGAGCCGGCGGCGACGCTGGCGAAGAGCAGGCCGGTGCCCTCCGGCCCGGCGTGGTAGACGGTCAGCGCCAGGACCGGGAAGAGCGCCCGCGGCATCCCGAAGGTCATCGCCGAGAGGTCGATGACGAAGCTGCCGACCAGCGCCTTGATCTTGCGGACGAAGGAGAGGCCGCTGCGGATCGAGCGCATCACCGGCTCGTGGTGGGTCCCGGCCGGGACCGGCTGCGCCGACATCGCCCAGGCGGCGAGGGCCATGCCGAGGCAGCTGACGGCGTCGACCGCGTACGGGGTGCCGACGCCGAAGCCGGCGATCAGCAGGCCGCCGACCGCGGGGCCGACGACCTGGGTCAGCTGGTAGAGGCCGAAGGTGAGCGAGATCGCGGCGCGCAGGTTGTCGGGGTCGACCGTGTTGGGGACGATCGCGGCGCGGACGACGCGCTCGACCGCGGCGGCGCCGGCCAGCGCCCCGGCGAGGACGAAGAGGATCCAGACGGGCGGCGTGCCGGCGAAGGCGGCGAGGGCGAGGACGGCGGCGATCGCGACCAGCGCGATCTGGCAGGTGAGCAGCAGGCGGCGGCGGTCGAAGCGGTCGGCGAGGGCGCCGCCGAACAGCGAGGCGACGACCAGCGGCACGATCTCGGCGGCGCCGAGCAGGCCGGTGAGGAAGGCCGAGTTGGTGAGCACGAAGACCTGGTACGGGAGGGCGACGAGGGTCGCCTGGGTGCCGAGGCCGGTGATCAGCGAGCCGGCGGTGAGCAGGCGGAAGTCGCGCGATTCCCGCAGGGCGCTGGTGTCGACGGCGATGCGGGGGAGGCGGCGCACAGGCCGAACCTACTGGCTGCCTATCATCGGCTGCGATGGCCGCCGCAGCCGAGCCCGAGACGATGCGCGCGGTCCTCCTGCACGAGTTCGGCGGTCCCGAGGTGCTGCGGGTCGAGCGGGCGCCGGTGCCGCGGCCGATCCTGACCGAGGTGCAGGTGCGAGTCGAGGTCGCCGGCGTCAACCCGGTCGACCTGAAGACGCGGGCCGGGCGCGGGATGGCGCAGGTGCTGGGCGAGCCGCCGATCTGCCTCGGCTGGGACGTCGCCGGCGTCGTCACCGAGACCGCGCCGGGGGTGACCCGCTTCGCGGTCGGCGACGAGGTCTTCGGGATGCCGTGGTTCCCGCGCCAGGCCGGCGCCTACGCCGAGTACGTGACCGCGCCCTCGCGCCACTTCGCGCCGAAGCCGCACGCGCTCTCGACCGAGGAGGCGGGGGCGCTGCCGCTGGCGGGGCTGACCGCCTGGCAGGTCGTCGTCGACACCGCCCGCGTGCAGGAGGGCGACGACGTCCTCGTCCACGGCGCCGCCGGCGGCGTCGGCCACCTGGCGGTGCAGATCGCGCGGGCGCGCGGGGCGCGGGTGTTCGCCACCGCCCGCCGCGAGCAGGCCGAGTGGCTGGGCGGGCTCGGGGTCGAGCGGGTGATCGACTACCGGGAGGAGGACTTCGCCGCGCTGCTCGGCGACCTCGACGCGGTGATCGACTGCCACGGCTCGCACGGCGAGGCATCGCTCGACGTGCTGCGGCCGGGCGGGATCCTGGTCCCGGTGCCGAGCGGATCCGCGGCGGACCTGGTCGAGCAGGCGGAGCGGCGGGGGCTGCGGGCGACCGGCTTCCTGGTCGAGCCCGACCCGGTCGGCCTGGCCGGGCTCACAGCGCTGGTCGAGGCGGGCGAGCTGCAGGTCCACGTCGACCGCGTCTTCGCGCTCGAGCAGGCGGACGAGGCGCACCGGCTGGCCGAATCGAGCCACGGCGGCGGCAAGATCGCCCTGCGGGTGTAGGCGCGGTGTCCGGGTAGAGGACGGGGAGATGACGACCGTGCTGATCACCGGCGCCAGCGACGGCCTCGGCCGCGGCGTCGCCGAGCGGCTCGCCGGCGAGGGCGCGACGCTGCACCTGCACGGGCGCGACGCGGAGAAGCTGGCGCGGGCGGCCGGCGAGATCGCCGCCGCGACCGGCAACGAGCGGATCGCCACCCACGTCGCCGACTTCGCCTCGCTGGCGCAGGTCCGGGCGCTGGCCGACGAGGTCGAGGCCGGGGCCGAGCGGCTCGACGTGCTGGTCAACAACGCCGGCATCGGCTCCGGCAAGCCGGAACTGCCGAGCCGCCAGGAGAGCGCCGACGGTTACGAGCTGCGCTTCGCCGTCAACTACCTGGCCGGGTTCCTGCTGACGCTGCGGCTGCTCGACCTGCTGCGCCGCTCGGCCCCGGCCCGGGTCGTCAACGTCGCTTCCCGCGGCCAGCAGCCGATCGACTTCGACGACCCGATGATCGAGCGCGGCTACTTCGGCAAACGCGCCTACAGCCAGAGCAAGCTGGCTCAGATCAGCTTCGGCTTCGAGCTGGCGGAGCGGCTCGGGCCCGCGAGCGGCGTCGCCGTCAACAGCCTCCACCCCTCGACTTTCATGCCGACGAAGATGGTGATCGAGGAGTGGGGCGAGACCGTCGACTCGCTCGACCAGGGGATCGACGCGGTGGCGCGGCTGGCGACGGCGGCCGAGCTGGAGGGCGTCAGCGGCCGCTTCTTCGACCGGCAGGCCGAGGCCCGAGCCGCCGAGCAGGCCTACGACCCCGAGGCCCGCCGCCGTCTCTGGGAGCTGAGCCTGGAGCTGACCGGCGCCGCGGACCCCTTCGCCTGACGACGACTGGACGGTTTTGGTGGCTATCGCCACCTAAATGGTTCAGCGGCCGCGGCGGCCGAAGCTGTGGCCGGCGGGGGCGACGGCGCGGAGCTCGGCGACGGCCAGCTCGCGGCGCTCCTGGCGCTGCTCGCGGCGCTGGCGGGAGGAGCCGATCGGCGGTTCGGCGCGGTCGGGACGGGCGACCGAGGGAGGCGGCGGAGCGGCGGGCTCGAGCGGGCGGACCTCGGCGACGAGGACGTTGACGACGCCTTCGCGGCGCTCGAGGCGGCCGCGGGCGACGATCAGCGGCGCGGCGCGGACCAGCGCCCGGTGGCGCTCGTAGACCTCGCCGGGGACGACGAGGTTGATCACGCCGCGCTCGTCCTCGAGCAGCATGAAGACGATGCCGCGCGCGGTCTCCGGCCGCTGGCGGGCGACGACGAGGCCGGCGACCTCGACCTCGGCGCCGTCGTCGATCCGCTCGAGCTCGGTGCTGCGGCGGATCGAGGGCGCGAGCCCGTCGCGCAGCAGCGCCAGCGGGTGCGGGCCGAGGGTGACGCCGGTCGAGCGGTAGTCGGCGATCAGCTCGCCCCACTCGCCGAGCGGCTCGAGGTCGGGCGGCGCCGGCGGCTCCAGCGGCAGCGAGAGCTGGGCGCCGGCGGCGCGCCCGCGACCGCCGACCCCGACCCGCCAGAGCGACTGGCGGCGGTCCTCGTCGCCGTCGCGGGGACCGCCCACGGCCGGGATCGAGTCGAGCGCCCCGGCCCAGGCCAGCCGTTCGAGGCTCGCCAGCCCCGCCCCCGCCCGCGAGGCGAGCTCGGCGATTCCCCGGTAGGCGCCGCCGCGCCGTCGCTCGGCGACCAGCGCCTCCATCTCCTCCGCCCGCACCCCCTTCACGTAGCCGAGCCCGATCCGCACCACCAACCCCCCGCGCACCGGCGCGGGCTGGCGGCGCTCGCTGGGGCGGCGGGGGGATTCGACGTGGCAGAGGACGTGGCTGCGGTTGGCGTCGGGCGGGGCGACGCGGATGCCGCGCCGCTGCGCCTCGTGGACGAGCGAGTCGGGCGGGTAGAAGCCCATCGGCTGCTCGTTGAGCAGCGCGCAGAGGAACTCGGGCGCGCGGTGCTCGCGCAGCCAGGCTGACTGGTAGGCGAGCAGCCCGAAGGCGGCCGAGTGCGCCTTGGGGAAGCCGAAGCCGGAGAAGCCCTGGATCTTCTCCCAGATCCGCTGCGCCAGCGCCGGCGAGGCGCCGTGCTTGGCGGCGGCGCCGGCGAGGAAGCGCTGGTGGTGCCCGTCGATCGCCTGCTGGGAGCGCTTGCGGCTCATCGCCCGGCGCAGGCTCTCCGCCTCGGCCGCGGTGAAGCCGGCGAAGGCGATCGCCACCTCCAGCACCTGCTCCTGGTAGACGATCGTCCCCAGCGTCTCGGCCAGCACCGGGCGCAGCGAGGGGTGCTCGTAGGGGACCTCGTAGCTGGGGTCCTCGCGCAGCCGCTTGCGCCTCTCTATGTAGGGATGGACGGCGCCGCCCTGGATCGGGCCCGGCCGCACCAGCGCCACCTGCACGGTGAGGTCGTCGATGTTGCGCGGCCGGGTGCGGGGCAGCATCTGCATCTGCGCCCGGCTCTCGATCTGGAAGACGCCGGTGGTCTCGGCGGCGCGGATCGATTCGAAGGTCCCCTCGTCGGCGTAGTCGATGCGCGAGAGGTCGAGGTGCTCGCCGCGGGTCAGCGCCAGCTCGTCGACGCAGCGCTCGACCGCGGAGAGCATCCCCAGCCCGAGCAGGTCGATCTTCAGCAGGCCGGCGTCCGAGCAGGAGTCCTTGTCCCACTGGATGATCTGGCGGCCGGCCATCGCCGCCGGCACCACCGGGCAGACGTCGATCAGCGGCTCGGTCGAGATCACCATCCCGCCCGAGTGCTGGGAGGCGTGGCGGGGCAGGCCGAGCGCATCCGGGCAGAGCCAGAGCAGCGCCCGCCAGCGCGGCGAGCGCGCCCGCTCGGCGCCGATCGCCGCGGCGACGTCGCGCTCGATCTCGCCCGAGCACTCGTGGAAGCCGACCGTCTTCGCCACCCGGTCGATCTCCGCCGGCGGCAGCCCGAGCGCCTTGCCGAGGTCGCGCACGGCGCCGCGCGGGCGGTAGGTCGGGAAGGCGGCGACCAGCGCCGAGCGGTCGGCGCCGTAGACCTCGTGCACGCGCGGGATCAGCCGCTCGCGGATGTCGCGGGGGAAGTCGAGGTCGATGTCCGGCATCGACTCGCCGGTCGCATCGTTGAGGAAGCGGCCGGAGAAGAGGCCGGTCTTGACCGGGTCGATGTGGGAGAGGCCGGTCAGGTAGCAGACGATCGAGCTGACGCTGGAGCCGCGGCCCCGCCCCGGGGGCAGCACCGAGCGGGCCGAGTCGCGGCCGCGGACCTCGGCGGCGACCTCGCGGGCGAGCTCGAGCAGGTCGTGGTGGAGGAGGAAGAAGCCGGAGAGGCCGAGCCGCCGGATCGTGCTCAGCTCGTCGTCGAGGCGGGCCGCGGCGGCGGCCCGGTCGGGCGAGCCGGCGTAGCGCTCGCTCAGCCGCGCGCGGCAGAGCTCGGCGAGGGTTCGGTCGGCGTCGGTCTGCTGCGGGTAGCGGTAGCCGAGCTCGGTGGTGAGGTCGAAGCGGAGCCGCTCGGCGAGGCGGACGGTCTCGGCGACGGCGTCGGGGTGCTCGGCGAAGCGGGCGGCCATCGCCCGCGGCGAGGCGAGCGCCGAGCTGCGGTTGCCGCGCCGGTGGGGCTCGGACTCCTCCAGCGTCTCGCCGCGGGCGACGGCGACCAGCGCGTCCTGCAGGCGGGCGCGGCGCAGGCTGTGGGAGTGGACGTTGCCGGTGGCGACGGTGGCGACGCCGAGCCGCTCGGCGAGCAGGGCGAGCCAGCGGTTGCGGGCGCGGTCGCGGCGCCAGTAGGGGCGCTGCAGCTCGACCCGGAAGCGGTCGCGGCCGAAGGCGGCGAGCAGGCGGCGGCCGAGCCGCTCGCCGCGGGCGCGGTCGCCGCGCTCGAAGGCGCCGGCCAGCGCCCCGTCGCCAGCGCAGCCGGAGAGGCAGACGAGCCCCGCCGCATGCTCCTCCACCTGCTCCAGCGTCGCCCAGGGCTGGCTCAGCGTGCGCCCGGTGCTGTCCCGGGTGTGGGAGTGAGCCAACGTGAGCAGGCGACAGAGGTTGCGGTACCCCGCCGCGTCCTCGACCAGGAGAGTTATGTGTGCGTACGGGCCCAGGCGTATGGTCAACTCCGTCCCGGTGATCGCCCGTACCGCAAGCCCCCGGCACGCCTCGGCGAACTCGCGCGAGCCCCAGAGGCCGTCGTGGTCGGTGAGGGCGAGCGCCTCGTAACCGTGGGCCTCGGCGGCGTGGGCGAGCTCGAGCGGGGTCGAGGCGCCGTCGAGGAAGGAGAAGGCGGAGTGCGCGTGCAGCTCCACGTAGGGAGGCGTCGCCATCGGGCCTCCCGGCTCAACCGCGCTGGCGGTACCAGCGATCGCCGGCGAGGCGAAAGACGGTGAGGTCGCGGCCGTCGGCGAGCACCAGCTCGAAGTAGTGGCGGCGCAGCGGCGGCGGCGTCCACCAGCGGTCCTCGACCAGCCACTCCTCGCGCACCGCCTCGACGGCGACGCCGCCGACCGCGGCCGGGGCGCCGCCCGGACCGACCCGCACCTCGACCGGGCGCGGCGTGTAGAGCCGGCGCAGCCCCGGGGTCACCGGCCCGTCCTCGCCATCGCGCGATGCACGCTCGCCGGCTCCGCGCTCACAGCTCCGGGAAGGGAGTCAGCATCGCCCACCGCTCCGGCACCCGCGATTCGGAATCGACCGGGAGGATCTTGAGCAGCGCCTCGGCCCCCTGCGCGGCGCGCACCTCGCGCACCGCCTGGCCGAGCCGGCGCCGTCGCGAGAGCTGGGCGCCGTCGCCGACCGGCAGCTCGATCTGGTCGCTGGCCGGGGGACCGAAGCCGAGCGCCCGCACCCGCAGCACCTCAGCCGGGCCGGGCAGCGACTCCAGCCGCGGCGCCAGCACCGCGCGCAGGACCGCGGGCGAGGCGCTCGGCCGGCCGAGGCCCTGCTCGACGCTCCAGCTGCCGCCGCCGGAGAGGCGGGCGCCGAGCCGCAGCCCGAGCAGCGTCCGCCCGCGCCGCTGCGGCGCCGCCAGCAGGCGGTCGACGAGCAGCTCGAGGGCGCGGTCGAGCTGGCGCCCGGCGGTGCCTTCCGGCAGCTCGATCTGCTCGACCAGCTCCTCGTGCGGCTGCCGCGGGCGCAGCGGCTCGTCGATCCCCCGCGCCAGCCGCAGCGCCCGCAGCCCGACGGCGCCGAAGCGGTCGGCGGCCTGGTCGGGAGAGAGCCGCGCAAGGCGGCCGAGGGTGCCGATCCCGAGCCGCTTCAGCGCGGTGAGAAACTCCTCCGCCTCGGGCTCGGGGACGCCGAGCCGGGTGCGCAGCAGGCCGATTCCGAGCGGCGCCAGGAAGGCGGCGAGACCGGCCTCGTCGACGTGCCCGTCGTCCTCGTGGCGGGCGACGGCGAAGGCGGCGAAGCGGGTCGGCGCGACGCCGATCCGGACCTCGCCGCCGATCGCGTCGCGCGCCGCCGAGACCACCCCCTCGCGTTCGCCGCCGTAGACGCCGCGCAGCCCGTCGACGGCGAAGAAGGCCTCGCCCGATTGCTCGGACTCGACCGCGGCGCCGATTCCCTCCAGCGCCCGCACCGTCGCCTCGGTCCGCTCCGCCGCGGCGGCCGGATCGGGAAGCAGATCGCGCCCGGGCCGGGACCCCCCGGAGCGGCCCGGGCGCGGCGGAGCCGCCATGCGACTGCCGATGACGCAAGCGATCTCCATACGAACGTATGTTCGTATAAGGGGGTAGAGAAAGTCAAGGCCTCGCGACCGAAATTTTCCTGGCGGCTACTCGCCGCGGGAGATCTTGGCGGCGTCGGTGCTGCCGAGGTACGGCGTGAGGGTGAACTCGACCAGGTCGGGGAGCAGCTCTTCGAGCTCGGCGGTGCGGCCGGCGATGATGCGGCGCGAGATCAGCGAGACCATGCCGCCGACCAGGGCCTCCTCGGTGGTCGGCGAGAGGCGCTCGAGGACCTCCTTCGATTTGCCCTCGCGGCCGGCCTGGAAGTAGGGGACGAGGTCCTGGATCGCGGCGTCGTAGCGGTCGACGACGACCGGGCCGGCGACCAGCGCCTCGACCATGCAGAGGCGGGCCAGGTGCGGCTCGCCGGCGAGGAAGGAGAGCATCGCGGCGATCGCGTCGCGGACCGCGTGCGGCCAGTCGTCGGCCGCCTCGTAAGCTTCCCGGACGCGCTCGCCGAGCTGCTCCATCACCGCGTCGTAGGCGGCGACGAAGCACTCGTCCTTGCTCGAGAAGTGCTCGTAGAAGGTGCGCCGCGAGACCGCCGCGTGGCGGGTGATGTGGCCGATCGTCGTCGCCGCGAAGCCGTTTTCGGCAACCGCCTCGGCGAGGCCGGCGATCAGCCGCTCGCGCTGGTTGTGGACGACGAACTCACGCGGGAGACCGTGCCGCCCGGGTGGGAGGCGGGAGAGCTCGGGTGGATACTCGGGGGCTGACTCCACAGAAATCGAATCGCGGGTGCGCAGGTCTGACCTGACGATACCGATCAGCGGTTATGGATTAACGCCCAAGTTCTTTAATCATCAGTCGAGAACCGCTTGGCGGCCTCGGCGCCGATGTAGGGAGTGAGGGCGAACTCGACCAGCTGGGGCAGGAGCTGCTCGATCTCCTCTGTCTCGCCGAGGACGATGCGGTTGTAGATGATCCAGAAGATCCCGCCGGCGATCGCTTCCTCCAGGGTCGGCGGCAGCTCGTCGCCGTGCGGCGAGACCATGCGGCCGATCCGGAACAGGGGGAGGAATTTCTGCAGCGACTCCTCGTAGCGGTCGAGCGCCTCCGGCCCGGCCGAGAGCGACTCGACCAGGCAGGTCCGGGCCAGCGCCGGTTCGCTGGCGACGTAGCCGAGGAAGGCGGCGAGGCCGGCGCGGACGCGGCTCTGCCAGCTCTCGACCTCGGTGGCCGCCTCGACGATCCGCCGCAGCGCCTCCTCCAGCGCGTAGTCGAGGGTGGCGAGGAAGCAGTCCTGCTTGGAGGAGAAGTTGTCGTAGAAGGTGTTGCGGGCGATTCCCGCGCGGCGGACGATGTCGGCGACGGTCACCGCGCGGTAGCCCTTCGCCGACACCTCCTCGGCGAGTGCCCTGATGATCCGGGCCCGCTGATGCTGGGCGATGAACTCACGGGACAGCTGCTGGCGGCCGGGGGCGGGCCGCATGGTGGGGGCGCGTTGAGACACGAACATCAGAGTACCTGAGGCCAACCCGATCTAAACGGACCCCGTGCCACCCCCGCCCGCGAGATACCACTAGGGTACCCAGCGCTGGACAGCTTGTTCTCCCGAGAGACACCGGCGGGGGCCGGGACGACTGGGCTGGAAACCGAATTGGCGAACCGATCGAAGCGGCAGGAAATCCTCACCGGGATGCTGGAGGCGGTCGGTGAGGTCGGCTACGACGGGACCTCGGTGCGCACCGTGCTCGACCGCACCGGCCTCTACCGGCAGGCCTTCTACGACAACTTCTCCTCCAAGGAGGACTGCTACCTGCAGGCCTACGACGAGACGCTGGTGCGGATCGAGGCCGGGGTGCGGGCGGCGACATCCCAGCAGGAAGCCTGGCGCGGCCAGCTGCGGGCCGGGCTCGGCGCCCTGCTCGACTTCATCGACTCCGAGCCGAAGGTGGCGCGGGCGCTGATCGTCGAGGTCCATCCCGCCGGCGAGGAGGCGGTCGCCAAGCACACCGCGGCGCTGGCCCGCAGCCACGCCTTCCTCGACCGCGCCCGCGAAGACCCCGAGGCGACCGCCGAGGCGGCGCCGGCGATCACCTCGGAAGCGATCGCCTCCGGGATCCACGTCGTCCTCCACTCGCGGCTCGCCGCCGGCGACCGCAACGGCTTCCGCCGCCTGCTGCCGGAGCTGATGTACGTCGCCGTGCTGCCCTATTTCGGCGGCGTGGCGGCGCGCGAAGAGATGCACGAGTAGTTTCGCCCCGGGGTACCCTGGGACCAGGAGATGGACTCGTCATCGCCTGATCCAGGTGTCAGGTCGGGTGCTCGGCCGGCGCGGACCGTCTACAGCGTCCGCACACCGCGCGAGCGCGCGCTCGAGGCGATCGTGCGGATCGCCGCCGTACGCGGCTACCACGCGACCTCGGTCGGCGACGTGCTGGAGCGGGCCGAGCTCAGCCAGGGCGAGTTCGACGCGATGTTCGCCAGCAAGGAGGCCTGCTTCCTCGAAGCCTACGACGCGGTGGTCGACGTCGTCGTCGCTCACGTGACCGCGGCCTACCAGGCGAGCGCCGACGAGCCCTGGCCGGACCGGATCGTCGCCGGCCTGCGGGCGCTGGTCGGGCTGATGGCGGCGGAGGCGGAGATCGCGCGGATGACGCTGGTCGAGGCGACGGCGATCGGCGAAGACGCGCGGATCCGCTACCGCGCCGCGCTCGGCCGCTTCGTCCACTTCCTCGAGCAGGGGCGCGAGGCCTCCTCGCGCCCTGAGGAGCTGCCGGAAGAGACGGCGCGCTTCGCGATCGGCGGCGCGAGCTCGATCATCTTCAGCGAGATCCGGGCCGGCCGCGGCGAGGAGCTGCAGCGGATCCTGCCCGACCTCGTCTTCGCGGTGACCATGCCCTACCTCGGCGTCGAGGGGGCGGAAGCCGAGATGCGGCGCGCCGCCCGCGGCGGCTGAGCGGGCGCCGGGACCGCGGGCGCGGCGGCGCTCAGACGCCCTCGCCGTGGCGGCCCTCGCCGGCGGCGAAGCGGGCCGCGCCGCGCATCGCCACGGCGAGCGTCTCGCGGCCGAGGCCCAGCTCCACGGCCAGCCCCTCGGCGAGCGGCAGGCCGCTGCCCTCGATCGCGGCGCGGCGGTCGGCGAGCATCGTCTCCTGGGGGAAGGAGGCGAGCCGCTCGGCCAGCTGCAGCGCCCGCTCCAGGTGCGCGCCGGGAGCGACGACCTCGCTGAGCAGGCCGATCCGCTCCGCCTCCTCGGCGCCGACGGCGCGGCCGCTGAGGATCAGGTCGAGGGCGCGGCCGAGGCCGACCAGGCGCGGCAGCCGCTGGGTGCCGCCGTCGATCAGCGGCACGCCCCAGCGGCGCTCGAAGAAGCCGAGGGTGGAGCCGGGGGTGGCGACCCGCAGATCGCACCAGAGCGCCAGCTCGAGGCCGCCGGCGACGCAGTAGCCGTCGATCGCGGCGATCGTCGGCTTCGACGGGGTGAGGTGGGTGAAGCCCATCGGGCCGGAGGGGTGGTCGATGTCGAGCCCCTCCGATTTGAGGTCGAAGCCGGCGCAGAAGGCGATGCCCCCGGCGCCGGTGAGGACGAGGACGCGGGCTTCGTCGTCGGCCTCGAACTCGGCGTGGCCGGCGCGCAGCGCCTCGGCGGTGGCGGCATCGACGGCGTTGCGCCGCTCGGGACGATCGATCGTCAGCAGCGCCGCGGAACCGACTCGCTCGTAGCGGACCTCGCGGCTCACGGGCAGATCCTCTCACAGCCCGACCGGTCTAAATGGTTGCAGCAAACTCCCTTGATTAAATGCCCGATCTCTTTCATGTCGCGGCAACCTCGAAAGCCACCCGGCCGGGGCGGGCGGGAGACCCTCGGACGCCTTGGCGGCCTCGCGGCGAGCGAAGCGGACCGCGGCGAACGGGCGCTCTGGCTCTCCGGCGACGGGCACCGCGCGGCGCTCTTCCACCTCGGCGCCCTGACCCGCCTCAACGAGCTCGGGCTGCTGGCGCAGATCGGCACCGTCGGCGCCGTGGCCGGCGGCAGCATCCTCGCCGCGCTGCTCGCGACCCGCGTTCCCTGGCCGCTGCACGGCGCCTTCCGCGACTGGCCCGAGCAGGTGGCGGAGCCGCTGCGCGAGATCGTCAGCCGCAACGCGCGGGCGCGCTCGCTGCTGCGCCGGCCGCTGGCGCAGGGCGGCGGTGGCGAGGCGGCGCGGGAGGAGCAGTACGCGCGCGAGCTGGTCGACGCGCAGGGGGGCGAGCCGCGCTGGGGCCCGCGCTTCGTCTTCGGCGCCTCGGGGCTGACGCTGAGCGGGCTCGCCGCCGGCTGGGAGGAATGCCTCGAATGGGAGATCGGCACCGCCAGCGGCGACGGCGGCTACCCGCCGGAGCTGGTCGCGGAGACGATCGCCGCGGTGCGGGACGACCTCGACGCCTTCGGCGAGGCGGAGCGGGCGGTGCTCGAGAACCACGGCTACCTGCTCGCCGACGCTGCCCTGCGCGAGCACGGGATGGCCACCGGCGCGGGCGTCGAGCTGGCCCCCGCCGAACCGCCGCACCCCGCCTGGATGTCGCCGGCCCGGGTGCGCGAGGCGCTCGCCTGCAGCGGTCGCCGGACCCTGTTCGGGCGGCTGCGGCCGCGCCGCGCGGGCGGCGTCGAGCGCGTCCCCGAGCGCGCCTCGGAGGAGCTGACCGCGCTGCTGCGACGTCACCGGCCGGTACTGCAGTACGACTCGCTGGAGAGCTGCCGGGCCGACTCGGTGGCGACGATCTGCGAGGTCGTCGCGCCCGGGCGCTCGAACTCCCTGCACCGCGCCGACGGCAGCGTGATCGCCGCCGCGCTGCCGGGCCCCGGCGAGGCGCTGCTCTCGCTCGATTTCCTCGGCGGGCCCCGCTACGCCAACGGCGAGCCGGCGCGCTCGGGCGACTACCTCGACGAGTGCGGCGGCGCCCACGCCAAAGACGCGCTGGCGATCCGCGACCGCGACCGCGCCAAATACGCCGACGTCGTCTACGGTCACGCCCGCCACGACCGGGGCGGCGGGCTCTGGCTGCAGTACTGGTTCTTCTACTACTTCGAGGACCGTGGCCTGCTCGGGCTGGAGCGGCGCGAGGGGGACTGGGAGATGGTGCAGCTGCGGCTCGGCCCCGACCGCGCCCCGGAAGCCGCGACCTTCGCCCAGCACCGCGGCGGCGAGCGGCTGCGCTGGGACCAGGTCGAGCTGGCGCTGACCGAGGACGGGCAGGCGCCGGTCGTCTACCCGGCGCGCGGCTCGCACGCCTCGCTGCCGCGACCGGGCAGCTACCCGGCGCCGCTGCTCGCCGACCACAACGACGGCCTCGGGCCGCGGGTGCGGCCGCGACTGGAGCCGATCGCCGACGACGGCCCGAGCTGGGTGCTGTGGCCCGGGCGCTGGGGATCGACCCGGCGGCGCGAGCACTTCGAGGCGGAGAGCCCGCGCGGTCCGCGGCGCCAGCCGCAGTGGTGGGACCCGGCGACGTTCCACGAGGAGGCGGCGCCATGGAGCGGCAGGCCGCTGGCGGGGGCGGCCGAGGACGCGCCGCCGGCGCCGCGGCTCGAAGCGCGGTTGGAGGGCGGCCTGGCGCTGATCTCCTACGGCTTCCCGGCCGGCGGCGCGGCGGTGGCGCGGCTCGTCGCCGCCCCCTTCGACGGCAGCGGCGAGACCGGCGGCAGCCATCCCTTCGCGGTCGAGGGGCCGGCCGGCGAGGTGGCGCTGCAGCTCGCGGGCGAGCGCAACTGGCACGGGGTGCGGGTGGCGGCGACCTCGGTCGCCGGCGTTCCCGGCGAGACGGTCAGCGCGACCTTCGGCTAGCGGGACGCGAGCGAAGCTGGGAGCGGGCGGGCTAGTCGCGACGAGACTCACGGGGACGCCGGCGACGCCCGGCTCCCGTGGGTGACGCCCCGGTCGCCGGCCGGGGGAAGGGCAGGTCTCCCACCGACCCCGCAACCGTAGGAGTCGGGCCGGACGCTCCGCCGTCGGCCCAGGGCGCCGTCGCCGGCCCGGCGACGGCACGAAAAAGCGACCGGGGATGGCGCTCGTTTGCCTGCCTCGCACGTAGCCTTCGTGCCAAGAAGCTCGTCGCGCCACCTTTGAGATCCGCTCCCCGCTTGGCTTTCGCGGGAACCCGGTCTCTCTCGGTCGCAGCTGAAACGTAGACGGCCGGGCGCCGGCTGCCAAGGGGGGCCGGCGCGACGATCTCGCAAACTACGGAAACATGGCGGGGCGGAAGGCGCCCGGCTCACCGGTGTCGCCGCCGCGCGCCCGTATACGTTCTCCGCGGGATGAACGAGGGATCGGCAGCGTCGGCCCGCCGGGCGCGTCGCAACGTGGTGCTGACGGCGGCGATCGCGGGCCTCGGCGGGCTGCTGTTCGGCTACGACACCGGGATCATCGCCAGCGCCCTGCTCTTCATCCGGCAGGACTTCGGGATCGGCAGCTTCGCCCAGGGCCTGGTCGTCGCCGCGGTGCCGATCGGCGCCGTCGCCGGCGCCGCGGTGGCGGGACCGGCGGCCGACCGCTACGGGCGGCGGCTGATGATCCTGATCGCCGCCCTCATCTTCATCGTCGGCGCCCTCGGCAGCGCCTTCGCGCCGGATACCGAGGTCCTGGTCGCGGTTCGCGTCGTGATCGGCCTCGCGATCGGCCTCGCCTCGGCCGCCGCCCCGGTCTACATCTCCGAGGTGGCGCCGCCGGAGAGCCGCGGCCGGCTGGTCACCTTCTTCCAGCTGGCGGTGACGGTCGGGATCCTCGTCGCCTACCTGGTCGGCTTCGCGCTGCACAGCGGCGGGCACTGGCGACTGATGCTGGGGCTCGGCTGCGTGCCGGCGCTGGCGCTGGCGATCGGGATGCTGCGGATGCCGCAGAGCCCGCGCTGGCTGGTGATGACCGGCGACGACTTTGCCGCGCGGGCGACGCTGGCGAAGATCCGGGTCGACGACCCGGACACGATCGACCGCGAGCTGCAGGAGATCAAGGGCAGCCTCGAGGCGAAGCCGGGTGCCTGGCGCGACCTGCTGGCGCCGGCGGTCAAGGCGGCGCTGGTGGTCGGCGTCGGCCTCGCGATCCTGCAGCAGATCACCGGCATCAACACGGTCATCTACTACGCGCCGACGATCGTCGAGTACACCGGCCTCAGCGGCACCACCGGTCCGATCCTCGCCGCGGTCGGAGCGGGCATCGTCAACGTGACGATGACCCTGGTCGCGATCCGGCTGCTCGACCGCTCCGGTCGGCGGCCGCTGCTGCTGGCCGGCGTCGGCGGGATGAGCGCGGCGCTGTTCGTGCTCGGAATCGCCTTCATCGGCGGCGGTGGTGGCACGGTCGACTCGGCGCTCGCGATCGCCAGCCTGCTGGTCTTCATCGCCTGCTTCGCCTTCAGCCTCGGCCCGATCTTCTGGCTGCTGAACGCGGAGATCTACCCGCTCGACGTGCGCAGCAAGGCGGCCGGGCTGGGGACGATGGCCAACTGGACCTTCAACTTCATCGTCTCGCTCACCTTCCTGCTGCTGATCGAAGCGCTGGGTCAGAGCGGCACCTTCTTCCTCTACGGCGCGATCGGCCTCCTCACCCTCGTCTTCTGCTGGAAGCTGGTGCCGGAGACGAAGGGCAAACGGCTCGAGGACATCCAGGCGTACTTCGAGGAGAAGTCAGGCGCCGGCTCCTCCGCTGCGGCGCGAACGCAAGAGTAGGGCGCCGGCTCCTCTGCTTCCGCGCGGGGGCGCTCATCACACCCGGAGGCCTCGCCCCCGCGCTCGCGCGTCCGGGTCCGGCTTCGCGACGGGGGGCAGCTTCGCATACCCTCATCGAATGCGCATAGACCAGATCATCGCCGCACAAGGACCCACCTTCTCGATCGAGTTCTTCCCGCCGAAGAGCGACGAGGCGACGGCACAGCTGTTCGAAACGGCCCGTGCCCTGGGCGAGCTCGAGCCCGACTTCGTCTCGGTCACCTACGGGGCCGGCGGCGCGACCCGCGACGGCACGGTCGAGATCACCAAGACGCTGAAGGACGACTTCGGCTTCGAGACGATGGCCCACCTGAGCTGCGTCGGCGAGACCAAGGCCGGGATCGGCGGGACGCTCGACCGGATCGAGGCGGCGGGGATCGAGAACGTCTTCGCCCTGCGCGGCGACCCGCCGCGCGGCGAAACCGACTTCGTCCAGCCCGAGGGCGGCCTCGGCAGCGCCGCCGAGCTGGCCGAGTTCGTCACCGCCGGCTGGGAGTTCTGCGTCGGCGGCGCCTGCTTCCCCGAGGTGCACCCCGAGGCGCCCGACCTCGAGACCGACCTCACCTACCTGAAGACCAAGGTCGAGTCCGGCGCCAGCTTCCTGATCACCCAGCTCTTCTTCGACAACCAGGTCTATTTCGACTTCGTGCGGGCGGCGCGGGCGCGGGGGATCGAGGTGCCGATCATCGCCGGGGTGATCCCGGTCGCCAGCTTCGCCCAGACGAAGCGGATCTGCGAACTCTGCGACGCCTCGATCCCGCCGCGGCTGGAGGCCGCCTTCGCCGCTGCCGGCGGCGACCCGGAACGCGAGTTCGAGCTCGGCGTGGCGTACGCGGCGCAGCAGTGCTCGGAGCTGCTGATCGCCGGCGCTCCCGGCATCCACTTCTACGCCCTGAACCGGGCGCCGGCGACGCGGGCGGTGCTCGGCGCGCTGAAAGCGTCGCGGCCATGGGAGCGGACGCGGGGGGATGCTGGGACCTTGGCCGGGAGTGCCGGGGAGTAGCTCGGAGGTGGGTGGGGTCCGAGTACCCCTCCCAAAACTCGCTCGCTTCGCTCGCTTTTGAGTGTTTTGGGAGGGGTACCCGGACCCCTTCTCAGATTCGGTTACGCCCGGTATGCCGGGAAGAAGGTCCCCGCGTCGCCTCCTTCGCTTAGCTTGCTGTACTTCTCGGGGTCGCAGATGATCTCGGAGGTCTGCCAGGGTTCGGTGCGGTTGGCGAAGCCTCGCTTGAACTCCTCCAGGGGGTCGTTGGGGCGCAGGCCGCCGCCGAGGTTGAGGGGGAGTTGCAGGTCGGTGGCGTGGTCGACGAGGGCGGTGACGACGTTCTTCATCGGGGCCTCGCGCAGGTGGGAGTCGGCGGTGCCGGAGAGGTAGTAGTGGAGGTAGCCGTCGCTGACGGCGGCGATCGAGGCGGCGGCGAGCTCGCCGCCGGGGGCGGTGGCGAGGACGAGCCAGGTCCGCGCCGCTTCGAGCACGCGGTCGAAGTAGGCGGCGCCGAAGAAGTAGCGGTCGGCGGCGGCGGCGCGGCGCATCGTCTGCTCGTAGACGATCGAGGAAGCCGGCGCGCTGGGCGGGCGTCGTCGCGGCGCCGGGGACCAGCTCGAGCTCGTAGCCCGCTTCCTCGTTGCGGCGGACCTGGCGGCGGTCGCTGGGCCGGCTCTTGCGCTTCAGCGCCGGGTCGGCGACCTGGACGATGTTGCGCTCGGTCGCCCCGGCGAGCGGCGAGGGCCCGAGCCGGTGCCGCAGGAAGACGCTGACCAGCCCCGTCGCGCCCCAGTCGACCTCCGCCGGATCCAGCCCCTCTCCCACCGTGGCAGAGCTTTCCTGGAATATGTCCAGGTTTTCTCTGCCACGGTCGGGGGAGGTGGGGACCAGGCCGGGATAGCCGTAGGGCGAGGCGGCGTCGCGCTCGGCGCTGCCGGGGACCTCGCGGACGACCAGGGGGGCGACGAGCGTGGCGCCCCCGGCCTCGATGCGCAGGGTGTGGGTCGCGTCCTCCGCGTCGAGGAACTCGCGGCTGCGGAAGAACTCGCCGCCGGCCGCCGCTGCGCCGCGGTCGGAGATCAGCTCGGCGCGCGCCTTCACCGGGTCACCCCGCCGGCGTCGCCCTCACTCGAACAGGTCCGCGGCGGCGGCGCGGAACTCGTCGGGGAGCACGCCCCAGACCTCGCAGTCGTCGGTCGGTGCGTCGCCGTGGCCGCGCAGGTGGCCGCGCATCGTCCCCTCGTAGACCCAGCCGAGGCTGGCGACGGTCTTCTTCGCGATCTCGTTGCGGGCGGGGATGCGGCCGTAGACGCGGTGGGCGCCGTACTCGTCGAATGCCCTGGCGATCGTCAGCGCCTCGGCGCGGCGGCCGACCCCCTTGCCGCGCACGTCGTCGCCGATCAGCGCCCCCAGCTCGGGCGCGGTCTGGCGGAAGAGCCCGTACAGCGCGGTGAAGCCGACCGGCTCCTCGTAGCCCTCGACGACGATCGCGAACTTGCGGTCCTCGCCGGAGTCGACCATCGCCCGCTCGACCCAGGCCTCGGCCTGCTCCATGGAAAACCCGTCGCGCTGCTCCATCAGCGACCTGGTCGCCTCGGGGTTGTTGAACCAGCGGTGCACCGCCGGCGCATCCCCGGGCTCGAAGGCGCGCAGGCTGACGGCGGGCTTCGGCCGATCGCTCACGCCGCGGACCCTATCCCAGCCGCCGACGGGCCGATTTCCGGGGATATGCCCGGGAAATCGGCCCGTCGGCCCCCTGCATCTCGTCGGCGGCTCAGTCGGGGGCTAGGCCTTGGCCGGTCGCTACTCGCCAGATCGTGCGGGCGAGGATGCGGGCGTCGAGGGCGGCGGAGCGGTGGTCGACGTACCAGAGGTCGAGCTCGATCCGCTCCTCCCAGGGGATGCCGGCGCGGCCCTGGACCTGGGCCCAGCCGGTGATCCCGGGCAGCACCTCGTGGCGGCGCTTCTGGCGGTCGGTGTAGTCCTCGACCTGGGCGGGGATGGTGGGGCGCGGGCCGACGATCGCCATCTCGCCGCGCAGCACGTTGACCAGGTTGGGGATCTCGTCGAGCGAGGTGCGGCGGAGGAAGCGGCCGGCGGCGGTAACGCGCGGGTCGTCGCGGTAGACGACGGTGCCGACCCCGACCGGGTCGGAGCCCTCGACCATCGTCCGCAGCTTCAGCATCTCGAACTCCTCGCCGTGCAGGCCGACGCGGCGCTGGCGGTAGATCACCGGGCCGCGGCTGCCGAGCCTGATCCAGAGCGCGGCGGCGAGCAGGACCGGCGAGAGGACGAGGAGCGCGAGCGAGGCGATCAGGAGGTCGGCGGCGCGCGGCATCAGCGGGTCCCCTCGGCCTTCTCCCAGCGGCCGGTCGAGCCGTGCCGCAGCCGGTCCCAGAGCCCGGCGGCGATCGAGGCGGTGGTCAGCACGTAGTAGCGGGCGACGCGCAGCGGCGCCAGCGGCAGCCAGCGGGCGAGCAGGGCGGCGGCGAGCAGGGCCAGCTGCAGGGCCAGGGTGACCGTGTAGACCCAGCCGTGGCCGAGCAGGGCGACGTTGGCGAGCAGGGCGACGAGGTGCAGCAGCGGGCTGAGGTAGCGCAGCAGCCGGTGCGAGACCAGCTCGAAGGCGAAGAGGGCCGGGTAGCCGCGCAGGGAGACCATCCGCTCGCCGACGACGATGTCCCAGAGGCCGACCATCATCCGCCGTTTGCGGGCGAACTCGCCCTCGATCGTCGGCACCATCTTCTCCTCGGCGCGGGCGCCGGGCGCGTAGCGCGAGCGCAGGCGGCGCCTGGCGAGCGCGAAGGGGAAGCTGAGGTCGTGGCTGCCCGAGGGTCCCAGCGGCAGGTAGGCGTCGCGGCGCACCGCGTAGATCGCGCCGTTGCCGGCGGTGACCCCGGCCAGCGCCGACTCCAGTTCCCGCACCGCCATCTCGTAGCGCCAGTAGGCGCCCTCGAGGTTGTCGCCCTCGGGGTCGAGGAAGCGGACCTGGCCGCAGACGTAGCCGACGGCGGGATCGGCGAAGGGGGCGACCAGGCGGCGCAACGCCTCCCGCGACCAGATGCTGTTGGCGTCGGAGAAGGCGAGGATCTCGCCGGCGGCCCGTTCGGCGGCGGCGTTGAGCGCGGCGACCTTGCCGCCGGGCGGCAGCTCGAGCACGAGGCCGGCGCCGGCGGCGCGGGCGCGCTCGGCGGTCGCGTCGGTGGAGCCGTCGGAGGCGACGATCACCTGCAGCCGCTCGCGCGGGTAGTCGAGGGCCAGCGCGTTGGCGACTTTGGCGGCGATCACCTCCTCCTCGTCGTAGGCCGGAACGATGAGGGAGACGGTGGGAGACGGCTCGCGTCGGTGACTTCGAGCTTCCCGCGCTTGCGCTCGCGACCGCTCCGCGCGCGCACCAGCACCCACAGCACCACCGGGTAGCCGAGGTGGGTGTAGACGATCAGGCCGGCGCTGAGCCAGAAGAGGATCGCGGCGAGGGCGGTCACCCGCGCGCCTCCAGCAGCTCGCGGTAGAGGTCGAGGGTGAGCCGGGCGGCCTCGTCCCAGGAGTAGGGGCCGGCGGCGGCGGCGCGGGCCGCCGCCGCAAGCTCCTCGCGGGCGCCCGGGTCGCCGATCAGCTCGCGCAGCGCCGCGGCGAGCGCGGCGGTGTCGCCGGGCTCGACCAGGCGGGCGGCACCGGCCTCGGCGACTTCGGGGAAGCCGCCGACGGCGCTCAGCACCAGCGGCTTGCCGAAAGCGAGCCCGGTGTAGAGGACGCCGGAGTGCTCGGCGTCGAGGTAGGGGAGGACGACCAGGTCTGCGGCGCGGAAGATCGCCGGGATCTCGGCGTCCTCGACGAAGCGGGTGACGAAGCGGACGCGGGCGCCGGTCAGGGCGGCGAGCTCGTGCAGCGGCTCGACCGACATGCGCGGGTTGCCGACGATCCAGAGCTCGGCGCCCTCGAGCTCGCCGAACGCCTCGAGCAGGTTCTCCAGGCCCTTGTAGGGACGGAGCAGGCCGAAGGAGAGGACGACCGGGCCCTCGGCCCCCGCCAGCTCGGCCGGCAGCGGCTTCTCCTCCGGCAGCCGGGTCAGGTAGTCGAAGGCGCCGTGGGGGATGACGCGGACCCGCTCGGCCGGCAGGCCCACCTCCTCGCGCAGGCGGCGGGCGCTGTGCTCGGAATGGGCGACGACGGCGTCCATGCGGTCGAAGACGCGGTGGGCGGCGTGGACCTGGCGGCGGCTCGGGCGCGGCGGCAGGATGTAGTGCGCGGTCATCACTCGCGGGCGCAGCGGCGGCAGCAGGTGGGCGTCGAGGGCGGGCGCGGTGAGCCACTGGTAGTGGACGACGTCGGCGGCGGCCTGGCGGCGGTAGCGCAGCATGTCCGGCAGGTGCTCGGTGGCCTTGAAGGGGAGGCGGCCGGTGGCGCCGAGGCCGCGGGCGGCGGTGCGGCGGTAGAAGCGCTCGCTGACCGTGTAGCCGTCGGCGGGCGGGACCGAGCCGTAGAGGAAGCGGCTGGTGAGCAGCTCGACCTCGGCGCCGGCCCGGGCGAGCGCCGCCGCCAGGGCGCGGTCATAGGGCGGCGTGAACGCGGATGGGTCGACTAGCTGGACTTTCATCGGCTGCGGTGTGTGCATATTGGTGATTGCGGCGCAATCACCCCGGGACGGGCGATTATCGTGGCCCCCTTGGCCCCCGCGCTCTCCTACTGCGTCGTGAACACCAACGGCCGCGAGTACCTGCTGGCCTGCCTGCGGGCGATCGAGGCGACGCACCCGGAGGGCGTCGAGCGCGAGGTGCTCGTCCTCGACAACGCCTCGACGGACGGCTCGGCGGCGGCGGTGCGGGAGCTGGGCGGCGAGATCGAGCTGATCGAGCGCCAGCGGCCGACCGGCAAGTCCGAGAACGACTCGACGCTGCTGCAGCGGGCGCGCGGGCGCTACTGCCTGCTGCTCAACGAGGACTCAGAGCTGCGGCCGGGCGCGGCGGCGGCGCTGGTGCGGGCGCTCGACGCCGACCCGCGGGCGGCGGCAGCGACCCCGCAGCTGCTCGACTCCGCGGGCGACCCGACCCCCTGCGCCTGGCGCTTCCCCGGGGTCGGGACGGCGCTCGCCGGCGCCCTCTTCCTGCACCGGTGGCTGACCGTGCAGAGCGGCGGCACGGAGACCCGCCGGGTCGGATGGGCGCAGTCGAGCGCGCTGCTGGTGCGCCGCGAGGCGGCGGCCGAGGTCGGCTACCTCGACCCGGACTTCTTCGTCTACTACGACGAGTGCGACTTTGCCCGGCGGCTGGCCGACGCCGGCTGGCACGAGCTCTACGTCCCCGCGGCCGAGGCGGTCCACCACGACCAGCTCTCCACCGACCTCGCCGCCGGGCTGCCGCGGATCGTCGAATTCCACCGCAACCGCGACCTCTACATGCGAAAGCACCACGGCCCCGCCGCCGCCCGCGCCGTGCGCTGGCTGACCGCCTGGTCCTACGCCGTCCGCGCGGCGGCCGCGACCGTCATCCCCGGCCAGCCGGCGGACGTCTACCGCGCCCACGCGCGGCAGGCGCTCCACCCCGAGCGCGGCGAGTCGATCGCGGACCGGGCGACTAGGACCTGAGGTCCTCGTCCATGCGCTCCACCTCGTAGACCTCGGGGAGGCGGGCGCCCTCGACGGCGGGCTGCTCGCCCAGCGCGCGCAGCTCGATCGCCAGCGCCCGGGGGCGGCGCAGGAGGAAGAGCCAGGCGCGCTCGCCGGCGGTGAAGAAGCCGCTGAGGAAGAGCGCGGCGGGGTAGGCGGCGAGGAGGACGGCGCGGAGCAGGAAGCCGTCGAGGCCCGAGGTCGGAACGAGCAGTTCGGCGAGGCCGACGAGCGCGGCGGAGACCGCCACCACCCGCAGCAGGCGCCCCCACTGGTAGGGCACCGGGAAGAGCCGCTGGGTGAACGCGTACATGAGGACGACGACGACGAGGTAGGAGCCGACCAGGGCGAGGCCGGCGCCGACGATCCCCAGCGGCGGCACCAGGATCAGGTTGAGGGCGACGTTGGCGAGCAGGGCGGCGATCGCCGCCGGCAGGTTGAACTCGGTGCGGCCGGTCCGGCCGAGGATCACGACCATCACCATGTAGAGCGCGTAGAGGGTGACCGCGGCGGAGACGAGCCCGACCGCTTCGTAGGCGTCGAAGAAGTCCGGCGCGGCGAGGGCGCGGACGATCCAGCGCGAGAACAGCCACATGCCGGTGACGACGAAGGCGCAGCCGGCGGTGAAGAGGGTGACGACGGTGGCGTAGACGCGGCGCGCCTCGCCGTCCTCGCGGATCGAGTAGGCGAGCGGCGGCCAGGCGAGCTGGAAGCCGCGGACGAGGACGTTGACCGCCTGCGCGAACTTGACCGCGATCGAGTAGAGGCCGGCCTCGGCGGCGCCGAGCGAGCGGAGGATGATCAGCCGGTCGGCGAAGTTGAGCAGGTAGAGCGAGACCTCGGCCGGCATCGTCGGCACGCCGAAGCGGAAGAGCCGCCGCAGCAGCGCCGGGTCGAAGCGCAGCGAGAGCCGCCGCCACTGCAGCGCGATCAGGCCGAGGACGAAGGCGGCGCCGGCCGCGTAGCTGCCGACCAGCAGGCCGCGCGAGCCCTCGCCGAGACCGACGACGAGGACGACGGTGAGGGCGATCGTCGCCAGCACGTTGAGGACGGTGGTGAGGAAGTAGGCCCGCGCCCGCTCCTCGAGTCGGAACAGGGTGAGCATGAACTCCCAGAGGGTCGCCACCCAGAGGCCGCCGATCGAGATCCGGACCAGCTCGGTCGCGCTCGCGCCGCCCAGTTCGGCGCGGACTTCGGCGGAGAACAGCGCTTCGGAGATCGGCGTCGCCAGCGGCAGCAGGACGAGCCCGCCGACGGTCGCCAGCCAGAAGAGGCCGGCGAAGCTGCTGCGCACGACCGCCGCCGGGTCCTCGTCGTCGCGGTAGTAGAAGCGCAGGATCGCCTCGATCAGGCCGAAGCGGACGACGATGCTGGCCGAGACGACCGCGGCGAAGAGGACCTCGGCGACGCCGTAGTCGCCGGTGCTGAGGTGCCGCGTGTAGAGCGGCAGGAGCGCGACCGCGATCAGCTTCGAGAGGATGCTGGCCGCGGTGTAGGCGGCCCCGGTGCTCGCCAGGCGGCGCAGGTAGCCCGACATGGCGCGAGCCTACGCGGGGTCGCGGACCGCCGCCGGGGCGGCGGCGGTCGCGGTCATCGCCGTGCCCTCGCGCGTCGCGGCCGCGGCGAGCGAGACCCCGGCCGCCAGCAGCACCCAGGTGATCGGGTCCTCGAAGAACCCCGCGTAGGCCAGCGTGTGGACCAGCAGGGCGACGAAGGCCGCCAGAACGGCCGCTCGGGCGACCAGGGACGGAGGGCTCCGGCCGGCGGCGGCTCCCCACAGACCTGAGGCCATCGTCCAGATAGCTGCGGCGACGAGGGCGACATAGAGAAAGGTGCCGATTACTCCCTGCTCGGCGAGGACCGTGACCGGCTCGGTGTGGGAGACGGAGACGGGGACGTCCTTGTTCTGGCGGTGGGCGCGGTAGGCGGCCTGGAAGGATCCCGAGCCGTAACCCCAGAGCGGGCGTTCGCTCCACATTTCGAGGCCGCCTTCGACCAGGTCGGCGCGGCCGCTGAAGAGGATGTTGAGCCGCAGTTTGCCCGAGGTGCCGACGATCGCGACGATCGCGACGAGACCGACCGCGACGGCGCCGACCGTCCAACGCCAGTTCCAGCGCAGCGAGGCGAGCAGCGCGAGGCCGGCGAGCAGCGCCAGGTAGCTCGACTCCGAGTAGGTCTGGGTGAGTCCGAACCAGAGGAAGGCGACGAGCGCGGCGAGCAGGGCGAGGTCGCGCCGGCCGCGCGCCCAGAGCAGCGGCGCGACGGCGACGACGATCACCAGCGCCAGGTAGCGGCCGTAGATGTTGGGGTCCCAGAAGACCGAGTTGACGCGGAAGTAGGTGTGGAATTCGTTGGAGCGGATGACCGCGTGGTTCCAGAACAGGCTCTGGCTGGCGAGCTCGACGGTGCCGACGACGACGAAGGCGCAGGCCTCGATCCCGACCAGCCAGAGGACCAGGGTCAGCAGGCGGCGGTCCCACTCGACGTCCTGCAGGAGCGCGTAGGCGACGGTGAAGGGGACGAGGAAGAAGCAGGTGCTCTGGATCGCCTTGCTGACGTCCTCGGAGTAGAGGCCCTGCAGGGCGTAGAGGAGGACGAAGGCGGCCAGCAGGCGCGGGACCCAGACGGCGGCGCTTCGGGCCCGCACGGCGGCGCTCCGGGGCCGGACAGGAGTGCTTCGGCGGGCGGGTCCCGTCACAGATGGGGAGTCCTGCGGGCGGGGCAAACTGGCTCCGTTCTCGGACTCCCCATCTGCGCCACCCGCCCGAGGGGGGTCACCGCCGGACGGGGGAGCGCCCCCGCCGGATCCGCCGATGCTCGTGGTGGGCCAATCGCGGACGAGCTTGGCGACTGCGCCGGCGGCTATCACCAGGTAGAGCGGGACCAGGAGGTTGGCGGTGTCGCCTCCGGCGTGGAGCGGGACGCGGAAGGGGAGCGCGGCGACTATGGCCAGCGGGAGGAGCAGCCGCCAGCGGTAGAAGGCATAGGCGAAGGCGGCGAGGGCGGCGGCGCCGATCGCGAGCGGGGCGACGATGCGCATGGTGTGTTCGCGGAGGTCGGCGATCTGCTGGCTGTGCCACTGGTCGCCGATGATCAGGACCGGGGAGAGGGCGAGGGCGAGGAGCATCGCCAGCGAGCGGGCACGGCCCGCGGGCAGCAGGATCGACGCCCCGGCGGCGGCCGCGGCGAGCAGCAGCCCGGCGCCGGCGAGGACGCCGCTCAAGGTTCTCCTTCGCCCGCCGGCCGGACCCCGCCGGTGCCGCCGGCGCAGGCGCTGGGGCGCTTGGGCTTCACCTCGTGCAGCTTGATCACGCCCGCCGGCACCAGCGTCCGGCCTTCGCCGAGCAGCTTCACCCGCAGCTTGTAGGGGCCGGGCGGGGCGATGCCGCCATCGCGCTGGCGGCCGTCCCAGTGGTAGTTGTGGAACGTGTAGCGCTTGAGGAAGACGTCGTGGGCGAGGGTGCGGACGACGCGCCCGTTCGGCTTGACGATCTGCACAGTCCCCTGGTCGGAGACGGTGGTGCGGAAGCGGATCGGGATCTTGTCCTGGCGGCAATCTCCGTTCGGCGTGAAGCTGGCGACTTCCCTGCCGCGCTTCTTCGCCTTCCCCTGCGGTCCGAGGTGGACCCGGTCGAGGACCAGCGGGTCGCGCTTGACCCGCTGCGCGTAGGCGAAGGCGCCGACGGTGGCGAACACCAGCAGCGCGAAGACGATCGCCGCGGCGCTGACTGGGAGGCGAGGCCGGCCGCTATTCGGCCGGCGCCGCATTGTCCTCGCCGACGACGACCGCCACGTCGGCGCCGCCGGCGAGGCCTCGGATTTCGCCGTTCATCAGCCCCAGCTTCGAAATCGAGAGCTGCTTGGCGACCTTCTGCGCCTCGGGCTTGTGGCCGCGCGAGTACATGACGGCGCTCTTTTCGTAGCCCTGGACGGTGTTGGTGACGGCGCCGAGTTCGAACCCCTTGTTTTCGACCTTTTCGCCGTAGACGGCGGCGAGCCCGGGGGTCGCGGTGCCGTTGAGGACGGTGACCTCGATTTCGCCGGGGGCGACCTTGACCGCGGCGGCTTTCTTGGAGCCGCCCTTGCCGTCGGCTTCGCCGCTTGGAGCTGCTGAGGACCGCGTAGGCGACCCCGCCGACGACGAGGAGGACGACGAGGAACAGGGCGATCAGCCAGCGCGGCTGGGCGAGGCTCTCGCCGAAGCTGGACAGGCCGCCGCGGATCCGCTCGCCGCGGCTGACCTCGGGCAACCCTTCCTCGCGCCGCCGGCGGCGCTGCTCGCGCTCGGCGACCGCCTCATGCTCGGCCGTCCGGGCCTCCTCCAGCGCCCGCAGCTCTTCCGCCCGCTGCGCGGCGATCGTCGAGGTCGCCTCTTTGCGCTCCTCGTCGCGCTCGGGCGCCGAGCCCGCCCACTCGCGCAGGCGACGGATGTCGCGGCCGTGGGCGAACGCGAGCAGGGCAAGGATGGCAAGCCCCAAAAAAGCGGCCAAGCCCGCGTAGGAGCCGATTTCCTTGATCAGATCGAACAAGTGGCTGCGAGAGGCTACTCGTCGTAGACGACCGTCGCGGCGCCGCCGGCCGGCGCAGCGATCAACCCGACGACCCTCTGCGCCAAGTTAACCTCGTCGCCGGCCAGAACCAGGCCTTCGAGGGCATTGAGGGTCTGCTCCACCCAATCGGGGTCGATCTCGCGCTCGCGAACGGCGCGATTGATCCGCTTCGCCGCCGTCGGCTGCAGCTGCTCGCCGGCCGCGATCAGCTCCTCGTGCAGCTTCTCGCCGGGGCGCGGCTGGGTGAACTCGACCGCGATGTCGGTCTCCGGCTCGTAGCCGGCGAGGCGGATCATGTTGTGCGCGAGGTCGACGATCTTCACCGGCTCGCCCATGTCGAGGACGAAGACCTCGCCCTTGCCGGCGCCGATGTCGCCGGCGCGGATCACCAGCTGCACCGCCTCGGGGATCGTCATGAAGTAGCGCGTCATCTCGGGATGGGTGACGGTGACCGGGCCGCCGCGCTCGATCTGGCTGCGGAAGATCGGCACGACGCTGCCGGAGGAGGCGAGCACGTTGCCGAAGCGGACCGAGACGAACCGCGTCCCGGGGTGGGTGCGGCCAGCCGACTCGACGATCCACTCCGCCATCGCCTTCGAGGCGCCCATCACCGTCGCCGGGTTGACCGCCTTGTCGGTCGAGATCAGGACGAAGCGCTCGGCCTTGGCGGCGGCGGCGGTTTCGGCGGTGATCCGGGTCGCGATCGCGTTGTTGCGGACCGCCTCCAGCGGGTTGGCCTCCATCAGCGGCACGTGCTTGTAGGCGGCGGCGTGGAAGACGACGTCCGGCTTGAAGCGCTGCATCACCTCGAGCATGCGGTGCGGCTCCTTGCAGTCGGCGAGCACCGCCTCACAGCTGGCGAAGTGGCGCTCCTCGACCATCTCGCGGTCGATCTCGAAGAGGTTGTCCTCGGCGTGGTCGAGCATCACCAGCAGGCGCGGTCCGACGCGGGCGATCTGGCGGCAGAGCTCGGAGCCGATCGAGCCGCCGGCGCCGGTGACGAGGACGATCCGGTCGCTGAGGTAGGCGCCGACGCGGTCGAGCTCGACGATGATCGGGTCGCGGCCGAGCACGTCCTCTACCTGGACCTCGCGCAGCTGTTTGTTGAGCTGGACGCCGCCGCGCAGCAGCTCGAACACGGTCGGCAGGGTGCGGACGTGGATGTCGCGCTCGCGGCAGGCGGCGACGACCTTGGCGCGCACAGTGCCCGGGGCCGAGGGGATCGCGATCACCACCTCGTCGGGCTCGGTCTCGTCGAGGATCCTGGCGATCTCGTCGGTCGAGCCGAGCACCTTGAGGCCGCCCGACATCCGCATCCCCCGCTTGCGCCGGTCGTCGTCGACGAAGCCGATCGCGGTGGCGCCGAGGTTGGGGTTGAGCTGCAGCTCGCGGACGACCATCTGGCCGCCCGAGCCGGCGCCTACCACCAGCACCTCGTGCCTCGGCACCCGGGCGCCGCGCTGGGGGCGCTCGACGATCAGCCGCACCAGCAGGCGGGCGCCGGCGATCAGGATCAGGGTGAGGACGAAGTCGCTGACCTCGACCGAGCGCGGCAGCGTGTGCGAGAAGGGCTTGAGGACGGCGAAGACGACGACGAGGATCGCGCTGGCGACGACGACGGCGCGGAAGATCTGCATGAAGTCGCGGCCGCTGACGTAGCGCCACCACTTCTGGTAGAGCCCGAAGGCGGCGAAGACGATCAGCTTGCCGACGACGACGAAGCCGACCGACTGGGCGAAGAGGACCTCGTAGCGGTGCGGCCAGCCGTGGGGTTCGTCGAGGAACCGCAACTGGAAGGCGAGGAAGTAGGCGAGCGCGACGAGGCCGGCGTCGGCCGCCACCTGCAGCACCCGGTTGCGGTACACGGGGTGGTTCAAGCGGCGCATGTAAAAGGGATTCTAGGGGCGGGCGGCTCGCTCTCGCAGCGGGATCTCCCGCCTGGGCCATACGATGTGGCGCTCGATGGGCTCTCTCCTGCTGCTCGCGAGCGTCACCGACAAGGTCGTCGAACCGATCGTCGACGTCGCCACCGAATTCATCGGCTCGGCCGGCGTCGTCGCCGTCTTCCTGCTGATGACGCTCGAGTCGGCCTGCATCCCGGTGCCCAGCGAGGCGATCATGCTGTTCGCCGGCTTCAGCGTCTCGAAAGGCGAACTGACCCTGTTCGGGATCGTCGCCGCCGGCGTCCTCGGCAACCTGGTCGGCTCCTGGATCGCCTACGCGGTCGGCTACTACGGCCGCATCGACCTGCTGGAGAAGAACCGGCTGATCCACGTCAACCCCAAGCACCTGAAATGGGCCGACGACTGGTTCGCCAAGTACGGCGCCGCCACCGTCTTCTTCTCGCGCATGCTGCCGATCATCCGCACCTTCATCTCGCTGCCGGCGGGGGTCGCGGAGATGCCGTTCTGGCGCTTCACCGCCTACACCGTCGCCGGCTCGGTCCCCTGGGTCCTGGCGCTGGCGCTGGTCGGCGAAGCGGTCGGCGACAACTGGGAAAGCTGGCGCCACAAACTCGGCTACCTCGACTACGTCGTGCTCGCGGCGATCGTGGTCGGCATCGTCTACCTGATCGTCAAGCGGCGCCGGCGCAGCCCGGAGCCCTCGGGCACCGGCGAGGCTTGAGCGGGGGCGCCGGCGAGCCGCTGCCGGGCCGCCGCGCGGTGGCGCTGGGCCTGGTCCAGGGCCCGGCCGAGCTGCTGCCGGTCTCCAGCTCGGCCCACATCATCCTCGTTCCCTGGCTCGCCGGCTGGGACTGGGAGGCGATCGACCCGGAGCTGCGCAAGAGCTTCGAGGTCGCGCTCCACACCGGCGCGGCGGCGGCGCTGCTGATCGGCCAGCGCCACGAGATCGTCGCCGAGCTGCGCGAGTTCGACCGCCGCCGGGCGCTGCTCCTCGCCGTCTCCTTCCTGCCGGCGGCGGTGGTCGGCTACACGCTCGAGCGCCCGATCGAGCGGCGCCTCGGCGGCCCGCGGGCGACCGCCTACGGCCTGCTCGCCGGCGCCGCGGCGATGATCGTCGCCGACGCCCGGCCGCAGCGCCGCGGCCGTGGCGAGGCGACGCTGGCCGACGGCCTGGCGCTGGGCATCGCGCAGGCGGCGGCGCTGGCACCCGGCGTCTCGCGCAACGGCATCACCCTGGCGGCTGCCCGCTGGCGCGGCTTCTCGCGCGACCAGGCGAACCTGCTCTCGCGGACGATCGCGCTGCCGATCATCGTCGGCGCCACGGCGCTGAAGGGCGCCCGCCTCGCTCGGCGTGGCACGACTCCCGGGCTGCGCCGCTCGCTGGCGATCGGCCTCGCCGCCTCCTTCGCCTCGACCCTCGCCTCCCAGCGCCTGATCGGGCTGGTCGAGCGCGACCGGGCGCTGTGGCCCTACGCCGCCTACCGGGCCGGCCTGGCGGCCGCGGTTCTCGTCAAACTGCGAGGAGCATGACGACCGGCGCGGTGATTTCCGGGGGTTCGAGTCCGTGCCGGTCGGCATGTGAACGGGGCGTGCTTCGATGAGCGACGCCTACGCGAAGGCCGGGGTCGACCAGGGTGCCGCCGACTCGGCGGTCGCCGGGCTGGTGCGGGCGCTCGGCGCGATCGGGCTCGACCGGCCCTCGGCGCAGGTGCCGCTGCCCGGGCACTACGCGAGCGTGATCCGGGTCGCCGAGGGCCTCGGGATCGCGCTCTCGACCGACGGGGTCGGGACCAAGCTGGTGATCGCCGAGCAGCTCGGCCGCTACGACACGGTCGGGATCGACTGCGTGGCGATGAACGTCAACGACGTGATCTGCGTCGGCGCCGAGCCGCTGGCGATGCTCGACTACATCGCGATCGAGCGGGCCGACCCCGCGGTCTGCGAGGAAATCGGGGTCGGCCTGGCGCGCGGCGCGGAGCTGGCCGGGATCGAGATCCCGGGCGGCGAGCTCGCCCAGCTCGGCGACCTGGTGCGCGGCGTCGACGTCTCCGGCGCCTGCTTCGGCACCGTCGCGCTGGACGCGATCGTCGACGGCGGCGCGGTCGAGCCGGGCGACGTCGTGATCGGCCTGCCCTCGAGCGGCCTGCACTCGAACGGCTACACGCTGGCGCGCGCGGCGCTGGCCGGAATCGGCCTCGACGAGGACCCCGAAGGCCGGCTCGGCCGCCCGCTCGGCGAGGCGCTGCTGGAGCCGACCGAGATCTACGTCAAGCCGGTGGTCGAGCTGCTGCGCTCCCCGGTCGCGGTCCACGGCCTCGCCCACATCACCTCGGGCGGCACCGGCAACCTGCTGCGGCTGGCGGCCGAGGTCGGCTACGAGATCGACGCGCCGCTGCCGGTCCCGCCGATCTTCGAGCTGATCGCCGAGCGCGGCGGCGTCGCCGCCGCGGAGATGAGCGAGGTCTTCAACATGGGCTGCGGCTTCTGCGTCGTCGTCCCCGCAGCCGACGAGGCGGCCGCGCTCGACCTGCTTCGCGCCCACTATCCCGCCGCCGCCCGCATCGGCCAGGCGGTCGCGGGCCCGCGACGGATCGTCTAAGCGGGCTCCCAGATCGTCCCGGTGAGGGCGCGGATCGGGCGCAGCCTGTGCTCGGCGGCGAGGCGCCAGAGCTCGGCGCAGGTCGGCGGGCCGGGGCTCTCGCCGAGGACTTCGGCCTCGCGGGTGGTGATGCGGCCGAAGCGGGCGACGGCGTCGAGCGGCGCCAGCGGGCCCGAGTTGACCTGGGTCGCGCCCGCCGCGAGGGCCGCCTCGCGGTAGGCCTCGAGCGGCTGCCAGCCCCAGACGCCGCGGCGCTCGCCGGCGCCGTCGACGAAGACGAAGGAGGGGAAGGAGAGGCGCTCGCGGCCTTCGGTCTGGCTCAGCTTGCCGGCGGCGCGAGCCTCCTCCGGGATCCGGCGCACCTCCTCGATGTCGGCGCTGAAGGACTCGACCACGGCGTGCGAGGAGAGCGCGATCTCGAAGCGGGCGACGTCGAGCCCGGCCGGCTCGGCCTCGGCCAGCAGCGTCGCCGGGTTGTCGAGCTTGCGGCCCTCGCAGACCAGCCCTTCGCGCAGGCGCCGCAGGTAGCGCAGGCCGGCCTCCCAGCCCTGCTCGCTGGCCGCCTCGACCGCCATGCAGGCCGGGTAGGTGCTCTCGATGGGATTCTTCGTCCAGATCCGCGGATCGCACGGCATCCCGGTCTGACCGGCTACGTTGAGCCAGTGCGACATCAGGTCTGCGAAGCAGTCGGAGCCGGAGCCGATCGCCCCCTCCTCGTCCCGGTAGTCCTTGCCGTAGCGCCGCGCCAGGCCGCCCATCACCAGGACGAGCTCGATCTCGCCCTCGAACTCCCAGAGCAGGCGCCGCAGCAGCGGTTCGGCACCCCACGACCAGGAGCAGGCGGGATCGGTGTAGTAGCGAACTTGTACAGGCATCGACCCCGACTCTAAGACCTGCCCTGTTGAGACCGCCCCGCCCGCCTCATAACGTTGTGTCGCGATGAGCGACCGCGCTTCGACCAGCTCGCAGATGATCGGCACCGTGCTCTCGGGCCGCTACCGGCTGCAGGCCAAGCTCGGCAGCGGCGGCATGTCGACCGTCTTCCTGGCCCGCGACCAGACGCTCGACCGCGACGTCGCGATCAAGGTGATGCACCGGGAGATGTCCGAGCAGGCCGACCAGCTCGAGCGCTTCCGCCAGGAGGCGCGGGCGGTGGCCAAGGTCTCGCACCCCAACGTGGTCGCCGTGATCGACGCCGGCGAGGACCACGGCCACCCCTACATCGTCTTCGAGTACGTCGAAGGGGAGACGCTGAAGCAGCGGATCAACCGGGTCGGCGCGCTCGACCCGCAGGAAGCGCTCGCCTACGCGATCGAGATCGCTCGCGGCCTCACCATCGCCCACTCGCGCAACCTGGTCCACCGCGACGTCAAGCCGCAGAACGTGCTGATCGACCCCGAGGGACGGGCGAAGCTGACCGACTTCGGGATCTCCCGCCAGCTCGAGCAGGACGGGATGACGGCCACCGGCCGCGTGCTCGGCACCACCGACTACGTCGCCCCCGAGCAGGCGATGGGCCACGCCGTCGACCAGCGCTCCGACATCTACTCGCTCGGCGTCGTCCTCTACGAGATGCTGACCGGCCAGGTCCCGTTCCAGGCCGACAGCCAGGTCGGGGTGGCGATGAAACACGTCAACGAGGAGCTGCCCGACGTGCAGCAGCAGCGCCCGGAGCTCTCGGCCGCGGCGGCGCTGGTGGTCGAGCGGGCGACGACCAAGGACCCGGCGAAGCGCTACCAGGAGGTCGGCGAGCTGATCGACGACCTCTCCACCGCGCTCGAGGTCGAAGCGGCGCGGGCCGGCTCCTCGACCGGCGAGGCGACCAGCATCCTCGAGGCGCTGCCGGAGCCCAAGCGCAAGCTCTCCGGCCGCGCCCGCTGGTCGTGGCTCGCGCTGGCGCTGCTGGTCCTGATCGCCGCCGGCGTGCTCGTCGCGGTCCAGCTGGTCGGCAGCGGCAACAGCCCGGTCGGCGGCGGGGGCGGCGCCCAGAAGGAACAGGGGAGGACGGTGACGATCGGATCGGCGACCGCCTACGACCCCGAGGGCGACGGCCGCGAGGGCGACAGCACGGTCGAACTCGCCGACGACGGCAACCTGAGCAGCGCCTGGAGCACGGAGCACTACGAAGACGAAAACTTCGCCGGCACCAAGAGCGGGCCCGAACCGGTGGGCGTCGGCATCTACGTGACGACCAAGTCGCCGGCCTCTCCCGACGTGATGGTGATCCACACGCCGACTCCGGGCTGGAACGCGAACATCTACGCGGTCGAAGGCGAACCGCCGGCGCAGATCGACGAATGGGGCGACCAGATCGGGGAAGTGACCAACGCGAGCAAGCTCGAAGAAGTCGAACTGAACCTCGGCGAACTCAAGCGCGACAACTTCCTGCTCTGGTTCACCAAGCTCGCCGACGACGGCGAAGGCAGCTACGGAGCCGAAATCAGCGAAATCAAGCTGCTCGAACGCTGAGCCGGCGGCGGCGCGTCGTTCGCGAAAGCCTAGAACTCGTGGGCGCGTTCGCGCCGGTGGCGCTCGATCGCCAGCCCGACCAGCCGGTCGCAGAGCTCCGGGTAGGGGACGCCGCTCGCCTCGAGCAGTTTCGCGTAGACGCTGGTCTCGGTGAAGCCGGGCATCGTGTTGAGCTCGTTGACGAGGACCTCGCCGGAGGGCTCGACGAAGAAGTCGCAGCGGGCGAGCCCGGAGCAGCCGGCGAGGAGGAAGACCTCGCCGGCGAGGGCGCGCACCCGGTCGACCGCCTCCGGGCCGATCGGCGCCGGCACCCGCAGCTCCATGCCGCCCTCGGTGTACTTGGCCTCGAAGTCGTACCAATCGGCATGGGCGACGATCTCGCCCGGCAGCGAGGTCTCCGGCGCCTCGTTGCCGAGCACCGAGCACTCGACCTCGCGGCCATGGGCGGAGGCCTCGACGATCACCCGCGGATCGTGGCGCAAGGCCAGCTCGACCGCCTCGTCGAGGTCCTCGATCCGCTCGACGCGTGTGATGCCGACGCTCGATCCGAGGCGCGAGGGCTTGACCCAGAGCGGCAGCCCGAGCTGCTCGCAGCGCCCCCACCAGTCGTTGCCCTGCACCGCGGTGAACTCGACCTGGGGGATGCCATGCGCGGCGAGCAGCCGCTTCAGCGTCAGCTTGTCCATGCAGACCGCCGAGCCGAGCACGTCGGAGCCGACGTAGGGCACGTCGAGCCACTCGAGCAGCCCCTGGATGCTGCCGTCCTCGCCGAACGGCCCGTGCAGGGCGGGGAAGACGGCGTCGGCGTCGAGCAGGCCGCCGCCCGGCACCAGCTCGACCGCGCCGCCGGGCATCGTCCAGCGGCCGTCGCGCCCGATCGTCACCTCGACCGTCTCGTGGCCGGCATCGCGCAGGCCGGCGGCGATCGCCGCCCCCGAGCGCAGCGAGACCTCGTGCTCGGAGGAGCGGCCGCCGCTCAGCACGACCACCCTCATCCTTCTTCGCCTTCTTCGGAGAAGGATGAGCGCTTGCCGACGATGAGCGTCACCTTCGAGCCCGGTTCGACTTCTTCGTGCGCCGCCGGGAGCTGTTCGATCACGCGGCCGATCTGTTCTTCGATTTCGGTTTCTTCTTCTTCCACTTCAGGGTCGAGCCCCCGTTCCCGGATCAGTTCGACGGCCTTGCGGCGTTCCTTGTTGACCACGTTCGGGACCTTGGTCAGCTTCACCGCCTTGGCGACCACGATCGAGACGGTCGAGCCGACCGCGACCTTGGTGCCGGCGCTCGGCGATTGGCGGATCACTTCGCCGGGCGCGGCGTTGCTCGTTTCCTCTTCGGTGACTTCCGGGACGAGGTTGCGCGAGCGGATCTGCTGCACGGCGCCCCGGCGCTGGGTTTCGACCAGGACCGGGACCTTGACCTGCTTCGGGCCGCCGGAGACGAAGATCTTCACTTCGGAGCCGTGGGTCGCGGTCGAGCCGCCGTGCGGTTCGGAGTAGACGACCAGGCCTTCTTCGACCTTCGAGGAGCTGACTTCTTCGACCACCGGGGTGAATTCGGCTTCTTCGAGCTTTTCGATCGCTTCCGCTTCGGTCAGTTCGGAGGTGCCGGGGACGACGCCCTGGCCGGGGCCGGCGCTGACCGTCAGCTCGACCGTCGGCTTCTTGCAGAACAGGGTGAGGAAGGCGCAGTCTTCGTCGGCCGTGCCGGGCAGCGGGTCCTGCTCGAGCACGGTGTTCCGTTCCGCCTGCCGTTCGACCGTCTTTTCGGTGACCTTGAAGCCCTGGCGTTCGAGCTTGGCGGTCGCGAATTCGACCTGCTTGCCGGTCACGTCGGGGACTTCGGTCGTCGTGTCCCTGGTCAGCAGCAGCCCGATCAGGATCCCGACCACGGCGGCGGCCGCGAGCCCGATCCAGATCCATTTGCGGTTGTCCTTCTGCTCGGGGAGCTCCTCCTCGGCGACGACCGGCGGCAGCGCGGCGAAGGCGGCGGTGCCGCCGCCGACCCCCGGTTCGCGCATCGCCTGGTCGAGGGCGGCGATGAAGGCGTCGGCGTTCTGGAAGCGCTCGCCGGGCTCCTTCTCCAGCGCCCGCATCACCACCGCGTCGAGCGCCGGCGAGACGCGCGGGTTGATCGAGCTCGGCCGCTGCGGCGCCTGCGAGACCTGTTTCATCGCCACCGCCACCGAGCTTTCGCCCTCGAAGGGGACGCGGCCGGTGAGCGCCTCGTAGAGGATGACGCCGATCGAGTAGAGGTCGGAGACCGAGGTCACTTCGAAGCCCTGCGCCTGCTCGGGCGAGAAGTAGTGCGGGGTCCCCATCACCGAGCCGGTCTGGGTGATCTCGGAGACGCCGGCGCGGGCGATGCCGAAGTCGGTGACCAGGGCCTTGCCCTCGGCGTCGACGATCACGTTCTGCGGCTTCAGGTCGCGGTGGACGATGCCGCGGCGGTGGGCGGCGCGCGCCGCTTCCAGCACCTGGCGGACCAGCGGCACGACCTGCTCGGGGGTGAGGCCGCGTTCGATCAGCGCCTTCAGCGTCGAGCCCTGGACGTACTGCATCGCGATGTAGTTGACGCCGTCGAAGTGGCCGCGGTCGTAGACGGAGACGATGTTCGGGTGCTGCAGCGCCGCCGCCGCCTCGGCCTCGCGCTGGAAGCGGGCGACGAACTGCTGGTCCTGGGCGAAGCGCCGGTGCAGGACCTTGAGCGCGACCTCGCGCTGCAGGTGTTCGTCCTCGGCCAGCCAGACGTCGGCCATGCCCCCCGACCCGAGCCGGTGCAGGATCCGGTAGCGGCCGTCGACGACCTCTCCCTCTCTTACCTCAGCAGCCACTACCAGCCTCCATTGCTCTCACGCCGACGGGCCGTCGGCATCTGTCGTCTTGTCTTATTCGCCATTGAGGATCGCTTCGGCGACGTCCTTGAAGATCGGCGCCGCGACGTCGTTGCCGAACTGTTCGGTGCACTCGACCGAGGCGGCGATCGCGATCTTCGGTTCGTCGGCCGGGACGAAGCCCATGAACCAGGCCTGGTTCTCGGCTTCGCCGCCGCCGCAGGATTCGTTGCCCGGCGTTTCCGCGGTGCCGGTCTTGCCGGCGACCTGGACGCCGGCGATCGCCGCGTTGGTGCCGGTGCCTTCGCGGACCACGCCTTCCATCGCCGTCGTCAGCTCCGCCGCGGTCTTGGCGCTGACCGCCTGGCTGTACTCGCTCGGGTCCATCTTGTCGACCGTGCGACCGTCGGAATCGACGACGCGGTTCCAGATCTGCGGCTTCATCAGCCGGCCCTTGTTGGCGACCGCGGCGGCGACCATCGCGATCTGCAGCGGCGTCGCCAGCAGCCGCTCCTGGCCGATCGCGACGCGGGCGAGGTCGACCGGGTCGTTGCGGTGCAGCAACTGGTTTCCGGAGACGACGCCGCTTTCCAGCGTCTCTTCGGCAGGGAGGTCGATCGGCGGCTTGGAGCCGAAGCCGAACTTTTCCATCGTCTCGAACAGCTGGTCCTGGCCGACTTTCTGGCCGAGCTGGGCGAACCAGGTGTTGACCGAGTTGGTCAGCGCCGTGTCGAGGGAGATGTCGCCCCAGTCCTTGGTGTAGTCGTTGCGCAGTTCGTGGCCTTCGTCGATGATCACGCCCGGTGCGTTGATCGTCGTTTCCGGGGTGATCTTGCCGCTTTCCAGACCCGCCGCCGCGGTCACGACCTTGAAGGTCGAGCCGGGCGGGTAGCGCGCGAAGCTCGCCCGGTCGACCAGGGGCGTTTCGATTTCGTTGGTCGACAGCCTCGAGTATTCGTTGGGAACCCGGTTCGGGTTGTAGGGCGCGTTGGAGGCCATCACCTTGACCGCCCCGGTGCTCGGTTCGATCGCGACGACGGCGCCGAAGCCGGCCGCTTCGAGGTCGCTCAGGGCGATCCGCTGCGCCGCGGTGTCGAGGTTGGTGACGACGTCGTCGCCTTCGCGGTTCTGCCCGGTCAGCTCTTCGAGGATCGTGCTGAATTCCGATTCTTCGCCGACCAGTTCGGCGTTGTGGGAGCGCTCGAACTCGACGTTGCCGTATTCCATGAAGCTGTAGCCGATCGGGTGGCCGAACAGCGTCCCCTGGGGGTAGCGGCGGACGTAGCGCAGGCTGGCGCCGCGGCCTTCGGATACAGACTTGGCGATCACCGTGCCATCGGCGGCGAGGATGCGCCCGCGCTTGATCTGCTGCGCCTCGAACAGCGGTCGCTTGTTGACCTTCTGGTCCTTCAGCGCCGCGGCGTCGAAGACCGACCAGTAGGACGTGAAGCCGACAAGGACGCCGAAGAGGACGACGATGAAGGCGAAGAGCTTGATGATCTGCCGGTTCACGCGAAGCTCCCCAACGCGCGCTCGCCATTGCCTCGCTCACGCGCCTCGCGGCGGGCGCGGTCGGAGACCAGCAGCAGCAGGGCCAGGAGGACGAAGTTGGCGACGATCGAGCTGCCGCCGTAGCTGACGAACGGCAGGGTGACGCCGGTCAGCGGGATCACCCGGGTGACGCCGCCGATGATGACGAAGGCCTGGATCGCGAAGACCGCGGTCAGCCCGGTCGCCAGCAGCTTCGAGAAGCCGTCGTCGGCGAGCAGCGCGACCTTGAAGCCGCGGGCGGTGATCAGCAGGTAGGTGGCGATCAGGCCGCAGGCGCCGAAGAGGCCGAGCTCGTTGACGATCAGCGCGTAGATCGTGTCGGTCTGCGCCGCCGGCAGCAGGACGCCGCCGGTCGAGGTCGTGATCATGCCCTGGCCGAAGCCCTTGCCGAAGAGGCCGCCGTCGGCCTGGGCGAAGATCGACTGCAGGATCTGGTACCCGGCCTTGTGCGGATGGTTGTAGGGGTGCAGCCAGATTTCGACCCGGTCGGCGACGTGGGGCACGGTGCTGGCGAAGAACCAGGCGCCGAGCAGGAACATCGCCATGCCGATGACGACGAACGAGAAGCGGCCGGTGGCGACGTAGAGCAGGGCGAGGAAGGCGGTGAAGAACATCAGCGAGCTGCCGAGGTCGCGGATGAAGACGAGCATGAACATCGAGGCGCCCCAGACGACCAGCATCGGGCCGAAGTGTTTGAGCGGCGGCAGCGTCACCCCGAGGATGCGGCGGGCGCCGACGATCAGGACCTCGCGGTGCTCGCGCAGGTAGCTGGCGAGGAAGATGACGATCCCGATCTTCGCGAACTCGGCCGGCTGGAAGGCGATCGGGCCGAGCTTGACCCCGAGGTAGGCGCCGTTGACCGGCTGGCCGATCCCGGGCAGCCGCGGCGCCAGCAGCAGCAGGATCGAGATCGCGGCGATCGTGTAGCGGTAGCGCTCGAGCACCTCGTAATCGCGCAGCAGCTGGATCGTCAGCGCGAAGAGGACGAGGCCGAGGACGAACCAGTTGGCCTGGTCGCGGGCCAGGGTTTCGTCGATCCGGTAGACCATCACCAGGCCGAAGGCGGTGAGCAGCGCCATCAGCGGGAACAGGTAGGGGTCGGCGTTGGGCAGCCGGATGCGGAGGAAGATGTGGGTGGCGAGGCAGATCGCGAGGAAGTAGGCGCCGTAGACGAGGCTGACGTTGTCGACTTTCGGGCCCTCCTGGGCGAGGACGGCGGCGAAGCCGGCGGTGAGCAGCAGCGCGACCGGGACCAGGGCGATCAGCTCCCGGTTCCTGGCCGACCTCAAGGGACCCCCTGCCCGCGTTCGATTTCTTCCAGCAGCGAGACCGCGTCCGAGCGCGAGCGCAGGTCGTGGCCGGTGACCGCGTCGTGCCGTCTGCCGAGCAGCGCCGAGGTCTGGATCGGGCTCGAGTAGCGCTCGCTGTAGAGCTTGATCCCGAGCGGCAGTTCGTAGGGCAGGCCGCGGTAGAGGGCGACGCGCCCGGCTTCGTCGGTGCCGAGGAACCAGACCTGGCGGTTGCCGTACCAGGCGCCGAAGGCGATCGCGGCGACGAGGAGGAGGCCGGCCAGCACCTTCGCCGCCGTCTTCAGCCGCTTGCGCCGCCGGGACGGCTTCGCCTGCAGCTCCTCGCGCCGCTGGCGGGCGGCCTCGGCGGCGGCGCGGCGGCGCACCTCGGTCGCGGTCAGCCCGGCCTCCTCGGCCGAGTCGCCGATCAGGGTCGCGCCCTCGGATTCCTCCGGGCCGCCCGCCGGCGCGGCGGCGACCGGCGCGGCGGCGTCCTCGACGCGGAAGGCGACGACGGTGATGTTGTCGCGGCCGCCGGCCCGGTTGGCTTCGTCGACCAGGGCGCGGGCGGCGCTCTGCAGCGTGGTCGCGCGGGCGAGGACGCGGGCGATGTGCTCCTCGTCGATCATCGTCGTCAGCCCGTCGGAGCAGATCAGGAAGACGTCGCCGGCCTGGGCGGGGACCGTCTGCACGTCGACCTGGACCTCCGGTTCGGGGCCGAGGGCGCGGGTGATGATCGAGCGCTGCGGGTGTTCCTCGGCCTGGGCGTCGGTGAGCTGGCCCTTGCGCCGCATCTCCTCGACCAGCGAGTGGTCGCGGGTGAGGCGTTCGAGGCGGCCGGCGCGGAAGCGGTAGGCGCGGCTGTCGCCGACGTGGCCGATCGCCACCTCCTCGGCCTCCAGGTCGACGATCATCGCCGTCGTCGTCGTCCCCATCCCGGTCAGCTCGGGGTCGCGCCGGGCGCGCTCGTGGATCGCCCGGTTGGCGCCCGCGATCGTGTCGGCCAGGACCCGCTCGGGCGGCGCCTGCGGCAGCTCGCGAGTCGAACGACTCCGCCGCCTCCTTGGAGGCGACCTCGCCGGCCTGGGCGCCACCCATCCCGTCGGCGACGACGAAGACGTTGTCGCGGGTGAACAGCGAGTCCTCGTTGGCGTTGCGCTGCCGCCCGGTGTCGGTGCGGGTCGCCTGGTCGGAGATCCGCAGCGTCATGACAGCCTCCCGGCGCGCGTCATCCCGCCTCCAGCCTGAACTCGGTGTCGCCGATCTGGATCGTGTCGCCGTCGATCAGCTCCGCCTCGCCGTTGAGGGTGGCGCCGTTGAGCAGCGTGCCGTTGGTCGAGTTCATGTCCTCGACGTAGAAGTGGCCGCCGCGTTCGAAGACGCGGGCGTGGATGCCGGAGGCGTAGCGGTCCGAGATCTGGACGTCGGCGTCCTTCGAGCGGCCGATCGAGAGGCCGCCGATCAGGTCGAAGCGCTGGTCGCGCTCGAGGCCGCCGCCGCGTTCGGCGATCAGCCAGGCGTCTGTGCCGCGCGGCGGCTCGGCGAAGCCGGCGGGCGAGTGGAACCCGGTCGCGTCCGGCGCCGGTGAGGCGGTCCGCCGCAGGTCTCGCAGCGCGCTGCGCGCGATCACCAGCAGGTAGACGAAAAGCAGGGCGAGAAAGCCGAACTTGAGCGCCACGGATATCGGGTCGTATTCCACTGTCCGGCACCTTACGGGCCGCGCCCGCTACTGCTCGACGTCGAACATGAAAGTGGTCGTGCCGACCGTCACCTGGTCGCCCGGGCTGAGCCGGGTCGAGGCGACGCGGCGCCCGTTGACCTTGATCCCGTTGGTCGAGCCGAGATCGACGATCTGCCAGTCGCCGCTCTCCGAGCGGCGCAGCTCGGCGTGGCGCCTGGACACGTTGGGGTCGGCGAGCACGCACTCGGCTGACTTCGAGCGGCCGATCGTCGCCCGCGGCCCGTCGAGGACGTAACGCCGGTCGCCGAGCGAGACGACGGCACGGGTGGAGACCAGCGCCCGCACCGCCTGCTCCGGCTCTTTCGGCCGGGCCCGGTCGCGCTCGCGCACCGCCGAGTAGACCATCGTGTGGCCCTCTTCGCCCTGGCGGGCGGAGTCGCCCTCGTGCGCCGGGGGCTTGACCAGCCGCGCCTGGATCCCGAACTCGCCGAGCCGCAGCCGCTCGTCGGTCTGGAAATCGACCGCCGGCCTGGTGAGCAGGTCGTAGCCGCGTCGCCGCGCGTGCTCGAGCAGGTAGCCGGAGAGCTCCTGCTCGAGCGAGCGCTCGTAGCCTTCGAGCTTGGAGCGGTCCTGCTTGGAGAGGAAGACCGTGTACTCGTTGGGGACGTAGACGCGCTGGACCGAGGCGGTCTTGTGGGCGTCCATTTCCTTGGCCAGTTTGCGGGCCAGTTCGACCGGCTGCACCTCCGAGCTGAAGGCGCGGCTGAAGGCCCCCTCGACGAGGCCTTCGATCCCGGACTCCAGCTTGCGGAAGATGCTGATCGGATGTCTCCTTTGGGCGGCGTCGAAGCGGCTTTCCCAGCGGGAAGGCCGACCGAGATCCTAGGGCAGAAGCGCGCCGTGGCCGGCGATCAGGAAGCCCGCCGCGACCGCGGCGCAGGCGATCGCGGTGAGGCGCAGGCCGACGTGACCGCGGTGCTCGGGGGCGTCGTCGTCGAGGAGGTCGAGCGCATCCTCGATCGCGGTGCCGAGTTCCTCCAGGGTGGGCCGGCGGTTCGGGCGCGACGCCAGGCAGGCGTCGAGCGCGTCGGTCAGCTCGCGCGGCAGGTCGGGCCGCAGCCGCCGCAGCGGGCGGTGGCGGGCGCCGATCGCGCGGGCGGTGGCGGCGGGGCTGGAGCGCCGGTGCGGGTTCTCGCCGCTCCAGCACTCGTACAGGGTGAGGGCGAGCGAGTAGACGTCGGCCTCGGGCCCGGCGGCGCGGCCCTCGGCCTGCTCGGGGGACATGTAGGCGAGGGTGCCGACGATGTCGCCGGCGGCGGTCAGCGGCGAGTCGTCGGCGAGGCGGGCGATGCCGAAGTCCATCAGCTTGGCGCGCGGTTCGCCGTCGGTGACCTGGACGTTCTGCGGCTTGATGTCGCGGTGGACGACGCCGCGCGCGTGGGCGTGGTCGAGCGCCTCGCAGAGGTCGGCGCCGATCTCGCCGATTTCGCGGTCGGAGAGCTCGCCGGTGGCGGCGAGCCGGGCCAGGGTCGAGCCCTCGACCAGCTCGGTGACCAGCAGCGCGTTGCCGTCCTCCTCGCCGAGCTCGTAGAGGGTGACGATGCCGGGGTGGTTGAGCCGCGCCGCCGCCTGCGCCTCGCGCAGGACCCGGCGCCCGGCCTCGCCCCGCTGCTCGATCGCCTTGACCGCGACGGAGCGCTCGAGGCGACCGTCCCAGGCCTCGTAGACGACGCCGAACCCGCCGCTGCCGATGCGGCGCTCGATCACGAAGCGGTTGAGGACCACGGAGCCGACCAAAGCCTCTTCCGCTTCGACGCCGCGGCGCCGTTTCCTGCTCCACAGGGCGGCCGGGCGGTGGGAAAAAGGCACCGTTTGCGGCGTCAAATCCCCGCGAAACGGCCCAACCTTCATACTCTCCGGCCCAAGCTACCCAGTTTGGAGAACTCTTCTTTGGAGGATTCCGCAGCAGGACGGCCGCCACGGCCGCGACCGAAACGCCGACCGCCGCGCCAGCAGGTGATGATGCGGCGTGCCGTCGCGCTCGGCGTCGGCCTCGTCGTCCTGATCATCATCGTGCTCGGCGTCAAGGGCTGCCTCGACGCGCGCGCGCACCGGGCGCTGGAAGACTACGCGCGCAACGTCTCCCAGATCCTCAAGGAGACCGAACAGACCTCGGAAAAGTTCTTCGGGCACCTCGAAGATCCCGGGACGCTCTCGGTAACCGAGTTCACGGGCGAGGTGGAATCCGACAGCAGCGCGATGGCCACCTTCGCCTCGCGGATCGACGGTCTCAGCGCGCCTGGCGACGTCGGCGAAGCGCAGAAGGCGCTGGAACTGGTCTACGAGCTGCGCTCGCGGGGGATGGACGCGATCGCGAGGAAGATGAAGACGGCGCTCGGCGACGCCGGCGCGGCGAAGGCGCAGGCGGCGATCGCGAGGCAGATGCAGTCGCTGCTCTCCAGCGACGTCCTCTACGAAAAGGTCGTGCGGCCGGAAGTCAACGGCGTGCTGGAAAGCAACGGGATCGACGGCTCCGACGTCCCGAAGAGCACGATCGTGCCCGACGGGATCAAATGGCTCGAAGAAAGCTCGATCACCGGCGCGCTGGGCGCGATCAGCGGTACCGGCGGGGCGACCACCGGCGGCGTCCACGGGCTGGGCCTGATCGGGACCAGCGTCAACGGCACCGAACTGGTCGACGGCGGCGAAGCGGTCGTCACCGCGGCAGAAGAATTCGTCGTCGAAGCCAGGGTCGCGAACCAGGGCGAAGCGACCGAGAACGGGATCGAAGTCGAAGCGAAGGTCGCCGGGGGCGCCAGCATGGCGGCGAAGATCGAATCGCTCGAAGCCGGCGCAGAAGAAACCGCGACGATCTCGCTGACGCCGGTGCCGACCGGGACGGTGACGCTGGAAGTGAAGGTGGCCCCGGTGCCGGGCGAGAAAGTGACGACGAACAACGAAGCCACCTACAAAGTCATCGTCGGGTAGGCCTGCGATGCGCGTCGCCTTCCTCGGTCCCGCCGGCACCTTCACCGAAGACGCGCTCGGCGAGGCCTGGGGCGACGGCGAGCTGCAGCCGCTGCGGACGGCGACGATCCCCGACGCGATCCTCGCCGTCGAGCGCGGCGAGGCGGACCGGGCGCTGGTCCCGATCGAGAACTCGATCGAGGGCTCGGTGCGGCCGACGCTCGACACGCTCGCCTTCGAAGCCGGGGGCGTGACGATCGTCGGCGAGCACGACTTCCGCGTGCGGGTCCACCTCGTCGCCCGCGAGGGGGTGGCGATCGAGGAGGTCGAGGCGGTGCTCTCCCACCCGCAGCCGCTCGCCCAGTGCGCCCGCTTCCTGCGCACGACCCTGCCGGGGGTCGAACAGCGCAGCGTCAGCAGCACCGCGGCGGCGGTGCGGATGGTCAGCGAGAGCACGCGACCCTGGGCGGCGCTCGGCGGCCGCGCCGCGGCCGAGCTCTACGGCTGCGTGCTGCTGCGCGAGGGGGTCGAGGACGAGAGCGGCAACGTCACCCGCTTCCTCTGGATCGCGCCGGCCGGGACCGAGGCCGGCGGGGCGGGGCCGTGGAAGACCTCGCTCGTCTTCTCGGAGCTGGGCGAGGACCACCCCGGGGCGCTGGTCGACGCCCTCGCCGAGTTCTCCTCGCGCCGGATCAACCTGACCCGGATCGAGTCGCGGCCGCTGCGGCAGGAACTCGGCCGCTACATGTTCTTCATCGACCTCGAGGGGCAGCTGCAGGACGAGCCGGTGGCCGCGGCGGTCGCCGCCCTGCGCACGAAGGCCGAATCGGTCCGCATCCTCGGCTCCTACTCGCTCGCCTGAGCCACCGCCGCGCGTCCCGCCGGCCGACGGGCCGCTTTGCCCACCACCGGGCGACAAATCGGCCCGTGGGCGCTCGGAGTCCAGGGGGGTCGGGGCGGCTGTCCCTACAATTCGCGGGCAGCATGGCAAGGGTCCTTGTACTCAACGCGACGTACGAGCCGATCAACGTCTGCACTCTGCGACGCGCGACCGTGCTGCTGCTGAAGGAAAAGGCCGAGCTGCTCGAGCGCCGCGCCGGCGCCGCGCTGCACTCCGAGCACATGACGATCGAGCGGCCCGACGTGATCCGCCTCGTCTCCTACGTCCGCATCCCGCGCGAGGCGCACCGCCGCAAGATCACCCGCCGCGCGGTGCTCGCCCGCGACTCCTGGACCTGCCAGTACTGCGGCTCGACCAAATCGGGCCTCACCGTCGACCACGTGATCCCCCGCTCCCGCGGCGGCGAATCGGTCTGGGAGAACATCGTCGCCGCCTGCGCCACCTGCAACCGCCGCAAGGGCAACCGCCTCCCCCGCGAGATCCAGATGCACCCGAAAAAGGTCCCCAAGGCCCCCGCTCCGACGGTCTTCATCCAGGTCGCCAGCCCGAAGATCCCGACCAACTGGCAGCAGTACTTACCGGCGGCGGCCTGAGGCGCGATGACCGGCGCGGATTCGGCGCCTCCCCGACGTCCCGCGTAGCGCTGCTACGCGGGAGTCGTGTAGTGACCGCCCCGCTTGGTCCTCACGCCTCAGGACCGGCGCCATCGGGCCCGGCGGCCTCGGGGAGCTGCTCGGTCTGCGGCTCGTCGGCGGTGGTGCCGGCGTCGGACTCGGACTCGACCACGAGGGCGACGGCGCTGACGACGTCGTCGTCGCGCAGGTTCATCACTTTGACCCCCTGGGTGGCGCGGCCCATCTGGGAGATGCCGCCGACCGAGGTGCGCTGGACCATGCCGTGGTGGGAGATGAAGAGCAGGTCCTGGTGCTCGCCGACGATCAGGGCGCCGGCGAGGCCGCCCTTCTTCTCGGTGATCTTCAGGGTCAGCACCCCCTTCGTGCCGCGGCCCTTGACCGGGTACTCGGCGACCGGCGTGCGCTTGCCGTAGCCGTTCTCGGTGACGACGAACAGTTCGGTGTCGTTGCGGGCGATGTCCATCGCCAGCACCCGGTTGTCCTCGCCGGCGACGTTCATGCCCTTGATCCCGCTGGTGTCGCGGCCCATCGGCCTGACCAGCTCCTCGGAGAAGCGCGCGGCGTGGCCGGAGTGGGAGACGAGCAGGACGTCGTCTTCACCGGAGGTGAGCCGCACCCCGACCAGCTCGTCCGCCTCGCGCAGCTTGATCGCGATGATCCCGTCGGCGCGGATCGGCGTGTTGTAGGCGAGGAACTCCGTCTTCTTGATCAGCCCGTTGGCGGTGGCGAAGACGAGGTACTTGTTCTCTTTGAAGTCGCGGGTCGGGATCACCGCCATCACCCGCTCCTCTTCGCGCAGCGGCAGCAGGTTGCGCAGCGAGCTGCCTTTCGAGGTGCGCGAACCCTCCGGCAGCTCGTACACCTTGAGCCGGTAGACCTTGCCGCGGTTGGTGAAGAAGAGCAGGTAGTCGTGGGTCGAGCAGATGTGGAGGTGGGCGATGTAGTCGTCCTCTTTCAGGTTCATCCCCATCACCCCGACGCCGCCGCGGCGCTGCTGGCGGTAGGTGGCAAGCGGCAGCCGCTTGACATAGCCCGAGGCGGTCAGCGAGATCACCATCTGCTGCTCGGCGATCATCTCCTCGATGCCGACGTCGCCCTCGAAGGCGGTGACTTCGGTGCGGCGCTCGTCGCCGTAGGAGGCGACGATTTCCGCCAGCTCGTCCTTGACCAGGCCCATCACCCTGGCTTCGTCGCCGAGGATCGCCCGCAGCTCGCCGATCCGCTCCATCAGGTCGGCATGCTCGGCGCGGACTTTGTCGGCCTCGAGCGCGGTCAGGCGCTGCAGTCGCATGTCGAGGATCGCCTGCGCCTGCTCGCGCGAGAGCTCGAATTTCTCGATCAGCCCGTCGCGCGCCTCGTCCGGGTCCTGCGAGGCGCGGATCAGTTTGATCACCGCGTCGAGGTTGTCGAGCGCGACCAGCAGCCCCTCGAGGATGTGGGCACGCGCCTCGGCCCGGCGCAGTTCGTACTGGGTGCGGCGGGTGACGACCTCGCGCTGGTGTTCCACGTAGTGGTGGACCAGCTCGCGCAGGCTCAGGGTCCGCGGCACGCCGTCGACCAGCGCCACCATGTTGGCGCCGAAGGTCGACTGCATCGCGGTTTTCTTGTAGAGGTTGTTGAGGACGACTTTGGCCGGCGGGCCGCCGCGCTTGAGCTCGATCACGAGCCGCATCCCGGAGCGGTCGGACTCGTCGCGCAGGTCGGAGATCCCGTCCAGTTTCTTGTCGCGGACGAGGTCGGCGATCTTGGTGATCAGGCCGCCTTCGCCGCCCTTCTTCACCGTGAACGGCAGCTCGGTGACGATGATCGCCTCCTTGCCGCCCTTGAGCGGCTCGACGTGGGCGCGAGCGCGCACGCGGATGCTGCCCCGGCCGGAGGCGTAGGCGTCGCGGATCCCCTCGCGGCTCATGATCCCGCCGCCGGGGAAGTCGGGGCCCTTGACGTGCTGCATCAGCCCGTCGAGGTCGATCTGCGGATCGTCGATATACGCGGTGACCGCGGCGGCGACCTCGCGCAGGTTGTGCGGCGGGATGTTGGTCGCCATCCCGACCGCGATCCCCGAGGTGCCGTTGACCAGCAGGTTGGGGAAGCGCGCCGGCAGGACCAGCGGCTCCTGGGTCGACTCGTCGTAGTTGGGGACGAAGTCGACGGTGTCGGCGTCGATGTCGCGCAGCAGCTCGGTGGCGAGGCGGCCGAGGCGGGCCTCGGTGTACCGCATCGCCGCCGCCGGGTCGTCGTCGATCGAGCCGAAGTTGCCCTGGCCGTCGACCAGCATGTAGCGCAGGGAGAAGTCCTGCGCCATCCGCACCAGCGTGTCGTAGATCGCGGAGTCGCCGTGCGGGTGGTACTTGCCCATCACCTCGCCGACGATGAAGGCGCACTTGCGGTAGGACCGGGTCGGCTGCAGGCCGATGTCGTGCATCGCGTAGAGGACGCGCCGGTGGACCGGCTTGAGGCCGTCGCGGACGTCGGGCAGCGCCCGGCCGACGATCACGCTCATCGCGTAATCGAGGTACGACGAGCGCATCTCCTTCTCGAGCTCGCGCTCCTCGATCCGGCCGGTGAGGGCGTCCAGTGCCATCAGCTCACGCTCCTGCTAGCGATGCGGTTGGAATCAGACATCGAGGAATTTCACGTCTTTGGCGTTCTCCTCGATGAACTCGCGCCGGGGGCCGACCTGGTCGCCCATCAGCATCGAGAAGATCTGGTCGGCGGCGGTCGCGTCTTCCAGCGTCACCCGGGCCAGGGTGCGGCTGGCCGGGTCCATCGTCGTCTCGCGCAGCTGTTCGGCGTTCATCTCGCCGAGGCCCTTGAACCGGGTCAGCTGGACGCCGTGGCGGGCGAGCTCGAGCACCGCGCCGCGCAGCGCGGCGAAGGAGAGCGCGGCGTTGCGGCGCCCGCCGAGCTCGAGCTCGAACGCCGGCCGACCGACCTGTTTCAGCAGCGCCTCGTGGACCTCGACGAACTTGCGGTAGTCGTGGTGGGAGAAGAGCGCCGCCGGCAGCCGGTGGGTCCGCGCCAGCCCGGTCTTCCGTTCAACCGCCTTGACCACCACCAGGTCGTCGCTCTGCGAGACGACCTCGGTGTCGAACGGCTCGCCCTCCGGCGCCTTCTCGGCGAGCAGCGCCGACGCCGCTTTCAGCGTCGCGACCTTCTCGTCGAGCAGGTTCGACTCCTCGAGGAAGCGAACCACCTCGTGCCCGAACTCGGCCTGCAGCGAGGAGCTCCACCCCTCATACTCCTTCGAGCGCCGGATGTAGGCCTGCCAGCGGCTCGGGGTCAGCTTCTTCGTGTTGCCGCCCGCGTCGGTCAGCTTGAAGTCTTCGAGCTTGTCGCGCAGCAGCAGCTCTTCGAGTTCGGCCTCGCGCTCCAGGTAGGTCTCCTGATTGCCCTGTTTCACACGGTACAGCGGCGGTTTGGCGATGTAGACGTAGCCGGCGTCGATCAGCTCCGGCATCTGCCGGTAGAGGAAGGTCAGCACCAGGGTGCGGATATGGGCGCCGTCGACGTCGGCGTCGGTCGCCATCACGATCTTGTGGTAGCGGGCGTCCTCGAGGTTGAACTCGTCGTGGACGCCGGTGCCGATCGCGGTGATCAGCGCCTGCACCTCGTTGTTGGCGAGGACCTTGTCGATGCGGCTCTTCTCGACGTTGATGATCTTGCCGCGCAGCGGCAGCACCGCCTGGGTGTTGCGGTCGCGCGCCTGCTTGGCAGAGCCGCCGGCGGAGTCGCCCTCGACCACGAACAGCTCGGCCAGGCTCGGGTCCTTGACCGTGCAGTCGGCGAGCTTGCCGGGCAGGGTCGAGTTCTCGAGCGCCGACTTGCGCCGGGTCAGGTCGCGCGCTTTGCGGGCGGCGTCGCGGGCGCGGGCGGCGTCGATCGCCTTGCTGATCACGCGCCGCGCGTCGCCCGGGTTCTCCTCGAAGTACTCGCCGAGCTTGCGGTTGACCGTCTCCTCGACCAGGCCTTTGATCGGCGGGTTGCCCAGTTTGGTCTTGGTCTGGCCCTCGAACTGGGGGTCGTGCAGCTTGACCGAGATCACTGCGGTCAGCCCCTCGCGGACGTCCTCGCCGGCGAGGTTGTCGTCCTTCTCTTTCAGCAGTCCTTTGCCGCGGGCATAGGCGTTGAGCGTCCTCGTCAGCGCCGCGCGGAAGCCGGAAAGGTGGGTGCCGCCCTCGTGGGTGTTGATGTTGTTGGCGAAGCTGAAGATCGACTCCTGGTAGGAGTTGTTCCACTGCATCGCGATTTCGACTTCGCCCTCCTCCTCGACACTCTCGAAGAAGATCACCTTGCGGTGCAGCTCGTCCTTGTTGGCGTTGAGGTGCCTGACGAAGTCCTCGATGCCGCCGTCGTACTGGAAGGTGACGCTGTTGGTCTCGCCGCGCTCGTCGACCAGCTCGATCTTCAGTCCGCGGGTGAGGAAGGCGGTCTCGCGCAGCCGCTCGGCCAGCGTCTGGAAGTCGAACTCGATCTCCTCGAAGATCTCGAGGTCGGGGAGGAAGGTGATCGTCGTGCCGTGGTCCTTGCTGGCGGCGCCCTGCTTCAGGTCGGCCTGCGGTTTGCCCCGCTCGTAGTCCTGCGTCCAGACGTGGCCGTCGGTCTGGATTTCGAGGTGCAGCCGCTCGGAGAGAGCGTTGACGACCGAGACGCCGACGCCGTGCAGGCCGCCGGAGACCTTGTAGCCGCCGCCGTCGCCGAACTTGCCGCCCGCGTGGAGGACGGTGAGCACGACCTCGGCCGCCGGCCGACCCTCTTTCTCCATCGTCCCCACCGGGATGCCGCGGCCGTTGTCGGCGACGGTGCAGCTGTTGTCCGGATGGAGGACCACGCGGACGCTGTCGCAGTGCCCGGCGAGCGCCTCGTCGACCGAGTTGTCGACGACCTCGTAGACCAGGTGGTGAAGACCGCGGGGGCCGGTCGAGCCGATGTACATGCCGGGCCGCTTGCGGACGGCTTCGAGGCCCTCGAGGACGGTGATGTCCTGGGCGCCGTAGGAGTCGCCGCTCTTGCCGCTGGCTTTCTTCTCAGGCAATTAGTCCCTTCCGATTGACACAGAAAGCCCCGGGCGCATGGAGGGTCGCTACATGCGGCTCGGGGCCATAAGCGAGTTGCCATAAGAATACCAGTTCGCTGCTCCGGAACCCCGGGGTAGCGGGGTAAAAATCCCTGCAAATCATGTACAATTCGGAGCTAGAAGCGGTCGCCTTTCACACGGAATCGCAACGCTTTCGGCGCCGCCTCGCCCAGCACCTCGCGCAGGCGTCCGAGCAGCGCCTCCTGCATCAGGTCGAGCTCCTGCGCCCAGACGCTGTCGGCGCAGTCGATCGTCAGCGTCCCGGCGCGCTCGGTCGCGGGGGCGGTGACGGCGGCGAGCTGCTCGCCGACGGCCTCCGCCCAGGCGCTCTGCACGGAGGCGAGCCGGGTCTTCGGCGCGGCCAGGTCGCGGGCCGCGCGGAAGGCCTGGCCGGCCTGACGCGGGGCGCGGCGGCGGCTCATGCCGCGGCGGCGTCGGGGACGGCGGGCGGCTGCGGCATGTGGACGACCGAGCTCAGCGCCGGGGGCGGCAGCGACTCCTGGTCGGCGGCGGTGATCAGCGCCTGGCCGCCGTCGTCCAAGCGGGCGACGAGGCGCTCCCGCCGACCCGGGTCGAGCTCGCTCATCACGTCGTCGAGCAGCAGCAGCGGGATCACCCGCCGCGCCTCGCGCAGCACCTCGCGCTCGGCGAAGAGCAGGGCCAGGAGCGCCGCCCGCTGCTGGCCCTGCGAGCCGTAGCGTCGCAGCGAGCGGCCGCTCGAGGTCGAGCTTGAGCTCGTCGAGGTGCGGGCCCCAGGAGCTGCGACCGAGGCGGATGTCGGCCTCGCGCCGCTGCTCGAGCCCGGCTCGGATCTGCTCGGCATCGCCACTCGCCCGCGGCGCGTACTCGAGGCTGGCGCCGCCGCCCAGCCCGAGCTCCGCGGCGGCGGCGGCGAAGGGCGTCGCGAGCTCGGTGGCGGCCTCGGCGCGGGCGGCGACCAGCGCGGCGGCGGCGGCGGCCATCCCGGCGTCCCAGACGTCGAGCTCGCCGGGGCTGCCGAAGCCAGCGGCAAGCCGGGCGACCAGCGCGTTGCGCTGCGCCAGCGCCTGGCCGTAGCGCTTGCGCAGCTCGGTTCGGGACGGCCAGCGGGCGGTGACGAAGCCGTCGAGGTGGGCGCGGCGCTCGGCCGGCGGGCCCTTGACCAGGCTGAGCCGGTCGGGGGCGAAGACGGCGACCGGCGGGCGGTGGCGGGCGATCTCCGCCGGCTCGGCGGCGCTGCCGTCGAGCAGGTGGCGGCGGCCCTCGCTGCGGCTGACCGAGGCGAGCAGCCGGTGCTCGAGGTCGTCGTCGTCGCGGATCCAGGCCTCAGCCCGCGCCAGCGAGCCGCCGAAGGGGATCAGGTCGCGCCGGTCGGAGGTGCGGAAGGAACGGCCGGTGAGGGCGAAGTACAGCGCCTCGACCAGGTTGGTCTTGCCGACGCCGTTGGGCCCGACGACGCTGACGATCCCCGGCTCGAGCTCGACCCGGAAGCGGTCGAGGCTCCGCAGCGGCCGCGCTTCGATCGCGGTGACGCGCACCGGGCCACCCTCAGCTGACCGGGGGCGGTGCCACCGCTAGACGTTGAGGCGGATCGGCATCACGAGATAGCGGAAGTCCTCGTTGTCGACCGGCTGCAGCAGCCCCGGCCGCAGCGGCGAGATCAGCCGCAGCAGCACCTCGTCGCCCTCGACGCTCTCGATCCCCTCTTTGAGGAACTCCGGGTTGAAACCGATCTCCAGCGGCTCGCCCTCGAAGGCGGCGGGCATCGTCTCGGTCGCGTCGCCGACGTCCGGCGTCTCCGCCGCCACCGTCAGCTCTCCCGGCGCGAAGGAGAGGCGCAGCGGCGCGTTGCGTTGCGCGAGCTGGCTGACGCGGCGGGTGACGCTGAGGAATTCCTCGCGCGGCAGGCGCACGTCGTGGTCGTAGGACTCCGGCAGCAGCTGGCGGAAGTTGGGGAACTGGCCGTCGATCAGCCGGGTGGTCAGGACGATCGAGCCGGCGGCGAAGACCGCCTGGTTCGGCAGCAGCCAGATCGTCGCCTCCTCGACCCCCTCCTGGGAAAGGATCCGGCCCAGCTCGCGCAGCGCGCGCGCCGGGATGTTGGCCTCCAGCTCGCCGCCGAGGTCGGCCTCGAGCGCGGTCCGCTTCACCGCCAGCCGGTAGGAGTCGGTCGCCACCATCGTCAGCTCGGCGCCGGAGCCGATCACGAAGACGCCGGTCAGCACCGGGCGCATGTCGTCGCGCGAGGCGGCCCTGGCGACGAGGTCGATGCTCGCCTGCAGCGCCGCTGCGGGCAGCTTCAGCCCGGGCTCCTCGGCCGCGGCCGGCAGGGTCGGGAAGTCCTCCGCCGGCAGCGTGCGCAGATGGAAAGAGGAGGAGCCGCTGCGGATCTCGACGTCGCGCTCGGCCTGCCGCAACTCGATCTCGACGCTCTCGTCACCGAGCGAGCGGGCGATTTCGGCGAGCAGGCGGCCGGGCAGCAGCACCGTTCCCTCCTCGGCGATCTCGGCCGCCACCGCGGTCTCGAGGCTGAGCTCGTTGTCGGTGGCGGCCAGGGTCACCTCGCCGCCGGTCGCGGTGAGGCGAATCCCGGAGAGCGCCTGGATGGTCGCCCGGGTCGACACGGCCCGGGAGACGACCGAGAGCCTGGAGACGAGTTCTTCCCGTTTGGTGGTCAGCTTCAAGTTCAGATGCCTTTTCGAGTTGGAATAGGGCTTGTGGAAAAAGGTCGCGGGGCGGTGGATTTGGCCTGCGGCAGCGGTTTGCAGGCTGTGGAAGCAGCTGTGGGCGAAGCGGGGATTCTTGCAGCGGCGTCGGCCATCAGGGCTTGTCGGGCAGCGGGCTGTGGATTGCGGTGCGTAACTCCTCCACTCGCCGGCGCAGGTCGGGGTCCTCGTCGAGGCTGGCCTCGAGGCGCCGCAGCGAGTTGAGCACGGTGGAGTGGTCGCGACCGCCGTAGAGGCGGCCGATCTGCGGCAGCGAGAGGTCGGTGAGCTCTCGCGTCAGGTAGATCGCGACCTGGCGAGCGCGAAGCGGAGTCGCGGCGCGGCTGGAGCCGACCAGCTCGGCGCGCGAGATGCCGAAGCGCTGGGCGACCTGCTGCTGGATCTCCTCGATCGATGTCGCCTGGGCGGAGCGGGCGCGGGGCACGACCTCGGCGATCAGCTCGGAGCTGAGCGGCTTGGCCATCAGCGAGGCGTGGGCGAGGACGCGGGTGAGGGCGCCGTGGAGCTGGCGGATATTGGCGTCGATCCGCTGCGCCAGCTCGGAGAGCGCGCCGGTGTCGGCGATCTCGACCCCGGCCTCCTGGACGAGGCGGCGGAGAACGGTCAGCCGGGTCGCGAGGTTGGGCGGCTCGACGGCGACCGTCAGACCCCACTCGAAGCGATCGCGCAGGCGCGCGGCGAGGGTAGAGAGCTCACTGGGGATGCGGTCCGCGGAGAGGACGATCTGGCTTCCCGACTCGTACAGCGCGTTGAAGGTGTGGAAGAACTCCTCCTCGGTGCTGGGCTTGCCCTCGAGGAACTGGACGTCGTCGATCAGCAGCACGTCGATGTCGCGGTAGCGGGCCTTGAAGGCGTCGCTGCCGGAGGAGCGCAGCGCGCCGACGAACTCGTTGGTGAAGGTCTCGGCGGTGGTGTAGCGGACGCTGAGCGCGGGGGCGTTGGCGCGCAGGTAGTTGGCGATCGCGGCCAGCAGGTGCGTCTTGCCGAGGCCCGGCGGGCCGTGGAGGAAGAGCGGGTTGTAGGCCTCCGACGGTGCCTCGGCGACGGCAAGCGCGGCCGCGTGCGCGAGCCGGTTGCCGGGGCCGATGACGAAGCGGTCGAAGGTGTAGTTGGGGTTGAGCTCGACGCCAGCGGGTCCGGCGGGCTCGCGCTCGGCGCCGGCGGGAGCGAAGCTGACCCGGGTGAGGCCGCTGCCGGAGTCGGCGAGCGCCTCGGCGATCAGGCTTGAGTAGCGGCGCTCCGCCCAGGCGCGGATTCCCTCGGGAGCGCTGAGGTAGAGGGTCTCGCCGTCGCTGCCCGCGACGCTGAGCGGCTCGAGCCAGAGGCGGAAGGTGGACTCGGGAACGGAGGCCCGCAAGCGGTCCTGAGTCGCCTTCCAGAGAGGGTCGAGTTCGTGTCGTGGGGAGTCATCGGGCACCTGGCGGGCGACGATAGCGGCGGCCCTCAGGCAGGGATTCGACCCGACCGCAAATCCCGCAGAAAAGATTTGGCCCGCGTCCGTATACTTCCGCCGGCATGAAGCGGACTTACCAGCCGAAGAAGCGGAAGCGGGCGAAGACGCACGGCTTCCGCGCGCGGATGAGCACCCGCGGCGGCCGCGCGATCCTCAAGCGGCGCCGGCGCAAAGGGCGGAAGCGCCTCACCCCGTAGATGACCGCCGCCGGGGCCTGATGGCGTCGAAGCGACGTCGGCTGTCGCGCAGCGGCGAGTTCGATCGCGTCTACCGTGACGGTTCCTCCCATGCCACCCGCTACCTCGTCCTCTATACGTTCCCGCGCCGCGACGAGGAGCGCGAGGACGTGAGGCTCGGGGTCTCGGTCAGCCGCAAGGTCGGCGGCGCAGTCGACCGCAACAAGGTCAAGCGGGCGCTCCGGGAGGCGTTCTGGAGCTTGAGCGACCGGCTCCCCGCGGGGCACGACTTCGTCATCGTCGCCAAGGCGGAAATCGGCGACTTGATCGAGCGCGAGGGCACCGGCGGCGTCGCCAAGAGCCTGGAAGAGGCGCTGGCCAGTAGCGGCAGGGGGCGTTCCACGTGAAACGGATCGTCCTCGCGCCGGTGCGCGCCTACCAGCGGTGGATCTCCCCGGCCCGCCCGCGCCGCTGCCGTTACGAGCCGACCTGCTCGGCGTACACGGTCGAGTCAGTGGAACGCTTCGGCGTCCTCCGCGGCCTGATTCTCGGCTCCTACCGGCTGCTCCGCTGCAACCCCTTCAGCCATGGTGGCTTCGATCCGGTGCCGGATCGGTTTACCCTGCGCGGCCTCGGCCATGTCCACCCGGCCGACTACCACGGTGAGGCCCGTCCTTGATCCTGCCCGACGCAAACATCCTGCAGCCACTGATCGACGTCGCCAACGGCGTCCTCAAGTTCTTCCACAACAGCATCGGCCTCAGCTGGGGGATGGCGATCATCGCCCTGACCGTGACGGTGCGGGCGATCCTGATCCCGCTCACCTACAAACAGCTGAAAGGGATGCGCGCGCTGCAGGCGCTGCAGCCGCAGATCAAAGAGATCCAGGCGAAATACAAGAACGACAAACAGCGCATGCAGCAGGAAATGATGCGCTTCTACAAAGAGAACAAAGTCAACCCGTTCGCCTCCTGCATCCCGCTCGTCGCCCAGCTCCCGGTCTTCATCACGCTCTTCTACACGCTCCGGCACGAGCTGCCGCCGGACATGGGTTGCCCGGCCGCCGGCCACTGCGCCGCCTACGGCGGGGAATTCCTCTTCATCCACGACCTCACCGCGAAGGCGACCGGCGCCGAACTGATCGTCCTGATCGTCCTCTACGTGGGCACCCAGCTCGCCTCGGGCTTCGTCATGTCGGTCACCGCCGACAAAAGCCAGCGGATGATGATGTTCGTGCTGCCGCTGGTCTTCGTCCCCTTCATCCTCAGCTTCCCGGCGGGCCTGATCCTCTACTGGATCACGACCAACTTCTGGACCGTCGGGCAGTCGTTGGTGATCCAGCGAATCATTCCGGCGCCGGTGCAGGCGACGCCCGAGGGGGCCGCGGCGATCGCCGCGGCAAAACCGCCTCCACCGCCGCCTAAAAAACGCAAGAAGAGACGCCGGTAGGAGCGTTGCGGGGAAGGGATCCGGCACTCCCTTCCACTTAACCTTTCGGGTGGGGCGTGCTCGGGCAGTCCTTGGGCCGGACGACCTCAAGGTACAAGACGTTCCAGGGAGTGCCGGATCCCTTCTTCGGAGCCGCTCTGCCGGGTTCAGCTTGAGGGTTCGGGCCGGGGCGCAGGCTTCGATAGCCGTTGCGACACGCCGAGGGTCGAGGCGTCGGTGCTCCTCGCCTTGAGCTTGTGAGGGTTCAGCCTCGGGGGCGGTTCTTGGCTACGCCGGGGCGGCGGGGGAGGTCGGTTGGGGTTGGGCCGGACTTGCGGATCAGGTGGAGGTGGCGGTGCTTGCTGCCGGCCCGGTCGCCTACGTCGAGGATGGCCTCCGGGGCCATCGCCAGAGATTCGGCTGCGCGGTCGAGCTGGGCCTCCTCATCGGCGTCGCGCCTGCCCTTCCAGGCGACCAGGACGCCGCCCTGCTTGAGGAGCGGCGAGGCGAGCTCGGCCAGGGTCGAGAGCCGCCCCACGGCTCTCGCGGTGACGGCTTCGTAGGTCTCGCGCCCGTCGCCGGCGGCCCAGTCCTCGGAGCGCAGGCCGAGCACGGTGGCGTTGGCGATCCCGGCCGCCTCGATCGCGCGGCGCATGAACTCGCACTTGCGGCCGACCGACTCGATCAGGTCCACCTGGGCGTCGGGCAGGGCGACCGCGAGGGCGAGGCCGGGGAAGCCGGCCCCCGCGCCGACGTCGGCGATCCGGCTTGCGGCGCGCAGCTCGGGCAGCTCGAGACCGGTGAGGCTGTCGGCGACGTGGACGCGCCAGGCCCGCTCGTCGACGACCGAGCTGACCGAGGCGCGCTCGGTCGCGAGCAGCTGCAGGACCTTGCCGAGGGCCGCGCGGCCGGCCGGGTCGAGGGCGCCGAGCGGGTCGCCGCTCGGGTCGCTCACTCGGAGACGAGCGGGGCGACGATCACGCAGCGGTGGGGCTCGTCGCCCTCGCTGTAGGTCTCGACCCCGGAGCGCCCTTTCAGCCGTTCGTGGACCACGCGCCGCTCCTGCGCGCTCATCGGGTCCATCTCGACGACGCGGCTGTTGTTCAGCGCCTGTTCGGCGGCGCGATCGGCGCGCCCCTCGAGCGTCTCGCGACGGCGCTCGCGGTAGCCGGCGGCGTCGAGCACGACCCGCTTGCGCTCGCGCATGCCGCGGAAGGCGGCCTGGTAGCAGAGCAGCTGCAGGGCGTCGATCGTCTGACCGCGTTTGCCGATCAGCAGGCCGTAGTCCTCCTCGCCGACGACGGTCAGCGCGATCCGCTCGTCGTCCTCGTCGACCTCGACGTCGCCGTCGAGGTCGAGTTCGTCGAGGACACCCTCGACCAGCTCGCGGGCGCGGTCGGCCGGCGCGTCGGGCCAGTTGCTCGTCTCGGACACGGGCAGCAGGCTATCCGACCTACCGCCGGCGTGCGCGCGATTCCTCGCTCGTCACGGTCTCGGATTCGGGAGCAACCATCTAGTCTGGCCCCGTCATGGGCAAGGTCTACGCGGTGGCGAACCAGAAGGGCGGGGTCGGCAAGACCACCACCGCGGTCAACCTCTCCGCCTGCGCCGCCCGGGCCGGGCAGCAGACGCTGCTGGTCGACCTCGACCCGCAGTGCAACGCGACGGTCGCGCTGGGCGGCGGGCGCGAGCTGCACCCCTCCTCCTATGACTGCCTGACCGGGGAGGTCTCGGTCGCCGAGGCGGCCCGCCCCGCCGGGCCCGACAACCTCTGGCTGGTTCCCGCCAGCCGCGACCTCGCCGGCGCCGCGGTCGAGCTGCCGCGGATCGAGGGCTCGGAGACCCGCCTGCGCGAACGCCTCGGCCCGGTCCGCGAGCGCTTCGCGATGACCTTCCTCGACTGCCCGCCGGCGCTCGGTCCGGTCAGCGTCAACGCCCTGGTCGCGGCCGACCGGGTGATCGTCCCGGTCCAGGCCGAGTATTTGGCGCTGGAGGGCCTGGTTCAATTCCTGGAAACCCTCGGGCTGATCAGGCGACAGCTGAACCCTCAGCTCGAGGTCGCGGGTTTGCTGATCACCATGCACGACGAGCGCACCAGACTGGCCCAGGACGTCGAGGCCGAGCTGCGCGACCACTTCGCCGAAATGGTCTTCGAGACGGTGATCCCACGCAGTGTCCGCGTCGCCGAGTCGCCGAGCTATGGTCTACCGGTGACCGAGCACGCTCCCTCCTCCCGCGGCGCCACCGCGTACCGGGCGCTGACGAAGGAGCTGGCGAGCCGTGGCTAGCGGGCTGGCGAAGAAAGGCGGGGCCAAGCGCGGTCTCGGCCACGGCCTCTCGGCGATCCTGCCGGAAGCCGACGCCGCCGACGCCGGCGAGCTGCGCGAGCTCCCGGTCGGCCTGATCAAACCCAACCCCGAGCAGCCGCGGACCAAGTTCGATCCCGAGACCCTGGCCGGCCTGGCGGCCTCGATCGCGGCGACCGGGGTCGTCTCGCCGCTCCTCGTCCGCCCCCTCCCCGACGGCAGCTACGAGCTGGTCGCCGGCGAGCGCCGCTGGCGGGCGGCGCAGCAGGCGGGGATCGAGAAGGTCCCGGCGGTCGTCCGCGAGCAGGCGAAGGCCGAGCGCCTGCAGGCGGCGCTGATCGAGAACATGGTCCGCGAGGATCTGAACCCGGTCGAGGAGGCGCGCGCCTGCGCCGCCCTGGTCGAGGACCTCGGCCTGACCAAAGAGGAGCTGGCCCGCCGGGTCGGCCGCAGCCGGCCCGCCGTCTCCAACCTGATTCGCCTGCTCGAGCTCCCCGACGACACGCTCGAGCTGCTGGAGGGCGGCGAGCTCAGCGAGGGCCACGGCCGTGCCCTGCTCGCCGCGCAGGGCAACGACGTCCGCCGCCGCCTCGCCCGCGACGCGGTGCGCGGCGGCTGGTCGGTTCGCGAAACCGAGAACAGGGTTCGGCTGGCCAGCCAGCCAAAGATCAAACGGCACCAGCCGGTCGACCCCGAGGAGGCCGCGGCGCTGGAAGCGGCAGGAGAGGACCTGGAGTCGGCGCTCGGCCACGAAGTCAAGGTCCGGCCGCGCAAGGACGGCTTCGCCGTCGAGCTCCACTTCGAGGACGTCGCCGAGGCCCACGCCCTCGCCCGCACACTGCGCAAGCACCGCGGCTGATCCTCCCGCCCGGCGCCGCTATCATCGCCGTCCCCGGGCGATTAGCTCAGTTGGTTAGAGCGCGTCTCTGATAAGGACGAGGTCCCTGGTTCGAATCCAGGATCGCCCACTTACGGCCGACCTATACTTGGTCGCTGGTCGCCAACCCCCAGGTCCACGGTCGGGAGCGTTCTCAGTGCAGCAGATGCAGATTTACGGCGTCAGCTTCGACATGGTCGGCAAGCAGCCGATCGTGCTGTTGAAGACGGTCGACGGGAACCGGTTCCTGCCGATCTGGATCGGGCACCCGGAGGCGGCGGCGATCCTGATGAAGCTGCAGGGCGCTTCGACGCCGCGGCCGATGACGCACGACCTGCTCTCCGACGTGCTGGAGAACCTGGACGCGAAATGCGAGCGGGTCGCGGTGACCGAGCTGCGCGACAACACGTTCTACGCCTCGATCACGGTCTCGGTCAACGGCTCGGAGGTCGAGATCGACTCGCGCCCCTCGGACGCCCTGGCGCTGGCCGTCCGCGTCTCGGCGCCGATCTTCGCGGCCGAGGAGGTGATCGAGGAGTCGGCGATCGAGTTCGAGCACGAGGTCGAGGACACCGAGGAGGTCGTCGACAAATTCAAAGAGTTCCTCGACGAGGTGACCCCCGACGACTTCGCTTCCGGGGATTCCTAGGGCTGCAAAGCGGCTAGGGAGCCCCGGAAGGCGCCAGTGCCAGATCGACGATCCGCTCGACCAGCTGCTCGAACGACATCCCCGCCGCCTCGGCGGCCTGGGGGAGAAGGCTGGTGTCGGTGAGGCCGGGGATCGCATTGGCCTCGAGCACCCACGGCCCTCGCTCGTCGAGCATCACGTCGATGCGGGCGAAGCCGGTGCAGCCGAGCGCCCGGTAGGTGGCGAGCGCCGCGTCGGTCACCGCCCCGGCCTCCGCGTCGCCGAGCTCGGCCGGGCAGACGAAGCGGGTGCGACCGATCGCGTAGCGGGCCTCGAAGTCGTAGCGGTCGCCCTCGGTGGGGATCGCCTCGACGACCGGCAGCGCCTCGTCGCCGACGACGCTGACCGCCAGCTCGCGGCCATCGACGAAGCGCTCGAGCAGGATCCGGTCGTCGTAGCTGAAGGCGGCGACCAGCGCCCCCGGCACCTCCGCCGCTGCGCCGGCGAACTTGACGCCGAGCGAGGAGCCGCCGCGGCTGGGCTTGACGACGAGCGGGAAGCCGAGCGACTCCTCGATCCGGCCGAGCGCGTCGCCGGCGCCGAGTTCGCGGAACGCGGCCTGGCTGAAGGCGAACCAGTCGGGGGTCGGGATCCCGTCCTCGCGCATCGCGTGCTTGGCCAGCGACTTGTCCATGCAGCGGGCGCAGGCGGCGGCGCCCGGTCCGGTGAAGGGGATGCCGAGGATCTCGAGCAGCTCCTGCGTGGTGCCGTCCTCGCCGCCGACCCCGTGCATGGCGACGAAGGCGACATCGGGCCTGTCCTCGGCGAGCCGCTTGACCAGGTCGGCGCCGACGTCGATCGGGAGCACCTCGTGGCCGAGCCGCTCGAGCGCGTCCTCGACCCGGGCGCCGGAGCGCAGCGAGACTCCGCGCTCGAGCGAGCGACCGCCCTTGAGCACCGCGACCTTCACGCCGAGCTGTCCCGCCTGAAGGGCAGCACGTTCTCCTCGGTCGCGGGCGCCGCGGGCCGCGGCGCGGGGATCGCGTGCTCGCCGGTCAGCGTCTCGTAGAGCTCGACCTGCTCGGCGATCACCTTGCCGATCCGTCGCACCCCCTCGCGGATCTCGTCCTCGCCGACGCCGGAGAAGTTGAGCCGCATCGAGCTGCCGCCGCGGCCGTCGACGAAGGCGGCGGCGCCGGGGACGAAGGCGACGTCGGCGCGCAGCGCCTTGGCCAGCAGGTCGCTGGTGTCGATGTACTCCGGCAGGGTCGCCCAGATGAACAGGCCTCCCTCGGGATGGGTCCAGCTCGCCGCCGCGGGGAAGTGCTCTTCGAGCGCCGCGACCATCGTTTCCCGTCGCCCCCGGTAGAGGGCGACGAGCTCCTCGATGTAGCGGCCCCAGCGGCCTTCGGCGAAGTACTCGCGGACGAAGTACTGGGTCAGGGTCGAGGTGCAGAGGTCGCTCGCCTGCTTGCCGAGCACGATCTTCTCCATCACCGGCGGCGGTGCCACCGCCCAGCCGAGCCGGATCCCGGGCGAGAGGATCTTCGAGAAGGTGCCCACGTAGATGACGAAGTCGCCGCCGTCGAGCTGGTAGAGCGGCGGCAGCCGCTCGCCGCTGAAGCGCAGCAGGCCGTAGGGGTTGTCCTCGACGACGAGCAGCTCGCGCTGGCGGGCGAGCTCGACCAGCAGCTGGCGGCGCTCGAGCGACATCGTCACCCCGGCGGGGTTCTGGAATGTCGGCACCGTGTAGATCAGTTTCGGCTGGCGACCCTCGGCGTCGAGGCGGTCGAGCAGCGGCCCGAGCTCCTCGACCTTCATCCCGTCTTCGTCGCACTCGATCTGGATCGTGTCGGCCTCGTAGCTGCAGAAGACGGGGACGGCGCCCGGGTAGGTGGGCGCCTCGCAGATGACGACGTCGCCGGGGTCGACCAGGGTCTTGCAGACGAGGTCGAGCGCCTGCTGGCCGCCGGTGGTGACGATGATGTCGTCGTGGTCGGGCAGCATGCCCTCGGCGCCCATCACCTGCAGGATGCAGTCCTTGGTCTCCTCGAAGCCCTCGGTCGGCCCGTACTGCAGCGCCTCGGCCGCCGACTCCTGGGCGATCCGCGTCATCTGCGCGGCGAAGCTCTGCGGCGGGAAGGTCGAGGTGTCGGGCAGGCCGCCGGCGAGCGAGATCACTTCCGGCCGCGCGGTGATCGCCATCAGGTCGCGCATCGCCGAGGAGCGCATCACCTTGGTCCGCTCGGCGAACAGAGCCGCGTAGCGCGCCAGGTCCCGGTTGCTGGTGTGGGCGCGGCGGCGATGAGGGGGTTGCGGCGTCTCGCTCATCCCGCAAGTGTGCCGGAAAGACGCCCGGCCGCCTAGCCAGTTAGGTTTTCGCATGTGGACGTTCTGAAAGAGGTCGGGATCGGGATCGCGATCGGGATGGTGGCCGGCACGACCGGCACCCACGGCTCGGCGCGCGGCCGGATGACGATCCTGGCCGCCGTGATCGGCCTCGTCGTCGGCTTCCTGGTCGACAGCCTGCTCGGCGCGGTGCTGGCGATGCTCGGCGCCGCGGTCGCCTGCCTGGTGATCAGCGACGTCGTCTCGGGCGCCAGTCGCCGCCAGGGAGGCGGTGCCGGAGCGCTCGGCTTCATCATCGCGCTGGCGGCGCTGATCGTGGTCGCGATCGCGCTGCTGGTGCCGATCGTCATCGTCATCGTGATCGCCGCGATCGCCTGGCTCGGGGTCGCGCGCCGGCGCCGCGCGCAGCGCAAACACGCCGGCCTCCGCGTCCTCCGCTGACCCGGCGCCGGGGCGGGCGGGCGCTTACTCCATCATTGGGGACCGATGGCGGTCGCCGAGAAGAAGCTCGTCCTCACCTACATCGACTCGCTGCGCACCGACATGCTCGAGCGCGCCGTCGCCGCGGGTCGGGCACCGACCTTCGGGGCGCTGCTGCAGCGCGGCACCCTCGTCCCCGACTGCGTCTCCAGCTTCCCCTCGGTGACTCCCGTCGCCTGCTCGGAGCTGGTCACCGGGGTCGCCGCCGACCGCCACTGGATCAGCGGCATGAACTGGTACCACCGGCTCGAGCGCCGCTACGTCGAGTACGGCTCCTCGCTGGAGGCCAGCCGCGCCTTCGGCATCTTCCGCTCGCTCTACGACCTGGTCTACAACATGAACCTGGCCCACCTCAGCCCGGAGGTGGAGACGCTGTTCGAGCGACTCGACGACGCCGGCGCCCGCACCGCCTGCACGCCGTTCCTGATCTACCGCGGGCGCCACCGCCACCAGGTCTCGCTCGAGGGCCTGATCCGGCGGGCGGTCGACGCGACCAAGCTCAAGTTCCGCCACCACACCTGGGGCCCGGACGACCTCTTCTACGGCGATCTCTACGCCAGCCGCGAGGTCCCCTGCAAGTCGACCTCGATCCCCGGCAACCGCGACGAGTACGCGGCCTGCTGCGCGGTCGAGCTGATCAAGGAGGGCAGCTTCGACTTCCTCCTGCTCTCGCTGCCCGACAACGACAACTACTCGCACCGCCACGGTCCCGAGGCCTCGGTCGAGTCGATCGCCAAGGCCGACGAGTGCTTCTCGCAGCTGGTCGAGGCGGCGGGCGGGATGGACACCTTTCTCGCCGAGCACGCGGTGATCCTGGTCGCCGACCACGCCCACACCGAGGTCCACCGCGGCCTGCCCCTGGCCGAGCTGCTGGCGACCGAGTGGTCGGTGCTGCAGCCCTCCGACGAGCGTCCCGAGCTGGCCCAGCTGGCGGTCAGCCCGACCAGCCGCGCCGCCCACGTCTACCTGCTCCCCGGCGAGGGCGAACGGGCAGAGCCGGTCGCGGTCGCCGCCAGGCTCTCGGTGATCGAGGGGGTCGACCTGGTCTGCCGGCTGGAGGGCGGCGACGGGATGCCGCTGCGCCGCGACGCTCCCGGGATGCCGGCCGCCGGCGACGAGTGGGCGGTGGTCGAGCGCGGCGAGCTGGCGCTGCGCTTCCGGCCGGGTGAGGGGGTCGAAGACCTGCGCGGGGGCCGCTGGGAGATCGAGGGCGACCCGGCGGCGCTGGCGGCGACGGTGATCGAGGGGCGGTTCGAAAGCGAGACCTACCCGGACCCGCTGGCCCGCGTCTGGGCGGCGCTGACGGCGCCTCACTCCGGCGACTTCGTGGTCTCGCTCGCGCCCGGTTTCGAGGCAGTCGACTGGGGCGGGACGAGCCACGCCGGGGGCGGCAGCCACGGCTCGCTGCACGCCGGCGACTCGCTCGGCCCGCTGCTCTTCGTCGGCTGCGGCCCGGACTCGGCCGACGAGCGCGAGCAGTGGACGCTGCGCGACGTGGCCCCGGTGGTCCTCGAGCACTTCGGCGCCGACGGGACGATTTGACGCCCATGCGTGGACGAATCGGCCCGTCGGCGAGGTGGGGGATCGCGGTGCTCGCGGTGCTGGTCGTTGCGCTGGCGGTGGCGCCTGCGGCGCTCGCGGACGAAGCCGCCGAAGAGGCGGCCGCGAAGGTGACCAGGGCCGAAGCGGTCGAGATCGCCTCCGGCGACGCCAAGGTGAAGAAGGAGCGGGCGTTGCACGCGGACCTCTCGCCGACCACGAACTGGGTCGACGGGCACTGGGAGGTCGCCTGGTTCGCCGAAGGCAAGGAGCTGGCGCTGGTCCTGGTCGACCCGCGGAGCGGCGAGGTGACCGAGTCCTGGACCGGGTACCAGGTCGCCTGGAAGATGGCGCGCGGCTACGAAGGGCAGTTCGGCCACACGCTCAACGCGCCCTACGTCTTCCTGCCGCTCTGCGCGATCTTCCTGCTCGGCCTGGTCGACTGGCGCCGCTGGCGGCGGCTGGTCAACCTCGACCTCCTCGTCCTGCTCGGGTTCGGCGTCTCCCACTTCTTCTTCAACCGCGGGAACATCGGCGTCTCGGTGCCGCTCGCCTATCCGGTGCTGCTCTACCTGCTGGCGCGGGCGCTGTGGATCGGGTTCCGCGGCGGCGGCGGCCTGCGGCCGCGCTGGCCGGCGGCCTGGCTGCTGGTCGCGGCGCTGTTCCTGATGGGGTTCCGGGTCGGGCTCAACGTCGCCGACTCGGGCGTCGTCGACATCGGCTACGCGAGCACGGTCGGCGCCGACCGCATCGCCCACGGCGAACCGATCTACGGCAACTTCCCCAGCGACATCTCGCAGGGCGACACCTACGGCCCGGTCAACTACTTCGCCTACGTCCCCTTCGAGCGGATCTGGCCCTGGTCGGGGACCTGGGACGACGTCCCCGCCGCCCACGGCGTCGCGATCACCGCCGACGTCCTCACCTTCGCGCTGCTGATCCTGCTCGGCCGGCGGATCCGGCCCGGGCCCGAGGGTAGGCGCCTGGCGGCGACCCTCGCCTTCGGCTGGGCCGCCTACCCCTACACCGCCCTCGCCCTCGAGTCGAACACCAACGACGGCCTGATCGCGATGCTCCTCGTCGCGACCCTCGTCTGGCTCGCCCGCCCCATAGCGCGCGGGGTCCTGGCGTCGCTGGCGACCTTCGCCAAGTTCGCCCCGGCGCTGCTGGGCCCGATGCTGCTGACCTACGAGCGCCGCCGGCGGCCGATGCTGCTGTTCGCCGTCGCCTTCGCCGCGGTCGGGGTGGCGGCGATGCTATGGCCGGCGATCGACCCCGGCCTGGGCACGTTCTGGGACCGCACCTTCGGCTTCCAGGTCGACCGCGACTCGCCGTTCAGCGTCTGGGGCCAGGTCCCCTCGCTGAGCTGGCTGCGGACCGCGCTGCTCGTCGCCACCGCTGGCCTCTCGCTGGCGCTCGCCTTCGTGCCGCGGCGCAAGTCGGTGCTGCAGGTCGCGGCGCTGGGGGCGGCGCTGATGCTCGCCCTGCAGATCACGATGAAGCACTGGTTCTACCTCTACATCCCCTGGTTCTACCCGCTGCTGCTGGTCGCCCTGGCGACGACCGCGGTCAGGCCGGAGGGGGAGCCGGGACCATCAGCGGAGCGATCGAGTCCGCCAGCCCTCGTGAGTTGACCTCGACCACGGCGCCCATCACCCAGACGTCCTCGGTCGCGGTCTCGAACCGGGTCGGCATCTGGGTGATCAGCGCCCGCAGCGCCTGCTCGGCCTTGACCCCGAGGACGCCGGCCCGCGAGCCGGTCATGCCGACGTCCGAGATGTAGGCGGTGCCGGCCGGGAGCACGCGGGCGTCGGCGGTCGGGACGTGGGTGTGGGTGCCGAGCACGGCAGCGGCGCGACCGTCGAGGTGCCAACCCATCGCCACCTTCTCGCTGGTCATCTCGGCGTGGAAGTCGACGATCGCCGCGTCGGCCTCGATCCGCTCGAGGATCCCGTCGGCGGCGTCGAACGGCGAGCGGGCGACCTTCAGCCCGGCGGCGCCGCTGAGGTTGATCACGCCGATCCGCATCCCGGCCGCCTCGACGATGACGTGGCCGTGGCCGGGGTTGCCCTGCGGGTAGTTCGCGGGGCGGACGACGCGCGGCTCGCGGTCGAGGAACTCGTAGGCCTCGCGGTGGCGGTAGACGTGGTTGCCGGTGGTGATCACGTCGGCGCCGGCGCCGAAGATGTCGTTGGCGGTGCGCTCGGTGATCCCCATGCCGCCGGCCGAGTTCTCGCCGTTGACGACGACCAGGTCGGGCGCGTGGGCCTCGCGCAGCCCCGGCATCGCCTCGCGCAGCCCGCGCCGCCCGGGGCTGCCGACGACGTCGCCGATGAAGAGCAGCCGCATGCCAGCTGACCCTAGATGATCGATCGTCCGGCGCCGGCACATGTATGCGGTGCGGATCTGCGAGATTGCCCGCGGTGGACGAGGCGATCGACGGGGACGAGATCCTGGCGCGGGCCGCCGCCTACCCCTACGAGGCGCCGCTGCGCTCCTTCGTCCAGCGCGACGGCGAGGCGCACGAGCTCGCCGCCGAGCTGCCCGACCTGGCGGGCCGCCGGTCGCTGCTCTGCTACGGCGCCAACGCGGCGCCGGCGATGCTGGCGCGCAAGCTGGCGCCGCTGCCGCACGAGCCGCTGCCGTTGCTGCGAGCCGAGCTGGTCGGCTTCGACGTCGTCTACTCGGCGCACGTCTCGCCCTACGGCGCCGTGCCGGCGACGCTGCAGGTCAGCCCGGGCACGCGGGTGCCGGTCTTCGTCGCCTACGCGACCGCCGTGCAGGAGCAGCTGCTGAGCGAGACCGAGCCCAACTACGAGCTGCGGCGGCTGCACGACCCGGAGCTGGTGGCCGACCGGGTCGGCGCCCTCGACGGGGTCGACGCGTACATCAGCCGCCACGGCTGCCTGGCGCTCGAGGGCGGCGCGGTGGCGCTGGCGGCGGTCGAGGCGGAAGACCGGCGGCTGCCGGCGCTCGACGAGGCCGAGGTGCTGGAGCGGGTGCGCCAGATCCTCGCTCCGGAGCTCGACCTGGAGACCTTCGTCGCCACCGGCCTCGACCCCGGCCTGGCGGCGGCGCGAACCGCGGTGCTGCGCGGCGGCTCGATCCCGCTCGCGCTCTAGCGGTCCCACGACCGACCCCAGCTGGGGCGGGCGGCGCTTACTCCCCGGTTTTCATTGGACGATAAGTTTCAACCGAGTCATGCCGCACAGGTGCATGGGCCCGTTCCTCGCCCGCGAAACGCAAGAGCGCTTCCGGTTCGGCCGCGTTACGGGCGACGGACGGGCCCGCTTTCGCTCAGACCGAGCCGAAGCGGCGCAGGGCGAAGCGGGCGAGGAGGCCGTAGACGAGGGCGAGCAGCGCCAGGTGCGCCAGCGGCCAGCCGATCGCCGGGCCGGCCGAGTCGAGCGCCGCGGTCATCGCCCGCAGCGCCGGCTTGAAGGGGAAGACCGCGGTGAGGACCCCGATCGCGTCGTAGAGGCCGCCGCCGACCGAGCCGGAGGGGACCAGGGAGAGCAGGGCGACCGGCAGGGTCACCATGAAGGCGAGCAGGGAGACCGCCCGCACCTCGCGCGCCGCCGCGCCCAGCGCCGCCCCGGCCGCGCCGAGGCTGGCGCCGCCGACCACGATCGCCGCCAGCCAGAGCCCGAGGCGGTCCCAGGCGAGGGGGACGAACAGCGCCAGGCCGGCGAGCAGCAGCAGGGTGACGAGGAGGCCGACGCAGACGCCGAGCAGGACCTTCTCCGCGAGCAGCGCCGAGGGTGAGACGAGACCGCGGGTGAGGCGCGGGAAGGCGTTCTCCTCGCGCTCCAGCGCCAGCGATCCGGCGACGAGGAGGACGACGACGAAGGCCAGGGTGAAGCTCGCGGCGACGGCGATCGCGAAGACTTCGAGCGGCGGCGAGGAGCCGCCGACCGAGACGCGGTGGACCGCGATCGGCTGCGCCAGCCGGTCGATCAAGGGTTCGGCGATGTCGAGGTTGTCGCGGGCGGAGGCGGCGAATTCGGTCACCTCGCGCAGCGAGGCGCGCAGCCGCGGCGGCAGCGCCGGTTCCAGTGCCGAGAGGATGCGAGCGGCGGCGCGCAGGCCGAGGATCGGGAAGTCCTGCCCGAGCACCTTGATGCTGCCGCCGTCGATCAGCAGCCCCAGGTAATGGCTGCCTTCGGAGGCGATCCTGCGGGCGATCGCCAGGTTGGCCTGGGCGAGCAGCGTGTCGATCCGGTCCTTGACCAGCTGCGCCTTGACCGGGTCCTCTTCGTTGAGCAGGACTTCGACTTCGGGCTTGCCCGGGTTGAGGCTCGAGAGCGAGTTGATCTGGTCGACCAGGTCTTCGGGGAGGATCACGGCGGCGAGCACGTCGCCGGAGCGGACCTCTTCTTCGGCCTCGTCGCGGCCGGTGACCTGCACGCACTCGACCCGCTTGCAGATGCGGCCGCGGACGTTGGCCGAGGGAAGTTCCTGGCCGCCGACGCTGATCCGCGCGTCGGCGGGGACTTCGTTGAGGAAGGCGACGCGCGGCTTCGAGGGGCCGCCGGAGATCGCGAAGCCGACGAGGACGGCGATCAGGATCGGCCAGGCGACCAGCAGCGTCGCCTGCAGCGGCGAGCGGCGCAGGATCTGCAGGTCCTTGAGCAGCAGCCACCTCATCAGTGCCCCCGGTGCTGCAGGTAGGCGACGAAGGCGGTCTCGAAGTCGCTGTCGGCGGCCTCCGGCGCCTCGCGGCGGACCGCCTCGCGCAGCGCCGCGGCGGAGCCGTCGAAGAGCGACTCGCCGTCGGCGAGGACCAGCAGCCGGCCGCCGTAGCGCTCCGCCTCCTGGATGTCGTGGGTGGAGAAGATCACCGTCGTGCCGTGCTCGGCGAGGGTGGAGACGAAGTGCCAGAGGCGCGCCCGCTGGCGCGGGTCGAGCCCGACGCTGGGCTCGTCGAGGAGCAGGACCCGCGGGCGGGAGAGCAGCCCGATCGCGATGTTGATCCGCTGCTGGTTGCCGCCCGAGAGGCGGGCGACGACCTCGCCCCGGCGCTCGCCCAGCCCGGTCAGCTCGAGCATCTCCGCGACCGAGGCGCGGGGGTCAGGGTGCCGCTCGAGGCGGGCGAAGAGGAGCAGGTTCTCCTCGACCGTGAGCCGCCGGTACAGCGCCGCCTGCTGCGGCACCCAGCCGACCTCGCCGGCGCCGACCTCGAGCGTGCCCCCGTCGGCGGCGAGGATCCCGGCGAGGATCGAGAGCAGGGTCGTCTTGCCGGCCCCGTTGGGACCGATGATCGCGACCAGCTCGCCCGCTTCCGCTTCGAAGCTGACCCCCCGCAGCGCTTCGCGATCCCCGTAGCGCTTGACCAGCCCGCGTGCCTGCACGGCGGCGAACGCTACTGCCCCTTCCCTAAACTCGACCCAGATGCCTTTCCCAGCCACCCGTATGCGCCGGCTGCGCCGCAGCGAGACCCTGCGCGGCCTGGCCCGCGAAACCGAGCTCTCGCCCAGCCACCTGATCCAGCCGCTCTTCGTCGTCGCCGGCGAGGGGATCCGCGAGCCGGTGCCGTCGATGCCGGCGGTCGAGCGCTTCTCGATCAACAACCTGGTCGAGGAGGCGGGCGAGATCGCCGCCGCCGGGGTCGGCGCGGTGATGCTGTTCGGGATCCCCGCCGCCAAGGACGAGTTCGGCACCGGCGCCTACGACGACGAGGGGATCGTGCAGATGGCGGTGCGGGCGCTGAAGGACGCCCACCCCGACCTCGTCGTGATGACCGACGTCTGCCTCTGCGAGTACACCTCGCACGGCCACTGCGGCGTCTTCCGCGAGGGCTCGCAGGAGGTCGACAACGACCTCTCGGTCGAGCTGCTGGCGAAAACCGCGGTCTCGCACGCCGAGGCCGGGGCCGACGCGGTCGCGCCGAGCGACATGATGGACGGCCGGGTCGGCGCGATCCGCTACCAGCTCGACGAGGAGGGGCACAGCGGCGTGCCGGTCGTCGCCTACAGCGCCAAGTACGCCTCCGCCTTCTACGGCCCGTTCCGCGACGCCGCCGAGTCGACGCCGGAGTTCGGCGACCGCCGCGGCTACCAGATGGACCCGGCCAACGCGCTGGAAGCGGTGCGCGAGGCGGAGCTCGACCTCGAAGAGGGCGCCGACATGGTGATGGTGAAGCCGGCGACCCCGTACCTCGACGTGGTGCGGCGGGTCAAGGACGCCACCGGGGCCCCGGTGGCCGCCTACCACGTCTCCGGCGAGTACTCGATGCTGAAGGCGGCCGCCGAGAACGGCTGGATCGACGAGCGGGCGGCGGCGCTGGAGACGCTGACCGCGATCCGCCGCGCCGGCGCCGACGCGATCGTCACCTACTACGCGAAGGAGGCCTGCGGATGGCTGTGAAGACGCCGCAGTCGAAGGCGCGCAGCCGCAAGGGCGGCAGCGCGATCCCGCTCGACGAGACCGACAAGCACCTGATGAACCTGCTGCAGTCGAACTTCCCGCTCGATCCCGAGCCGTTCGCGCTGGTCGCGAGCGAGGCCGGGCTCGAGCTCGACGACGTGATCGGCCGCACCCGGCGCCTGCTCGAGGGCCGCATCATCCGCGAGATCACGCCGATCTTCGACACCCGCGCGCTCGGCTACGAGTCGATGCTGGTCGCGGCCAAAGTCGACGCCGAGAACCCGCAGCGGGCGGCGAAGATCGTCAACGCCCACCCCGGCGTCTCCCACAACTACCTGCGCACGCACGACTTCAACCTCTGGTTCACGATCGCCACCCCGCCGGACTCGGAGCTCGGCCTGCGGGGGACGCTGCAGGCGCTGATGGAGGAGACCGGCGCCGAGTCGATGCGCGAGCTGCCGACCCTGACCCTGTTCAAGATCAACATGAACCTGGAGATGGAGAAGGGCACCGAGGCGCTCGCCGCCGCGGTCGAGGCGGCGCCGCCGCGCGAGCTCGAGCCGCAGCCCTACGACGAGGCCGACATCGCCCTGATCAAGGCCCTGCAGGGGCCGATGGCGGCGGTCGAGCGACCCTACGACGAGGCCGCCGCCGAGCTCGGCGTCTCGACCGAGGAGCTGCTCGAGCGGCTGCGGGGAATGGTGGACCGCAAGATCCTGCGCCGGGTGGCGGCGATCCTCTTCCACCGCCGCGCCGGGTTCTCGGCCAACGGGATGGGCGTCTGGCGGGTGCCGGAGGACGAAGTGCTCGAGGTCGGCGCGCGGATGGCCTCCTTCCGCGGCATCTCCCACTGCTACCAGCGCCCCACCTACCCCGACTGGCCCTACAGCGTCTTCACCATGGCCCACGGCCGCTCGAAGGAGGAGTGCGACGCGATCCTCGACTCGATCGCGCAGGAGTGCGGGATGGGGCCCGAGGACCGCGCCACCCTCTACTCGTCGACCGAGTACAAGAAGATCCGCCTGCACTATTTCACCGACGAGTACGCGGCCTGGGAGGCCGCGCACTCGTCCTAGGCGCCAGATCGGCCCCCGCTCGCAAGGAATCAGATATGGATGCTCGCTCTCCTGATTCGGGAGGATCTGTGCGGTTGTACGACCGGGCCCTGAAGGTCCTGCCCGGCGGCGTCAACTCGCCGGTGCGGGCGATGCGCCAGATCGGCCGCGACCCGATCTTCGTCGAGCGCGGCGAGGGCTGCTGGCTGGTCGACGTCGACGGCAACCGCTACCTCGACTGGGTCGGCTCCTGGGGGCCGCTGATCCTCGGCCACGCCGAGCCGTCGGTGGTCTCGGCGGTGATCGAGGCGGCCAAGCGCGGCACCAGCTTCGGCGCCGCGACCGCGGCCGAGGTGGCGCTGGCGGAGGAGATCGCCGCCCGGGTGCCGTCGGTCGAGATGGTGCGGATGACCAGCTCCGGGACCGAGGCGGCGATGGGGGCGGTGCGGCTGGCGCGGGCGATCACCGGGCGCGAGGTCGTGGTCAAGTTCGCCGGCGCCTACCACGGCCACTCCGACGGGCTGCTGGCCGACGCCGGCTCGGGGCTGGCGACGCTCGGCGTGCCGGGCAGCCCCGGGGTGACCGCGGCGCAGGCGGCGGGGACGATCATCGTCCCCTGGAACGACCGCGAGGCGGTCGCCCAGGCGCTCTCCGAGCACCAGGTCGCGGCGCTGCTGGCCGAGCCGGTCGCCGCCAACATGGGCGTCGTCCCGCCCGAGGAGGGGTTCCTCGGCTTCCTGCGCGAGGCGACGGCCGCGGCCGGGGCGCTGCTCGTCTTCGACGAGGTGATCACCGGCTTCCGCGTCGCCCGCGGTGGCGCCCAGGAGCTCTACGGGGTCGAACCGGACCTGACCGTGATGGGCAAGGTGGTCGGCGGCGGGCTGCCGGCGGCCGCCTTCGCCGGCCCGCGCGAGGCGATGGAGCGGATCGCCCCGGCCGGCGACGTCTACCAGGCGGGGACGCTGTCGGGCAACCCGCTGGCGGTCGCCGCCGGCCTGGCGACGCTGGCGGCGCTCGACGCGGCCGCCTACGCCCGCCTCGGGGCGCTGACCGACCGGCTCGCCACGGGCTTCGCCGAGCTCGCCGCCGAGCGGCCGTTGCAGGTCGCCTCGGTCCCGGGGCTCCTCACCCTCTTCTTCAGCCCCGAGCCGGTGCGCGACTTCGCCGCCGCGAGCGCCTGCGACACCGCCGCCCACGCCCGCTTCTGCAACGCGCTGCTCGAGCGCGGCGTCTACCCGCCGCCGTCGCAGTTCGAGGCCTGGTTCGTCTCCCTCGCCCACGACGAGGGCAGCGTCGACCGCACGCTCGAGGCGGCCGCCGAGGCGCTGGCCGAGGCGCTGCCGTGACCGCCTCGCCGGAGGAGGCGCTGCGAGCGCTGGCGGCGCAGCTGCGCGCCGAGGAGACGCCGATCTCGCCGCACGTGGTCGAGCCGGCTGCGGCGCCGCGCCTCGGCCTGCTCGCCGCCGACGGTCCCCGGGCCGCGGCGGCGCCGGCCGAGTACGCGGCGGTGATCGAGGCGGTCCGCGAGGGCTACCTGCTGCACTACGGCGAGCCGCGGCTGCTCGCCGGCCACGACCCCGACCTCGGCCTGCTCGCCGGCGACTACCTCTACGCGCTCGGCCTCGACCGGCTGGCGGGGCTCGGCGACACCGCCGCGGTCGCGGTCCTCGCCGAGCTGATCGGCAGTTGCGCGCGGCTGCACGCCGAGGGGCGCGAGGCCGAGGTCGTGCCGCTGTGGACCGCCGCCGCCCGCGCGATCGCCGGCCGCTGAACGCGTCCCACGTCCGAGGCAATAGACTGCGCGGCCGAACGCGAATCGAACTGTGGCACCAGAGAACGGGGACAAGCTGAACGGGCCCGAAGAGGCCCCCAAGGAGCGGGTGCAGCCCGACCCTCCCGGGTACTTCGAGGGGGAGTCGATGACCCGCCGCCGCGCCTTCACGGTGGCCGCCCAGGGCCTGGGCGGAATTGCCGGCGCGGCGATCATCCTGCCCGCGATCGGCTTCGCCGCCGCACCGATCTTCCACCGCGGCAAGGAACGCTGGGAGGCGGTCGGCCCGGTCAGCGACTTCGTCGAAGACACCTACCGCCAGGTCGTCTTCACCGAAACCGAGGGAATCGGGGACGCCGGCAAGGCGGTCGCCTACGTGCGCAGGAGCTCGACCGAACTGGAAGAAGAAGCGGGCCACTTCGTCGCCGTCTCCAACCGCTGCGCGCACCTCGGCTGCCCGGTCCGCTTCGTCGAGACCGCCGGCAACTTCATCTGCCCTTGCCACGGCGGTGTCTACGACTTCCAGGGCAAGCGGATCGGCGGCCCGCCGGTGCGCCCGCTCGACCACTTCCAGACCCGGGTCCGCAACGGCCAGGTCGAGGTCGGCCCCCGCTACAGCGTCACCAGTAGCCTCGAACCGGTGCGCGCCCGCGATCCGGGCGAGTTCACCGGCGGGATCTGGGAATACCTCTACCCGCCGCGGCCCTCTACCTTCCCGCCGCCCTGATGCCGAAGCTCCGCCCACCCAAGATCCCCGACTTCGTCGTCCCGGCGCCGCTGCGCAAACCGCCCAAGCCCGGCCAGAGCGGCACGCCGAAAGGCGCGGCCCCGGCCGACCTGAAGTCGACGCCGCCGCCGCGCACCACGCACGGCGAGCGCGTCGAAAAGCAGGCGAAAGAAGCCCCGGTCGACGTCATCGCCTGGGTCGACACGCGGATGGGCGCCAGCGGCTTCCTCGCCGGGATGATGTTCCGCAAGGTGCCGAAGGGGACCAACTGGTTCTACACGCTCGGCTCGGCGACGCTGTTCGCCTTCATCGTCCAGGCCGTGACCGGCGTCTTCCTGGCGATGTTCTACACGCCCTCGGTGACCCAGGCCTACGCCTCGATCTCCCACATCAACAACGACGTCCCGCTCGGTCAGTTCGTGCACGGGATGCACAAGTGGGGCTCGAGCGTGATGGTGATCCTGATCTTCCTCCACATGGGCCGGACCTTCTTCTTCGGCGCCTACAAGTACCCGCGCGAGCTGAACTGGGTGATCGGCGTCGTGCTGCTGATCCTGACGATGACGATGGCCTTCACCGGCTACCTGCTGCCGTTCGACCAGCGCTCCTACTGGGCCTCGATCGTCGGCATCAACATCAACGGCACCGGCCCGATCGTCGGCCCCTACCTGAGCGACTTCCTACGTGCCGGGCCTGAGCTCGGGGCGACGACCCTCTCGCGCTTCTATGCGATCCACATGCTGCTGGTGCCCGGGGCGATCATCGCCCTGATCGGCGCCCACATGTACCTCGTGGTCAAGCTCGGCACGACGGCGCCGCCGTGGGTCAAAGCCGAGAAGCCTCAGGTGGCCGAGCCGGTCGCCCAGCTCGACGCCGGCGTCGGCGGCAACGGGGCCGGGCCCTCGAGCAACGGAGGCGGGCGCGGATGAAGCCGCAGGACAAGCAGGCCTACCTCGAGGAATACGAGATCCTGAAGAAGAAGGGGAAGCCCTTCTTCCCCTACGCGGTGCTCAAGGACTCGGCGATGGCGCTGATCGTGGTCGGCGTGATCATCGCGATGTCGCTGATCCTCGGCGCTGAGCAGGGACCGAAGGTCGATCCGACGACGACCACCTACGTGCCGCGTCCCGAGTGGTACTTCTTCTTCCTCTTCGAGCTCCTGCGCGTGATCAAACCGCCGGAGCTGGTGCCGATCGCGACGATCGGGATTCCGACCTTCTGCATGGTCGCGCTGCTGCTGCTGCCGTTCTACGACCGCAATTCCGAGCGCCGCCCCGAGCGCCGCCCGATCGCGACCGTGGCCGGCATCCTGACGATCCTGGCGATGGGCTTCCTGACCTACGAGGGCGCCGTGGCCGGCTCGCCGACCGAGATCGACATGAAGGTCGCGCCGCAGTACGAGGCCGGCAAGGAGGTCGTCGCCGGATCCGGTTGCCTCGCCTGCCACAAGCTCGGCGAGAACGGCAACAACGGGCCCGGCCCGGAGCTGACCCACATCGGCGCCCGGATCCCGAAGGCGGCGATCATCCGCTCGATCGAAATCGGGCCGAGCATCATGCCTTCGTTCCGGGACCTGCCGCCGAAGAAGCTGGAAGCCGTAGCCAACTTCCTCTCCTCGCTCGATTAGACCCGGCGCCGTCGGGGCGTCACACTAGGGAGTCCTGAATCGTGGACACGATCAACGACAACCGGACCTCGCCCGACTTCGCCGGGCAGGTCAACCGGATGTTCGACCGGGTGGCGAGTCACTACGACGCGCTCAACTCGGTGATGACCGCCGGCCTGCACCACCGCTGGCGCGAGCGCGCCGCGGAGCGGGCGGAGCTCGGCCCCGGCGACGCGGCGCTCGACGTCTGCTGCGGCACCGGCGACCTGGCGCTGGAGCTCGCCGCGCGGGTCGCCCCCGACGGTCGCGTGGTCGGCTGCGACTTCTCTGAGCCGATGCTCGACCTCGCCCGCGAGAAGGCGGCGGCGAGCGGCGCCGACGGGGTGCGCTTCGAGTGGGCGGACGCGCTGACCCTGCCCTACGACGGCGGGCGCTTCGACGCGCTCACCGTCGGCTTCGGGGTCCGCAACCTCGCCGACCTCGACCGCGGCCTGCGCGAGATGGCGCGGGTGCTGAAGCCCGGCGGCCGCCTCGTGATCCTCGAGATCACGCAGCCTACGCGGCCGCCGCTGTCGTGGTTCTTCTCACTCTGGTTCGACCGGATCGTGCCGCTGCTCGGTGCCTTCTCCGAAGAGCCCGAGGCCTACTCCTACCTGCCCGAGTCGGTGCGCAGCTTCCCCAGCCCGCGCGGCCTCGCCGAGAAGATGGATCGGGCCGGCTTCGAGCGGATCCGCTACACGGTGCTGGCCGGCGGCATCATCGCGATCCACAGCGGCGTCCGCGGGACGCGCGCGGAGTGACGCGCCGCTCGTCGGTGCCGCCGCCGGTGACGGCGGTCCTCGACGCATCCAGCCGCTGGCTGCCGGCGCGGATGGCGGCGGTCGAGGAGCGGTTGCGGGCGCAGGTCGGCGGCCACGGCGAGCTGCTCGGCGACGACGCGGCGACGACGCTTGCCGCGGGCGGCAAGCGGCTGCGGCCGATGCTGGTCCTGCTCTGCGCCGGCGAGGACGGGGGCGAGGCGGCCGAACGGGCGGCGGCAGCGATCGAGCTCGTCCACATGGCGACGCTGGTCCACGACGACGTCCTCGATGACGCGCCGCTGCGCCGCGGCGTGCCGACCGTCTCCGCGACCTCCGGGCGCGAGCGCGCCGTCGCCACCGGCGACCTGCTGCTCTCGCGCGCCTTCGCGTTGCTCGCCGACGCCGGCGACGGGCGCTCGGTGAAGCTGCTCGCCGACGCCTCGGTCGCGCTCGCCCGCGGCGAGCTGGCCCAGCGCCACGACGCCTTCGACCTGGGTCTCTCCGAGCAGCGCTACCTCGACCGCTGCCGGCTGAAGACGGCGACGCTGTTCGAATGCGCCTGCCTGCTCGGCCGCGAGGACGAGCACCTGCGGCGCTTCGGCGCCGAGGTCGGCCTTGCCTTCCAGCTGCTCGACGACGTGCTCGACGTCAGCGGCCCAGCCGAGCGGACCGGCAAGGCCCGCGGCACCGACCTGCTCGACGGCACCGTGACCCTGCCGCTGATCGCCGCGATCGCCATCGACCCGGGCCTCGCCGAGGTCGACCTGCAGGGGCTCGACGCCGCCGCCGCCGAGGCGCTCTGCGAGCGGATCGCGGCTACCGGGGCGCTGGAGGAGGTGCGCACGCGGGCGCTGGCGATGGTCGCCGCCGGCAAGCGCCAGCTCGAGGACGCGAGCTTCCCGCCCGAACAGCGCCAGCTGCTCGCGCTGGTCGCCGACGGCGTCGTCCAGCGCTACAGCTGAGGGCCGGGCGACGGCTCAGGCGAAATCGTCGGCGCCGATCAGGTCGGCGTCGAGCGCGGTGACGAAGACCTCGGCCATGTCGGCCATGTTGGCGTGCTCGAGCGCCCGCAGCTCCTCGGCCAGCTCGTGGGCACCGAGGTCGAGCTGCTCGTCGAAGGCGTCGATCTCCCGCTCGTCGTGGACTCCCTGGCAGGTCCACTCGCACTCGGGGCAGCGGCGCCAGACGCGCCAGTGGGAGCGGTCTCCCGCCTGCTCCCAGCAGGTCGGCTGCACCAGCCGCGAGTCGCACCGCGGGCAGATGTGCAGGTGCTTGGCCTGCTTCGTCCGGTTGTGACCGTTGTCCCTCATCCCTATCCCTATCGAACCCGTTATTCGCCCGGTTGATCCGGATTCTTCGACGAGAACGGCACAAAACCCCACTACCGGGTATCTAAATTCCCGCCGAATCGGCATCGGCGACGCCTCGACCCCGATAGCATGAAGCCACATGCTCGGAAACATCGGTCCCCTAGAGATCATCGTCGTCCTCATCATCGCCCTGGTCGTGTTCGGTCCCAAGCGGCTGCCGGAGCTCGGCAACAGCCTCGGTCGCGGCATCCGCGAGTTCAAAGAGAGCGTGACCGGCGAGAACAAGGACGACGACGAGGAAGACGTAAAGGCGATCAGCGCGACGCAGGCGACTGCGGCGCCGACCGCCGAGCGCGCTGAGTCCGAGGTCGCTCACGACAAGCAGGGCTGAGGCCCGAGGGGATGCCCCGCCGCGTCAGGGCGGTCTCCCATGAGGATCGCCTCAGCCTCGTAGAGCACCTCGACGAGCTCCGCTGGCGCATCGTCGTCTGCATCGCCGTGCTCGGCGTCGCCCTGGCGCTCTGCTTCTGGCAGAACAACCTGCTGCTCGAAATCGCCGCCGGGCCGCTCCCCGCCCACCACAAGCAGCTCACCACCTTCAGCGTCACCGAGCCGTTCACGACGACGGTGACGGTCGCCGCCTACGGCGCGATCGTGCTCTCGCTGCCGATCATCCTCTGGCAGCTCTACGCCTACATCCTGCCCGCCTTCAGCCCGCACGAGAAGCGGGTCGTGCTGCCGATCCTGCTGCTCTTCCCGTTCCTCTTCCTGGCCGGGATCGCCTTCTCCTACTGGGTGGTGATGCCGGCCGCGGTCAAGTTCCTGCTCGGCTTCAACGAAAGCCAGTTCAACATCCAGGTCCGCGCCCGCGACTACTACAGCTTCTTCGCGATGACGATGCTCGCCGGCGCCCTCGTCTTCCAGCTGCCGCTCCTCGTCCTGGCGATCACCCGGTTGGGGATCGTCAAGGTCGAGACCCTCTCGGCCAACCGCCGCTACGCCTACCTGCTGATCGCGATCGTCGCCGCCGCGCTGCCGGGAGTGGACCCGGTCTCGATGATCATCGAGATGGTGCCTCTCCTCGTCCTCTTTGAGTTGAGTATCTTGCTTGCAAAGGTTCTCGGCAGGGCGGGGGAGTCGACTGGCGTGGCCACGCCATCGCCCCAGGAGTAGAGCGGCAAAGCGAGCAGATGGCGTCAAAGCGAAAGAGCGACGAGCACAGGATGGTCTTCGACATCCGCGGTAAGCGCGGCAATGTCGTCAAAGTCGTCTACGGGGTGCTGGCGCTGCTGATGGGGCTCAGCCTCTTCCTCGTCGTCGGCCCGGTCAACATCGGCGAACTGGTCGGCGGCAGCTCGAGCGCGAGCAATGCCGCCAAGCCGTTCGAAGAACAGGCCGAACGGATCGAAGTGAAGCTGAAAAAGTCTCCCGAAGACCCGAAGCTGCTGGCGTCGCTGACCCGGGCGCGGGTCAACGCGGGCAACAGCTCGATCGAAGAAACCTCCGAAGGCGGGCAGGTGCTGACGAGCGAAGCGGTGCAGCAGTACCAGCTCGCCAGCGAAGCCTGGTCGCGCTACCTGAAAGCGACCGACGAACCGAGCGCCGGGGTCGCGCTGCTGACCGCGCCAATCTTCGTCACCCTGGCCGAAGCGTCGGGGACCGCCGAATTCGAAGCGAATCTCCAGGCCGCGGTCGAAGCGCAGCAGATCGTCGCCGAACAGCGGCCCTCGATCAATGCGCTGACCACCCTCGCGATCTACCAGTACTTCACCTTCGACTACAAGCAGGCGCGCAAGACCGAAGCCGAAGCGATCGCCATGGCGGAAGGCAAGTTCCAGCGCGAAGGGATCGAAAACCAGATGCAGCAATACGAAAAACGCGCCAAGGAACTGCAGAAGGAACTGAAGAAACTCGAACAGGCGGCGAAGAGCGCCGGCGCCGGAGGCGGTAGCAAGGAAGCCCTGGAAAACCCGCTCGGTGGCCTCGGCGGCAGCACCCTGGGCGAATAGCGGCGCTCCGTGGCCTGAGACCGAGAGCGAGTCGGGGAGATGGGCCGTGAAGGGCTCGAACCTTCGACCTTGAGATTAAGAGTCTCCTGCTCTACCAACTGAGCTAACGGCCCGGGACCGGCAAGTATAGGAAGCGCGACGGGTCGGCGCGCCCCAGCCGCGACCCGGCTGGGAAGCGATCGGCTACCGCTGGCGGCAGAACTTCTCGACGCTGCCTTCGACCAGGAAATCGCCGGCGAAGAGGAAGGTGCCGCGGGTGCGGAGGATGTGGTCCGAGCAGCGGGCGGCGACGTAGCTGCGGCGCTTGCCGCCGACGCGGTAGCGGCGCCCGATCTCGGCATCGAGGTGGGTGAGCGCGCCGGCGCCGCCGGCGATCGGCGGCACTTCGAGCGTCACCTGGTAGCGGTATTCGCCGCGTCGGCGCTCGATCGGGGCGACGATCGCGTAGGTCTGGATCGTCGGCGTCGTGGTCCGGGCATGGAGGACGACCGCCGGGTGGCCGTCGACCCGCGGGGCGTTGAAGATCGTCAGCCTGGCGCGGGCCGGCACCAGGCTCGTGCCGACCCGGATCAGCGCCCCGAGGTGCCCGGTGCCGACGATCGCGCCGCGGCAGGCACGCCGCGCAGCGGCGGTGCCGAGGTCGGCGACGCGCTCGGCCGGGCAGGTCGGCAGGCCGGCCACGGCGAGGCGCCCGTCCCGATCGAAGCGGATCACCGCGCGTTCCAGCGCCCGCGGCTGGCCGCCGTCGCGGTTGGCGATGTCGAAGCGGCCCTGGAAGTGGATCGGCGCGTAGCGCTTGCGGGGCAGGGTCCGCGGCGCGAAGCCGCCGTTGGCGCGAAGCGCCAGGTCCTTGTATTCGACCGAGGCGCCGCCGGCACCGGCGCCGCCGGCGATCGCGGCGGCCAGCGCCAGCGCCGCGCAGCAGGCGATCGCCAGTCTCAGCGCGTGGTGTGGCACGGCGTGATCAACGTGGTCGGAGCGAAGTCCCCGTTGTCGAAGGTCATCGTGCCGTGGACCTGCAGCCTGCCGCCGCTGCAGCCGGCGTTGAAGTAGCCGACCTTCCTGCCGTGGCGCTGGAAGACGCGGCCGATCTTGGCTTCGGCGAGCGTCGCCGAACCGTAGCCTTCGGCGATCGGCGGCAGCTGGACCTTGGCCCGGTAGCCGTAGCGGCCGTGGTGGACCCGTTCGACGACGATCGGGACCAGCAGCGTCTGCGGCGCGGGCAGCGTCTCGTAGGCGTGGGCGATCAGGCTCGGCCGGCCGTGGACCCGGGGACCGTTGAAGAGAGAGAGCGGCGAGCTGATCGTCACCGTCGACTGACCCGGCAGGGTGACCTTCGCCTTGCCGACGCCGGTGCCGACGAGGGCGCCGCGGCAGCGCTTGCGGGCCTGGCCCGGCTTGGTTCCTGCGAGCTTCTTCATCGTGCAGACGGGAACGCCCTTGCGGGCGATCGAGCCGTGCTTGTCGACCTGGAAGACGACCGTCTTCAGCGCCGCCGGCTGGGTGCCGCCGCGCTGCTTGACGCGGATCACGCTGGTCAGGCTGACCGGCGCCAGCCCCTTGCGGGGCAGCACGTGGGGGTCGATGTCGGCGCTCGTGCTGACCGCGTTGTCGCCGTATTCACCCCTGATCGTCACCGCGTAGGCGGCGACGGCGGTGAGCAGGACGACCGCGAGCGCGGCGGCGATGACTCTCGGCAGCGTGCGCCTCATTTCCTCCCCCTCCGTTCCTTCTTCCCCTTGCAGCGTTTCAACACGGAGCCCTTGAGGAAGGTGCCGTCGCGGAAGCGGAACTGGCCTTTGGCCTGCAGCCGGCCATCGGGGCAGCTGGCATTCGCGAAGCTCAGACGCTGCCCCTTGAACTCCCATTCACGGCCGATCTCGAGTCGGCCGTAGGTGGGGACGCCGGAGCCGCCGGCGATCTTCGGGATCTTGGCGACGGTCTTGAACCCATAGCGGCCGGCGTGGACCTTCTGGATCTCGACCGGGACGATGTAGGTGCTCGGCGCCGGGACGCTGAGGTAGGCGTGGGCGAGGACGGTCGGGTTGCCGTGCCTGCGGGGGCCGTTGAAGATCGTGATCGGCGAGGAGGCCCGGATCGGCCTCGATTCGGGGAAGTAGACGACCGCCTTGCCGAAGCCCTTGCCGACGATCGCGCCGCGGCAGTGGCGGCGCGCCTGCCGGGTGTCGGTGGCGCGCAGCTTCTTCGCGGTGCAGACCGGCAGGCCGCGGGTCTCGACTTCGCCGTGCTTGTCGAACCAGAGGACGATCTCCTTCAGCGCCGGCGCGATCGAGCCGTCTTCGGTCGAGATCTTGCCGTAGCCGTGCAGCTCGATCGGCGCGTAGCGGTGCTTGGGCAGGGTCGTCGGCGTGAAGCCGCCGTCGGTCTTCACCACAAGCGGCGGCAGGTGAAGCACGATCGCGGCCGCGCCGGCGGCGCAGGCGAGCAGCAGCGCCGCGCCGATCGCGGTCGTCCTTAACACAGTCTTCCGCATAGGTTCGCTCCTCCCGTTCCCCCGAATGCCAAGCTACCAGAGGTGGGAAGGAGTTCGAGCAGGGGACATCCCCGGGCGGTCCTTGGGATCGCGGCGGTACTGCTGGTCGCCCTCGGCCTGGTCGGGACCGGGGTCGAGGGGCGGCTCGATCCGACGACGCTGAACATCCCCGGCACCGAGTCCTCACAGGCGAACCAGCTCCTGCGCGAACACTTCGGCGACTCGGCTCCCTTCGCGATCCTGCTGCAGGGCTCGCCGAAGGCGATCGAAAAGCAGGGACCGGAACTGGTCGAAGCGCTGCGCTCCGAGCCCGGGGTGACGACGCTCTCGCCCTGGGACCGGGGATCGGTCGAAAGGCTGCGACCGGGGCCGCGCAAGGCGCTGATCCTCACCGACTTCCACGTCGACGTCAAAACCGCGGTGAACGAGACCGTGCCGCGGCTGAACCAGATCCTCGACGAAGAGATCCATCCGCCGGTGCGGGCGACCCAGTCGGGCTTCGCCACCCTCTCGCGGGCGATCCAGGACGAATCGATCGCCGCCTCCGAGCGCGGCGAGCTGATCGCGCTGCCGTTCCTGCTGATCATCCTCCTGCTCGTCTTCCGCTCGCCGGTCGCGGCGGCGATCCCGCTCGGCTTCGGCGCGGTGACGGTGATCGCCTCGCGCGGGATCCTCTACCTGGCCGCCGGCTGGTTCAAGGTCGACGCCTTCGCCCTCACCGTCTGCACGATGATGGGGCTGGCGCTGGGCGTCGACTACGCGCTGCTGATGGTCTCGCGCTTCCGCGAGGAGCTGGCGGCCGGGGTCGCGCCGGCGCTGGCGGCGCGGCGCACGCGCCGCACCGCCGGCCGGACGACGGTGTTCGCCGGCAGCACGCTGATGCTCTCGATGGCGGTCTCGCTGTTCATCCTGCCGGGCTCGCTGCTGGCCTCGCTGGCGGGGACGCTGATCATGGTCGTGATCCTCAGCGTCCTCGTCGCCACCGTGGTCGGGCCGGCGCTGCTCACCCTGCTCGGCGCCAACCTCGACCGCTGGCGGATCGGCAAGCCGGCCGGCGCCGGCCGCTCGCGGCTGATGGCGGTGGTCGGCGCGGCGCTGAGGCGGCCGGCGGCGGTGGCGGCGCTGATCGGCGCCGTCCTCCTCCTGCTGGCGGCGCCGGCGCTGGGGCTGAGGACGGGGCCGCCGAGCCCGGAAGAGCTGGCGAAGGGCTCGACCGCGCGCCAGAACGCGGAACTGATCGACCGCGTGATCGGGCCTGGTTGGGACGCGCCGTTTCAGGTCGTCGCGGTCAACGACGAAGGGCCGATCACCGACCCGCGGCCGCTGGCGGCGCTCGAGAGCTTCCAGAAACGGCTCGCCGACCTGCCGGGCGTGCAGGCGGTGGTCGGGCCCTCGCAGGTCGCCAAGCGGGTCGAACCGCTGCAGGAACAGGGCAACGCGATCCTCGCCCAGGAAGGGAACATCGGCCCGGTCAAGCAGCTCGGCAAGCTCGGCCGCGAACTGGGGGTCGCCGCCGCCGGCGTCGCCGAACTGCGCGACGGCATCTCGGAAGCGAGCGCCGGCGCCGGCCTGCTGGCGCTCGGCTCCGACCGCGCCGGCGAAGGCGCGCAGCAGATCGCCGCCGGCCTGGCGCAGGCGTCGGCGGGCAGCGAACGGGCGATCGACGCGCTGCAGCAGTTCGCGGAAGGGTCGCGGCAGATCACCGGGGCGCTGCTGTCGGCCGAAATCGCGGCGCTCAAAGTCACCGGCTTCCTGCGCTCCGAACTCCCCTCCCTGCTGCGCGCCAACACGCTGCGCAAGGCGCGGAAGGTCGAAGAGGGGCTGCACCGGGAGACGACGGAAACGCTGCCGAAGCTGGCCGAACCGACCCAGGTGAGCGTCGAAGCGCTGACCAAGGCGCTGGCGCAGGCGGAAGCGCTCGCCGCGGGCCAGACGGATCCGCGCTACGCGGAACTCGTCGCGACCCTGCGCACCGGCGTCGCCGCCGCCACCGGGACCGATCCGGTCAGCGGGGAACCGTATGCCGACGGCTACGCGGGCCTGGTCGCCGAAGGCGAAGCGCTGCAGGCCCGGCTGGTCGAAGACGAAGAAGAAGCGCAGAGCGTGGTCACCCTGCTCGTACAGACCCTGGAATACGTGGAAAGGGCCGCCGACGGGGCCCACAAGCTGAAGGAAGGCCTGCGCGAACTGCACGCCGGCAGCAAGAAGCTGACCCGCGGCGCCTACCGGCTGGCCAAGGAAGCGAAGCGGCTGACCGGCGGCATCGAACAGCTCGCCAGCGGCTCGCTGCGCCTCGTCACCGGCATCGACGAACTCGGCGCCGGCGCCGAAGCGCTGGAAGCCGAACTGGCGCGGGGCGCAGACGAAACGGCGCCGCTGCAGAGCGGCCTGACGGAAGCGAGCGTCCGCGTGCTGTCGGGCGGGCACCGGATCCGGCGCGAAGCGCGGCGGGTGCGCAAGGCGACGCCGGGCCTCTTCAACTCGGGCTTCTTCGTCCTCTCGGCGGTCGACGGGGCGCCGCCGGAAGCGCGCCGCGCGGCGGGCGAAACGATCGACCTGAACGGCGGCCAGGCGGCCTCGGTGCTGGTGATCTCCGAATACCCGTTCAACTCGAGCGGCTCGAAGGCGCTGAACGGGACGCTGGACGCGGAAGCGAGCAGGCTCGCCGACAAGGCCGGGCTGCAGACCGGCGTCGCCGGCGGCGCCGCCCAGCTCAACGACTACGGCTCGGTCACCGAAGAACGGATCCCCTGGGTGGTCGCGGCGATCACGCTGGTCACCTTCCTCGTCCTGGTCGTCGTCCTGCGGGCGCTGCTGCTGGCGGCGATCGCGGTCGGGCTCAACCTGCTCACCGTGGCGGTTGCCTTCGGCGTGCTGACGATCCTCTTCCACATCCCCGAGAACTGGCCGCTGGGCGGCCACAGCTACGTCGAAGCGGTGGGCGCGACGATGATCTTCGGCGTCGTCTTCGGGCTCTCGATCGACTACGCGGTCTTCCTGCTCAGCCGGATGCGCGAGCACTACGACAGGCACGGCGACCACGCCGCCGCGATCGAGTTCGGCCTCGCCCGCACCGCGGCGGTGATCACCGGCGCGGCGGCGATCATGATGGCCGTCTTCATCGCCTTCGCCGGTGCCCCGATCGCGACCGTCAGCCAGCTCGGCGTCGGCCTCACGGTCGCCGTCATCCTCGACGCCACCGTGGTCCGCATCGTCCTCCTGCCGGCGCTGATGCTGCTCGTCGGCGAGCGGGTCTGGTGGCTGCCGGGGCCCCTCGCCAAGCGCCTGCCGAAGCTCAGCGTCTGAGGCCGGGCGAACGAAAAACGCCCGCGCCGGGAGGCGCGGGCGTTTGGACAACCGGGCTCTGCGGCTCGGCTACTTCTTGTGCTTCCGCGAGCTCTTTTCCGGCTTCGGCTTGCACTTGCCCTTGTAGACCGGATCCGATTCCTGGCCGTCGAGGAAGGTGAAGACCGAACGCGTCTTCAGCTTCTTCGAGGACGGGCACTTGGCCTGGATGTAGCTGACCTTCTTGCCCTTGTACTTCCACTGCTTCCGGACGGTGACGTTGAAGTAGGTCAGCGCGCCCTGGCCGCCCGCGATCAGCGGCACGTCGACGTCGAGACGCGGCCCGTAGCCTTGCTTGTTGTACTTCTTGACGACGCCGGTCAGGACCAGCGTGGTCTGCACCGGCTGGGTGCCGTAGCTGTGCAGGAGGATCACCGGCTTGCCGCCCTTGGGGACGCCGTTGAACGCGGTCACCGTCTGCTTGGCCGGGAAGACCTGGGGGCCGACCGGTATCAGTGCTCTCGCCTTCCCCGAGCCGATCTCCGCCTTTTCGCATTCTTCGAGCGCCTTTTCGGTCGAGACGCCCTGCAGCTTCGAGGCCTTGCAGGTCGGGTAGCCCTTGCTGAAGACCTTTGTGTTCTTGTCGAAGTCGATCCGCACCTTGGTCGTCGGTACGGGGACGCCGTTCTCGTTGGCCGAGTTGTCGAGCTTGGTCGTGACTTCGAGGCCGGTCGGCGTGAACTTCTTCTTGTAGAGCCGGTTCGGCTTGGTCAGCGCGCCGTACGCCTGGGAATTGCCGTCAGGGGTCGAGACGGCCTTGCCCACGGGCCCGGCGAAGGCGGTCGTCGCGACCACCGCGGCGATCAGCAGGGCCACCAGCCCGGCGATCGAAATTGAACGTTTGCGCATTCAGACGCTCCTCCAGTAGACGTTTGGCGGGCGCCTCCCATCCCCTTAAACCACAAACCCGCCCCAGAGTAGCGCGTTGAATTCCAGTTAAGTACCCGCGCAGGCGCCGCTTGGCCGGGAGGGGCTCGGATACGATTCGGCCGCCGTTCCTCCGGGTCGGAGGGGCCGGGGAACGAGATGAGCGACGACCCGTGGCTGCTAATCCGTTAGGCGAGGAGAAAAGCTCGGCTCCGAGCCGAGGGACCACTCCCGCGCGAATCGCGGTGATCGCGGCGCTGGCGGCGGCGGCGATCGCGCTGGCGATCGTCCTCTTCAGCGGCAACGGCGGGCACAAGTACACGCTCGTCTTCCAGAACGCCGGCCAGCTGGTGCCGGACAACCAGGTGCTGATCGGCGGCTCTCCGGCCGGCACGGTCGAAAGCATCGAACTCAACGAAGACAACCTGGCCGTGGTCAAGGTCGAACTCGAACAGCAGCTGCACGAGGGCTCGACCGCGGTGATCCGCGCCACCTCGCTCTCCGGCGTCGCCAACCACTACGTCTCGGTCAGCCCCGGGCCGAACAGCAACCCGCCGCTGGAAGACGGGGCCGAACTCGGCCTCGCCGAAACGACGACGCCGGTCGACATCGACCAGCTCTTCAACACCTTCCCGCCGGCGGTCCGCAAGGGGCTCGCCGACTTCATCCAGGGCAACGCGAAAACGTTCAAGAACTATGGCGAAGCCGCCAACGAATCCTACGAATACTTCGGCCCGGCGCTGAACCGCACCCGCGCCTTCCTCGGCGAACTGAACGCCGACCAGCGGCTGCTCGAACGCTTCGTGGTCAGCTCGTCGAAGCTGACGACCGCGGTCGCCGGCCGCGGCGCGCAGCTCTCCAGCGCGATCTCGAACGCCACCACCGCCTTCAACGCGATCGCCGGCCAGAACCAGGCCCTCGACGAGACGCTGCGGCGCCTGCCGCCGGTGCTGCGGCAGTCGAACACGACCTTCGTCAACCTGCGCGCCGCGCTCGACGACCTCGACCCGCTGGTCGAAACGGCGAAGCCGGCGACGAAGAACCTGGCACCGTGGCTGGCCGAACTGCGCCCGGTCGTGCAGAAGTTCGTCCCCGTCACCCGCAACCTGCGGCTGGCGGTCGCCCGGCCGGGGAAGAACAACGACGCGGCGGAACTGCTCGCCCTGCTGCCGCCGGTGCAACGGCAGATCTCGAAGGCCTTCCCCCACGCCGAAGCGGCGGTCGCGGCCTTCCAGCCGAACCTCAACTTCGCCCGCTCCTACACGCCCGACCTGTTCAACGCGATCGGGGGTCTGGGCGCAGCGAGCGGCTACTACGACGGCAACGGGCACTACGTGCGAGCGTCCCCGTCGGCGCTCAACCTGTTCAAGGACGAAGCAGGCACGCTGGAGCCGATCCATCCGAGCGAAGCGCTGGCGCCGTTCGGCTCCGAAGCCGGCGTCACCCGCCGCTGCCCGGGCGGCGCCACGCAGAAGGCGACCGACGGCTCCAACCCGTTCACCAACCCGCCCTTCAGCGGCAGCAGCGTCGGCACCTCCGAATGCAACCCCGAAGACGAACCGCCGGGTGGGCCGTGAGGCGGCGGCGGATCATCGCGGCCGGGCTGGTCGTCGCGGCCGTCGTCGCGATCGTGCTGCTGCTCGCCGGCGGCGGCTCGAGCGGCGGCTACAAGGTGCGGGCGATCTTCGACAACGGCGCCTTCATGGTCACCGGCGAGCAGGTCCGGATCGCCGGCGCCAACGTCGGCACGATCGAATCGGTCGGCGTCACCCGGCCCGGCGAAACGGTCGCCTACAAGGACGGCGAACCGGTCTCGGTCCCCGGCAAGGCGATCATCGTGATGGACATCACCGACCCCTCCTTCCAGAAGTTCCGCCAGGACGCGACCTGCCTGATCCGGCCGCAGTCGCTGATCGGCGAGAAGTTCGTCGACTGCCGGCCGACGCTGCCGCGGGCGCCGGGCTCGCCGGCGCCGCCGCCGCTGAAGCAGATCGAATCGGGGCCGGGCAAGGGCCAGTACCTGCTGCCGCTCGGCAGCAACGGCACCAGCGTCGACCCCGACCTGATCAACGACATCCAGACGCTGCCCTACGCGCAGCGGTTCCGGCTGATCCTCAACGAACTCGGCGCCGGCCTCGCCGGCCGCGGCGCCGACATCGAGGAGCTGGTCAAGCGCGCCAACCCGGTGCTGCGCGACGCCGACCGCCTCTTCGGCATCCTCTCCGCCCAGCGCGACGAACTGGCGCAGCTGGCGGCCGACTCGGAGGCGATCCTGCGGCCGCTCGCGCGCGAGCGCTCGCACGTCGCCGGCTTCCTCAGCAACGCCGGCGCTGCCGCCGAAGCGAGCTCGGAAAAGGGTGCCCAGGTCGAAGAATCGCTGCAGAAGCTGCCCGCCTTCCTCGACCAGTTCCGGCAGACGATGGTCAGCCTCAAGGGCTTCTCCGACGCCGGGACGCCGGTCTTCGAAGACCTCGGCGCAGCGGCGCCGTCGCTGACCGACGCGACCCGCACCCTGACCCCGTTCTCGAAGGCGGCGACGGTGGCGCTGAAGAGCCTCGGCGAAACCGGCGAAGCCTCGGGCCCGATCATCGCCGAAACCGACCCGGTGGTGAAGAAGGCGCGCGGGCTGGCGAAGTCGGGCGTGGTGCCGACGCGGGAACTGGCAGACCTCCTCACCAACATCGAGAAGACCAACGGGTGGGCGGCGCTGACCCGCTTGATCTACAACACCGCCGGGTCGCTCAACGGCTTCGATCGATACGGGCACTTCGGTCGAACCCGAATCTCTCTCACGGCCTGCACCGACTACATATACGTCGCAAGGGGCTACTCCGGTTGCGTGGCTCGCTTCCACGGCGGGGAAGCCGGCGAACAGGAAGAATTCAGCCCTCGTGCGTTGCTGCGGCTGCTCGAGCGAAAGCAGGCAGAACAGGAAGAAGCGGGCGGCGGCACCAGCGCGCTTTCCGGTCCCGCCGCCGGAATCGGCCAGGCCGGCGCGACCGAAGCGGAACCGTCGCTCGGCGAAGCCTCCTCGACCGAATCCCCGGCCGAAGGCACCGAACCGCTGCTCGACTACCTGCTGGGTGAAGAAGAATGAGGAACCGCGGCGGACTGCAGGGAGTGGCGAGCAGCCCGGTCCTGGTCGGGGCGGTGACGGTGCTGGTCGTGATCGTCGCCGTCTTCCTCGCCTACAACGCCAACAACGGGCTGCCCTTCGTCACCACCTACGACCTGAAGGCGCGGGTGCCGAACGCCGACGCCCTGGTCAAGGGCAACGACGTGCGGATCGGCGGGGTCCGCGTCGGCATCGTCCAGTCGGTGGTCCCGGTCCAGCTCGAAGACGGCAGGGTCGCCGCCGAACTCTCGCTCAGCCTCGACCAGAGCGCCGAACCGCTGCCGGTCGACTCGACGATCACGGTGCGGCCGAAGTCGGCGCTCGGGCTCAAGTTCCTGCAGCTGACGCCGGGCACCTCGTCGGAAAGCTTCGAAGCCGGGGAAACGATCCCGCTCTCGGCGGCGAAGCCCGAACCGGTCGACATCGACCAGTTCTTCGACATGTTCGACAAGCCGACCCGGCAGGCGATCCGCCAGAGCCTGGCCGGCTTCGGCAACGCGCTCGCCGGCCGCGGGCCGCAGCTCAACGAAGGGATCGGGGCGCTGAGCCGGGCGGCGGTCAAGGCGCAACCGGTGCTGCGCAGCCTGGTCGCGCCGAGCACCGACTTCGCCGGCTTCTGGCGCGCGCTCGAGGATCTCTCGGCGACGGTGGCGCCGGTCGCCGAGACGCAGGCGAGCATGTTCGTCGCCCTCGACACGACCTTCGGCGCCTTCGCCCGCGTCTCCCGCCCCTACATCCAGGAAACGATCGAAAAGAGCCCCTCGACGCTCGACACGGCGATCGAAGACCTGCCGGCGATCCGGCCCTTCCTGCACGACTCCGAACGGTTCTTCGCGGCGCTCGAGCCGGGCGCCAAGGCGCTCGGGGAAACCTCGCCGATCATCGCCGAATCGCTGCACGCCGGGGTCCCGGCGCTCAACGCCAGCCCGGTGCTCAACAACCAACTGCAGCCGACCGCGGAAGCGCTGCTCGCCTTCCAGGAAGCTCCCGGCGTCTTCAACGGCCTCAACCTGCTGACCGACACGAACCGGATCCTGAAGCCGTCGCTGACGTTCATCGCCCCGGCGCAGACGACCTGCAACTACATCAGCCTGCTCCTCCAGAACCTGGCGCTCTCGAACAGCCAGGGCAACAGCCAGGGGAAGTGGCTGAACATCCTCAGCTTCGCGCCGCCGGAAGGGCCCAATGCGGAGACGACGCCGGCGTCGGCGCCGGCTTCTGGTGAAGGAACCGGGAAGCTTGCAGAGGGGAACTACCTGCACTTCAACCCGTTCCCGAAGACCGCTGCACCCGGTCAAGGCGAAGTCTGCGAAGCAGGCAACGAGAAATACACCACCGGGCAGACCGTGATCGGTCACGCGCCCGAACTTTGGCCGCCGGTCAACAAGACGCGGGGGCAGCTGAAGGAATGAGCCGCCTTCCCGAGAGAGACCAGCGCGCCAGCGCCAACAGCCGCTTCAAGTGGCGGCCGAGCAACGCGCTGATCGCGGTGATCTTCATCCTCGTCTTCACGATCGGCCCGTACCTCGCCTTCACCGGCCACGTGCCGTTCACCAGCTACGGCTACACGGTCAAGGCGACCTTCGCCAACTCGGCCAACATCGCGACCAACTCACCGGTGCGGATCGCCGGGGTCGACGTCGGCAAGGTGATCGAAAGCGAACGCGACGGCAACGCGACCACGGTCACCTTCACCGTCGACGGCTCCGGCCAGCCGATCCACGACGACGCCTTCGCCGCGATCCGGCCGCGGATCTTTCTCGAGGGCAACTTCTTCATCGAACTCGACCCGGGCAGCCCCAGCGCGCCGCAGCTCGCAAGCGGCGGCACGATCCCGGTCAGCCAGACCTCGACCGCGGTCCAGCTCGACCAGATCCTGACCTCGCTGCAGGCGCCCGTCCGCGCCGACCTCAGCCGCCTGCTGGAGAGCTACGGCAAGGCGCTGAACCGCAAGCCGACCCCGGCCGAAGACCTCGACCAGCTGCCGGAAGTGAAAGGCATCAGCGGCGCCGAAGCCCTCAACAAGGCGTTCCGCTACGGCGGCGACGCCGGCCGCTACAGCGCCCAGGTGACCAACGCCCTCCTCGGCACCGAGCCGAACGACCTCTCGCGGCTGGTCGCCAGCGCCGGCCGCAGCTTCGGCGCGCTTGCCAGCCGCGAAGCCGCCCTGCAGGGGCTGATCGTCAACCTCGACACCTTCACCGGCGCGCTGGCGGCGCAGTCGGACAACCTGGCGGAAACCGTCCGCCTGCTGGCGCCGACGCTGAAGGTCACCCAGGCCTCGCTGGTCAACCTCAACCGGACGCTGCCGCCGCTGCGCACCTACGCGATCGAGCTGACGCCGGCGGTCGCCGAGCTGCCGCAGCTGATCCGCAGCTCCGAACCGTGGCTCGAACAGGTGCGCCCGCTGCTCTCCGGCAAGGAGGCCGGCGGCGTCGCCAAGCTGCTGGCCGAAGCGATCCCCGGCGTGACCGAAGCCACCCAGGCGGGCAAGGCGAACACGGTGCCGCAGCTCAACCGGCTCAGCCTCTGCACGACGAAGGTGCTGGTCCCGACCGGGAACGAGGTAATCGAAGATCGCTTCAGCACCGGCGGCCCCAACTACCGCGAGTTCTTCTTCACCCTCGCCAACTTCGCCGGCGCCGCCCAGAACTTCGACGGCAACGGGCCGTACGTCAGGGCGCAGACCGGAGGCGGAAACATCCTGGTTGGCGAATCCAACCCGACGGGGAACCCGGCCACCCTCAGCGACCAGATCAACTACGCCAAGGTCGCGGTCGAACCCGAAGGAAACCAGCCCCAGCTGGGAGCCGAACCTCCCCATAAGCCCGGTGTTCGCTGCTACAAGAACCCGGTTCCGGACTTGAATTCAGGACTGGGCGAAGTCGGGCCGCCGACCCCGACTGTCGCGGGGGTGAGCCCGTGACGACGCCCGAGGAGACCAGCCGCTGGCGGCACTTCAAAGCCTGGATCACGCGCCAGGCGCGCGGCCACCGCAAAGACACGATCGCGATCGTCGTCCTCGCCGTCGCCGGGATCGCGATGATGCTCGGGATCTTCGTCCAGCAGAAGGCCTCGCTGCCTCCCTGGCTGCCCTTCGTCGGCGAAGAATTCGAGCACATCAGCGCTGAGTTCTCGACCGCGCAGGCGGTGACGCCGGGCCAGGGGCAGGCGGTCGACATCGCCGGCATCCAGATCGGCAAGGTCGCCTCGGTAGACCTCGAAGACGGCCACGCCGTGGTCGGGATGGAGATCGAGCCGAAGTACATGGAACTGATCCACCCCGACGCGCAGCTGCTGCTGCGGCCGAAAACCGGGCTCAACGACATGATCGTCGAGATCTCGCCCGGCAACGGCAGCGAGAGCATCGAAGACGGGCACGAATTCACCCTCTCCCAGACGCAGCCGAACACCAACCTCGACGCCTTCCTCGCCAGCCTCGATGCCGACACGCGCCAGTACCTGCAGCTGCTGGTCGCCGGCGGCGCCCAGGGGATCGGCGGCCGCGGCAAGCAGCTCGGCAACGCCCTGCGGCGCTTCGCGCCCTTCGTCAAATACACGGCGAAGCTGAACAAGGCGCTCGCCGCCCGCCACCGGGCGCTCGCCCGCGTCGTCCACGACTTCGGCCTGCTGACCGAAGAACTGGCCCACCACGACACCGCGGTGAAGCGCTTCGTCACCTCCTCCGACGCAGCGCTCGGCAACTTCGCCAACCAGCAGCAGGCGATCCAGGAATCGCTGCAGGAGTTCCCCTCGACGCTGAAGGCATGGAAGGCGGGCCTCGGCAGCGCCAACCGCTTCTCGAAGGCGGCCTACCCGGCGCTGACCAAGCTGATTCCGCAGGCGCAGGCCTCGCCGGCGGCCTTCAGCGCGCTGGAGCGGCTGTTCCGCGAAACGACCACGCCGATCCGCGACCAGATCCGCCCCTTCACCCGCGAAGTCAGGCCGGTGCTGACCCACACCAACGAACTCTCGCAGCCGTTCGCGAAGACGGTGAAGAACTTCGGCGACTCGCTCGGCGCCTTCAACGCCTTCCTCAACGAACTCGCCTACAAGCCGAAGGGTGGCTCCAGCAAGCAGAGCTATCTCTTCTACCTGCCCTGGCTGAACCACGACTTCAACTCGGTCTTCAACCTGCAGGACGCCGGGGGCCCGCTCCTGCGTGGCCTCCTTTCCATCTCATGCACGGGAGCCACGCTCGGCTACGGAACCATTGCCCCGACCAGTCCCTTCATCAAGACGCTGCTGCAAGTCGCGAGCGTCCCGGAACCGGAAGAAATCCCGGTGCCGGTCGGCGAAAAATCCGCATCCGGGCACTGCGAATACAAGGCCAACCCGAACTTCGAAGAATGAGCAAGAAGGCACCCAGCACCACGCAGCTCCTCGTCATCGTCGGCTTCGCGCTGTCGTGCTTCGGGATCCTGCTCTTCCTCTGGGTCACCTTCGGCGGGCCGACGCCGTTCAGGGCGAAGCCGTACGAGATCAAGGTCCCGTTCGACGAGGCGACGCAGCTCGCCGAACAGTCCGACGTCCGCATCTCCGGCGTCAACATCGGCAAAGTCCAGAACATCGAATTGGCACCGAACGGCAAGCAGGCGCTGGCGACCGTCGACATCGACGACAAGTACGCGCCGCTGCCGGAGTCGACGCGGGCGATCCTCCGCACCAAGACGCTGCTCGGCGAGACCTACATCGAACTGACGCCCGGCAACCGCGACGGGCCGCAGCTGGCAGACGGCGGCACCGTGCCCGAGGCGAACGTCGCCAAATCGGTCCAGCTCGACGAGATCTTCCGCACCTTCGACCCGAAGACGCGCAAAGCGTTCCAGACCTGGATGCAGGAAGGCGCGGTCGCGATCAACGGCCAGGGGCAGGCGCTCTCCTACGCGCTCGGCGAGTTCGAACCGACCTTCACCGAACTGGACAAGCTGTTCCGCGTGCTGGACACGCAGCGGCTCGCGGTCGCGCAGCTTTTCCGCAACGGAGCGACGACGTTCCGCGCCCTGCGCGGCCGCCAGGGGGAGCTGGCGAACCTGATTCGGAGCTCGAACGCGGTCTTCCAGACGACCGCGCGGCGCAACCGCGACATCGAAGCGCTGTTCCTCGCCTTCCCGACCTTCCTCGACGAGTCGAAGCTGACCCTGAACCGGCTGAAGGAGTTCTCGCGCAACACCGATCCGCTGATGAAGCAGCTGGTGCCGGCGGCGGAAGAACTCTCGCCGACCCTGGTCGCCTTCGGCAAGCTGGCGCCGGAAGCGAAGGGCTTCTTCGAAGGGCTGATCCCGGTGATCAACCGCGCCCCGACCGGCTTCCCTGCCCTGCGCAAGGTCTTCCGCGACGATTTCCCGCCGCTGCTGCGGGCGCTCGACCCGTTCATCCGCAACCTCAACCCGCTGCTGACCGGTCTCAACCTCTACAAGAACGAGGTGACGAGCTTCGCGAGCAACATCGCCGCGGCGAGCAATGCGTCCCTCGTCGAAGTCTTGGCCGGTGGCGAACACCCCCACTACCTGCGTGCACTCGGCCCAACGAATGCCGAAACGCTGGCGACCTACTCGAACCGGCTCACCATCAATCGAAACAGTGCCTACAGCCCGCCGAAGTGGGCCGAAGGACTGGCCGAAGGCCTGCCGTCCTTCAGCGTCGGCCAATGCACCTCCGGGAGCGCTGCGACCCTCGATCCCGAAACGCCGAAGTCCGCTGCTTTCCAGGAACGGGTCCGGCACAGCAAGGCCAGCGGGCCGCTCACCGAAGAAGAAGTCCTGGAAGAAGCGGAAGACCTCTTCGAACGGATCAAGCAGTTCGCCTTCGCCGGTCCTGACAACACCGCCGCGGTCCCCGCCCCCGCCTGCAAGCAGCAGTCCCCGATCAAGTCGATCTACGGCAGCGGCGAAACCACCCTCTACCAGCACACCTTCGAACAGACGGGCAAGTGACGCGGGCTGGCTAGCTGGCGCGCGCCGCGCCGCCAGGGGACTCGAAAGCCAGCAGGCCGAAGGTGGCGCGCAGGGCCGGGGTCGGCTCGGCGGCGGCGGCTGCGGCGATGCGGGACTCGCTCTCGGCGCCGATGTCCATCAGCTGGTCGAGCGTCGCCTGGAAGAGCTCGCGGGCTTCCGCCCAGCCCTGCTCGTCGAGGTCGTAGCCGGCGATCGAGCAGTGGCGATCACTGCGCGCTTCGAAGAGGCCGGACTCGAGCGAGTCGCGGGCGGTGGCGATCAGGTAGCGGAGTGAGGCGAGGGTGATGCCGCTCCTGGTGCTGTCGCTCAGCTTCGCCCAGAACTCGTCGTCGAGGCCGAGCTCGCGGGCGATCTGGTTGGGGCTCGCCGCGCGGGCGTTGAGGATCGCAAGCGCCTCGGCCCTGACCGGGTGCCCGATCGCCCTCACCAGCCGCTGGTCGGTCTCGATCGCTCCAGCTCCTCCGATATGTGGCATGAGAACTCCTTCCGGGGGATGGAATTACTCAAGGATTGCAGAGGAATGGGTGTTTCCCGTGTGAAGCCGGGGTTTCTCAGCCGCCGAGCGGGGAGGGCGGGATCTGGGGTTCGCCCTCGACCACTGGAAGGACCATCGCGATCTGGTCGAGGAAGCACCAGGACCACTGTTCGCCGGGCTCGATCGAGCGGATGATCGGGTGGCCGGACTCGCCCGCGTGGGCGCGGGCGTGGCGGTTGGGGGAGTCGTCGCAGCAGCCGACCTTGCCGCAGCCGAGGCAGATCCGCAGATGCAGCCACGGGTCGCCGCTGGCCAGGCAGTCCTCGCAGCCGGGGACCGAATCGGGCAGCTCGGTGACCCGGACCTGATCGAGATGCGTGCACTCGGCCATCGCCGCTCCTCTCGTCGTGGTCGGACGACTGTACTCGCTGGTCGGAGCCGGGCAAGCCGGACGTGCGCTTCTCGTCACAGAGTTGGCCGAGAGTTGGCACGCCCAGGTCTTGTTAGGTCACGCGGATCTCGGAAGGGTCTGGGCATGCACCTGATGCGGCCACGGCACGGACGGATGACCCGCAACTTCGAGCGCCCTGACTGGGGCCCGCTGATCCGGATCGCGCCCGCGCACGTCGACGAGTTCATGTGGATGTTCGAAGTCGAGCTCGAGGGCGGGCTCAGGCTCCATGCCTACAAGCACCGGGAAACCCGTGGCTATCTGCACCTCGACCATGGCGGCCGCGCCTTCGCCTATATCTGGGAGGAGACCCGTCCGGAGGGCGACGAGGACGGGCGCTACGAACAGGTGGACCCCCACTGGCTGCTGGGTCTGGTGCTGGAGCCGCGGCGGGAGCGCGGCTGGGTCCGGCGCGAGGTGATCTCGGACTCGCGCAGGATCCGCTGGGCGCGGTCGGCCAGCAGGCACGGAGTCCCGCGCCGCAGCATCCGCTTCGCGCTCGCCCGCTGCCGGATGCGCTTCACCGAGGACACGCTCGACCGCGACCCGGACGAGCCCCCCGAACGCATCCTGGTCCTCGGCGAGGACGAGAAGGGACGGGCGATCGAGGTGATGACGGTCCAGCCCGAAGACGAAACCCTGCTGGTGGTCCACGCGATGCGGCTGCGGGAGGACTACCGGCTCGACCACGAGGAGGCGCAGCGATGGCGGTAGCGCGGAAGAAGCGGTACCCGAAGACGAGGAGGGGCCTCGAGCTTACGCCCGAGGCGATCGAGAACCTCGCGGAAGAGGCCGAGCGCGGCTACGACCTCTCGACCTGGCGGCGGCAGTTCGTCACCCGCCCCCTTTCCGGCGACGTCGAGACCTGGGGGACGATCGAGATTCGGGTCTTCGACGACGAAATCAACCGCTTACGGGTGCAGGCCGAAGCGGAGGAGCGGACGATCGAGAGCCTGGTTCGCGAAGCGGCGCTGCTGTACCTGGAATCGAAGGGCACCTGACCGGCCCCCTGTCCGGCGCCGATCTCCCGGGTAGCTTTCGCGCGGTGGACGGGGCGACGGTCAATCTCTACTCGGACACGCAGACGCTGCCCGGCGAGGGGATGCGGGCGGCGATGGCGGCGGCCGAGGTCGGCGACGAGCAGCGCCGCTCGGACCCGACGGTCAATGCGCTGCAGGAGCGGGTGGCGGAGCTGCTCGGCCACGAGGCGGGTCTGTTCCTGCCTTCGGGGACGATGTGCAACGCGATCGCGATCCGGCTCCACATCCGGCCGCTCGGCGACGAGATGTACCTGCACCGCTACGCCCACCCGGTGATCGCCGAGGCCGGCGGCCCCGCGGCGCTGGGCGGCGCGATGGTCGCCTACCTCGACGGCGACGGCGGGATGTTCGACGCCGCGGCGCTGCAGGCGGCGCTGCGCGACCCGGGCGACCGTCACCAGCCGCGCTCGCGCCTGGTCGCGGTCGAGCAGACGACCAACGTCAGCGGCGGCCGAGTCTGGCCGCTGGCGAAGATCGAGGAGGTCCTCGCGGTCGCCGCGGCGCACGGCCTCCGCACCCACCTCGACGGCGCCCGCCTGCTCAACGCGACGGTCGCCTCCGGCGTCGCCGCCGCTGAGTACGCGCGCCGCTTCGACACCGCCTGGCTCGACTTCAGCAAGGGGCTCGGGGCGCCGGTCGGCGCCTGCCTGGTCGGCTCGGCCGAGCTGATCGAGGAGGCCTGGCGCCACAAGCAGATGCTCGGGGGAGCGATGCGGCAGGCCGGGATCGTCGCCGCCGGCGCCCTCTACGCGCTCGATCACAACGTCGAGCGTCTCGGCGAGGACCACGCCAACGCCCGCTTCCTCGCCGAGTCGCTGGCGCAGATCGACGGGGTGGCGATCGACCCGTCCACGGTCGAATCGAACATCGTCCTCTTCTGGGTGGAGGACGCCGGCGGGCTGGTCGAGGCGCTCCCCGAGCACGGCGTCGAGATGAGCCAGATCGGCCCCTTCGTCCGTGCTGTCACTCACCTCGACGTCGACCGCGCCGGTGTCGAGCGCGCCGCCGAGGCGGTCGCCGCGGCGCTCGCCTAAGCGGCGGCCAGGTCGAGCCAGCGGCGGCAGAGCTCGCGGCCGAGCTGGTTGAAGCCGGCGATCTTCGCCTCGGTCTCGGCCCGCAGGGCTGCGGGGTCGACGCCGGCGCGGACCGCGTCGGAATCCGCTCGGTAGTCCGCGATCCAGTGCAGCGCGTCGGCGCGGCTGACCTCGGGGTGGAACTGGAGCGCGTGCGCGCGGTCGCCGATCCGGCACGCCTGCAGGCACACCTCGCTGCGGCCGAGGGCGACGGCGCCGGGCGGCAGCGGGAACTCGTAGCTGTGCCACTGCAGGGCCTCGAAGCCGGGTGCCAGCGGCGCCAGCAGCGGGTCGGCGGAGCCGTCGTCGGTCAGCTCGACCCGGTGCCAGCCGATCTCCGGTCGGCTCGCCCGCCGCGGCGCGGCGCCGGCGGCTTCGGCGAGCAGCTGGGCGCCGAGGCAGAGGCCGAGCAGCGGCACCCCGGCCGCCAGCAGCTCGCGCAGCAGCCGCTTCTGCGGACCCAGCCACGGGTGCTCGCCCTCTTCGTCGACGTTCATCGAGCCGCCGAGGACGAGAACGGCGTCGTAGCCGAGCGGGTCGCCGGGCGCCGCGCCGCCCCGGGGCTGAGCCCAGCAGTCGAGCCGGTCGCCGCGGGCGGCGATCGCCTCGGCGAAGACGCCTGGGCCGCAGTCGGCCTGCTGGACGATCGCCAGGACTCGCATGGCGGCAGTCTGCCACCGCCGCCGGGCTCGGGCGGCTAGGCGTCGACGATCGTGACGATGCCGCTGGGGGCGTCGAGCAGCTCGGCGGTGCGGGCCGCGGCGGCGTCGATCTGGATCCGCGGCTGCTCGGGCGGCTGCTCCTCGTGGAAGGTGCCGGGCCCGTGGAACTGGCCGTAGCGGAGGACCACGCCGCCGAAGCCGAGCGTCGCCCGCTCGAGGTGGGCGACCGCCTTGGCGCCCTCGCCGGGAACCTCCCAGGCGATGCTCTGGGCGATGAAGCGCTCGGCGCCTGCGGCACGCGCGGCGGCCAGCAGGTTGTCGGTTCCCTCGATCCGCATCCGGGCGTTGGCGGCGCGGGAGCCGGCGATCTCGGCGGCGTCGTCGGGGAGGTCGGTGAGCTGGTGGATGACGAGGTCGGGGGCGAAGGCGACCACCGCCTCGGTCAGAGCCTCCGCGTCGTAGACGTCGGCGATCACCGGCTCGGCGCCGAGCTCGCGCAGGGTCGCCGCCTTGCGCTGGCTCCGGGTCAGGCCGGCGACTTCGTGGCCCGCCTCTACCAGCAGCGGCACCAGCCGCAGGCCGATCGCGCCGCTCGCCCCGGCGAGGAAGATCCGCATGCGCCGAGGCTACCGGTCGCCGCCGCCCGGCTTGCCTAAGCGATATCCGGAGTCCGCGACTCCGTTTAGCTAGCATCGCCCGATGCCCCCAGCGCAGTCCTCGCCCGCCAGCCCCGCCCACGATCCCAACGCCCTCGACCGCGAGACGATGGTGGTCGCCGCCGTCGTCCTGCTCGGCGCGATCATGTCGATCCTCGACACGACGGTGATCAACGTCGCGGTCGACCGCCTGGCGATCGACTTCAACGCCTCGCTGACCACGATCCAATGGGTCGTGACCGGCTATACGCTGGCGCTGGCGGCGGTGATCCCCGCCACCGGCTGGGCCGCCGACCGCTTCGGCACCAAGCGCATCTACATCTGGTCGCTGGTGCTCTTCATGCTCGGCTCGGCGCTCTGCGCCGCTGCCTGGAGCGCCGGCTCGCTGATCGGGTTCCGCGTCCTGCAGGGGATCGGCGGCGGGATGATCATGCCGGCGGTGATGACGATCCTGACCCAGAAGGCCGGCCCCCACCGGATGGGTCGCGTGATGGGGATCCTCGGCGTGCCGATGCTGATCGCGCCGATCGCCGGCCCGATCCTCGGCGGCTGGCTGGTCGACGACGTCTCCTGGCGCTGGATCTTCCTGATCAACATCCCGATCGGGATCGTCGCCGTGATCCTCGCCCTGATCGTGCTCGAGCGCGACAAGCCCCAGCCCGCCCACAAGCTCGACTGGCTGGGGATGGCGCTGCTCTCGCCGGGCCTGACCCTGGCGATCTTCGGCCTCGCCGAGTCCAACGGCCCGGACGGCTTCGGCGCGACCAAAGCCTGGCTGCCGATCGTGACCGGGTCCCTGCTCGTCGCGACCTTCTTCTGGCACAGCTGGCGCTCGGACGCGCCGCTGATCGACATCAAAACCTTCACCCACACCCGCGCCGGCGCCGCGGCGGGGACCTTCATGCTGTTCGCGATCGCCTTCTTCGGGGCGATGCTGCTGATCCCGCTCTACTACCAGACGGTGCGCGGCGCCTCGGCGCTGGAAGCCGGCCTGCTGCTGGCACCGCAGGGGCTGGGGGCGATGATCACGATGCCGATCGCCGGCAAGCTGACCGACCGCTACGGCCCGACGCTCTGGGCCGCCTGCGGGATCCCCTTGCTGGTGATCGGGATCGTGCCGTTCGCCTTCGTCACCGCGACCACCTCCTACGTGCTGCTCTGCGGCTTCAGCTTCGTCCTCGGTCTCGGCATGGGGCTCTCGATGATGCCGACGATGACCGCGGCGATGCAGGCGGTGCCGCCGGCTGCGATCGCCCGCACCAGCACGGCGATGAACATCATCCGCCAGTCGGGTGCGTCGATCGGAACCGCGATCCTCTCCGTGCTGCTCGCCTCGGCGATCAGCGACAAGCTGTTGAGCGGCGGCATTCCCGCGGGCGGCAGCGGCTTCGAGGCGCTGCACGGCCTCTCGCCGGCGGCGCAGGCGAAGGCCGCCGAACCGCTCGCCGAAGCCTTCGCCCAGACCTTCGTCTGGGGGCTGGCGCTGCTGGCGCTGGCCTTCGTCCCGGCGCTGGCGATGGCGCTCGGCAAGTGGGAGACTCCTGCGGCTCCCGGTTCCGAGACTGCGGCCGACGCCGACCAGCCGACCGGCGAGCGGTCGGTCGCGGTCCTCGACTGAGCGCGGCGGCCCCGTCGGGGGTCGGACCTCTAGCCGGGGCGCCGGCTGAGGGCCGCTCGCCGATCCCCCGGCGCGGCGCCCCGGACTACACCGCTACCCGAGCGACCGCGGTTGAAATCCCTGGCGGGCGAGGAAGACGAGGGCCTGGACCGCGAGGGCGACCGCGGTCGCGAGCAGGAAGGCGGCGGCGGTTGCGAGGGACGGGAGCGCCTCGGCGAGGACGAAGCAGAAGCTGGCGAAGCCGTAGAGGGCGATGAGGAAGCTGCGCAGGAGGATCTTCACCTGGTCGGCGCCGCCGTGCAGGTGGGTGAAGACGGCGAGCACGCTGGCGATCACGGGGAACGGCGCCAGCAGCCCGCTGAGGCCGGGGCCGAGCGAGCCGGCGGCAGCGGTCAGCGCCAGCACCATCGCCGCTGCGGCGAGGCCGCGGGCCGGCAGGTCCCACCAGGGCAGCTCGCCGATCGGGGCCGGCTCCCCGGGCGGGGCGTGGAGGAGGAAGAGGCCGAGGGCGAAGCTGGCGCCGGCCAGCGCCAGGGCCAGCAGGTCGGGCGGGTGGACCTGGTCGAGCACCCCAACCGCGGCGAGGAACGCGGTCCAGCCGCAGAGGACGCTGGCGGCCGGCCCGAGACGAGGCGAGAGGCGGCCGTAGACGACGGCGAAGGTCGTCAGCGCGCACAGCCCGAGCAGCGTTCCCGCCGCCGCCTCGGCGCCGAACGCGCGGCCGTGGACCAGCGTCAGCACCAGCAGGATCGGCCCGGCGACGACCGGCAGCCCGCCGAGGATCCCCGCCGCGGCCATCCCCCAGCGCCGTCCCGCGAGCGAGACGGCGAGGACGCAGAGCGGCGCCAGCAGCAGCTTGATCGCCAGAATCACGGACGATGTCTATCGACCGGGGCGGGCGGCTGAGCGAGGGCCGGCGGCGCAAGCCGCCCTATCACCCGCGCAGCGAAGCGCGGCGCCGGCGCGGCGGCGGGCTGCTCGGCCTGCGCGAGGCGAGCGCGATGGCGATCGGCGGGATGATCGGCGGCGGCATCTTCAGCGTGCTCGGGGTGACGATCGACCTCGCCGGTCACCTCGCCTTCGCCGCCTTCCTGATCGGCGGTGCGATCGCGGCGCTGACCGCCCACGCCTACTCGCGGCTGGCGCTGCGCGCCGACCGCTCCGGCGGGCCCTTCACCTACCTGCGCGAGGAGGGGCACCCCGGCCCGGCGGCGCTGGTCGCCTGGCTGCTGATCGTCGGCTACGTCTTCGCCCTCGCCGTCTACGCCTTCACCTTCGGCCACTACCTGGCGCACGTGTTCGACGCCCCGGCGGCGGCCGCCGACCTGGCCAGCGTCGCGGTGCTCGCCGCCTTCGTCGCGGTCAACGTCCGCGGCGTCGCCACCTCGGGCCTGGTCGAGGACGTGGTCGTCGCCACCAAGCTGGCGGTGCTCGGCGGGATCGCCGCGATCGGCCTCGCGACGTTCTCCACCCACCGCCTCGCCCCGCTCGACAACGAAGGGCTGGCCGGGGTCTTCCTCGGCGCCGCGGTGATCTTCGTCGCCTACGAGGGCTTCGAGCTGCTGCCCTACGACTACGACGACATCGACCGCCCGCGGCGGACGCTGCCCCGGGCGCTCTACCTCTCGGTCGCGATCGTCGTCCTCGTCTACGTCGGCGTCACCCTCGCCTCGCAGATGCTGCTGCCCGACGCGACGATCGCCGCCGAAAAGGAGGTCTCCTTCGCCCTCGTCGGCGAAGAGGCGCTGGGCGGGTTCGGCCTCTGGGCGGCCACCCTGGGCGCGGTCTTCTCGACCAGCTCGGCGATCAACGCGACCCTGTTCTCGACCGCGCGGCTGGTCCGCGACGTCAGCGAGGCGAACGAGCTGCCGGCAGCGCTGGGCCGCGAGCGCGACGGGATCCCGGTCGGCGCGATCGTCTGGATCGCGCTGCTCGGCGCCGGCTTCTCCCTGCTCCCGGGCATTACCGAGATCGTCTCCTTCGGCTCGCTCACCTTCCTCCTCGTCTTCGCCCTGATCAACCTCCTGCATGCCCGCCACACCGCCCGCCCCGGCTGGGACCGCGGCCTCGCCTACCTCGGCGGCGCCGCCTGCTGCACCGCGGCCGGCGGCCTCGTCTACTACCTCGCCCGCTACGACGTGGCTGGCCTGGCACTGGTTGTCGGCAGCTTCGCGGCGGTCGGCGCCGGCCGCGCCGCCTTCCTCCGCCGCCGAGCCGTCGCGCCCTGAACCATCTAGCTCGAGGCGACCCCGGGGAGCAGCGGCGAGGGGCGGCCGAGCAGGCGTTCGCCTGAGTTCAAACGGGCGCCGGCGCCCGTTGTCAGGGCGTACTCTGGGGTCAGCGGGTGTCGGGGAGGCCCCGGGCAAGGTAAGTTGAGCGGACACTTCAGAGACGAATAGGAGAGGAGCAGTTCGATGTCATTGCGGATTGGCGATACGGCGCCCGATTTCGAAGCCGACACCACCGAGGGGAGGATCAAGTTCCACGACTGGATCGGCGACTCGTGGGCGGTTCTCTTCTCCCACCCGAAGGACTTCACCCCGGTCTGCACGACCGAGCTCGGCTACATGGCGAAGATCGAGCCGGACTTCGCCAGCCGCAACGTGAAGGTGATCGGCCTCTCGGTCGACCCGCTCGGCAAGCACGAGGAGTGGGCCAAGGACATCGAGGAGACGCAGGGCACCGCGCCCAACTACCCGATCATCAGCGACGCCGACTTCAACGTCTCCAAGCTCTACGGGATGCTGCCGGCCGAGGTCGAGGGGGACGCGGCGGACCGCACTCCGGCCGACAACCAGACGGTGCGCAACGTCTTCGTCATCGGCCCCGACAAGAAGGTCAAACTGATCCTCGTCTACCCGATGAGCACCGGGCGCAACTTCGACGAGGTGCTGCGGGTGGTCGACTCGCTGCAGCTGACCGAACAGAAGAAAGTCGCGACCCCCGCCAACTGGCAGCAGGGCGACGACGTGATCATCTCCGGCTCGGTCAACAACGACGAAGCCAAGGAGCTCTTCGGCGAGTGGGAGGAACCGCGGCCCTACATCCGCATCGTGCCGCAGCCCAAGTGAGGTAGGCGGAGAGCGGCGCTTCCGCGCCTATGGGCGGGAGGCGTCGCCTTCGATCCGGCGCAGGATCGCCGACATGTCGGCGATCGCGCCGATCGTGCCGCGCACCGTCCCGGTCACCTTCGAGCGTCCGGAGCGGCGCGCGTAGGGCACCCCGCGCTCGGCGATCTTCCAGCCGGCGGCGTCGGCGCGGACCACCATCTCCAGCGGCCAGCCGCTGCGCCGGTCCTCGATCCCGAGATCGAGCAGCGGCTGGCGGCGGGCCGCCCGCATCGGTCCGATGTCCTCGAGCCGCAGCCCGGTGCGGCGGCGCAGCTCCCAGGCGAGGACGCGGTTGGCGAGCCTCGCGTGCAGCGGCCAGGCGCCGCGCTCGGGCCGGCGGGCGCCGATCGCGAGGTCGGCTCCGGCGAGCAGCTCGACCATCGCCGGCAGCTCGCTGGGGTCGAGCGAGCCGTCGCAGTCCATGAAGCAGACGACCTCGCCCTCGGCGGCGAGCAGGCCGGCGAAGCAGGCGGCGCCGAAGCCGCGCCGCGGTTCGCGCACGACGTCGGCGCCGAGCCGTTCGGCGATCTCGCCGGAGCTGTCCTCGGAGAGGTTGTCGACGACGATCGGGCGGTAGCCGGCCGGCATCGCGCCCAGCACCCCGGGCAGCGCCTCGGCCTCGTTCAGCACGGGCAGGACGACGTCAGGCATCGTCGGCTCTGGCGCGCCGTTCGGCCCGGCCCAGCCGCACCGCGTAGATCAAAGCCGAGCCGATGAAGAGCACGGCGACGATCCCGAGCCAGCGGCCGAGGAAGACGTCGATCGAGATGCCGGTGTCGCCTTCGTAGTTGTCGGCCGGGATCCCGAGGATCAGCGGGAAGAAGAGCAGCAGTGCCAGCAGGCTGAGCAGGGCCGGGACCCGCAGGTGGTTGAGCGCCGGCACCCGCAGCTCGGAGTCGCGGCTGCCAGTGCCGCCGAGCGTTTGCGTCGCGATCAGGTCGAGCAGCGCGCGGAGCGGGAAGGCGATCAGGTCGTGGGCGAGGATCGCGGCGCCGAACCAGACGAGGAAGCCGAGCGCGGTCGGCGTTTCGAAGATGCGGAAGATCGCGTAGCCGGCGACGGCGAAGCTGGCGATCGCCGCCAGCAGGTGCAGCGGCGAGGCGCCGTAGAGGGCGCGGAAGCGGGCGGGGTGCAGGCGGGCCATCAGGCGGCCTCGAACTTCATCGTCGAGACCCACTTGGTGCAGTGCACGCCGGGCGCCCCGGGGACGACGATCCGCGCCGGGAAGCCGTGGTCGAGCGAGAGGTCGACGCCGTTGACCCGCAGCGCCAGGAGGCTCTTCTCGTCGGCGATCTGGTTGGCGGCGAACGTCGCCTGGCGCAGCGCGCCGCCCTTCTGCAGCGATTCGACCAGGACGGTGTCGGCGCTATCGATGCCCGCCTGGGCGGCGAGGTCGCGCAGCCGCACGCCGGTCCAGCGCTGGGTCGTCGACCAGCCTTCGACGCAGGCGATCGGCAGGTCGTAGGAGTATTGGGGCAGCGCCAGCAGCTGCTCGCGCGAGAGCTCGAGCTCGCGGGCGCCGCTCAGCGCCAGCCGCCAGCTCGGGCCGGTCTCCGCCTTGCCGACTCCCACCTTGGCCGCGGTCTTGTTGATCTGGAACTCGGTCGGCCCGTCGCCGAGCTTGGTCGAGTGCGGCCCGAGCAGGCCGAGCTCGCGCAGCGGCCCGCCAATCGCCTGCGTCGCCGCGACCCAGCCGGCGCCGAGCGAGGCGGCGGCGACGGTGCCGAGCATCGCCCGCCGGGTGATCGTCGGCGCCGCCGGCGCCAGCGGCGCGGTGTGCTCGGGCTCATACGGCTCCGGCTCGGTGTGGGCGAGGTCGGCGCGAAGCGGCGCGGCGATGCCGCGCTCGCGCAGCTTGCGCCAGGCGAACGGCAGCTTCAGGCCGACGTGGAGGGCGAAGGCGGCGAGGAAGATCAGCGCCCCGTAGTAGTGGGCCGGGACGAAGCGGAACGGCCACGGGTAGTAGACCTGCACGTTGATCAGGCCGGTGAAGAAGACGAAGATGCTGCCGCCGACCAGCAGCGCCAGCGAGGCGCGTTCGAGCAGGTGGGCGAGCGAGCGGATCGGCGGCCACTCGAACAGCTTCGGCATCACCGACCAGAGCTTCGCCAGCAGGATCGGGATCGCCAGCAGCCCGCTGGTCACGTGCAGCCCCTGGGTCACCGCGTAGATCCAGGCCGGGCTGGTCGGCCAGTCGAAGAAGAAGACGTCGGCGCCGATGCCGCCCGAGGGCAGCAATGAGTTGCGGCCGAGGTCAGGGTCGTAGGCGGCCTGGGAGAGGAAGCCGGTGACCGCGCAGACGATCACCAGCGGCAGCAGCGCGGTGCCGAGCAGCGAGGTCAGCCAGGGGCCGCGCAGCGGGCTGCGCCAGAACTCGGGCCGGGTCGGACCCGGCGGCGGCTCCTCCGGCAGGCGCGGTGGCCACGGCGGTTTCGGCAGCTGCGGGCGGCGCGGGCTCACGGCCGGTCCTCCCGCGGCACGATCCGCTGCAGCCGGCCGTCGCGGCGGCCGGCGACGTAGACGACGCCGCTGCGCGGGTCGACCGCGACCGAGTTCGGCTGGCGCACGGTCGGGTAGGTGGCGATCCTGCGCGTCGGGCCTTCGCCGACCGCGTACTCGACCAGCTGGTTGCGGGCGGTCAGCGTCACCCAGAGGCGGCCGCGGGCGAGGTCGAGGGCGATCCCGTAGGGCGCGCCGGGCGCCGGCACGACCTCGGTCTGCACCGGGCTCGCGTCGACCGCGAACTTGCGCACCGCGTCGCCTTCGGTGTCGGCGACGAAGGCGGTGTAGCCGGAGCCGGCGACGTGGGTCGGGCCGACGCCGGCACCGACCTGTCCCAGCTGCTCGCCGCTGGCGGCGTCGTAGACCTGCAGGACGCGCTCGGAGACGGCGACGAGGCCGACGTAGCGGTGGGCGAAGGCGGCGATCCCGCCCGGCTGGTGCGGCGCCGGCCAGGTCGCTTCCAGCCGGCCGCGGCGCAGGACCGAGACCTGGTCGGAGTGCTCGTCGGCGACGAAGACGCGGTGGCCGATCGCGGCGGCGGCGTGGGGGTGGGTGCCGGCCTTGGCTTCGGAGCGGACGCCTTCGGGGGTCACCTCCAGCACCCGGTCGGCGGACTCGGCGGGGACGACGACCGCGGCTTCGGCCGGCGCGTAGGCGAGGTGGCGGGGCGCCGCCGGCAGCGGCACCCGGGCGCGGGTCGCCAGCGTGTCCGGGTCGACGAAGGCGAGCGCGCCGTGCGGCTGGCGCAGGCCGACCGCGAGCAGGCCGGCGCCCTCGTCGAAGGCGAGCCCCTCCGGTTCGCCGCCGATCGCACGGGTGCGGCCGGCCGGCTCGCGGGTCAGCGGCGGCGCGGCGGCGGGCTCGGCGGCGCGGCGGAAGCCACCGCCGCCGCAGGCGGCGGCGAGCGCGGCGAGGCCGCCGAGCAGCGCGACCGTCGTCGCCGGCCTCAGCGAGCCGCATATCCTGCGGCCGATGGGCGATCGCGTACTTGTCACCGGGGGGGCGGGCTTCATCGGCTCACACGTGGTCGACCTGTTGGTGGAGGCGGGCCGCGAGGTCCGCGTCCTCGACTGCTTCCTGCCGGCCGCGCACCGGCGCCGGCCCGGTTACCTCAACCCCGGCGCCGAGCTGCTCGAGGGCGACCTCACCGACCCCGCGGTCGCCGCGGCCGCGGTCGAGGGGGTCGACGCGGTCTGCCACCAGGCGGCGATGGTCGGCCTCGGCCTCGACTTCCGCGACGCCGAGGACTACGTCGCGGTCAACGAGCTCGGCACCGCGCGGCTGCTCTCGGCGCTCGCCCGCCGCGGCTTCCGCGGGCCGCTGGTCCTCGCCAGCAGCATGGTCGTCTACGGCGAGGGTGGCTACGAGTGCCCGCGCCACGGGCCGGTGCGGCCGGCGCCGCGCTCGCGCGGGGACCTCGAGGCCGGCCGCTTCGACCCGCCCTGCCCCGAGTGCGGCGAGCCGCTGGCGCCGCGCTCGATCGGCGAGGACGCGCCGCTCGACCCGCGCAGCGTCTACGCCGCGAGCAAGCTCGCCCAGGAGCACCTCTGCACCCTCTTCGCCCGCGAGAGCGAGGGGGTCTCGGCGACCCTGCTGCGCTACCACAACGTCTACGGGCCGCGGATGCCGCGCGACACGCCCTACGCCGGCGTGGCCAGCATCTTTCGCAGCCACATCGCCGCCGGCCGCGCCCCGCGCGTGTTCGAGGACGGCGCCCAGCTGCGCGACTTCGTCCACGTCGCCGACGTCGCCCGGGCGAACCTGCTGGCGCTCGGGCGCGAGGGCCCGCCCGCCGCCTTCAACGTCGCCAGCGGCCGGCCGGAGTCGATCCTGACGATGGCCGAGCTGCTCTGCCGCGAGGCGAGCGACGGGGCGCCGGCGCCGCAGGTGACCGGCGAGTTCCGGCTCGGCGACGTGCGCCACGTCTTCGCCGACCCGACCCGGGCGCGCGAGCAGCTCGGCTTCGCCGCCGAGGTCGGGCTGGCCGAGGGGATGGCGGAGTTCGCGCGGGCCGATCTGCGTGACTAGGGCCATCGCGCTCACCACTTGGTGTTGAGGAGGATCTCGAAGGCGACGGCCTGGGCGGCGAGCGCCGCCAGCAGCAGCGGCACCCGCTTCGCCGAGACCGCCCGGGCGGCGGCGAGGCAGGCGAAGGGCACGAGGAAGAGCCAGATCCGCTCGGTCTCGGCCTTGGTGTAGCCGGCGACCATGCTGACCGCGATCACGATTCCGAGCGCCACCGCGGTCGCCTCGCGGCGGGCGAGGGCGCGGGCGGCGAACCAGGCCACCGGCCCCAGCATGACGACGAAGGCGGCGGGCGAGCCGAAGAAGTAGAAGGCGTAGGGGCGGACGCTGGCGATCCCTTCCCGGTAGCGGTCCTCGGTCGCGCCCAGCGCTGCGAACAGGTCGAAGCCGGCGACCAGGTAGAGCGCCAGGTAGAAGCCGGCCAGGGCGGCGCCGCAGAGCAGCGCGACCCGCACCGCGCCGCCCAGGCCCTGGCGCAGCCAGCGGACCAGCACCGCCCAGGCGCCGGCGGCGAGCAGCGCGTAGGAGTAGAAGGAGGCGAGCGCGAGGAGCAGGGCGCCGAGCACCCGCGTCCCCCAGCGGCGGCCGAGCAGCGCCGCGGCCGCGGCCAGCGCCAGCGCCGCGTAGAGGGCGTCGGCGGAGGTGGCGCCGTAGAGCATCGAGGTCGGGACGAAGACGAAGAGCAGCGCCGCGACCCGGCCCTCGGTCTCGCCGAAGAGGTGGCGGCCGAGCAGGTAGAGCACCGGGGTCGCCAGCGCCCCGAGCACGATCGTGAAGGCGGCGAGGCCGGCGGCGGTGTCGATCCCGAGCAGGTGCATGGTGACGACCAGGCCCGGCGGGTGGCCGGCGACGTGGGTGGGGGCGACGGCGACGATCTCGGGGAAGCGTTCGAGGAAGCCGCCGACCCCGTGTTCGAAGAAGGCGAGGCCGGGCAGGTACTCGGTCCGTCCCTCGCCGGTGGCGCGGACGACGAAGACCTCGTCGAGCCCGCGCGGCCCGGCGCGGACGACGTTGAGCCCGACCCGGGTCGCCAGGGTGAGCCCGAACAGCGCCGCGCCGAAGGGGAGGACGCCGAGCCGCGAGCGCAGCAGCGGCACCGCCAGCGCCAGCGAGGCGCCGACCGCGGCGAGGCCGGGCAGCGCCCAGGGCGAGATCTTCGGCAGGTAGTGGACGTTCAGCGGCTGCTCCGGCGTCCCCCAGTGGACGCCCTGCGATTTGGCGGTGAGGCCGACGGCGACGGTGAGCAGCGCCGCGCCGCAGACCAGCGCCGGCACCAGCACCTCGGCCCGCGGCAGCGCCAGCGCCGCCCGGCGCGGCAGCGAGGGGCTCTCGGCTACGCCCTCCATCCCGCCTCCTCCGCGCCCAGCTCGGCGAACCAGCGGCCGTCGGCGCACCACAGCTCGCGCAGCGCCAGGGCCGCGGCGGCGGCGATCGGCTCGATCTCGGCGGCGGTGACGAAGCGCCAGGGGATCCACTCGCTGACCTGGCGCGAGTACTCGAGCCGGACCCGGCCCGCCCGCGAGGCGGCGGCCGGCGGCTCCAGCTCGACCAGCGCGGCGCCGCCCGCCCCCAGCAGCGCCGCGACCCGGCGCAGCAGGGCGACCGGATCTCCGCCGATCCCGATGTTGCCGTCGAGCAGCAGCGCCGTGCCCCAGTCGCCGGCCAGCGGCTGCTCGAAGATCGAGGCCTCGATCACCTCGGCGCCGCGGGCGGTGGCGATCGCCACCGCCTCGGTCGAGATCTCGACCCCGACCGCCTCGACCCCGCGCGCGCCGAGCTCGACCAGGTGGCGCCCGGCGCCGCAGCCGACGTCGAGGACCGGGCCGGCGCAGCGGTCGAGCAGCGCCTGCTCGGCCGCCTCCGGTGTGTGCAGCCAGCGGCGCAGTGGCAGGCGCCGCCGGGTGCCGTCGTCGGCGACCGCGTGCAGCGCCGCGCCTCCGCCCCCGCTCTCGCGCAGGCCGAGCTCGTAGAGCGCCAGCGCCGTCGGCCGGGTCAGCGGCTCGCTGCTCACCGCACGGCCTCGGGCCGGGTCGGCGCGACCGCGCGCAGGGCGCGGGCGAAGCCCCCGCCGGGGCACTCGGCGGCGACCGCCTCGGCGTCGGCGAAGCGGTCGACGTCGCGCAGCGGCGGCAGCTCCGCGGTGCGCAGGCCGAGCTCGCGCAGGCGGGCGCGCTGGCGCTCGCCGGTCCGGGCGCTGCTCATCGGCACGCCGTCGAAGGCGCGCGGCTCGGGCCGGCGGAACCCGATCGCCCAGTAGCCGCCGTCCTCGGCCGCGCCGAGCACCGCGTCGGTGGCCGGCGCCAGCAGCGCCGCGAGCGAGTCCTCGAGCAGCGCCGGGGTGAGCTGCGGCGTGTCCATCCCGATCAGCAGCGACGGCCCGTCGTGCGCGGAGAAGGCGGCGGCGAGGCGGCGGTCGAGGCCGCCTCCCACCTGGGGGACGACCTCGAAGCCGGGTGGCAGCCAGTCGCCGGCCTCGCCGTCGAGGACGAGAACCCTCTCCGCGCACGCGGTCGCCGCCACTGCGCGCAGCGTGTCCGCGAGCGCCGCCTCCGCCAGGGCGGCCGCCTGCTCGGGGGTGCAGGGGGGGCAGAGCCGGGTCTTCGAGAGCCCCGGCCGCGGTGCCTTGGCGATGACGATCAGGCGCGCGGGCACGCCGCGATGCTCGCAGCCACAAATGACGAATCCATTACGCGCATCGCTCTCCACCTCCGGGTCCTACGGATCCGTAGGGTCTGCGGATGCTCCCGTCCGCCGCTCGCCGCCCCGCCGGTGCCTGACCTGCGCCGCGACATCCGCGACCTCGGCAACCTGCTGGGACGGACCCTGGTCCGGCAGGAGGGCGAGGAGCTGCTCGAGCAGGTCGAGCGGGTGCGGCTGCTGATCCGCGAGGACCGGGCGGCGGCCGCGCAGCTGCTCGGCGAGGCCTCGCCGGCCCGCTCGCGGCGGCTGGCGCGCGCCTTCACCACCTACTTCCACCTCGCCAACGTCGCCGAGCAGGTCCACCGCGGACGCGACCTCGCCGCCACTCGCCGCCGCGACGGCGGCTGGCTGGCCGGGGCGGTGGCGCGGGTCGCCGCCGCCGAGCTGCCGCGGGACGAGGTCGAGGCGGTGCTCGCCCGGCTGCAGGCGCGCCCGGTCTTCACCGCGCACCCGACCGAGGCGGCGCGCCGCACCGTGCTCGCCAAGCTGCGCGAGGTCGCCGCGCTGCTCGACGCGCTCGACCTGGCGCGCGGCGACGAGCGCGCCGAGCGCGAGGTGCTGGCGCGGCTGGAAGAGACGGTCGACCTGCTCTGGCAGACCGACGAGATCCGGATCGCCCGCCCCGACGTCGTCGACGAGGCGCGCAACGCCGTCTACTACCTCGACGAGCTCTCCGCCGCCCCCGTCCCCGACGTGCTCGACGAGCTCGCCCGCGAGCTGCGGCAGGCGGGCCTCGAGTTGCCGGCGGGGGCGCGGCCGCTGCGCTTCGGCAGCTGGATCGGCGGCGACCGCGACGGCAACCCCAACGTCAGCCCCGAGCACACCGCGGCGGTCCTCGACCTGCAGCGCGAGCACGGGATCCGGCGGGCGATCGCGATCGTCGACGCGCTGCGCGGCGACCTCTCGGCCTCGGTGCGGATCGTCCCGGTCGCCGCCGAGCTGCAGGCATCGCTCGCCGCCGACCTGGAGGCGCTGCCCGAGCTCGAGCCGCGCTACCGCCGGCTCAACGCCGAGGAGCCCTACCGGCTGAAGCTGACCTGCATGCGCCAGAAGCTGCTGAACACGCGGCGGCGGCTGCAGGAGGGCCTGCCGGCCGAGCCCGGCCGCTCCTACCGCGACGAGCGCGAGCCGCTGGCCGAGCTGGGGCTGATCCGCGACTCGCTCGCCGCCGGACGCGGGGCGCTGGTCGCCGGTGGGCGGGTGGCGCGGGCGCAGCGGGCGCTCGCCGCCTTCGGCCTCGGGATGGCCAGCCTCGACGTGCGCGAGGAGGCGAGCGTCCACCACCACGCCCTCGGCCAGCTCTTCGACCGGCTCGGCGAGTCGGCGACTCCCTACGCGGAGCTGGGGAGGGAGGAGCGCCGCCGCCTGCTCTCCGCCGAGCTGGGGTTGGGGCGGCGGCCGCTGGCGCCGAGCCCGCCGCCGCTCGACGCCGCCGGCGCCCGCACCTTCGCCACCTTCGCGGCGGTCGGCACCGCCCAGGAGCGCCATGGCCCGGAGGCGATCTCGACCTACGTGATCTCGATGTGTCGCGGCGCCGACGACGTCCTCGCCGTCGCCCTGCTCGCCCGCGAGGCCGGTCTGGTCGACCTCGAGGCGGGGCGGGCGACGCTCGACCTGGTGCCGCTGCTGGAGACGATCGAGGAGCTGCGCCACGCCGACGAGCTGCTCGGCGAGCTGCTCGACGACCCCTCCTACCGCCGCCTGGTCGAGCTGCGCGGCGACCGGCAGGAGGTGATGCTCGGCTACTCGGACTCCAACAAGGAGGGCGGGATCGCCGCCAGCCAGTGGGAGGTCCACCGCGCCCAGCAGCGGCTGCGCGACGCGGCGGCGGCGCGCGGCGTCCACCTGCGCCTCTTCCACGGTCGCGGCGGCACCGTCGCCCGCGGCGGCGGCCCGACCCACGACGCGATCCTCGCCCAGCCCTCGGGGACGCTGGACGGCGAGATCAAGGTGACCGAGCAGGGCGAGGTGATCTCCGACAAGTACCTGTTGCCCGAGCTGGCCCGAGAGAACCTCGAGCTGACCCTGGGGGCGACGCTGGAAGCGAGCGTCCTGCACCGGCGGCCGTGGGTCTCCGCGACGCAGCTCGAGCCGCTGGACCGAGACGATGGACCTGGTCGCGGCGGCGGCCTACGAGCGCTACCGCGGGCTGGTCGAGGACCCGCGGCTGCCCGAGTACTTCCTCGCCTCGACCCCGATCGAGCTGCTCGCCGAGCTGCACCTCGGCTCGCGGCCGGCGCGGCGGCCGGACTCCGGCGGCGGGATCGGCGGGCTGCGGGCGATCCCCTGGGTCTTCGGCTGGACCCAGTCACGCCAGATCGTCCCCGGCTGGTTCGGGGTCGGCAGCGGCCTGGCGGCGGCGCGCGAGGCGGGCCACGGCGAGCGGCTGGCGGAGATGGCGAGCGGCTGGCGCTTCTTCGCCAACTTCCTCGCCAACATCGAGATGACGCTGTTCAAGACCGACCTGGAGATCGCCGGGCACTACGTCGAGCGGCTGGTGCCGGAGGAGCTGGCGGCCCCGTTCGCCGCGATCCGCGCCGAGCACGAGCTGACCGTCGCCGAGGTGCTGCGGGTCGCCGGCCACCCCGAGCTGCTCGCGGGCAACCGAGAGCTGGCCCGCACCCTGCGGGTCCGCGACGCCTACCTGGCGCCGCTGCACTACCTGCAGGTCTCGCTGCTCGAACGCTGGCGCGCCGCCTCCGCCGCCGGCGAGGCGGGCGACCCCGATCTCGGCCGGGCCCTGCTGCTGACCGTGAACGGGATCGCCGCCGGCCTGCGCAACACCGGCTGAAGCCGCTCCCGCCCGGCTAACGCAGCGCGAACCTCAGCGTCTCGCCGGCCTGCTCGGCGTCGAGCGTGCGCTCGTCGAGCAGCGCCGCCGCCTCGGGTTCGAGGTAGACCGAGGCGCCGTCGACGACCTGGTCGCCCGGCTGCGGCGCCTCGACCACCTGCAGCTGCAGCTCGGGCCCGGCGGTGTCGCCGCTGCCGGGGTTGAACTCCGCCGTGACCCGCACCCCGGCCTCGTCGGGCAGGTCGCGGGAGGCGAGGATGCCGTCGATCGCGGTCGCGGCCTCGTCGGTGACAGTGAGCATGCTGGTTCCTCCTCGAGTTGGATCTCCTCTCCCGCCCTTGCCCGAATCGGCGCCGGCCAAACCTCGGCCGGCGCCGATCTCGCTCGGGTCGTTCAGCCCTTGGAGACGACGAGCGTCACCTTCGCCCCGCGGGGGAGCTTCTTCTTCGCCTTCGGGCTCGACCCGATCACCCGGCCGCGGCGGACCTTGCGGCTGTGCTCGAGCCGGACCCGGGCCTTGCAGCCGGCCTTCTTCAGCCGCTTCTTCGCCGTCTTCGCCTTCAGCCCGGCGAGCTTCGGGACGACGCACCGCTTCGCCTTGCCGCCGCCGGCGCCCCCGCTGACGGCGCCGCGGAGCACCGTCTCGCAGTCGGAGGCGACGACGTCGCCGGGGTCGGCGGTGACGCGGTCCTCGCCCGGCCCGCAGCTGACGGAGTCGACGGCGCCGTCACGGGCTTCGATCGTGTCGTTGCCGTAGGGCAGCGTGCACCAGAGCGGGCCGCAGTCGCCGCCGCGCAGGTCGCCGTAGATCGTGTCGCGGCCGGGCCCGCCGACGATCGTGTCGTCGCCGAAGCCGGCGTCGATGTAGTCGTCGCCGGGCCCGCCGTCGAGCTTGTCGGGCCCGCCGCTGCCCTTCAGCTCGTCGTTGCCGCCGTTGCCGGTCAGGGTGCTGGCGGCGAGCGTCTGGAACGCCTCCAGGTGCTCGCCCGCTTCGCCGCCGACCAGGACGCTGCCCTGGTAGGTGGTGACCGACTCGACGTTGGCGACGTTGTCGCCCTCGCCGGGGCGGCCGTCGTCGGCGACGCCGTCCAGCGTCACCCGCACCGTCTGGCTCTTGCTGCTTTCGTCCTCCCAGTCGGAGTCGATCGTGTCGAGGCCGGGACCGCCGTCGAGCAGATCGGCGGAGGCGCCCTTGTTGCCGTCGCCGGAGAGGTTGTCGTCGCCGCCTTCGCCGTAGAGGCGGTCGCTGCCGCCGACGCCGGTCAGGGTGTCGTTGCCCTCCCCGCCGCGCAGGGTGTCGGGCCCGCTGCCGCCCTCCAGCTTGTCGGTCCCGGGCCCCCCTTCGAGCGTCGTCGCCTGCCCGGTGTAGGTCGGCGAGCTGAGCTTGTCGTCGCCCTCGCCGCCGGCGATCGCGAAGACCGCGTTGGCCGGCAGGCCGGCGCTGACGTAGCCTTCGTCGTTGCCGCCGCCGAGGTCGACGCGGACGCCGGCGGCCGGGTTCCAGGTGCAGACGACCGCGCCTTCCCACGCTTCTTCGCAGGCACCGGTGGCGCTGACCATCGTGTTGCCGGGAACGCCGTCGTAGATCACCAGCCGGCCGTCTTCGACCCCGTGCTCCTGCAGGCCGATGTCGTTGCGCTCGGGGCCGGCGCTGACGAGGAGCGCGCCGCTCGGATCGGTGCCGACGGTGCTCGCCTGCGCCGCCGGGACGGCGATCAGGCCGGCGAGCAGGGCGAGCAGCGCGAGCTGGATCCTGGTGGCGTTGCGAATCGGGTTCATCGTGTCTCCTGTCTCTGGTTTGAGCTTGGAGGCCGACGCTAGGCACGAACCCGCACCGCCACATTGGGGCGCCCCCCAAACCCCGCCCCCAAGATCCACCGGCCCCGCCCAACCCGGGACCCCAACGCCACCTCCTACGCCGACGGGCCGATTTCCCTGGTATATCCCGGGAAAGCGGCCCGTCGGCGGGCGGGTAGAGTCGGCTCATGCGGCGCGAAGCGCGAGGCGGGGTGGTCGGCTACCGGTTCGAGACGCTGCCCGAGGCGGTCGAGGCGGTGGTCTCGACCCGGCACGGCGGCGTCAGCGCGACGCCGTTCGACACGCTCAACCTCGGGCTCTGGACCGAGGACGAGGCCGAGCGGGTGGTGGAGAACCGGCGGCGGCTGTTCGCGGCCTTCGGGCTGCCGCTGGAGCGCTCGGTCTGGTGCCGGCAGGTCCACGCCGACGGGGTCGCGGTGGTCGGCGAGGAGGACGCGGGGCGCGGCGCCACCGGCGAAGCGACGGTCGTGCCGGACGCCGACGCGCTGGTCACCGACACGCCGGCGCTGCCGCTCTGCGTCAAGGTCGCCGACTGCGTGCCGGTCGTCGTCATCGACCCCGAGCGGCGGGTGCTCGGCCTCGCCCACGCCGGCTGGGGCGGAACGGTGGCGCGGATCTGCTCGCGCACGGTCGCCGTGATGGGCGAGCGCTTCGGCTCCGAGCCGGCGGCGCTGCGGGCGGCGATCGGCCCCTCGATCGGGCCCGCCGGGTACGAGGTCGGCCCCGAGGTCGGCGAGCGCGCCCGGGCCGCCTACGGCGAGCGCGCCGCCGAGATCCTCGCGCCGCGCGGCGAGAAGGCGCTGTTCGACCTCTGGGCCGCCAACCGGATCGACCTCGAGCAGGCCGGCCTCGCCCGCGACCGGATCGAGGTCGCCGCGCTCGCCAGCGACCAGCGCCTCGACGACTTCTACTCGCACCGCCGCGAGGCCGGCCGCACGGGCCGCTTCGCCCTCGTCGCCGCGCTGCGTCCCTGAGCTCCCACCACCAGGAATCCTGAACGCTGCCCTAGACTTGTCCGCCGATGGGGAGCTCGGCCAGGCTGTCCCGGATGTCGCGTCCGCTGCTGCTGTCGGCGGCGCTGCTCGGCGCCGCACTGCTTCTCGCCCCGGCGGCGCAGGCCGCCTTCCCCTGCGGCACGGCGCTGGAGCGCTGCGCGGTGCAGATCGACAACAGCGGCCGGGTCTGGTTCAACAGCTACGAAAAGCTGACCGAAGACGCTCCCGGCGACGGCACCCTGAAGCACGGGATCTGGGAGGTCTACGAGCGCGACGGCAACACGACGAGGCTGGTCAGCCGCTTCCCCGATGGCCAGCCGATCGTCGTCGGCGATGGCCGAAATGGGGCCGGCCTGCTCGGCGCCTCGCCCGACGGCGAACGGGTCTACCTCACCACCGAAGCGACGCTGGCGCCGGAGGACACCGACGGCGGCAACGGCGCCGCCTCCGGCGACGCCTACGTCTTGGCCGGCGGCAGGTACACCCTGCTCAGTACCGGTCCCCTGGACGGCGGCCCCAACCCCAACCCCACTTCCGGCGCCCACAGATTCTGGGCCTCCGACGACGGCCGCTACGTCTACTTCGAAACCGGCCAGCGGCTGGTCCCCGAAGACTGGGACAACGAGTCCGACGTCTACCAGCGGTTCGAAGGGCAGACGCGGCTCGTCTCCACCGGCCCCACCGAAACTCTGCCGACGCCCGAATTCCCCTACCAGCGAGCGCCGCAGCCCTGGTTCGTCGGCGCCTCGCCGGACGGCGCGACCGCCTACTTCGCGACCTCCGACCACCTGACCGCCGACGACACTGGCAGTTTCACCCCCGACATCTACGCCTGGCACGACGGCGTCACCACGCGGCTCACCCGCACCGTCTCGCCCGAAGAAGTCCCGGGGACGCCGCGGGAGAGCTTCGGGCCCGGGACCTTCGCCTCCGCCGCCGAGAACGGGGACCTGTACTTTGCTCAGTCGGCGCAGACGTCGGAGGACACCGATGCCAACCCGGACGTTTACCGCGCGCGCCCGGACGGCACGCTGGAACGGATCGCCCTGTTCCCGCCCGGCTCCGACTTCAGCCATGCCTTTGTCAGCCTGCAGGCGGTCTCCCGCGACGGCGAACGTCTCTTCCTCTTCAGCACCAGCCGCCTCTCTCCCGAAGACCGCGACGAAAAGCCTGACGCCTACATGTGGTCGCACGGAGAATTCACCCTCGTCACCAAGGAAGCGCGGCCGCCGATCGCCGAAGAGGAAGCGACGCTTTGCGCGATCGCCGACAACGGCCACCGCGCCTATTTCCGGACCTGGGGCCAGCTGACGCCGGCCGACACCGACGAAGAGCCCGACGTCTACGAATGGAGCGACGGCGCGGTGCGGCTGGTCTCGCCCTCCGGCGAAGGCAAGCAGGGCCCATCCTTCTGCCAGGGGATCTCGCCCAACGGCCGCTTCGTCGCCTTCTCGACCTCCGAACAGCTGGTTCCCGGCGATAGCGACGTCAAGAGCGACATCTACGTGATCGACATGGGCGTGCAGGGTGCCGCTGCCGGCGCCTCCGCCCGGCGCCAGCCGGGCAAGCACCGCGGCCAGCAGCGCCGCCACGGTCGCCGCCGCCTGCGGCTGGTCACCGCCGAGGCGATCGCGCCGCGGGTGGGGATCGCCAAGGTCGGGGTGGTCGGGAAGCGCGCCGCGCGCCTGCGCCTGCGCTGCCCGAAGGCCGAGACCTCGGGGCCGTGCCACGGCCGGGTCAAGCTGCTCGGCGCGCGCCAGGGCGGCAAGCGCAAGCTGCTGGCCAGCGGCCACTTTCGGATCGCCGCCGGCCGCTCGCGGGCGGTGCGCCTGCGCGGTCGCAGCCTTGCCGCCGCCGGCCGCCGCGCCATCGCGCGCGTCCGCGGGGCCGACATGCTCGGCAACCGCCGCACGGTCGGCGCCAGGGTGAGGCTGCGCATCATCCGCTAGGTGCCTTGGCGGCGCCGCCCCGTTCTCGTCTAGCTTCTCGGTGTGGCCGTCTTCTGGACCGTGCTGGGGATCGCGCTGATCGTGCTGGCGCTGCGCGACATCTTCGACGTCCTCTTTCACCCGCTCGGCCGCGGGGTGATCGCGCGGGGGATCGTCACCGGCACCTCGGCGGTGGCGGCGCGGCTGCCGGGGCGGCGCGGCGGCCTGCTGGTCGGGCCGGTCAGCTACATCGTCGTCGTCGGCACCTGGGCGACGCTGCTGGCGGTCGGCTGGGCGCTGATCTTCATGCCGCAGATGCCGGGCGGCTTCACCTTCGACCCGCAGCTCGATCCGGCCCAGCACTCCGGCTTCGTCGACGCCCTCTACCTCTCGCTGGTCAACCTGACCAGCCTCGGCTACGGCGACATCTCACCGGCCGCCTCGCTGCTGCGCGTCCTCGGTCCGGTCGAGACGCTGTTCGGGCTCGGCCTGCTGACCGCCAGCATCTCCTGGCTGATCTCGATCTACAACGCGATCTCCCGCCGCGACTCGCTCGCCCACGAGGTCCACCTGGCGCGGGAGACCGAGGAGCGGCTCGGCGAGGAGCTCGCCGACGCCGACCCGCCGCTGCTGGAATCGATGCTCGCCTCCTTCGCCCAGCAGCTGATCCGGGTGCGGCGCGACGTGATCCACTTCCCGATCACCCACTACTTCCGCACCGAGGACGACGAGCGGGCGCTGTCCGGCCTGCTGCCGTTCCTCAGCGACCTCGCCGCCGAGGCGGCCGAGCCCGGCCGGCCGCACTCGCTGCGGGTCCGCGCCGAGGTGCTGCGGATGGCGATCGACGACTTCGCCGGGACCCTGCGGGTGCGGCTGCGGATCGGCGGCGAGACCACCGACGCCACCCTCGCCCACTACCGGCGCCGGTAGCCGGGGCTCAGAGGCGCAGGCCGGTCTCCGGGTCGAAGAAGTGGGCGCGGTCGAGGGCGACGCCGACCTCGATCCGCTCCCCCGCCGCCGGGTGGGCGGCGAGCGAGTCGAAGCGGGCGACGACCGCCGAGTCGCGCGCCGGCCGCGCCACGTCGGCGCTCGCCGCCGAGTCCTCGAGCAGGTCGCTGCGAAACAGCGGCGCTCCCGGCAGCGCGACGTGGACGAGGCGGTCGGCGCCGAGCATCTCCGCCGCGCTCACCTCGCCGACCAGGCGCGGCGCCGCGCCGGCCCGCTCCGGGTCGAAGGGGGAGAGCGCCTCCGGGCGCACGCCGACGACCAACTCGGCGCCCTGGCGCTCGCGCAGCTCGGGCCGCGCCGCGAGGACCGCCGCCGGCAGCGGCAGCCGCTGCTCGCCGACCGCCAGCTCCAGCCCGCCCTCGCCGGCGAGGAGCGTACCCCGCAGCAGGTTCATCTCGGGGCTGCCGATGAAGGCGGCGACGAAGAGGTTGGCCGGTTCTTCGTAGAGCGTCTCCGGCCGGTCGACCTGCTGCAGGTCGCCGCCGCGCATCACCGCGACGCGGGTGCCCATCGTCATCGCCTCGACCTGGTCGTGGGTGACGTAGATCGTCGTCGTCCCCAGCTCGCGCTGGATCCGGGTCACCTCGTAGCGCATCTGCACCCGCAGTTTGGCGTCGAGGTTGGAGAGCGGCTCGTCCATCAGGAAGACCTTGGGGTCGCGGACCAGCGCCCGGCCCATCGCGACCCGCTGGCGCTGGCCGCCGGAGAGCGCCCGCGGCTTGCGCGCGAGCAGGTCCTCCATCCCCAGCGTCTGCGCCATCTCCTCGACTCGCGCCCGCACCTCCGCGCGCGGCAGCTTGCGCAGCCGCAGGCCGAAGGCGATGTTGTCGAAGACGTTCATCTGCGGGTACAGCGCGTACTCCTGGAAGACCATCGCCACGTCGCGGCGCTGCGGGGCGACGTTGTTGACGACCTCGCCGTCGATCGCGATCTCGCCGGCGGTGATCGTCTCCAGCCCCGCGGTCATCCGCAGCGCGGTCGTCTTGCCGCAGCCCGAGGGCCCGACGAAGACCATGAACTCGCCGTCGCCGACCTCGAGGTTGAGGTCGCGGACGGCGCCGGCGCTCTGGTCGGGGTAGCGCTTTTCGACGCCGGTGAAGGTGATCGTCGCCATGGCTCAGGCCCCCGTCCTCTGCTCGACTCGCGGTCCGGCCGCGCCTCCGCCGCCGACCGCGTCGCCGACCAGGAGCGGCAGGGCGCCGATCAGGCTGCAGTCCTCGCCGAGCGCGGCGGGGACGATCGCGGTCTCGCGCGCCGGCGGTGCCAGCGCGTATTCCTCCACCGCCTGCCGGGCGGCGGCGAGCAGGCGGTCGCCGAGGCCGGCCATGACGCCGCCCCCGATGACGATCCGCTGCGGGTCGAAGGCGTTGACGAAGCCGAGGGTAGCGGCCGCGAAGGCCGCGACCGCCTCGGCGAGGATCGTCGCCGCGACCGCGTCGCCCTCGTCCTCGGCGGCGAGCACGTCGGCGGCGCCGAGCTGCTCGCCGCGCTCGTCCAGCAGCCGCGCCAGCGGCCCGCCGGCGCCGTCGGCGACGGCCTCGCGCGCCCGCCGCGCGATCCCCGTGCCCGAGGCATAGGCCTCGAGGTGACCGGGATGGCCGCAGCCGCAGGCGGGGCCGCCGAGGCTGACCGGGACGTGCCCGAGCTCGCCGGCGAAGCCGCGGGCGCCGCCGAGCAGCCGCCCGCCGGAGACGATGCCGCCGCCGATCCCGGTCGAGACGGTGAGGTAGACGAGCTCGTCGCAGCCGCGGCCGGCGCCGAAGGCGCGCTCGCCGAGGGCGGCGACGTTGGTGTCGCGCTCGACCGCGACCGGCAGGCCGAAGTGGCGCTGCAGCGGCGCCCCCAGCTCCAGGCCGCGGTAGCCGGCGCCGAGGTTCGGCGGGCCGAGGAGGACGCCGCGCTCGGCATCGAGCGGGCCGACGGCGGCGACGCCGATCCCGCCCAGCTGGGCGAGCGAGTCCGCCGGCAGGTCGGCGGCGAGGTCGGAGAGCAGGTCGATCACCGCGCCGACCAGCGCCCGCGGCGAGCCGTCGCGGGGGGTGGGCGTCTCGCGCCGGCACACCACCTCGCCGCCGTTGCCGACGGCGGCGGCGCGGAGGCGGCTCGCCCCCAGGTCTATAGAGAGAGCGCGGGGCGCGGGCGTGGGCTCGGGAGCGGCGGAGCCGGCGTTTTCTTGCGTATCCATGCTAAGATCATATCGTTATGAGAAATGATCCGCAATCAAGTGGCGCCCCCATTTCCGGCAAACCCCTCTCCCGCGGCCCGGTGCCGCTTCACCACCAGCTCTACCTGGAGCTGCGCTCGTCCCTCGACCAGGGCAAATGGGAGGTCGGCGACCAGCTGCCCACCGAGAAGGAGCTCTCCGAGACCTACGCCTGCAGCCTGATCACCGTCCGCCGCGCCCTCGACGAGCTGCGCCGCGAGCGCCGCATCGAGCGGATCCCCGGCCGCGGCTCCTTCGTCACCGCCGCCCCGATCGAGCGCGACCTCGCCGCCCTGACCAGCTTCACCCAGGAGATGGAGGCGCGCGGGCTGCAGCCCGAGACCGAGCTGGTCGGCGCCCGCGCCGGCACCGCCGACGCCACCGTCGCCGAGTACCTCGAGCTGGAGCCCGGCACGGCGACGGTCGAGATCGAGCGCCTGCGCAGCGCCGGCGGCCAGCCGCTGGTGCTGGAGACCGTCCACCTTCCGGCCGAGCGCTTCCCCGGGCTGCTCGAGACCGACCTCGCGCACGAGTCCCTCTACGGCCTGCTGGCGGAGCGCTACGGCGTCAGCCTGGTGCGGGCCCGCGAGGCGATCGAGCCGATCCTGCCGACCCGCCACGAGGCGGATCTGCTGGGCCAGGACCAGCGCCGCCCGGCGTTGCTGGTCGAGCTGGTCGCGTTCACCAGCGACGACGTCCCGGTGGAGTACTGCCGGGGCGTCGTGCGGGGCGATCGCGCCCGCTACTACGTCGACGCCGACGGCCCGCGCATCGATGCGTGGGACGGCGGCCTCAAGTCCACTAAGCCAAGCCAGGGAGAGTGAGAACGATGAAGAGGTTCGCGGTGATCGCCATCTTCGCCGCCGCGCTCGCAGTCGCGGTCAGCGCCTGCGGCGGCTCCAGCGCCAGCGGAGGCGGGGGTGGGGGAGACCACACGATTACGGTCTGGGACTACTACGGCTCGGCGACGCCGATCAAGCCGGCGGTCGAAGAATTCCGCAAGCTGCACCCGGACATCAAGGTCGACTACCAGGCGATCGACTACGAGACGATCCAGGACAAGTTCTCGGTCGCCGTCTCCTCCGGCTCGGCGCCCGACGTCGCCACCCTCGACATGACCTGGATCCCGACCTACGCCTCGAAAGGCCTGCTCGCCAACGTCAGCGAAATCTCCGGCGGCGAACTGAACGGCAGCCCGTTCGAAGACCAGTACTCGAAGGGCGCGCTGGAAGCGATGAGCTACGAAGAAAAGTACGTGACGATGCTCTACGACTTCGACGCCTACGCGCTCTACTACCGGGCCGACAAGCTGAAGGAAAAGGGGATCGCGGTACCCAAGAACTGGGAAGAATTCCGCTCCGCCGCCGCCAAGCTGGTCGAAAAAGGCTCCGACGGGAAGCCCGAAAAGTACGCCTTCCAGGTCCTGCCCGACACCTTCCACTACGACCAGTTCCTGCTGCAGAACAAGGGATCGCTGCTCAACTCGGACTGGACCGAAGCGGCCCTCGACTCGCCCGCCGGCGAAGGCGCCCTCGAATTCTTCAAGGGCTTCCTCGAAGACGGCAGCGGGATCTACTGGGGCAAAGACCAGGGCGACTCCACCGGCCTGCCGGGGATCAAGGACGAACGGATCGGGATGTTCCTCAACGGCCCGTACATGATGGGCGTGCTGAAGGACGGGGTGCCCGAGCAGAAGGGCGACTGGAAGGTCGCGCCGGCCCCGGTCGGCCTGCAGGAAGGCAGCTACCTCGGCGGCACCGGCCTGTCCATCCCGGTCAACGCCGGCGACCCCGAAGACGCCTGGACCTTCATCCAGTTCCTGCTGCAGAAGGAACAGCAGCTCGGCGTCTACACCGACGCCGGGGCGGCGCCGGCCACCGAAGCGGCGCTCGACAGCCCGGAGCTGAACAAGCCCGACCCGTTCTTCGGCGGCGAGAAGCCGTTCGGCGTCTTCCGCCAGGCGCTCGCCTCGGCGACGCCGTTCCCGTACGTCGAGTCGTGGACGCAGATCGACCGCGCGGTCGAAAACGGCGTCACCGCGGCGCTGACCGGGGAAAAGCCGGTCGGCAGCGCGCTCTCGAGCAGCGCCGGGCGGATCGACGAACTGCTCTCCGAAGAACACTGAGCAGCCGCGAACGGTAGCCAGAGGACGATCGGCGGAACAGGGCGTGCTCCGAACTCTCCAAGCATCCCGCCTGCGGCGGGTGGGGGCGGGGTACGCCCTGATCACGCCGGCGATGGTCGTCGCCACCGCCTTCCTGTTCATCCCGATCGCCCTCTCGGCCTACTGGAGCATGACCGAATACAACGGTCTCACCCCGCCGCGCTGGGTCGGCTTCGACAACTACACCTACCTCCTCTCCGAACCCGAATTCATCCGGGCCTTCAGCAACACGGTCATCTTCGTCTTCTTCGGGATGACGATCGGGCCGGCGCTGGGGCTCCTCGCGGCGCTGCTGCTGAACGAGAAGGTGCCGTGGCGCGGTGCCTTCCGCACCGCCTTCTTCCTCCCGGTGACCACCTCGCTGGTCGTCGTCTCGGTGGTCTGGAAGCTGCTGCTGAACGAAGACGGGGTGTTCAACTGGTTCCTCGAACTGTTCGGGCTCCCCGGGCACGCCTGGCTCGCCGACTCCTCGACCGCGCTGCCCTCGGTGATCGCGGCCAGCGTCTGGCAGGGGCTGGGCTTCGAGACCGTGGTCTTCCTCGCCGCCCTGCAATCGATCCCCTCCTACCTCTACGACGCCGCCAAGGTCGACGGCGCCGGCGCCTGGGCGCGCTTTCGCCACGTCACCCTGCCCGGGCTGCGGCCGACGATCCTCTTCGTCTTCGTGATCGGGATCATCGGCAGCTTCCAGGTCTTCGACCAGGTCTTCGTCATGACCCAGGGCGGGCCGAACGAGGCGACGACGACGATCGTCTACAACCTGGTCCAGCACTTCCGCGACCTCGAACTCGGCAGGGCCTCGGCGGTCGCCTACCTGCTGCTGGTGATCCTCGGGGCGATCTCGCTCGTCCAGTTCTGGATCTTCGAAAGGAGGAGCCGGTGAGCGCCCTCGCCAGCCGCCGCACCCTCGCCTTCGCCGCCCTGGTGGCGGGCGCCCTGGTGATGATCGGGCCGCTGCTCTGGGCGGTCGGCACCTCGCTGAAGGAGCCGGCCGACGTCTTCGCCTCGCCGCCGAAGCTGCTCCCCGACCCGCTCACCCTGCAGGGCTACAAGGACGTCTTCACGGTGCTGCCGTTCCCCCGCTACCTGCTCAACAGCATCATCGTCTCGGTCAGCATCGTCGCCCTCAACGTGGTCTTCGCGACCTCGGCGGCCTACGCCTTCGCCAAGCTGCGCTTCCCCGGGCGGAACCTGCTCTTCGGGGCGCTGCTGCTGACCCTGATGGTCCCCTTCCAGGTCAACCTGATCCCGCTGTACCGGATCATGGTCGAACTGCACGACGTGACGCCGGCGATCGGCGTCGACACCTACTTCGGCCTGATCGCGCCCAGCGCCGTCCAGGTCTTCGGCATCTTCCTGATGCGGCAGTACATCTCGACGATCCCCGACGCGATCCTCGAGTCGGCGCGGCTCGACGGCGCCTCGGAGTGGCGGATCCTGCGCTCGATCATCTTCCCGCTGGCGCGGCCGGCGATCGCGACCCTGGCGATCTTCACCTTCGTCACCGCCTGGAACGACTTCCTCTGGCCGCTGATCGTCACCAACTCGGACAGCATGCGGACGCTGCCGGTCGGGCTGGCGCTGCTCTCGCGCAAAAACAGCGTCAACTGGACCGACACGATGGCCGGCACGGTGCTCACCATCCTGCCGATGCTGCTCGTCTTCGCCGTGCTGCAGCGCCGCTTCGTCGAGGGGCTCACTGCCGGCGCGGTCAAGGGGGCCGGATGAACGCCCCGCCCGGCAGCGACCTCTTCCTCTCGGAGATCTGCGAGCAGCCGCAGGCGCTGCGCGACGCCGGCGCCGCGCTCGCCCGCCAGCGGCCGGCGCTCGAGGAGCTGGCGGCGCTCGCCGCCGCCGAGCCGCGGCTGGTGCTGACCGGGATGGGGTCGTCCTTCGACGCCTGCCTGTGCACCGCCAGCGAGCTCGCCCGCCACGGCATCCTCAGCACCTCGATCAACGCCGCCGAGCTGCTCCACTTCCGGCTCGGCGCGCTGCGCCCGGAGGCCGTCTTGGTCGCGATCAGCCAGTCCGGCAACAGCATCGAGCTGGTGCGGATCGCCGAGGCGCTGGCCGAGCGCGAGCGGCGCCCCCGCCTGGTCTCGATCACCAACGGTCTCGACAACCCGCTGGCGCGCGCCGCCGACGTCGCCCTCGACACCGCCGCCGGCGACGAGCGCGGTCCCTCGACCAAGACCTTCGCCGCCACCTTCGTCGCCGTCCAGGCACTGGTCAGATCGCTGGGCGGCGATGAAGGTGGCGTCGAGGAGATCGTCGAGCGCGGCGCCGCCGACGCCGGCCGCGCCGCGGCGGCGGCCGAGGCGCTGCTCGCCGACCCGGTGGCGCTGGCCGACCGCGTCCACGCCGCCGTCGCCGGCCGCCCCTCGCTGGTCGTCGTCGGCCGCGGCACCGCCCGCGCCGCGGCCGAGATGGGCGGCCTGGTGCTGAAGGAGGCGGCGCAGGTCCAGGCCGAGTCGCTCGACACCGGCGAGTTCCGCCACGGGCCGCTGGAGCTGGCCGGGCCGGAGCTCGGCCTCGTCGTCGTCGCCACCGAGCCGGCGACGCGGACGATCGACCTCGGCCTCTTCGCTGAGGTTGCGGCGATCGGCGCCGCGGCGCTGGTGATCGTCGGCCCGGAGGGCGAGGACCTACCGCCGGGCGCGATCGCGGTCGGCGAGCTGCCCTCGATCCTGGCGCCGGCGGTGGCGGTCGTCCCGCTGCAGCTGCTCGCCTGGCGGATCGCCCGCGAGAAGGGCCGCGACCCGGGCCGCTTCACCCTGGCGACCAAGGTGACGACGCGCGAATGAGCGGCGTGGCGCCAGGCGGCCGGCTCTCCCGCGGCCCCCATTTCCTCCGCGACGGCGGGCGCAGCGTCGTCCCGGTCGGCGTCCACTACGTCCCCGTGCAGGGGCCCGACTGGCCCTGGCGGGTCGGCCCGGAGGAGTTCGACCGCGCCTTCGCGCGGATCGCGGAGCTCGGCCTCGACAGCGTCCGCATCGACCTGATCTGGGCGGCGGTCGAACCGCGCCGCGGCGAGCTCGACGAGCGCCACCTCGAGCAGATCGACGCGATCTTCGCCGCCGCCCGCCGCCACGGCCTGCGCCTGCACCCGGTGCTGCTGGTCGGCGGCGAGGTCGGCGACGCGGTCTGGGACGTGCCCTGGCGCGACGGCGCCCACCCGCACGCCGACCCCGAGCTGCGCCGCCTGCAGGCCGAGCAGGCGGCGGCGCTGGCGCGGCGCTGGGGAGGGGACGAGGCGATGCTCGCCTGGGACCTGACCGACGAGCCGCCGATCTGGCTCTTCCAGGACACCACCGACGAGGACGCGCGCGCCTGGACGGCGGAGATCGCGGCCGCGATCCGCGCCGCCGCCCCGGGCGACCTGATCACGATCGGCACCGCCTCCCAGGAGGTCGACCACGGCCCCTTCCGCGCCGACGTCGTCGCCGCCGAGCTCGACTTCACCTGCGTCCACCCCTACCCGATCTACTCGCCCGAGCTCTACCCCGACCGGCTGCTGGCGGCGCGGATGACCCACGCCGCCGCCTTCGAGACGGCGCTCGCCGGCGGCGCCGGGCCGGCGGTGATGCTGCACGAGTACGGCGCCTCCTCGACCCAGTTCGAGCCCGAGGCGATCGCCGCCTACGACCGGCTGCTCGCCTGGTCGGCGTTCGGCCGCGGCGCGATCGGGTTCTACCCCTGGTGCTGGATCGACGCCGAGCCGGCCGCCTACCGCCGCGCCCCCTACCAGCGGATGGCGCACGAGACCCAGTTCGGCCTGCTCGCCCACGACGGCGCCGAGCGGCCGCGGGCCGCGGTGCTCGCCGACCTGGCGGCGCGGCTGCGCCACGTCGACCTCGACGCCTACGCCGGCGCCGGGCCGAGCGCCACCGCCGCCTGCCTCGTCCCGCACGAGTACGTCCACCCCTACGACCCCGCCGCCTACGGCCTCGACGCCGAGCCGGCCGGCCCCTACGCGCCGGCCGAGCGCGCCTGGGCGCCGGAGCGCGACGTCAAGCCGCTGGTCCGCGCCTGGCTCAACGCCTTCGTCCTCGCCGCCCGCGCCGGCGCCGCGGTCTCCTTCCCGCGCGAACGCCTCGACGACGCCTGGCCGGACGCCGACCTGCTGCTGCTGCCGGCGCCGCTGACGACGACGACCAACTCGCTCTGGCACGTGCGCACCAGCTTCTGGGAGGGCGCCGGGGAGTTCCTCGCCGGCGGCGGCACCGTCTTCCTCTCGCTCTCGGCCGACTCGGCGATTCCGGAGATGGACCGCTTCGCGGGCTGCCGGATCGTCGAGCGGGCCCCGGCCGGCGCCGGCGAGCGCCTGCGCTTCCTCGCTGGCTGGGGCCCGTTCGCAGCTGGCGAGGAGCTGCCGCTGCCGACGAGCGGCGAGCGCCTGCACGGGCGCGGCGCCGTCCTCGCCCCGGCCGGCGCCGAGACGATCGCGCTCGACGCGGCCGGCAACCCGGCGCTGCTCAGCTTCGCCGCCGGCGCGGGCCGCGTCGTCACCTGCGCCTACCCGCTCGAGCTGCTGCTCGCCGACGTCGAGGACGCGCACGGCCCCGAGGACCGCAGCTGGGGCGTCTACGCCGGCCTGCTCGAGGCCGCGGGCGCTGCCGAGCAGGCTGCCGCCCTGCATCCGGAGCTGACCAGCGGCTCCCTGCGCGGCGAGCGCGGCGGGCTGCTCGTCGTCACCAACCACTCCGCCGCCGCGGTCGCCGCGCCGCTGCGCCTGCCGGCCGGGGCGGGCAACGTGACCGAGGTGCGCGCCGAGGGCTCCCGCCCCCACGACGGCGAGCGAGCCGAGCTGCCGCCGCACCAGGTCCTCGTCCTCACCTGGGATCGATGAGGTACCGCCGGGTCGGCCGCAGCGGCCTGCGGGTCTCGGCCGTCGGCCTCGGCTCCTGGCTCACCTACGGCGGCGGCTACGTCGACGTCGCCAGCGCCGCCGCCTGCGTCCGCCGCGCGCTCGAGCTCGGCGTCAACTTCTTCGACACCGCCGACAGCTACGGCGACGGCGCCGCCGAGCGCTTCCTCGGCCGCGAGCTGCGCGGCGTGCCGCGCGAGAGCTACGTGCTCGCGTCCAAGGTCTTCTTCCCGGTCGGCGGCGGCGGGCCGAACGAGTCGGGTCTCTCGCGCAAGCACGTGATCGAGGGCTGCCACGCGTCGCTGCGGCGGCTGCGCACCGACCACCTCGACCTCTTCTTCTGCCACCGGCCCGATCCCGAGACCCCGCTGGAGGAGACGCTGGCGGCGCTCGACGATCTCGTCACCCAGGGCAAGGTCCTCTACGTCGGCGTCTCCGACTGGCCGGCGGAGCTGCTGGCCGAGGCGGTCGAGCTGCAGGGCGCCCGCGGCTTCGATCCGGTGCTCGCCCACTCGCCCGAGTACTCGCTGCTCGACCGCGCCCCCGAGCGGGGCCTGCTCGAGCGCTGCCGGCAGCTCGGCGTCGGCGTGCTCTCCTACCAGCCGCTGGCCCAGGGGGTGCTCGCCGGACGCTACGCCGCCGGCGAGGAGCCCGCCGCCGGCAGCCGCGCCCGCAGACGAGAGGAGGGCGTCTGGGTGCGCGAGCTGACCGACGGGCGGACGCTGGAGCGGGTCGGCCGGCTGCGCGAGCTCGCCGCGGAGCTCGACCTCACCGCCGCCCAGCTGGCGATCGCCTGGACGCTGCGCGACGAGGTCGTCGCCAGCGTCATCACGGGCGCTTCGCGTCCCGACCAGCTGGCCGAGAACGCCGCGGCCGGCGAGGTGGATCTGCCGGCCACGGCGCTCGCGGAGCTGGATCGGCTGTTTACGGTTCCGTGATCGCGTCGACCACGTCGCGAACCGCAGCCTGCAGTTCGGCGTCTGCGGGCATCTCCTCGGCGAAGTACCACCAGAAGCCGCCGAGCACGCTGAACGGGTAGCCGGCCGCCGCCGCGTAGTAGTGGGCGGCGAGCTGGCGCCGCGCGGCGAGGGTGCTTTCCCGGTCGAACGCCCACCACACGCGCGAGGTGTCTTCCGACCAGTAGTCGAGCTCGCCGAGCCCGATCTTCTGTGCGGGGAACTCGGCGTGCAGCTGTTCCATCACCTGGTCGAAGGCGATCCCCATCGGCGAGTCCTCGACGTACTGGGAGAGCAGCACGACGTCGACGTCTTCGCGCACCGCCGCGGAGAGGTTGGCCCGCGGCCAGTTGAACGTCGACCACTGCGCGTAGTCGCTGCCGAGCTGCCAGTAGAGGGTGAGGACGGTCTTCGCTTCCGGCCGTTTTTCACGCACGTAGGCGGCCGCGTCGGCGATCTTGTTCTTGATCCGGTCGTTGCTCGGCACCAGCGTCGATTTGCAGTTGCCTTCGGCGGTGGTGAGGCTGTCGACCCAGCAGCCGTTGACCTCGTTGCCGACTTCCCAGGCGTCGACCTGGGGGAAGGCGTCGACGAAGGCTTCGAACCGTTCCAGGTATTCCGCCCGCGTGTACTGGTTGGCGAAGTAGGAGTCGATCGGCTGGCCGACGATCTTCAGGCCCGCTTCGTCGGCTGCTTCGACCGCTTCTTCGTAATAGGAGGGGTTGCCTTCGTCCTTGGTCGGGTCGAAGACGATCCGCACCCAGCCGGCCGGTTCGGTCAGTTCGCTCGCCAGCCCGGCCCATTCCGAGTAGGCGCCCGGGTCGTCGACGGTGAGGCCGGCCCAGGTTTCGGTTTCGTGGTCGTGCGCGTACTGCGGCCCGTACTCGGAAAGCATCAGGTCGTTGGCGGTGCTGACCGCGTCCAGCGTGCGCTGGCCGTATTTGCCCCGTTCGGAGTCGGTTCCCGCTTCTTCGGCCAGTTCGAGGTTCGATTCCGCTTCTTCGTAGGCGGCTTCGAAGGCTTCGGAGCCTTCGTAGGAGGGCCGCGCTTCGAGCGCTTCGTCGAGCCGCCGCTTGGCGTCCTTGGCCGCCTCGTAGTTGAAGACGATGGCTTTGCCGCCGCTGGCGAACCCTTCGCCACCGTTGTCGACGATCACCGTCGAGTACCCCTCCGAGTCGGTCGGCCAGGCGGCCGAGAAGGCGACGGATTCCCCTTCGGGGATGTCGAAGCGCAGGTTGGAGTTGTGCTTGTAGAGCGGGTAGGAGTAGACGTCCTGCAGGTTTTCGGGGTCGAGCAGGGCGTCGGTGTCCCACCCTTCTTCCCCGACTTCTTCGCCGTGCATCGCCGCTTTCGCCTGAGCCGGGCTCAGCTTCGTCCCGTTCCCGTGCTGGTCGAAGAACTTGACGACCACCGTTTCTTCGGGGATCGCGAGAGCGCTCGGCGCGATCGCCGCGAGCACGGCCACGACGCCCAGGAAGACCGCAAGGAGCTTCCTCATCTTCTTCCTCCTTTTGGGGGATTGACTGAGGGACGAACATAACATTATATTCTTCTACGTCAAGAAATCCCAACCAGAAAGCGGACCCATCGATGACCGCAGATCTCCACCCCGCCGTCGCCGCCCTGACGGAGCGGATCGCCGCCCGCTCCGCCGCCGGCCGCGACGCTTACCTGAGCCGGCTCGAGGCCGCCCGCGCCGCCGGCCCGGCGCGCGAGGCGCTCGGCTGCTCGAACCTCGCCCACGGCCTCGCCGCCTGCGACCCCGGGGAGCGGGCGCGGCTCGGCGGCGAGCGCGGCCCCGCCGTCGCGATCGTCACCGCCTACAACGACATGCTCTCCGCCCACCAGCCGTTCGCGACCTACCCGGCGGCGCTGCGCCGCGCGGTGCTCGGCGCCGGCGGCGTCGCCCAGGTCGCCGGCGGCGTGCCGGCGATGTGCGACGGGATCACCCAGGGCCGGGCGGGGATGGAGCTGTCGCTGTTCAGCCGCGAGGTGGTGGCGATGGCGACCGCGATCGCCCTCGCCCACGACACCTTCGACGGGGCGCTGCTGCTCGGCGTCTGCGACAAGATCGTCCCCGGGCTGCTGATCGGCGCCCTCTCCTTCGGCCACCTGCCGGCGCTGCTGGTCCCCGCCGGGCCGATGCCCTCGGGCCTGCCGAACGCCGAGAAGAGCCGCGTCCGCCAGCGCCACGCCGAAGGGCGCGCCGGGCGCGAGGAGCTGCTCGCCGCCGAGCAGGCCGCCTACCACGCGCCGGGCACCTGCACCTTCTACGGCACGGCCAACTCGAACCAGCTGCTGGTCGAGGCGATGGGCGCGCAGCTCCCCGGCGCCGGCTTCGTCAACCCGGGGACCGAGCTGCGCGCGGCGCTGACCGCGGCGGCGGGCGAGCGGGTCGCCGCGATCACCGCGCTCGGCGACGAGTACACGCCGCTCGGCGAGGTCGTCGACGAGCGCTCGCTGGTCAACGCGATCGTCGCCCTGCTGGCGACCGGCGGCTCGACCAACCACACGATGCACCTGGTGGCGATCGCCGCCGCGGCGGGGATCCGGCTCGAGTGGGAGGACTTCGCTTCGCTCTCGCGCCACGTGCCGCTGCTCGCCCGGATCTACCCCAACGGCGAGGCCGACGTCAACCACTTCCACGCCGCCGGTGGCACCGCGCTGCTCTTCGCCGAGCTGCTGGAGGCGGGGCTGATGCACGCCGACGTCAGCACCGTCGCCGGCCCCGGCCTGGAGCGCTACACGCGGCGGCCGGAGCTCGGCGCCGACGGCCAGCTCGAGTACGCGCCGGTGGCGCGGCGCAGCGGCGACCCGCTGGTGCTGCGCCAGCGCCGCGAGCCGTTCGCCGCCGAAGGCGGCCTGCGGCTGCTCGACGGCAACCTCGGCCGCGCCGTGGTCAAGGTCTCCGCCGTCGCCCGCGAGCACCGCGCGGTGACCGCGCCGGCGCGGGTCTTCGAGGACCAGGGCGAGCTGCTCGCCGCCTTCGAGCGGGGCGAGCTCGAGGGCGACCTCGTCGCCGTCGTTCGCAACCAGGGCCCGCGGGCCAACGGGATGCCGGAGCTGCACAAGCTGACGCCGCCGCTCGGCGCCCTGCTCGACCGCGGCGCGCGGGTGGCGCTGGTCACCGACGGGCGCATGTCGGGCGCCTCGGGCAAGGTGCCGGCGGCGATCCACTGCACGCCGGAGGCGGCAGCGGGCGGGCCGCTGGCGCTGCTGCGCGACGGCGACCTGGTCGAGCTCGATTGCGACGCCGGCCGGCTCGGCGTGCTCGGCGTCGACCTCGAGGCGCGCGCCGCCGAGGCCGGCCGGGCGCCGAAGCCGGCAGCGCCCGCCACCGGCTTCGGCCGCGAGCTGTTCGCCTGCCTGCGCGGCAACGTCGGTCCGGCCGATGCCGGCGCTTCGGTCTTCCCGCCGCCCGAGGCGCTGGCGGCGGCGAGCACCGGTCAGGCAGCCGAGCCGGCGGCCGCCGGGGCGCCGCGGTGACGGCGGATGAGCTGCGCCGGCTCGGGCCGGTGCTGCCGATCGCGACGATCGACGACGCCGACGAAGCGGTGCCGCTTGCGCGCGCGCTGCGCGAGGGCGGGGTCGGCGCGCTGGAGGTGACCCTGCGCACCCCGGCGGCGCTTGATGCGATCGCGGCGATCGCCGCCGCGGTGCCGGAGCTGGCGGTCGGCGCCGGCACCGTCCGCGACCCGGCGCAGGCCGAGGCGGCTCGGGAGGCCGGTGCCGGCTTCCTGGTCACGCCGGGGACGACGCCCGCCCTGCTCGAGGCGCTGGCCGCCGCCGGCTTGCCGGCGCTCTGCGGGTGCGCCACGGCGAGCGAGGCGATGGCGCTGCTCGAGCGCGGCTTCGCGGCGCTGAAGCTGTTCCCGGCCGAGCCGCTCGGCGGCCCCGAGCTGGTCCGGGCGCTGGCCGGCCCGCTGCCCGAGGCGGTCTTCTGCCCGACCGGCGGGATCGGCCCCCGGCGGGCGCCCGACTACCTGGCGCTCGCCAACGTCGTCGCCGTCGGCGGCAGCTGGGTGACCGCCCGCGACCCCCTCGCCCCGGACTGGGACGCGGTGACCCGCCGCGCCCGCGCCGCCGCGGCCCTGCGCCCGCCCGGGCGAAGCTAGGCGAGCGTCTCGTCGAGCCAGTCGAAGAAGCGCTCGGCGCGCAGCGTCGTCGCCTTCGGCTCGCAGTGGCCGTCGGCGCCCTCGGCGGCGGTGAACGGGCAGAGGGTGGCGTTGTCGCCGACCAGCTCCGCCAGCTCCTCCGACTGGCCGGGCCAGAACTGCTCGTTCTCGGGGTCGGCGATCAGCAGCGGGCACTGGATCCGGGCCGCGGTCTCGGCGTCGATCCGCATCTCCGTCGCCGACTTGAACATCTCGTAGGCCGAGTCGGCGGCGCCGTAGGGGAAGCCGCGGAACTTCATCGTGAAGCGGATCTCCTTGGAGAAGCGTTCGCCCCACCCCACCTCGGAGTCGAACTTCTCCTTTTCGCCCTGCTCGAGCTGCCGCTGCATTTTCTTCGAGGTGTGGGCGAGCATCGCCCGGGAGACGTCGACGACGCCGGGGTCGGCGATCCCGGCGGCGATCCGGTGCTCGAAGGCAAGCGCCCGCGGCACCCAGTAGCCGCCCTGGCTGATCCCGATCAGCGCCAGCCGCTCGGGATCCCACTCGCCCCGCGACAGCGCCCAGTCGACCACCGGGGTGACGACCTTCTCCCAGTCGGCGCGGAAGTAGAGGCCCTGCTCGTGCAGCGCCTGGCCCTGGCCGGGCCCGTCGAAGGTGAGGCAGTCGTAGCCGCGGGCGACCCCGGCGGCGGCGCCCTGCACCCACATGTCGGTCGCGGTCCCGTCGGAGCCGTTGTTGAGGATCAGCAGCGGCGCCGGCTCGTCGGCCGGCCGCGCCCGGAACAGCCAGCCCTCCAGCGCGATGCCCTCGTAGGGGATCTGGACCCGCTCCCAGGCCGGCGCCGCGTGCTCGGCGGCGCGCTCGAAGCAGTCGCGGTGGCGGCGCCAGAGCCGGTGATAGTCCTCGACCGTGCCGTCCTTGGTGCCGAGCACGTAGAAGGCGACGGCGAACCAGTAGTTGGAGGCCCGCAGGTAGCGCCCGTGCGCGGTCGCGCGGTGCCCGGCCTCGGCCGCCGGCCCGGCTTCGGCCTCGACCCGTTCCGCGGTCGCGGTCCAGGCTTCGCACCAGCTCTCGAAGTCGCCGTCCCCGATCTCCGCGGACGTTGCCAGCACCTCGCCGACGTCGGCGGCGCCGAACGGGGCCGAGCCGAGCACCAGCTCGGTCGAGAACTCGAAGTCCTCCTGCTTGAAGAAGCGGCCGCGGCGACGGGACACGCCACGATCATCGCAAGCGCGGCGGCGGGGCCACGGGCCCGCGGCCGAGACGGCCGAATGCGCAAAATGGGGGGATGGCGGAAGGCGTAGGGGCACGACTACGAGCCGCGCGGGAGCAGCGCGGCCTCTCGCTCGCCGAGGTCGAAGCCGCGACCAAGATCCGGACCCACCTGCTCGCCGCGATCGAGGCGGAGCAGTGGGAGCGGCTGCCCGGCGACTACTACGCCCGCGCCTTCCTGCGCGAATACGCCGAGTTCCTCGAGCTCGACCCCGAGCCGGTCCTCGCCGGCTACCGGCCGGCGGGGGAGCCCGCCGAACCGCTTCCCGCGCAGATCAAGTCGCCGCCGCGGACGCGGACGGGCTGGTCCACCTGGCTGTGGGCCGGCGCGGCGCTGGCGGCGCTGGCCGTGGCCGGGGCGCTGGTCGCGGTCGTGGTCTCGAGCATCGGCGGCGGCTCGAACCCCGAACCCGGGACGACGAGCACTCCGGCCACGGCGACCGCACCGCCGGCGACGAGCGGGGGTGGCGCCGAAGCCCCGGCCACCACCGGATCTCGCCCCGCGACGACGACGCTGACGCTGACCGCGACCGCCGAAGTCTGGGTCTGCCTGCTCGACCACCGCGAAACGGCCCTGGTCAACGGCCAGATCCTCGCCGCCGGCGAAGAGGTCGGGCCGTTTCGCTCCGCCGGCTTCACCCTCTCGCTGGGCAACGGCGAGGTCGAAGTCAGGCTCGACGGCAGGCCGGCCTCGATTCCCGCCTCCTCCGACCCGGTCGGCTACGCGATCGACGCCGCCGGCGACCTGCGGGAGCTGGCGCCCGAAGCACGCCCGACCTGCACCTGAGCGGGCCTCCCGCCGCTTCCCGCCCGTCCCTTCCCTGTTTAGTATGAGCGGACACAAACCGGGTGATATCGCCCAGGTTCGGTAAGCAATACTTAAGGAGGAGCGCGTGGCGGAGAAGCGGATCGCGGTGGTCGGGACCGGTGCCAACGGCTCGGCGATCGCCGCCGACCTGACCAACGCCGGCCTCGACGTCACCTGCATCGAGCAGTGGCCGGCGCACGTCGAGGCGATCCGGGAGAACGGCCTCCGGGTCGAGATCCCGGGGGAGGAGCCACGGACGACGCGGCTGAACATCAACCACCTCTGCGAGGTGGCGGAGATGCGCGAGCCCTTCGACGTCGTCCTCCTCGTCGTCAAGGCCTACGACACCCGCTGGCACTGCGAGCTGATCCGGCCGCTGCTGAAGCCCGACGGCCTCGCGGTCGGGGTGCAGAACGGGATGACCCTCGACGACATGGCCGCGGTGCTCGGCCCGGAGCGGACCCTGGCCTCGGTGATCGAGATCGCCGGCAACATGTGGGAGCCCGGCGTCGTCAACCGGCAGACGCCGCGCTCGGGGACCTGGTTCGCGCTCGGTGCCTACGACGAGTCCGCGCGCGGGCGCGAGGAGGAGGTGGCCGAGGTGATGCGCCACGCCGGCGCCGTCGAAGTCACCGACGAGATCCGCTCGGCGAAGTGGATGAAGCTGGTCGCCAACGCCGCCGAGATGGTCCCCTCGGCGATCCTCGGCGTCCCCCTGGTCGAGGCGCTGAACTCGCCCGGCATGCGCGAGGTGATGGACGCCGCCGGCACCGAGGCACTCGACGCGGCGCTGCGGCTCGGCTGCAAGATCGTGCCGATGTTCGGCCAGGAGGGGATCGAGGACCTGCCGCCGGAGAAGTACTCCGCCGCCCTGCTCGACGCGGTCCTCGCCGGCTGGTCGCTCGAGGACACCCGCGTCGCCGTCCTGCAGGACTGGGAAAAGGGCCGCCACGCCGAGGGCGAGGAGATCAACGGCCTGGTCGTCGCCGAGCAGTCCCGCCTCGGCGGCTCCGCCCCGGTCAACGCCCGCCTGATGGAGGTCGCCCGCCGGATCGAGTCCGGCGAGCTGCAGCCCTCCCCCGAGAACGCCGAGCTCCTCGTCTCCGCCCTCGCCGAGTAGCCCCGGCTTTGCCTTGCCGCCCTTCGCGGCGTCGCGGTCGGTCGAGAGCAGCCAGTAGTCGGCCCAGTACTCGGTCACCTTCGCCTTGCGCTGCTCGAAGGGGATGTTGGTGACCGAGGCGTCGCCGCCGAACAGGGGCAGGGTGGTGACGCGCCAGTGCATGTGCGCTTTCGGCTGGATGATCTCCACCGCCCGCTGCAGTGGGTAGTTCGGGTTCAGCGTCCAGTCGACGTTGGGGTTCTCGTAGTCCCCGTTGGCCTTCAGCAGCTGCGCGTAGGGGTCGTAGAACGGGACCGTGGCGACATCGGCGCCTTCCGGGTAGACGTTGGCCGGGACGGAATCGGCGGGCAGCGGGTAGGGAACGAACTGGTCGGGGATCGCCGGCGCTCCAGGCAGGACCGTGTGCGCGGTGAGCCCCTTCTTGTCGGCGCCGAAGCGGTCGCGATCGTTGAGGTCGATCGCCGCCCAGCGCCAGCACCGAGTTGCCGTGCGGGACGGCGATCTGCTTGGCGATCGTCACGTAGGGCGGCTGACGCAGCACCTGTCCTTTGATCGGTTTCGCCGGCGGGTTGTAGGGGCCGATGTTCTGGTGGGTGCTGCCGAGCTGCAGCCAGGCGCCGTTCTCGACGTGGACGATCTTGCCGTCGTCTGGGCCCTCGGCGAAGCGCACCTGCTGCTCGTAGAACAGGGCATGCGAAAACTGGGTGTAGGTCCCGCCTCGGTTCGGCGCGCCGGCGACGACCGCTAGCGCCTCTTCGTCCTGTAGGTCCGGTGGGTCTTCTTTGCCGGAGGTGCCGTTGAACCGGAGCCGCTCGGTGAAGGCGAAGTTCTTGAGGATGAAGCCGCCGTACTTGCCTTTCGGCGGTTTGCGTTTCGGTTGCGGCTCGATCTGCGGCAACGGCATCACGTTGAACGAGAGCGGCTTGCCTGCCCTCGGTCAGTTCGTCGGATCGTTCTCCCAGGTGCCGATCAGCTGCTGCTGGAACTCGGCCAGCCCGCCTTCCTTGCCGGTCGCCGTCACTCCGTATGGCATCGAATGCCCCCCATCTGGTCGCCGCTTGCGGAAACTTGGCCGAGCCTGCCGCGGCCGCCCTGCACGACCACGCGGCGATTATTGCCCGGTCGGGTAGTTAGTCGGTTAGGGAATCCACACCATCGCGGTGGTCGTAAGGGTTCTGACGGCGGCGCGCTCAGGCACGAATCCGTGCGTGAGGGACTCAAGGCGCCGGCAGCCGTTGCCGATGGAGTGCTCGCCTCGCCGCGACGGCGGTGGCGCATCGCCAATGGTTGTGATCCGAGACGAAAAGACTTCAGGCAGGAACGGGGGCTCGCCGCCGCCCGAGGCACCGCCGGCCCCGGCCGAGCCGCCGCCGCGCGAGATCTCGCCGCTGCGCGTCGCCGTGCTCGTGCTGGTGCTCGCCGCGGCGGCCTTCGGCGTCTGGCGCCTGGTCAGCGACGGCACCTCGGCGGCGACGGCGAAGTCCGGCGCCTCGCCGGTCTACGCGCCCTACGTCGACGTCACCCAGACCCCGACCTACCCCTTCCAGATGCCCTCCGCCAACCCGGTCTCCAGCGTCTACCTCGGCTTCGTCGTCAGCGCCCCTGGCGACCCCTGCACGCCGACCTGGGGCACCTACTACACCCTCGGCGAAGCCGAACAGCAGCTCGACCTCGACGCCCGCACCGCGCAGCTGCGCCGCCAGGGCGGCAGCCCGATCGTCTCCTTCGGCGGTCGGGACAACGCCGAGCTCGCCGTCGGCTGCACCAGCCAGAGCGGTCTCGTCAACGCCTATATGGAACCGGTCAAGCGCTACGGGGCCAGCGCGATCGACCTCGACCTCGAGGGCGCGGCGCTCGCCGACCGCGCCGCCGGCGCGCGCCGGGCGCAGGCGATCGCCACCGTCCAGCGCCGGCTCCGCGCCGCCGGCAAGCCGCTCGCGGTCTGGGTGACGCTGCCGGTCTCCTCCCACGGCCTCAGCGCCGAAGGCAGCGCCGCGGTGCACTCGCTGCTCGCCGCCAAGGTCAGGCTCGCCGGAGTAAACGCGATGGCGATGGACTTCGGCCCCGGCGAAGGCGCCGAAGACGACATGGTCGGGACGATCGAGAGCGCGTTGAACGCGACCCGGGCGCAGGTGCAGTCGCTGTGGCGAGCCGCCGGGCTGGACGGCAGCGCCGCCTCCGCCTGGGGCCACCTCGGCGCCACCGTGATGATCGGCGTCAACGACGTCGAAGGCCAGCGCTTCACCGTCCGCGACGCGCGCCAGCTCTCGGGCTTCGTCAACCAGCACGGCATCCCCCGCCTCTCCGCCTGGTCGCTGAACCGCGACTCGCAGTGCGGCGGCGCCTTCCCCCGCACCGGCATGGTCTCCAACACCTGCAGCGGGGTGCGCCAGCAGCCGCTCCAGTTCACCCAGATCTTCAGCCGCCTGAAGGGAACGAAGACGGCGGGGAAGGAAGCCGCCGCCGGCGCTGCCCGGCAGCAGGCACCGGCGACCGTCTCCAACGACGACCCCGCCACCAGCCCGTACCCGATCTGGCGCCCGACGGCCGCCTACGTGACCGGCTACAAGGTCGTCTGGCAGGGCCAGATCTACGAGGCGAGCTGGTGGAACCAGGGGACGCCGCCGGGCTCGGCCGCCGCCGAACCGCCCAACGGCCCGTGGCAGCCGATCGGTCCGGTGCCGGCGAACAGCAAGGCCCCGCAGCTCGACCTGCTCGCCCACGGCAGCTACGCGAAGTGGTCGCCGACCGCCGTCTACCACCAGGGCGACCGGGTCCGCTTCGAAGGGCTGCCCTACGAGGCGCGCTGGTACACGCGCGGCGAACAGCCGCTCGCCGAACTGCCGAGCGACCCGAGCGCGCCCTGGGAACCGCTGTTCACCTACCCCGGCGAGCCGAGCGGCGCCGGCCAGAAGGAGGGGATCTGAGATGGGCTTGCTGCGCCGTGGGGTTACCGAGGACGGGGTCCGGCGCCAGTGGGGCGCCGACTCCCACGCCGACCCGATGCCGGCGGTGCCGCGCAGCGCCGGCGACTGGGCGCTCGCCTTCGGCCGCGGCGCGGTGGTCGTCACCGTCGCCGCCTGGGCGGCGCTCGTCGTCTCGGTGCTGAACGGACAGATCGAAGGCGTCGCCGGTCGCGCCAGCCTGCTCGAGACGGTCGGCTTCCTCGCCGCGGTCAGCCTGCTCGCCGCCTCCGCCACCGCCTACCTGTTCGGCCGCCTCGGCTTCTACTACCGCGCCCGCCGCCACCGCCGCGTGCCGCGGGCGATCCTCGACGAGTTCTTCGCCGAGCGGCGGCCGAAGCTGACCGCGCTGGTCCCCTCCTACCAGGAGGAGCCCGGGGTGATCCTGATGACGCTGCTCTCGACCGCGCTGCAGGAGTACCCCGACCTGCGCGTCGTGCTGCTGATCGACGATCCGCCGGAGCCTCGCTACGCCGGGCCGCGGCGGCTGCTCGCCAGCGCCGAGGCGTTGCCCGCCGAGGTCGAGCGGCTGCTCTCCGACCCGCGGCGGCGCTTCGACCGGGCGCTGGCGCGGTTCGAGACGACCGTCGCCTGGGACGGCAGCCCGAGCGCGGAGGAGGTCGCCACCCTGGCCGAGGAGTACGAGTACGCCGGCGCCTGGATCCGCTCGCTCGGCGAGCAGTACCAGGTGAGCGACCACAACGAGCGCTTCTTCGCCGACCACGTCCTCGGCCAGCTCGCCTCCGAGCTGACCCTGACCGGCGAAGCGCTGCGGGCGGCCGCCGACGACGACCCGGCGAAGCTGACGGTCGAGCGGCTCGCCCAGCTCTACCGCCGCCTCGCCTGGACCTTCCGCGCCGAGCTCACCAGCTTCCAGCGCAAGCGCTACGCCTCGCTCTCGGCCGAGCCGAACAAGGCGATGAACCTGAACAGCTACATCGGCCTGATCGGCGGCAGCTACCGCGAGGTGCGGACGCCGGCCGGCCGCAACCTCGTCGCCGCCGGCGACGGCGAGGCCGACCTCGTCGTCCCCCATGCCGACTACGTGCTGACGATCGACGCCGACAGCGTCATCCTCCCCGAGTACTGCCTGCGGCTCGTCCACCTGCTCGAGCAGGAGGAGAACAGCCACGTCGCCGTCGCCCAGTCCCCCTACAGCGCCTTCCCCGGGGCGGCCACCCGGCTGGAGCGGATCGCCGGCGCGACCACCGACCTGCAGCACATCATCCACCAGGGGATGACCTACCACTCGGCCTCCTTCTGGGTCGGCGCCAACGCGATCCTGCGCAAAACCGCGCTCGACGACATCGCCGAGACCGAATTCAAGGGCCCCTTCGAGATCCACCGCTACATCTCCGACCGCACGGTGATCGAGGACACCGAGTCGACGATCGACCTCGCCGCCCACGGCTGGACCCTGCACAACTACTGCGAGCGGCTCGCCTACAGCGCCACCCCGCCGGACTTCGGCTCGCTCTGCATCCAGCGCCACCGCTGGGCCAACGGCGGCCTGCTGATCCTGCCGAAGATGTGGCGGGCGATGCGGCTGCGCCGCCGCCGCGGCGAACGGACCAGCCTCGGCGAGCTGCTGCTGCGGGTCAACTACATGGCCTCGATCGCCTGGAGCTCGCTCTTCGTCCTCTGCCTGATGGTGATCCCGTTCGACGGCCGCCTGATCTCGCCGCTCGCCTTCGCCGTCGCGGTGCCCTACTTCCTGGCGATGGCGGTGGACCTGCGCTACTGCGGCTACAAGGCACTCGACGCGGCCCGCATCTACGGCTTCAACCTGCTGCTGCTGCCGGTCAACCTCGCCGGCAGCATGAGCTCGGTGGTGCAGGCGCTGACCGGCGCCAAGGGCAAGTTCAAACGGACGCCGAAGGTCCGCGACCGGACGATCCCGGCCTTCTCCTACGTGGTCATCCCCTACGCGCTGGTCGCCTTCTCGGCCTACACCTTCAGGGTCGCCTGGGAGAACCAGCTCTGGAGCAACGCCGGGTTCGCGGCGCTCAACGCGGTGCTGGCGGCCTACGCGATCGTCGCCTTCGTCGGCATCCGCGACTCGCTGGCCGACATCTGGACCAACCTCGTCTCCTGGCTCTACAAGCCGCAGCGCTACCAGCCGGCGCCGGCGCGCAGCTCCTCGCCACCCGCCGCCGCGGGCGACGGCGACGGCGTCGGCGACTGGGAGCTGGTCCTCTACATGGGCTTCGCCGACCGCCGCCGCCGTCCCCGCCCGAAGCCGACCGCCGACCCCGCGGCCGACGACCAGATCGAGCTGCGGCTGCCGGTCACCGCGCCGGCGCTCGCAGACTCCGGTGCAGGCGGTCAAGCCGGCGTCGTCCAGGACCGATAGAGGCGACATGAGAACCCTCGCGCCTCGTCTCCGCCGCCACCTCTCCTACGCCAACGTGATGGCCACCGTCGCCGTCTTCCTCGCCCTCGGCGGGGTCAGCTACGCGGCGACCAAGATCAATGGCAAGAACATCGTCAAGCACAGCATCGGCGCCGGCAAGCTGAAGAAGCGGACCCTGGGCAGCCACCAGATGAAGAAGAACAGCCTCAGGGGCGCGGTGATCGACGAGTCGACGCTGAACATCGTCCCGCAGGCGCAGAGCGCGAACACGGCGACCAGCGCGAGCACCGCGACCACGGCGACCAGCGCGACCACGGCGACCAGCGCGAACACCGCCAATAGCGCCAAGACCGCGCAGACCGCGCAGACCGCCGCGGTCGCCGAGGAAGCGGAAACCCTGGAAGGGATGAGCAGCGAAGAACTGGTGCTCAAGTGTCCCGAAGGCACGGAACTGTACGGCGGGATGTGCTGGGACGAAACCGTGCGGCCCACGCACCTCTGGATCGTGGCCGCGATCGAATGTGGAAAAGAAGGCGGCCGGCTGCCGACGCTGAGCGAGCTGGTTGCCTACATCGCGCGGCCCGGCCTGCAGTTCCCGGCCAGGGCCTGGGTCAGCGACCTGGTCGAAATCGGCTCTCCCCTCGCGGTGGAAGACAAAGGCGAAGAAAGCGACACCATCGCAAGCAGCGCCGGCGAATACGGCTACCGCTGCCTCTTCTACCGCACCAACAGCTGAGCGGCGGGCCCGCGGCCGGCTGACGCCGCGCGACAACAACCTGTTCACAGCTGGGGCACACGTCGTTCACATGAGCCCGGGTGGACGGCCCATACGGTCGGCGCGCCGCCGGCACTTCGGACCGGCGGGGAGACCGAACAGGAGTTCAGATGACCTCGTCCGCCGCACCCGCCCCGCCAGCCCGACCGCTCGCGAAGCAGGTGGTGCGATCGTTGCTCCTGGCCTTCGGCGCCGTCGCGGCGCTGCTCGCGCTGGTCGCCTCCGCCCACGCCGCGCCGCTGACCGAAGTCGACCTCGCCAAGTACAAGCGGGTCGGCCGCTTCGACCTGCCGGAGCCGACGCGGACCAGCGCGCCGGCCGACAACCTGCTCGCGCAGGAGGCCTCGGGCATCACCTACGACTGGGACACGGAAACGCTGTTCGTCGTCGGTGACGGCGGCACCGCGGTCGTCCAGGTCGACAAGGAAGGCAACCTGATCGACACGATGACCCTCGCCCCCGGCTCCAGCCCGCAGGGCACGACCTTCTACGACACCGAGGGCATCGCCTACATCGGCGGCGGCGAATTCGTGATCACCGAGGAGCGCTACCGGCAGCTCGACCGCTTTACCTACGTGGCCGGCACGACCCTGACCCGGGAAGACGCCGACACGGTCAAGCTCGGCACGACTATCGGCAACATCGGCCTCGAGGGCGTCAGCAACGACCCGGCCAGCGGCGGCTTTCTCGCGGTCAAGGAGATGGAACCGGAGAGCGTCTTCCAGACCGGCATCGACTGGGGAGCGGGGACGGCGACCAACGGATCGCCGAGCGCCGAAGGCTCGACCAACCTGTTCGAACCCTCGCTCGCCGGCCTCGCCGACTTCTCCGACGTCTTCTCGCTCTCCAACCTCTCCGAACTGAGCGGCCCGGAAGCCGAAAACCTGCTGATCCTCAGCCAGGAATCGGGCCGGATCGTCAACGTCGACCGCTCCGGCAACGTCGCCAGCTACCTGCAGCTGGTCTCCGATCCCGGCAACCCGCTCTCGATCCCCGAGCAGACCGACGAGGGCGTGACGATGGACGACGAAGGCAACCTCTACGTCGCCAACGAGAACGGCGGCGGCGACTCCAACCACCCGCAGCTCTGGGTCTTCTCGCCCGCGAGCGAACCGAACCTGGCGCCGACCGCGGTCGGCCTCACCCACCAGACGACCGAGATGGCGGACAACATCAGCACCGTCTCGCGGATCAAGCTGGCCGACGTCGAAGTGACCGACGACGGGATCGGCAACAACGACCTGGCGCTCACCGGCCCCGACGCCGCCGACTTCGAAGTCGACAGCAACGGGCTCTACCTGAAGGCGGGGACCAGCCTCGACGCGGCGGCCAAGGGCAGCTACACGGTCAGCGTCACGGTCGACGACACGACCGTCGGCTCGACCCCCGACGCGACCAGCAGCCCCTACACGCTGACCGTCAGCGCGGCAGCCCCCGCCGGCAACGCCTCGGTGGCGATCACCGAGGCCTCGCCCTGGAGCAGCGGCGACAGCTCCTACGGCGGCGACTGGTTCGAGCTGACCAACACCGGGACGACCGCGGTCGACCTGACCGGGTGGCGGATGAACGACGACACCAACGAATACGGCAGCGGCGCGACGCTGGAAGGCGTCGGCAGCCTCGCCCCGGGCCACTCGGCGATCTTCATCGAGGGCAGCACGGCCACGGCCGAAGCGTTCGAAGCCTTCTGGTTCGGCGGCAGCCCGCCGGCCGGCTTCCAGATCGGCCACTACAGCGGCTCCGGAGTCGGCCTCAGCAGCGGCGGCGACGGGGTCAACGTCTTCGACGCCGAAGGCAACCACCTGGCCGGCATCGCCTTCGGCTCGGCGACCAGCGGCCAGACCTTCGACAACACCGCCGCCCTCGGCAGCGGCAGCGGCGCCCCGGCGACGATCTCGACCCTGTGCGCCGAAGGCGTCAACGGCGCCTTCACGGTCAGCGGCGAGACCGGCTCGCCGGGCAGCGCCGCGGTGGCGACCCCGGTGGTCGTCTCCGAGGTCGCGCCCTGGGGCAGCGGCTCAGCTACGGCGGCGACTGGTTCGAGCTGACCAACAACAGCGCCGAGCCGGTCGACCTGAGCGGCTGGCGGATGAACGACGACACCGACGAATACGCCAGCGGCGCGACGCTCGAAGGCGTCGGCAGCCTCGCCCCGGGCCACTCGGCGGTCTTCATCGAGGGCACCGGCGCGACCGCGGAAGCCTTCGAAGCCTTCTGGTTCGGCTCCAGCGTCCCGGCCGGCTTCCAGATCGGCCACTACAGCGGCTCCGGCGTCGGCCTCAGCGGCGGCGGCGACGGGGTCAACGTCTTCAACGCCGAAGGCGACCGGATCACCGGCGTCGCCTACAGCTCCTCGACCGACGACGTCTCCTTCGACAACGCCGCCGGGCTGGGCAGCTACACCGCGCCGGTGACGATCTCCACCCTCAGCGTCGAGGGCGTCAACGGCGCCTTCGTCGCCCACGACCAGCTCGGCTCGCCGGGTCGGGTCGCCGCGCCGCCGGCGCCGCCCGCGGTGAAGGTCACCGAGGTCGCGCCCTGGGGCGGCGGCGCCAGCTACGACGGCGACTGGTTCGAGCTGACCAACACGGGCTCGACCGGCGTCGACCTCAGCGGCTGGCGGATGAACGACGACACCAACGAGTTCGCCAGCGGCGCGCAGCTCGAAGGCGTCGGCAGCCTCGAACCGGGCGAGTCGGCGGTCTTCATCGAGGGCGACAGCACCAACGCGGAAGCGTTCGAGGCCTTCTGGTTCGGCGCGAGCGTCCCGTCCGGGTTCAAGATCGGCTACTACAGCGGCTCCGGCGTCGGCCTCGGCGGCGGCGGCGACGCGGTGACGATCTTCGACGCCGCCGGCGAACGGATCACCGGCGTCGCCTACGGCTCCTCGACCGACGACGTCACCTTCGACAACTCCGCCGGCCTCGGCAGCAGCGGGGAAACGCCGGCGACGATCTCGACCCTCAGCGCGGTCGGCGTCAACGGCGCGTTCGCGGCGGGCGGCGAGATCGGCTCGCCCGGGACGATCGCCAACGGCCCGGTCGGCCCGCTGCTGGCGACCGACACGCCGGCCTTCCCCGACCAGCCGGTCTGGACGATCGGCCCCGGCCAGTGGGTGACGGCGACCAACAGCGGCGACGCCGACGTGACGATCGGCGGCGTCGCGGTCGACGCGGCGGACGCGGGCTCGGAGGGCGACTTCCTGGTCACCTCCGACCACTGCACCGGGGCGACGCTGGCGCCGGCGGAGTCCTGCAAGGTGCAGATCCGGTTCGCCCCGGGACGCGAGAACGCGACCTCGAGCGCGAGCCTCGCGATCGCCTCCAACGTGCCCGGCGGCCCGACGCTGGTGCCGCTGATCGGCGAGCAGCACCGGGCTGCCCGCCGGCCCCGAAGGTCCGGCGGGCCGGTCCGGAAGGCCCGGCGGGTCCGGAAGGCCCCGAAGGCCCGGCCGGCCAGCTCTCCTGCAGCGTCCACCGCTACGGCTGGCAGGTGAAGCTGATCTGCTCCGGCAAAGGGAATGAGTCCTCCCATCATCACCATCGCCCGCACTGGCGACTGATGCACGGCGGGCGCTCCTTCGCCCACGGCAGGGCCCGCGGGCACCGGCTGCGGATCAAGCTCGACCATCTGCGGCCCGGCCGGTACCAGCTCCGCGTCCAGGGCCGCAGGAAGCCGGTCAAGGTCGCCGTGCACCGGGGTCCCAACAAGCCGATCGTGATCGTCGTCCGCTGAGGCGGGCGGCGGAGGCTTGCGGCGGCGGCGGTCGGGTAATAATGAGTCGTCGCCACCACAGACAGCAAGGAGCCGATGGAGGGGTCAGGGAATGCCGATAGCGGGTTGATCGACGCCTGGTGGCGGGCGGCCAACTACCTCTCGGTCGGCCAGATCTACCTGCTCGACAACCCGCTGCTGCGGCGGCCGCTGCTGGCCGAGGACATCAAGCCCCGGTTGCTCGGCCACTTCGGCACCACGCCGGGCCTCAACCTCCTCTGGGTGCACCTCAACCGGGCGATCCGCGACCACGGGCTCGACGCGATCTTCGTCACCGGCCCCGGCCACGGCGGCCCCGGCATCGTCGCCAGCGCCTACCTCGACGGCACCTACTCCGAGGTCTACCCCCACATCGGCCGCGACGAGGACGGGCTGCGCCAGCTCTTCCGCCAGTTCTCCTTCCCGGGCGGCATCCCCAGCCATGCGGCGCCGGAGACGCCGGGCTCGATCAACGAGGGCGGCGAGCTCGGCTACTCGCTGGCGCACGCCTACGGGGCGGCGTTCGACAACCCCGACCTGCTCGTCGCCTGCGTGATCGGCGACGGCGAGGCCGAGACCGGCGCGCTGGCGACGAGCTGGCACTCGAACAAGCTGCTCAGCCCGCGCACCGACGGCGCCGTGCTGCCGATCCTCCACCTCAACGGGTACAAGATCGCCAACCCGACGCTGCTCGCCCGCATCCCCGAGGACGAGCTGCGCCGGCTGCTCAGCGGCTACGGCTACCGGCCGATCTTCGTCGACGGCGCCGGCGACGGCGAGGAGCGCAGGGCCGTCCACCCGCGGCTGGCGGCGGCGCTCGACGAGGCGGTGTCCGAGATCGGCGAGATCCAGCGCGCCGCGCGCTCGGGCGGGGCCGCCGGCCGCCCGCGCTGGCCGATGATCGTGCTGCGCACGCCGAAGGGGTGGACCGGGCCGAAGCAGGTCGACGGGCTGCCGGTCGAGGGCACCTGGCGAGCGCACCAGGTGCCGCTGGCCAACGTCCGCGAAGACCCCGGCCACCTGCGCCAGCTGGAGGAGTGGATGCGCTCCTACCGGCCCGAGGAGCTGTTCGACGCCGACGGCGCTCCGCTCGCCGAGCTGGCGCGGCTGGCGCCCGAGGGCCCGCGCCGGATGAGCGCCAACCCGCACGCCAACGGCGGCCTGCTGCTGCGCGAGCTGCTGCTGCCCGACTTCCGCGAGTACGGGGTCGAGGTGAAGCAGCCGGGGCGCGACCGGGCCGGGGCGACGGGCACGCTCGGGCCCCTGCTGCGCGACGTGATCGCCCGCAACCCGGACAACTTCCGCCTCGTCGGCCCCGACGAGACGGCGTCGAACCGGCTCTCGGCGGTGTTCGAGGCGACCCACCGCGAGTGGGAGGCCGAGCGCCTGCCCACCGACGAAGACCTCGCCCCCGACGGCCGCGTGATGGAGGTGCTCTCCGAGCATCTCTGCCAGGGCTGGCTGGAGGGCTACCTGCTGACCGGCCGGCACGGCTTCTTCAGCTGCTACGAGGCGTTCATCCACATCGTCGACTCGATGTTCAACCAGCACGCCAAGTGGCTGAAGGTGAGCCGCGAGATCCCCTGGCGCCGGCCGCTCGCCTCGCTCAACTACCTGCTCACCTCGCACGTCTGGCGCCAGGACCACAACGGCTTCTCCCACCAGGACCCCGGCTTCATCGACCACGTCGTCAACAAGAAGGCCGAGATCGTCCGCGTCTACCTGCCGCCCGACGCCAACTGCCTGCTCTCGGTCGCCGACCACTGCCTGCGCAGCCGCGACTACGTCAACGTCATCGTCGCCGGCAAGCAGCCGGAGCTGACCTACCTGACGATGGAGGAGGCCGTCGCCCACTGCACGCGGGGGATCGGGATCTGGGAGTGGGCCTCGAACGAGGACGAGGGCCTGCAGCCCGACGTGGTGCTCGGCTGCTGCGGCGACGTGCCGACCCTGGAGACGCTGGCGGCGACGGCGCTGCTGCGCGAGCACCTGCCCGAGCTCAGGGTGCGGGTCGTCAACGTCGTCGACCTGATGCGGCTGCAGCCGGAAACCGAGCATCCCCACGGGCTCTCCGACCGCGAGTTCGACTCGCTCTTCACCAGGGAGGTGCCGACGATCTTCGCCTTCCACGGCTACCCGATGCTGATCCACAAACTGACCTACCGGCGCACCAACTACCCCAACTTCCACGTGCGCGGCTACAAGGAGGAGGGCACGACGACGACGCCCTTCGACATGGTGATGCTCAACGACCTCGACCGCTTCCACCTGGTGATGGACGTGATCGACCGGGTCCCGGGGCTGGGCACGCGCGCCGCCGAGCTGCGCCAGGAGATGGCCGACCGGCGGCTCGCCGCCCGCGCCTGGACGCGCGAGCACGGCGAGGACCACCCGGAGGTGCGCGAGTGGACGTGGCCGGGGTGAGTGGCGGCGCGGTCCTCGTCGTCAACGCCGGCTCGACCAGCCTCAAGCTCAACCTCGTCGACGCGGCGGAGCGCAGCGAGCCGCTCGAGTCGTTCGCGGCGGTCGACGCGGGGCGCGTTGCCGCCGTCGCCCACCGCGTCGTCCACGGCGGTCCCCGCCTGCGCCGGCCGGTCCTGCTCGACGGCGCCGTCCACGAGGAGATCTTCGCCGCCGAGCCGCTGGCCCCCCTGCACAACGCGCCCTGCCTGGCGGCGATCGACCGGACCCGGGCGGCGCTGCCCGGGGTGCCGGAGGTGGCCGTCTTCGACACCGGCTTCCACGCGACGATCCCGGCCGAGGCGGCCGCCTGCCCGGTGCCGCGGCGCTGGCGCGAGGAGTGGGGGATCCACCGCTACGGGTTCCACGGCCTCTCGGTGCAGTGGTCGGCGCAGCGGGCGCCGGAGCTGCTCGGCCGCTCCGCGGAGGGCCTGCGGCTCATCGTCTGCCACCTCGGCGGCGGCAGCTCGGTCTCGGCCGTGGCCGGCGGCCGCTCGCGCGACAACACGATGGGCTTCAGCCCGCTCGACGGGGTGCCGATGGCGACCCGCTCGGGCGCCGTCGACCCCGGCGTGCTCACCTACCTGATGCGCGAGCGCGGGCTCGACGGCGAGGCGCTCGAGCGCGCGCTCAACTTCGAGTCCGGGCTGAAGGGGCTTGCCGGCGGCTCGGGCGACATGCGCGAGGTCGAGCGGGCCGCGGCGGCCGGCGAGGCGGACGCGGAGCTGGCGCTCGAGGTCTTCGCCCACCGCACCGCGGCGGCGGTCGCGGCGATGGCCACCGCCGCCGGCGGGCTCGACGCGGTGGCCTTCACCGCCGGCATCGGCGAGGGCTCGGCGCCGGTGCGCGAGCGGCTCTGCCGCCGCCTCGGCTGGCTCGGCGTCGAGCTCGACCCCGACCGCAACGCCGCCGCCACGCCCGACTGCGACGTCGCCGCCGAGCGATCGCGGGTGCGCGTGCTGGTGATCCGGGCCCGCGAGGACCTGATCGCCGCCCGCGCCGCCCGGGCGCTGCTGGCCGACTCCGGCTGAGCGCCGCTACGACGGGCGCACCGCGCGGCGGCGGAGCAGGACCACGGCGGCGACGGACGCCGCGACGGCCAGGCCGGCGACCGTCGCCCACTGGCCGACGGTGTCGTAGAGCGCGACCAGCGAGGGGCCGACGAGGAAGGTCCCGAGGCCGATCGTCAGCGTCCAGGCGAGGCCGGAGAGGGCGACGCCGGCGGCGAAGGGGCGCGCCGAGATCTCGTTGACCCCGGCGAACCAGCCGGGGCCGAGCAGCGAGGCGAGGAAGCCGCGCCGCTGCGCCAGCGCCTCGCTGCGGGCGAGCGCGCGGGCGCGCCAGCCCCGCGCCGGCCCCGGCGCGAGCAGCAGCCGGCGGCCGCCGGCGCGGCCGAGCCAGTAGGCGACGACGCTGCCGGTGACGGTGCCGAGGAAGGCGACGGCGAGGACGAGCCCGATCTGTTCCTCGCGCCCGCCGGTGAGCGCTCCCGCGACCAGGGCCGCCTCGCCGGGGCCGGTGATCGCGATCCAGGTCGCGACGACGGCGGCGAACAACCCGAGGTAGGCGAGCAGCTCCACCCCTCAATGGTGACAAGCCGACGACGCCGGCTCCCTAGTCTGAGGGCGCAAACCCCAGTCGGAAGGACCCCTTTGAAGCTTGCGATCCACAACCCCTCTTTCACCTACGGCGGCGGCCCCGAGACGATCGCGCCGACGCTGGCCGCCACCGCCCGCGCCGCCGAGGAGGGTGGCGCCGCCCAGTTCACCCTGATGGACCACTGGTTCCAGATCCCGCCGGTCGGCCCCCCGACCGAACCGATGCTCGAGGGCTACACCGGGCTCGGCTACCTCGCCGCCCAGACCGAGCGGATGCGGCTCGGCCTGCTGGTCACCGGCGTCACCTACCGCCACCCGGGCCTGCTGGCGAAGACGGTGACGACGCTCGACGTGCTCTCCGGCGGCCGCGCCGACCTCGGCATTGGCGCCGCCTGGTTCGAGCAGGAGCACCGCGGCCTCGGCGTCCCCTATCCGCCGCTCGGCGAGCGCTTCGAGCGGCTCGAGGAGGCGGTCCAGATCTGCCTGCAGATGTGGAGCGAGGACGACGGCCCCTTCGAGGGCGAGCACTACCGGCTCGACGAGACCCTCTGCTCGCCGCCCCCCGTCCAGCAGCCACGGCCGACGCTGATGATCGGCGGCGGCGGTGAGCGCAAGACGCTGCGCCTGGTCGCGAAATACGCCGACGCCTGCAACCTGATCGGCGCCGACGTCGACGCCGTCCGCCACAAGCTCGACGTCCTCAAGGGCCACTGCGAGCGCGAGGGCCGCGACTACGAGGAGATCGAAAAGACGATCCTCGCCTTCGGCGACCCGCTCGACGACCTCGACGGCTTCCTCTCGCTGATGGGCGAAATGGCGAAGCTCGGCGTCGACAAGGTCTGGGCCTCCAACCGCGGCCCCGACTCGCCCGCCTGGGCCGCCGAGCTCTGCGAGGCGACGGTCGCCCCGCTGGCCGAGCTGGGCTGAGCGGCACCGGGGGGCCGCGCCTCCGCCCGGCCCCCCGGATCGTCAGGCGCTCAGCGGCCGCCGCCGCGGCCCTTGGACTTGTTGCCGCTCTTGCCGCCGGCCTTGCCGGCTTTGTTCAGCCCCACGCCTTCCCGTGATTCGCAGTCGAACACCAGCCCTTCGGAGAGCGGTTTGGTGTAGCCGTGGTCGGCCGAGATCGAGAGCTTCTTGTACTTGCTGTCGAAGGTGCCGCTCACCGTGCCCTTGCGGGTTCGTTCGCCGCTGGCGACGCCGGAGAGCTTCTGCTCGAAGTAGCGCAGCGGCTTGCCGTGCACCTTCCTGGTCTTCACCGGCGTCTTCGCCGTCCATTCGGTGATCACTTCGGCCGGGATGCCGCTGCACTCGCCGACCGTCGCCAGGGTGAAGCCGAGGACCTTCACCGGCACCCCGCTCGCGTTGAGCTTGACCTTGAATTCGGAGACCTGGGAGGCGCCGTTGGCCTTGGCCTTGTAGGCGTAGACGCCGCCCTTGCCGCGCTTCTTCCCCTTGTGGTGCTTGCCGCCCTTGCTCGCCTTCCTGGCGCCGGCCGGTTCGGCCAGCGAGGCGGTCGCCAGGCCGATCGCGAGCAGGGCGATCGCCGCCGCCGCAGCCACTCGCAGCCAGCGGGATCGATCCATCTCAGTCGTCATCATCGTTGCTCCCTCCCGTTCGAACGCGCAAAGAGGCAAATAGAGCAGGGAGCCGGCCTCCTCACCACTGGACGACACCCCAGACTTTCGTCGCCACCCCCCTGGGAATCGACGCGGGGCGGCCGTGAACGCGGCGATTCCCCGCCGGCTTGGCCAGCCCGCCGGGCGGCAATAGAACTACTGTTCCCTCAACGAGAGTCCGCTCGGTCAGAGTCGGGCTATGCAGTACGGCGGCTGACTGCGGGCTCCAATCGGCCAACCGCAACCAACCGGAGGGAGACCGGAAGGACCATGTCGAGGGAGATCGAGGCGGACGTCGCGATAGTCGGAGCCGGGCTCGCCGGCCTCGTCGCCGCCCGGCAGGTCGCGGCGGCCGGGGCGCGGCCGGTGGTGATCGAGGCCCGCGACCGGGTCGGCGGGCGGGTGCTGAACGAGCAGCTCGGCGACGGCAAGGTGGTCGAGATCGGCGGCCAGTGGATCGGCCCGACCCAGCGGCGGATCGCCGCCCTCGCCGCCGAGCTCGGCGTCGAGACCTTCCCGACCCACGACGAGGGCCGCCACCTGGTCGAGCTCGGCGGCAAGCTCGCCTCCTTCACCGGCCACATCACCGACGCCCGCCTCGAGCTGGTCCGCGACCTCTCGAAGGCGATCTCGCCGCTCGCGCTCGCCGACCTCGAACAGGCCCGCGTCCGGCTCGACCGGATGGCCCGGCAGGTGCCGCTCGACGCACCCTGGTCGGCGCCGAAGGCGAGGCTCTGGGACGGCCAGACCTTCGCCACCTGGGTCCGCCGCAACGCCCGTACCGGCGCCACTCGCACCCTCTTCGAGCTCGCCTGCGAGGCGGTCTGGGCGGCCGAGCCGAGCGACGTCTCGCTCCTCCACGTCCTCTTCTACACGCACTCCGGCGGCGGCTTCAACACCCTGGTCGGCACCGGCGGCGGCGCCCAGCAGGACCGCTTCCACGGCGGCTCGCAGCGGATCGCGCTGCTGCTCGCCGAGCAGCTCGGCAGCGAGCGCCTGCTGCTCGGCCACCCGGTGCGCCGGGTCGAGCACGGCGCCGACGCGGTCGCCGTCCAGGCCGACGGCGAGGGCGGCGAGCCGGGCGGGCTGACGGTCCGCGCCCGCCGCGCGATCCTCGCGATCCCGCCGACCCTCGCCGGCCGCATCGCCTACGACCCGCCGCTGCCCGCGCGGCGCGACCAGCTCACCCAGCGGATGCCGCAGGGGACGGTGGTGAAGACGATGGCGGTCTACGAGACCCCGTTCTGGCGCGAGCAGGGCCTCTCCGGCCAGGCGATCGCCGAGGCCGGGCCCTGCCGCGTGGTCTTCGACAACTCGCCGCCCGACGGCAGCCCCGGCGTGCTGCTCGGCTTCCTCGAGGGCCGGCTCGCCCGCGAGCTCGGGGCGCGCCCGGCGGCCGAGCGGCGCGAGGCGATCCTCACCGGCCACGCCCGCCTCTTCGGCGAGCGGGCGGCGCGCCCGGAGCGCTTCCTCGAGCGCGTCTGGGCCGAGGAGGAGTGGACCCGCGGCTGCTACGGCTGCCTGATGACGACCGGCGGCTGGACCGAATACGGCCAGGCCCTGCGCGCTCCGGTCGGCTCGCTGCACTGGGCCGGGGCCGAGACCGCGACGGTCTGGAACGGCTACATGGACGGCGCCGTGCAGTCGGGCGAGCGCGCCGCCGCCGAGGTGCTCGCCGCGCTTTGACGGGGCTCGGCGACAGCGGCGGCGAGCGCGACCCGTCCGAGCGGCCGCCCGAGCGACCGGCGACGGTCGAGCGCGGCCCGGAGCTGAGTCGCCTGCGCCAGGCGCTGGAGCAGGCCGCCGCGGGGCAGGGCGGGACGATCGTGATCGAGGGCGTCGCCGGCGTCGGCAAGACGCACCTGCTCGAACGCGCGGCCTCCTTCGCCCGCGAGCTCGGGATGCTGACCCTGTACAGCGCCGGCTCGCCGCTCGCCAGCGCCGCCTCCTTCGGCCTGGCGCTGGAGCTGATGGAGCCGCTGCTCAGCCGCCGCGCCGAGGAAGGCGAGCTGCCCGACCGGCTCGCCCACATTCTCGACCCGCGCTACGAGCAGGGCGGTGGCGACGACGGCACCGCGGCGCTCGCCTGCATCGCCCTCGGCCGGGTCTGCGAACGGGCTGCGGCGGAGGTGCCGCTGGCCCTCTTCGTCGACGACGCCCACTGGGTCGACCCGGCCAGCCTGCAGGCGCTGGCGGCGATCTCGCGCCGCGCCGCCCGCGGGCCGATCGCCGTCGTCCTCGCGATGCGGCTCGGCGAGCAGCCAACCGACGCCGGTGCCGTCGCCGAACTGCGCGGCGAACCGCCGGCCGGGGTGGTGCGCGTCGACCCGCTCAGCTCGGCCGGCGTCGGCGAGCTGCTCGAAGCGCGCCTCGCGCAGCCGATCGAGGAGGACGCCGCGGCGGTCTGCGCCCGCCTCACCGGCGGCAACCCGCTGCTCGTCACCCAGGTCGCGGCGATGCTGGGCGACGAGGGGGCCGAGCCGGTCACGGTCGAGCGGCTGGAGGGGCTCGGCGAGCACGCCGCCAGCGTCGCCGCTGCGGTCGAAGCGCGGTTGCGGCGGCTGGGCGAGGAGGCGGCCGCCCTGGTCGCGGCCTGCGCCGTGCTCGGCGACGAAGCCCCGACCCGCCACGCGATCGCCCTCGCCGGAGTCGAGGAGGCGGAGGCCGTCGCCGCGCTCGACCGGCTGGCGGCGGTCGGCGTGCTGGGCGCCGGGGAGCCGCTGCGCTTCACCCACCCGCTGGTCCGCGACGCCGTCTACGAGGCGCAGCCGCACGCCGCCCGGGCGCGCGACCACGCCCGCGCGGCAGCGCTGCTCGCGGCCGAGGGCGCCGACCCCGAACAGGTCGCCGCGCAGCTGGTGCGCTCGCGCCCGGCCGGCTCGCCGGACTCGGTCGAGCTGCTCGCCGCCGCCGCCGAGCAGGCGCTCTCCCGCGGCGTCCCCGCCGCCGCCGCCGGCTACCTCGAACGGGCGCTGCAGGAGCCGCCCGCGGCCGAGCAGAAGGCGCGGGTGCTGCTCTCGCTCGGCTTCGCCGAGGCGCTGCTCGGTCGCCCAAGCGCCGCCGAGCGGTTGCAGGCCGCGAGGCGGGAGGCGGCGACGCCGCGGCTGCGGGCGGAGGCCGACCTGCGGCTCGGCCGCCACCTCTACGCCAGCGGCCAGTACGCCGAGGCCGAACAGGCGCTGGCGCGCGGCCAGGCCGAGCTCGAGGGCGACGAGGAGGACGGCGAGGCCCGGAGGGAGGACGGGGCCGACTGGCTGCGCTCGCAGCTCGAGGCCTCGTGGCTGGCTGCCGCCCGCTACGCGGGGACGCTCGAGCAGCGCGGCGGCGCCGACCGGCTCGCCGCCGTGATGCGGCGCCGCGCCGCGGGGGGGACGCCGGCCGAGCGCGAGCTGCTGGCCGAGCTGGCGGTCGAGCTCGGGGTGCGCGGCGAGCCGCGCGAGGAGGTGATCCCGCTGGCGATGGGGGCCTGGGCCGACGGGGCGCTGGCGGCGACCACCGACCGGCACGGGATCGTCGTCTCCCAGGTCGCCGCGGTGCTGGTCTGGTCGGATGCCACCGAGGAGGCCGAGACGGTGCTCGGCGCCGCGATCGCCCACGCGCAGGAGGTCGGCGCGGCGACCGGGGCGGCGACCGCGCGCTACATGCGGTCGTGGCTGCGCCTCTACCAGGGGGAGCTGGAGGAGGCCCGCGCCGAAGCCCGCGCCGCGCTCGAGACCAGCGGCTGGGACATGTACCTGCCGGCGGCCCACAGCGTCCTCGCCCACGTCCACATCGAGCGGGCCGAGCTGGAGGCCGCCGCGGCGGCGCTCGAGCTGCCCGGCGGCGACGCGCGCTGGCGCGAGACGATCCCCTTCGCCCTGGTGCTGGAGGCGCGCGGCCGGCTCGCCGCCGAGCGCGGCGAAGACGAGCGGGCGCTGGCCGAGCAGCTCGCCTGCGGCGAGCGGATGCTGTCGATGGGCCCGCACCAGCCGTTCTCCCGCTGGCGGGTCGAGGCGGCGCTCTGCCTCGGCCGGCTCGGCGAGAGCGAGCGGGCGCTGCAGCTCGCCGACGAGGAGCTGGCCGCCGCCCGCCGGGCGGGGGCGCCGCGGGTGCTCGGCACGGCGCTCGTCGGCCGCGGGGTGCTGACCGGGGGCGAGGAGGGGCTCGCCCTGCTGCGCGAGGCGGTCGAGCTGCTCGCCGGGTCGCGGATGCGGATCGAGCAGGCGCGCGCCCTCTGCCGGCTCGGCGAGATGCTGCGGCGGCTGGGGCGGCCGGTCGAGGCCCGCGAGCCGCTGCGCGAGGCGCTCTCGCTCGCCGACGGGCTCGGCGCCACGCTGGTCGCCGAGCAGGCGGCGGCGGAGCTGAACGCGGCCGGCGGCCGGCCGCGGCGGCGCTCGCTGACCGGGGTCGCGTCGCTCACCCCGGCCGAGCAGCGGGTCGCGCGGCTGGCGGCCAGCGGCCAGACCAACCGGCTGATCGCCGAGCGGCTGGTGGTCGCCGAGAAGACCGTCCAGTTCCACCTCACCAACGCCTACCGCAAGCTCGGCGTCGAATCCCGCTCCGAGCTCTCGGCGCTGCTCGAAGCAGACCAACCCGGCTGAGGGAGAGGTTCTTCCCGCATACCGGGAGGAACCTCCCCCTCACGCTGCAACCGGGAAAAACCTCCCCCTCAGCATCAAGCTCCCGGTTCCGGGCGGGTACGAACCGTAACCCTCCCTTCAGCTTTGCCTGCCAGCATTGGACGATGCGCCGTATTCGGGCTGCCCGCCGTCCGCCCGGCGCCGCCAGGCCCGAGGGATCGCCGGACCGGGGTCCGGTCCTCAGCACGCGCGGCGTGGTCAAGCACGTCGGCGGCGGCCGCGCCCGGCAGCTGATCCTGCGCGGCGTCGACCTCGAGGTCGGCCGCGGCGAGATGGTCGCGGTGCTCGGCCGGTCGGGGTCGGGCAAGTCGACGCTGCTGCACCTGGTCGGCGGCCTCGACCGGCCCGACGACGGGCGCATCTCGGTCGGCGGGGAGGAGCTCGCCGGCGCCTCCGAGCGGGCGCTGAACCGCGTCCGTCTGCGCAGCATCGGCTTCGTCTTCCAGTCCTTCCAGCTGATCGAGGAGCTGACCGGCGCCGAAAACGTGGCCCTCGCCGCGCGGCTCCCCGGCGCTCCCCCGGGGGGCGCGCGGCGGGCCGCCTCCCTGCTCGAGCGGCTCGGGGTCGCGGAGGTCGCCGGCCACCGGCCGCACGAGCTCTCCGGCGGCGAGCAGCAGCGCTTCGCGATCGCCCGGGCGCTGGTCAACGACCCGGCGCTGGTGCTCGCCGACGAGGCGACCGGCAACCTCGACGCGAGCTCCGCCGCCGCCGTCCTCTCGATCCTCGCCGAGCTGGCCGCGGAGGGCCGGGCGGTGGTCCTGGTCACCCACGAGCCGCAGACCGCCGCGGCCGCCGACCGCGTCCTGCACCTGGTCGAGGGCCGCCTCCGGGCCGAGCCGGAGACCCCGCTCCCGGACCGATGACCGGGGCGCTGCGCGAGGCCTGGGCGAACGTCCGCGCCCGCCGCGGCAGGGCGCTGCTGAACGCCGCCGGGATCGTCCTCGTCGCGACGATGCTCGCGGTCGCCGCGACCGTCTCCTACGGCCTGCTGACCGGGTTCGACCGCAGCGCCGCCGAAGCCGACCTCCCCGACGTGATCGCGCGCTTCGACGACCAGCCGGCGAGCGACGTGCGCTCGCGGGTCGCGGCGCTGCCCGATCTGGCGGCCTTCTCGCTGCGCGAAGAGATCACCAACGTGCCGCTGCGCGCCGGGCGACGCTCCGCCGACAACGGCGTGGTCGAGGTCGTCGGCCCGGGACGGCGGGGCTACGCGATCGTCGCCGGCCACGACGTCTCGCGCCGCGGCGTGGTGCTCGAACAGGGAGTGGCCGAAGCGTGGGGGGTCGGGGTCGGGGACGCGGTCCGGGTCGGCCGCTCGCCGCCGCTGCGGGTCGTCGGCCTGGCGCGCGCGCCCGACAACGTCGCCTACCCGCTGGCGACGCCGCACCTCTACGTCTCGCTCGGCTTCCTGCGCGCGGCGGGCGTGCGGACCGGGCGCAAGGTGAACGTCGCGCAGATCTGGCTGCGCGACCCGGCGCAGCTCGACGCGGTGCTGGTCCAGGCACGGATGACCAGCTACGGGCTCACCGGCCTGACCCTGATCACGCGCAGCGGCGTGCGCGTGCTGATCGACCAGGCGGCGGGGATCGTGATCGCGCTGCTCGCGGCGCTGTCGCTGATCGCGCTGCTGACGGCGATGGCGATGCTGACCGCCTCGGCGCGGGCGGAGATCCAGCGGCGGCTGCGCGCGGTCGGCGTCTGGCGCGCGGTCGGCGCCTCGCGCGGGCACGTCGCCCTGGTCGCCGCCCTGGAGGCGGCGATCGTCGCCGTCCCCGCCGCCGCGGTCGGCGTCGCCGCCGGGGCGCTGCTCGCCGCCGCGCCCAGCCAGCGCCTGCTCGCCCTGCTCAACCAGCCGGGGCCCGGGACCGCGGTGGCGCTGCCGCTGCTCGGCTGCTTCCTCGTCACCGCCGCGATCCCGCCGCTGGCCAGCGCCTGGCCGGCCTGGCGCGCCGCCGCCGGACCGCCGCTGCGGCTGCTGCGCGGCGCCGAGCTCGGCGGGCGCGGCTCCTCGCCGGCGCTGCTCGGCGGCGGTGGCCTGCTCGGCCTCGGCGCTCGCCTCGCCACCGCCCGGCGCGCCCGGCTCGCCGCGACGCTCGCGGCGCTCTCGGTCTGCGCTGCCTTCGTCCTGCTGATGATCGCCCTCGCCAGCGAGCTCAACACGCTCGCCAACGACCCCACCGCGCTCGGCCGCCGCTACCAGCTGACCGCCTCGCTGCCGCCCTCGGCGGCGCCGCGGGTGCGCTCGCTGCCGGGGGTGCAGGCGGCGGCGCCGCGCTGGGAGGTGAGCGCGGCCGATGCCTTCTCGCTCGGCGAGACCGCCTACGTGATCGCCTTCCGCGGCGACCACACGCCGTTCGAGGACCCGCCGCTGCTCGCCGGCGAGCGCCTGCGGGGCGCCGGCGAAGCGGAGGTCGGCCGCGGCCTGGCGCAGGTGCTCGGCCTCGAAGTCGGCTCGACCCTGGCGCTGGCGCTCCGTTCCGGCCGCGAACTGCGCCTGCGGGTCAGCGGCATCGTCTCCGCGGTCGAGCACGACGGCCGGGTCGTCTACGCGCGAGCGCGAGCGCTGCTCGGCGCCGAACCGAGCGCCCCGGAGAAGCTCGCCGTCGTCCTCGCCCCCGGCGCCAGCGCCCAGGCGGTGACCGGCGAGCTGGAAGCGCTCGGGTCGACCGTGACCACCACCAAGGGCGTCGTCGGCAGCGGCCAGACGCTGGTCGACGCGCTGCGGGCGCTGCTGCTGACGATCGCCGCGGTCGACGGGCTCGTCTGCCTCTACACGCTGGCCCAGGCCCTGGCCCTGACCGCGAGCGAGCGCCGCTCGGCGATCGCCGTGCTGCGCGCCTGCGGCGCCGGCCTCGGCTCGATCCGGGCGCTGCTGGCCGGGGCGGCGCTCGCCGTCCTGGTCCCCGCCGCGCTGCTCGCGGTCCTGCTCGAGCGGCTCGTGCTCGGCCCGGCGGTCGCCGACATCGCCGCCGGCTACGCGACGCTCTCGCTCGCCGCCGGCCCGGCGCAGATCGCGGCGCTGCTCGGCGGCCTGGGCCTGATCGGCGCGCTCGCCGTCTGGTGGGTCGTCCGCCGGGTGGGCGCCGAGCCGGTCGCCCGGGGGCTGGCATGAGCGAGCGGCGACTCAGCCGTCGCGAGCTGCTCGCCCGTGGCGCCGCCGGCGGCCTGGCGCTGGCGCTCGCCGGCTGCGGCGGCGTGCGCGTCGCGAGCGGCGGGCCGCGCCCCGTCGACCGCACCGAGCTCGCCCCCGCGGCGCCGCTGGGCGCTCCCCTGGGCACGCTCGCGCACCTCACCGACGCCCACCTGCTCGACGCCGAGTCGCCGGCCCGGGTCCCCTTCCTCGCCCGGCTCGGCTCGCCGTTCACCTCGACCTTCCGGCCGCAGGAGGCGCTCACCGCGCAGGTGATGGACGGAGCCGTCCGCGCCCTCAACCAGCTCGGACCCGACGCCGTGATTCAGGGCGGCGACCTGATCGACAATGCCCAGGAGAACGAGCTGGCGCGGGGGCTGGCGCTGCTCGCCGGTGGCGGCGTCGACCCCAACAGCGGCGGCCCCGGCTACCGCGGCGTGCAGGTGGCGGGCAACCCGGACCCCTTCTACTACCGGCCGGGGATCGACGCTCCCCGGCACCCCGGCCTGCTCGCCGCGGCGACCCGGCGGTTCGGCGCGGCGGGGCTGCGGGCGCCCTGGTACCCGGTGCTCGGCGACCACGACCTGCTGGTCCAGGGCGTCGTCACGCCCAGCCGGCTGACCGATCGCATCGCCCGCGGCGACCGCGCGGTCTGGGACCTGCCGGAAGACCTGCCCGAGGCGAGCCGGGCGGGGCGGCTGGCGGCCGTCGCACCGGACGGCCTGCCCGACCCGCAGCTGCTCTATCCGCTGATCCGCCGGCTGCAGACCGCCCCGTCGGTTGCCGTCCCCGCCGATCCCGAGCGGCGCGAGCTGGGCGCCGCCGAGGTCGTCGGGCGGTTGCGCGAGGCGGCCTCCCTGCCCGGCGGCGGCGCCCGGCTCGACTACGCCTTCGACGTCGGCGCAGCGCCTGCGCGTGATCGTCCTCGACCTGGTCCGCCGCGGCGGCGGCTCGGACGGCATCGTCCACCCCGGCCAGCCGGCCTGGCTCGGCCGCCAGCTCGCGCGCGCCGGCGAGCGCTGGGTGCTCGTCGTCTCCCACCAGCCGCTGGCCAGCTCGGCCGGCGGCGAGCAGGTCCTCGCCCTGCTCGACCGCCATCCCCGGGTGCTCGCGGCGCTCTCGGGACACACCCACCGCAACCGGATCGAGCCTCGCCGCGGGGCGGCCGGCGGCTACTGGCTGATCGGCACCGCCTCGCTGATCGACTACCCGCAGCAGGTGCGCGCCCTGCGCGTCCACGAGACCGCCGACGGAGGGGTCGCGCTGCGCACCTGGGTGCTCGACCACGTCCCCGCCGAGCTCGGCGACGTCTCGCGCCAGCTCGCCTACCTCGACGCCCAGGGCGGCCGGCCGCAGGGCTTCGCCGGCGAGCGCCGCGACCGCGAGGCGACGCTCTACCGGGCGGCGCCCGGGAGGTGAGCGCGCCGTATCCGGGCGCTCCCGGCAGCTCCACGGCGATCTAGACTGCCCGCCTCGGATGCCGACCGCACTCGTCTACGAGGAGCGCTGCCTAGCCCACGACAACGGCTCGATGGTGCTCGACCCGGCGGCGGCCTCGTGGCTCGAGGTGCCCCACTGCGAGGGCGCGGCGCGGGTGGCGCGCGCCTTCCAGGTGCTGGGGCGCGCCGGCGTCGCCGAGCGGCTCGTGCGGCTGCCCGCCCGCCCGGCAACCGACGAGGAGCTGGGCGCCGTCCACAGCGCCGAGCACGTCGAGCGGATCCGCGCCGAGTGCGAGCGCGGCGAGCTGCTCTGGGTCGGCGAGGGGGCGCGGGTCTGGGGCGAGGGCAGCTGGGAGGCGGCGCTGCTCTCCGCCGGCGGCGCCCTGGCCGCGGTCGAGTGGGTGCTCGGCGGGGAGGGGCGCAGCGCCTACGTCCTCACCCGGCCGCCCGGGCACCACGCCAGCGCCGAGCAGCCGATGGGCTTCTGCCTCTTCAACAACGTCGCCCTGGCGGCGCGCCGCGCCCAGGCGCTCGGCCGCGGCCGGGTCGCGATCGTCGACTGGGACGTCCACCACGGCAACGGCACCGAGGACGTCTTCGAGGCCGATCCCTCGGTGCTGTTCGTCTCCCTGCACCAGGACGACTTCTACCCGCGCGGCCGCGGCCGGGTCGAGCACCGGGGCCGCGGCGAGGGGCTCGGCGCGACGGTCAACGTGCCGCTGCCGGCGGGGTCGGGCGACGCCACCTACCTGCGGGCGCTCGAGCAGGTCGTCGTCCCCGCCCTCGACGCCTTCGCCCCCGACTTCCTGCTGATCTCCTCCGGCCAGGACGCCGCCGCCTCGGACCCGCTGGGCCGGATGAGCGTCACCGCCGAGGGCTTCCGCGCGCTGACCGCGCGCCTGCGCGAGTGGGCGGCGAGCCACTGCGACGGCCGCGTCGTCGCCGTCCAGGAGGGCGGCTACAGCGTCGACCACATGCCCTTCTGCACCCTGGCGACGGTCGAGGCCCTCGCCGGCCTGCGGCCGAGCCTCGCCGCCGACCCGATCGAGCTCGACGTCCCCGAGGCCCCGCAGCCGCACGAGCTGGCCGCGATCGTCCGCGCCCGCGCGGCGGCGCTTTCCTGAATCTTCAGGTCCCTGTTTCGCGCGGGCGCGGACTCAGCGGTGCGCCTTGCCGCCGTGCCCGCGGCCCTTGCCCTTGTGCCCCTTGCCCTTCTTCTTCACCCGCTTGCAGACGGTCTTCTTCTTCGGCTTGCCGTTCTTGCCGCGGACGACCTTGCCCTTGTGCTTGACCTTCACCTTGACCGGCTTGAAGCCCTTCTTGCACTTGCCCCGCTTCTTGCCCTTGTGCCCCTTGCCCTTGGTCGGCTTCCCGGGCGTGGCCGGCGCTTCCCGGCAGCCTTCGTATTCGCCCATCTCTTCCGGGCACTTGTCCTGGGTCTCGTCGCCCCATTCGTCGCCGTCGCGGTCGGGCTCGATCGTCGCCGTCAGGTTGAGGCGGTAGGGGTCGGGCCGGAGCTTGTTGCCGCCGACCTGGTCCCAGTCTTTGGAGAGCGCCGCCGACTCGGGCAGTTTCAGGTCACCGGTGTGCCAGACGACGGAGGCCCCTTCGGCCGCATGCGCGTCGTAGGGGGCGATCATCCCCGGCGCGCCGGTGGGCGAGTAGACACCGATGTCTTCGCCGTCGAAGATGCGGACGCGGGAGGGGAATTCCTGCGGGCCGAGGCCGCTGATCGTCTGCAGCTCGCTTTCGTAGCGGGGCACCGCCCAGTCGATCCCGCTGCTGCCGACCTTGAGTTTCAGCTGGTAGGTGCCGCCGGCGGCGAAGGTGCCCCAGCTCGTGACCACCGCCTGGTGGCCGAAGGAAATGTAGGAGTCGTCGTAGCCGAAGTAGAGGCCTTTGTCGATCGAGTCGGCGCCCCAGCCGCCCTGCATCGCGGTGTAGCCCGCCGGCAGCGCCACCGTGCCCGGCGCCCCGAAGCCGATCCCGATCCGCGCCGCGCCCAGCGCGCTGGCGCTGCTCAGCGCCAGGACCGCGCCGGTCAGCGCTGCCAGGGCGCCGGCCCGGCGCCCGAGATGCCTCCACGTCCTCATCGAGCTCCCCTCTCGTTCGTCCCGCCCTTCGCTTCCAAGCCTGCGGCTTGAATAGAGCAGGGATCCGGGCCGCCCACCACTAGGGGGTACCCCAGACTTTTGCCCCCGGCTGCCGAAGACCGAGTCGCTCGGGTGTATAAGTACCTAGTATCGGGTAGGAGACTGACCCCGACTATTGGGATCGGCTACGGGAGGATCGATCATGGGTAGGCGTGTTCTCTGGTTGTGCTGTGGGCTGCTGGCGATGCTGTCGGCACCGGCGGGAGCCGCGGCGGCGACGGCCTCGTTCGACGCGCACGGCAGCGTCGAACAGGTCTACGCGACCGGGCTGGAACCCGGCGCCGAGGTCTCGCTTCGCGACGGCGCCGGCGAAGAGGTGAGGAGCAAGCCGGCCGACCGGCTCGGCGGCGTGCTCTTCCGCGAAGTCGCGCCCGGCAGCGGCTACCGCGTCGTCTCGGGCGGCGAGAGCTCGGCTGCCGCTGCGCGTGCTCACCACCGCCTCGGCACCGCCCAGCACCTCGATCTACGACCAGTCGATCCCGTCCAGCGGCTACGGGTACCTGACCACCCGCGACGGCACCAAGCTGGCGATCGACGTCCACCCGCCGCAGGACGTGACCCACGCGATCCCAGGCCTGCAGCTGCCGACGCTGCCGAGCGGCCCGACGCCGACCCTGATCGAGTACTCCGGCTACGGCTTCGCCGACCCGGCCGGACCGGAAAACGGGATCTCGCTGATCGCCAACCTGATGGGCTTCACCGTGGTCGACGTCAACATGCGCGGCACCGGCTGCTCGGGCGGCGCCTACGACTTCTTCGAGCCGCTGCAGAACCTCGACGGCTACGACGTGGTCGAGACGATCGCCAACCAGCCGTGGGCGCTGCACCACGAAGTCGGGATGATGGGGATCTCCTACGGCGGCATCAGCCAGCTCTTCACCGCCGCCACCCGGCCGCCGCACCTGGCTGCGATCTCGCCGCTCTCGGTGATCGACAACACGCAGACGACGCTCTACCCGGGCGGCATCCTCAACACCGGGTTCGCGCTCGAATGGGCGAAGGAGCGGGTCCACGACGCCAAGGCGGCCGGGCCCGAAAGCGGCCAGGCGTGGGCCTACAAGCGGGTCCAGGAAGGCGACGCGACCTGCGCCGCCAACCAGGCGCTGCACCCCGAAGCGGTCGACCTGCTGAGGAAGGTCGAAGAAAACGACCACTACGTGCCGGCGGTCGCCGACCCGCTGGCGCCGATCACCTTCGTCGACAAGATCGACGTGCCGACCTTCATCGCCTGCCAGTGGACCGACGAGCAGACCGGCGGCCACTGCCCGACCCTGGCCGAGCACCTCACCGGCACGACGAAGAAGTGGTTCACCTTCACCAACGGCACCCACGTCGACTCGCTCGACCCGGCGACGCTGAACCGCTGGTTCGACTTCCTCGAGCTCTACGTGGCCAAGCGGGCGCCGGCCTACGCCTCGGCGGCGCTGCGCGCCGGGGCGCCGCTGATCTACGAAGAAGCGATGGGGATACCCGGGGTGACGCTGCCGCCCGACCCGGTGCAGCTGCGGCCGACCTACGGCACGGCGCTGAGCGCCTTCGAGAGCCAGAAGCAGGTACGGGTCCTCTTCGACAACGGCGCCGGCGGCCTCGCGCCCGGCCGGCCCTACCCGGGCTATGAGGAATCGTTCGCCCGCTTCCCGATCCCACAGACCGAAGCGAGGCGCTGGTTCCTGGCGCCGGGAGGAGCGCTGCGCAACACGCGGCCCTCCGGCGAGCACGCCGACGAATTCACCTGGGACGCCGGCGCGCGGCCGGCCACCGACTTCAGCGGCGACACCGCCGCCGGCGAAGGCGGCCTCTGGACCGCCAGCCCCGAATACCACTGGGAGCAGAGCCCGCCGGGCAGCGCCGTCTCCTACCTGACCGCGCCGCTGCCGCGCGACACGACGGTGGTCGGCGCCGGCAAGGTGACGGCCTGGGTGCGCTCCTCGACCCCCAACGTCGACCTGCAGGCAACGGTCAGCGAGGTCCGTCCCGACGGCAAGGAGACCTTCGTCCAGAACGGCTGGGTCCGCGGCGACGAGCGCAAGCTCGACCGGGCCAAGAGCACCCGCCTGCAGCCGGTCCTCAGCCTGCGCGAATCCGACGTCTCGCCGCTGCCGCCGGACGAATTCGTCAAGGTCACGATCCCGCTCTACTACGAGGGCCACGCCTACCGTGCCGGCTCCCGCATCAGGGTGACGATCTCGGCGCCGGGCGGCACGCAGCCGATCTGGGCGTTCGCCGGCGCCCAGCCCGGGGGCAGCGCCCAGGTGGCGATCGCCTACGGCTCCGAACACCCGTCGAAGCTGCTCCTGCCGGAGGTCCCGCAGGCGAGCGTCCCGACCGGGCTGCCGCCCTGTCCCGGCCTGCGCGGCGAGCCCTGCCGCGAGTACCGGCCGCTCGCCAACGAGGAAGCCGAACCCTGAGCGCTCAGCGGAGCGCTCGCCGCAGCGGCGCGGCGAGGTCGCCCTTGCGGGCGACGGCGACGAGGCCGAGGCCGAGCCAGCCGGCGGCGAGCCGCAGCTCGACCGCCAGCTCCTCCGCCACCTCGGCGGCGTCGGCGCCGGGCTCGGCGAAGGCGCCGAGCACGCGGAGCGCGCCGGCGCCGCGGTCGGCTTTCGCGTCGACCCTCGCCACCAGGCGGTCGCCGAGCAGGAAGGGCAGCACGTAGTAGCCGTGGACCCGCTTCGCCGCCGGCGTGTAGATCTCGAGCCGGTAGCGGAAGCCGAAGAGCCGTTCGGTGCGTGGCCGCGACCAGACCAGCGAGTCGAATGGGGTCAGCAGGGCGCGGGGGCGGCGCCGGGTGGTCGGGAGCCGGCCGGGGAGGACGTAGGCGGGCGCGCCCCAGTTCTCGACCCGGGCGCCGAGCAGCTCCCCGGCCTCGACCAGCTCGGCGACGCGCGCCTTCGACTCGGTGCGCGGCAGGCGGAAGTAGTCGCCGAGGTCGGGCTCGGTGGCGACCCCGAGTCGCGCCGCGGCGAGCAGCAGCAGCCGGCGCTGCGCCTCGTCCTCGGGTGGCGTCGGGGTGTCGAGGACGGCGGCCGGCAGGACCCGCTCGGGGAGGTCGTAGAGGCGCTCGAAGTTGACCCGGTGCGAGGAGCAGAGCCGGCCGGCGAAGAAGAGGTACTCGAGCGCCGTCTTCTCTTCGCTCCAGCTCCACATCTCCCCGGAGCGGCGCGCCGGCGGCTCGGCGGCGAGCTCAGCCGCCAGGTCGGCGGCGCGCAGCGGGCCGCGCTCGCGCACCGTCCGCATCACCGCCTGCAGCAGCTCCGGCCGCTCGGCGCCGATCCGGCGCACCGATTTCCAGGCGAGCTGGTCGACGCGGGCCATCCGCCAGCGCAGCAGCGGCTGCAGCGCGACCGGCAGCAGCGACGCCTCGTGCCCCCAGTACTCGAACAGGCCGCGCTCGGCGCCGCCCTGGCCGCCGGTCGCGCCGGAGCCGCCCCCGTGCGCCGCCATCCGGTCGAGGGTCGCCCGCGGGTAGGGGCCGAGCCGCGAGAACGGCGGCACGTAGTGGGAGCGGGAGAAGGCGTTGACCGAGTCGAGCTGCAGCAGGCCGACCTCCTCGATCGCCCGCCGCAGGTGCCGGACGTCGACCCGCCCGCCGGGCCGCGGGCGCCCGAACCCCTGCGCGGCGAGCGCCGCCCGCCGCGCCTGCGCCGCGCTCAGCTCGATCCCCTCGCCGCTCACCGGCGCCCAGCCTAGAGGGGGGTCTGCGGACCCGCCTTTCCAGCCCCGCGCTGCACCGGGTCGCAGCCGCCCTCGCGGACGGCGGGGAAGGGACTGAACACCAGCCGCGATTCAATCCCCATCGCCTTGCAGCGCGGGCACGTCTCCGAGACTGAGACGATCGTGGCGTTGAAGCCCGTGCGGCAGCTCTCGCACCTGAACATGGCCCCTCCGGCGCCGCCAATCCGAAGTGCCTGCCGGGCCCTTGGGTTCGGTGACTGGTCGGCTTTCCTGACCTACCCGGCCGGGGCGGCGGGGAAACGGGCCGCGGCGCTACTGTCGGCCGGGTGCGGGTCGCCACCTGGAACGTCAACTCCGCCAAGCAGCGGCTGCCGCGGCTGCTGCCGTGGCTCGACGAACGGCGGCCCGACGTGGTCTGCCTGCAAGAGACGAAGCTCGCCGACGAGGCATTCGGCGAGCTGTTCGGCGAGGAGCTGGCGGCGCGCGGCTACGAGGTCGCGGCGCACGGCGAGCCGAGCTGGAACGGGGTCGCGATCCTCTCGCGCGCCGGCCTCGAGGACGTCGCGCCCGGTCTCGCCGGCGCACCGGGGTTCCCGCATCCCGAGGCGCGGGCGCTGGCGGCCACCTGCGCCGGGGTCCGGGTCTTCTCGGTCTACGTCCCCAACGGGCGCGAGCCCGGCTCCGAGCACTACGAGTACAAGCTCGCCTGGCTGGCGGCGCTGCGCGACGCGGTCAGCGCCGCGCCGGCGGCGACGATCGTCTGCGGCGACATGAACATCGCCCCGGCCGACGAGGACGTGTTCGACCCGGAGGCCTACGCCGGCCACACCCACGTGACGCCGCCCGAGCGGGCGGCGCTGGCGGAGCTGCAGGGACTTGGCCTGCGCGACGTCGTCCGCGACCGCTGGCCGGGCGAGCGCGTCTTCACCTACTGGGACTACCGCGCCGGGATGTTCCACCGCGACCTGGGGATGCGGATCGACCTGATCCTCGCCGGCCAGCCGGTCGCCGACCGCGTCCGCGCCGCCTGGGTCGACCGCCAGGCGCGCAAAGGCAAGGGGCCGAGCGACCACGCCCCGGTGCTGGTCGACCTCGACCAGGCCCCCGACGGTGACATCGGCCCGGTGGTGCCGCCTCCGTCGCGGCCGGTGACCGGGCGCGGCGCCGCCAAGCTGCCGCAGTCCGGTCGCTGACCCGACACCCAAACGGGGGGAAGCCGGTGGCTGGGGCGGGGGCTGGGGCGGGGACTCTGGTAAAGACTTCGCGCCGTGAGCGAGGTCGAATCGAGTGGAGCGGTGCGGCGGCGATCGTGCCTGACGGTGCCGGCCTCCTCGCAACGCATGCTGGAGAAGGCGCCCGGGCTGGCCGCCGACGAGCTGGTGCTCGACCTCGAGGACGCGGTCGCGCCGGCGGAGAAGGACGAGGCGCGCGAAGCGCTGCTGCCGCTGCTGGAGGGGATCGCGGCGGGAGGCGCGGCGCTCGCGGTGCGGGTCAACCAGCCCGGCAGCGAGTGGTGTCACCGCGACCTCGCGGCGCTGGCCGGAGCCGGCGAGGCGCTGAGCTCGGTCGTCTTGCCGAAGGTCGAGAGCGCCGGCGACCTCGCCTTCGCCGACCGCCTGCTCGACGGCGCCGAGGCCGCCGCCGGCCGGTCGCGGCCGCTGCGGGTGCAGGCGCTGATCGAGACCGCCGCCGGCCTCAGCCGGATCGACGAGATCGCGGCTTCCTCGCCGCGCCTCGACAGCCTGATCCTCGGCTACGCGGACCTCGCCGCCGACCTCGGCCGCTCGGCGCTCGCCCCCGAGGACGAGACGACCTGGCGCGGCGCCCAGGAACGGCTGCTGCTGGCGGCCCGGGCCCACGGCCTGCAGGCGATCGACGGGCCCCACTTCGACCTCGACGACACCGACGGCCTGCGCGCGGCCGCGGCCCGCACCGCCGGCGCCGGCTTCGACGGCAAGTGGGCGATCCACCCGCGGCAGCTGCAGGCGATCACCGACGCCTTCACCCCGAGCGCCGCCGAGGTCGAGCAGGCGGAGGCGGTGCTGGCGGCGCTGGCGCAGGCGGAGGCCGCCGGCTCCGGCGCCGTCGCCCTCGAAGGCAAGATGGTCGACGAGGCGATGGCCGCGGCGGCGCGGCGGCTGCTGCGAAGGGCCGGGCGCACCGGGTGAGCGCCGCCGCGGCCGCGCCCTTCTTCGAGGACCTGCGCATCGGCCAGGTCACCGATGGCGTCCCGGCTCTGACCCTGACCGAGGGCCACGCCGCCCTGCACCAGGCGATCCTCGGCGACCGGCTGCGGCTGGCGCTGGACGCCGAGCTCGCCGCCGCGGTGCTCGGCCCCGGGCCGCCGCTCGCCCACCCTGGCCTCGTCTGCGACGTCGCGATCGGCCAGTCGACCGAGCTCACCCAGCGGGTGATCGGCAACCTCTTCTACCGCGGCCTGGCGCTGCGCCGGGCGCCGCGGATCGGCGACACGCTGCGGACCACGACCGAGGTGGTGGCCCTGCGCCAGAACCGGCCCAAGCCCGGGCGCCCGGCGACGGGGCTGGCGGCGCTGCGGATCCGCACCGTCGACCAGGACGAGCGCCCGGTGCTCGACTTCCACCGCTGCGCGATGCTGCCGCTGGCAGACCCCGAGGGTGAGACCGGGCACGCCGACGAGATCGACGCGGTCGGCGCGGGGGCCGAGTCGACGGCGACGCTCGGGGCCGCGGTCGGCGAGTGGGACCTCGGCGCCTTCAGGGACCTGGTCCCCGGTCCCCGCTTCGAGGAGCTCGAGCCCGGCGCGAGCTGGACGGTCGAGGGCGGCGACGTGGTCAGCTCCGCCCCCGAGCTCGCCCGCCTCTCGCTCAACCTCGCCTTCGCCCACCACGACGAGGCGGCGGCCGGGCGCGGCCGGCGCCTGGTCTACGGCGGCCACACGATCGGGATCGCCGCCGCGCAGCTGACCCGGGCGCTGCCGAGCCTGGTGACGATCCTCGCCTGGCACTCCTGCGACCACCTCGGCCCGGTCTTCGAGGGCGACACCCTCCACAGCGTCGTCGAGCTCGAGCGCACCGAGCCGCTGCCGGGCGGCGGCGGCCTCGCCCACCTGCGCTCGCGGGTCCGCGCCGCGCGCGCCGACGGCGAGGCCGAGGTGCTCGACTGGCGGCTGGTCGGGGTGCTGGCGTGAGCGCCTCCTCATCGACCTCCGCCGGCGATCCTCTCCGGCCTGCGCGTGGTCGAGGGCTCGGCCTTCGTCGCCGCGCCGCTGGGTGGCATGACCCTGGCCCAGCTCGGCGCCGAGGTGATCCGCTTCGACCAGGTCGGCGGCGGCCTCGACCACGGCCGCTGGCCGCTGGCCGCCGACGGCCAGAGCCTCTTCTGGGCCGGCCTCAACAAGGGCAAGCGCTCGATCTGCCTCGACCTGCGCAGCGACGAGGGCCGCGAGCTGGCCGGCGAGCTGATCGGCGCTCCCGGACCGGACGCCGGCCTCTTCCTGACCAACTTCCCGGCCCGCGGCTGGCTCGACTACGAGCGCCTGCGCGAGCGCCGCTCCGACCTGGTGATGGTCGCGCTGACCGGCAACCCCGACGGCACCAGCGAGGTCGACTACACGGTCAACCCGGCGACCGGCTTCCCCTGGGCGACCGGCCCGCGCAACCTGGCCGAGCCGCTGAACAGCGTGCTGCCGGCCTGGGACGTGGCGATGGGGACACTGGCGGCGGTCGGGATGCTGGCCGCCGAGCGCCACCGCACCCGCACCGGGGAGGGGCAGCTGGTCCGCCTCTCGCTCTCCGACGTCGCCTTCGCGATGGTCGGCAACCTCGGCCGGATCGCCGAGGCGACGCTCGGCGGCCAGGACCAGCCGAAAGACGGCAACTACCTCTACGGCGCCTTCGGCCACGACTTCGAGACCCGCGACGGCCGCCGGGCGATGGTCGTCGCCCTCACCGCCCGCCAGTGGGAGGCGCTGGTCGCGGCGACCGGGATCGCCGAGGCCTGCGCCGGGGTCGAAGCGGCGACCGGCCACGACCTCGACACCGAGTCCGGCCGCTTCGAAGCCCGCGACCTGATCGCGGCGATCCTGCGCCCCTGGTTCGCCGCCCGCGACCTGGCCGAGATCCGCGAGACCTTCGACGGGACCGGCGTCTCCTGGGGCCCCTACCAGACCTTCCGCCAGCTGGTCGCCGAAGACCCCCGGGTCTCGGCCGAGAACCCGATGTTCGAAGCGGTCGAGCACCCCGGGGTCGGCTCCTACCTGATGCCCGGCAGCCCGCTGGACTTCGCCGCCGTGCCGCGCCAGCCGGTGCGCCGCGCGCCGCAGCTCGGCGAGCACACGGACGAGGTCCTCGCCGAGGTGCTCGGGCTGAGCGGCACCGAGATCGGGCGCCTGCACGACGCCGGCGTCGTGCGCTGACACGGAGGCGTCCTCGGAGCCCCCTCTCCTGACCGGGCGCCCCCGGCAGGTCCCCGCGCCGTCGCCTCCTCCGGGCCGACCCTTGCCAGCCCCGGCGCCCGGCGGTACGTTGGAGTCCGAGCTCGGCCGCGTTCCACAGTCAGGAGGAGACGATGAAAGCCGTCGCGCGCACCGAAGCTCCAGTCGCGATCGAGGGGGACGGAGTCGAGTTCCGCAAGCAGGCGATCGGCGGGGGGATGACGGTCGCTTTCGTCCATCTGCCGGCGGGAGCCGATCTGCGGCCGGCGTTGGTCGGGCTGCCGGACGACATGTGCCCGTGTCCGCACTGGGGGTACGTGATCTCCGGGCGGTTGCGCATGCACACGCCCGGCGGCGCCGAGGACTTCGCGGCCGGCGAGGCGTTCCACTGGGCCGCGGGGCACGCGCCGGAGGCGCTCGAGGACGTCGACTACGTCGATTTCTCGCCGAGCGAGGAGCTCGACCGGGTCATCGACCACATCAGCTCGCAGGGGTGAGCCGCCGATGACCGAGCGCGTCGCCGCGCCAGCCAACGAGGAGGCGGTGCGGGCCTGGGACACCGTCCTCTACGAACGCTGGAAGCGGAACCGGGCGGTGTTCGTCGGCGCCCTGGACGAGGTGACCGACGAGCTGCTCGAGCGCTTCCCCCCACCAGCCGGCGGGCGCTGCCTCGACGTCGGCTGCGGCTTCGGCGAGACGACCCAGCGGCTCGCCGCGATCGTCGGCCCCGACGGCTTCGCGCTCGGTAGCGACTCCTCGCCGAGGTTCGTCGAGGACGCGCGCAGCGAGGCCGCCGAGGCCGGGGTCGAGAACGTCGCCTTCGAGGTCGCCGACGCCCAGACCGCGGACTGGGAGCCGGAGTACGACTACGCCTTCTCGCGCATGGGCACGCAGTTCTTCGCCGCCCCGGTGCCGGCGATGCGGGCCGTCCGCGGCGCCCTGAAGCCGGGCGGGCGCCTCGCCAAGATCTGCTGGTGCCGCAAGGACGAGAGCCCGATCTGGGCTGAGACCGAGCGGGTCGTGCAGCGCTTCCTCTCGCGGCCGGAGGAGTACGAGGCCGACACCTGCGGCCCCGGGCCGTTCTCCCTCGGCAACCCCGAGACCTGCCGCGGCATCCTCGAGGCAGCCGGCTTCGAGGAGGTCGAGCTGCACCGCCGCGACTTCGACTACTTCATGGGCGCCGACATGGAGGAGGCGCTCGACTCGCTGCTGGCGATCGGCCCGGGCGCGGAGCTGATCCGCCTCAACGGCAGCTACGGCGAGAGCCGCCGCCCCGAGATCGCCACCGCCGTCGCCGAGCACTACCGCGACCGGGACTGGCAGCGCCCCGACGGCTCGATCGTCGGCCGCGCCTCGGTCTGGCTGGTCGCCGCCGCCAACCCCGGCTGAGCCGGTGCCGCGGGCGGGACCTCCGGCAGGGTCCCAGCCGTATACATGTCGATGGGGCCGAGAAGACCCACCGGGCAAGCCGGGCGATCCAGGGCCAGGGACGCGGTGATCGCCGCGGTCGTGGCGCTGGTCGCGGCCGGCTTCTTCCTCGCCGCGAGCGGCGGCGGCAGCGGGTCTCCGCGGCCGCCCCAGCAGGCCCGGGAAGGCGCGCTGCCCGAAGGATGGCACGAGGTCCGCCGGCCGATCACCGGCGTCCTCTACCCGGTCCAGGTCCTCGCCGCCGCGACCTACCCGATCCGGCTCCACGGCCGCCCGCGCGGCTGCGGGCCGCGGGCGGCGGTGAGGCAGATGCCGCCCGACGGCGCCCTGGTCCAGATCATCGAATACGCGGCGACCGACGGGCAGGGGAAGAAGCTGCGGGTGCCGGAGCTGCCGCCGCGCCCGTCGCGGCTCTCCTACGCGGACGCGACCTACGCGCCGTTCGAGTGCGCCGGGCTCAGCTTCAAATTCGACTACCGGCAGGAAGGCCGCGCCCTGCAGGCGCAGGTCTGGATGCACCGCGACACGGTCGACGCCCGGACCAAGGCGGCGGCGCTCCGGATCCTCAACCACTTCCGCCCCGGGGAAGGTGAAGCGAGGTGACGGCGCCGGCGACGGCGGGCTCGCGGCGCCGCATGGCGGTCCTCCTCGCGCTCGCGGCGGTCGCTCTGCTCGCGGCGACGGTGGCGAGCGGCGCCGCGGCCGCGGTCGGGGTCGAAAAGGTCAGCCGCCGCGGCGGCGAGCGCGGCGACCAGGTGAAGCTGACCCTCGGTTGCGGCTTCTGCTTCCCGCCCTGCAAGGGCCCGAAGGGCGAACGCCACCCGGAAGGGTTCGACCACGGCACCTGCATGCTGGGCACGAAGGCGAAGCCGCCGCGCTCCTTCGCCGTCTCCCTGGTCCCGGCGTCGAAGGCGCCCGGCGCGCACCGCTGCGGCAGCAACGCCTCTTGCCTGCCCGGCACGACGGCGCCGCCGCGCCGCCCCCCGTACACCTTCCTCGGCCACGCCGTTCCGCCGCCCGGGGGCAACAACCCCGAACACGGCGCCCCACCCCGCTACGTCCTGCGCTTCGCGATCCCCGACCGGCACCCGGGCCGCTACGCCTACGTGATCTGGTGCGACGCCTGCATGCAGGGACGGCGGGGCTCGCTGATCGCCTCGCCGGCCCAGCGGCTGTGGCGTCTGCGCGTGCGCGGCCCCAGCCGGGCGCAGACCGGCTCGCTCGCCCTCGGCTCGCTCGTCTCCCTGCTGCTGCCGTGGTGAGCGGTGGGGCTCAGATGCTGACGTCGGCTCGGTCAGCGCGCGTTCTCCGGATCTGCGCCGTCGGCGCGGCGGCTCTCGCGCTCGCCGCTTCGGGGTGCGGCTCGGGGAGTGCCCACACCGAGCAGACCCAGGCCGGCCCGACTGCGCTCAGCGTCAAGCGGGCGCTGCTCGCGCGCGAACGCTCCGACTACTTCACCCGCGTCCGCGAGGCCGTCGTTCGCGGCGCCAAGCGCGACTTCGCCCAGGGCACCGGGATCGGTGGCCACTCCTTTCGCTCGTGCCTGCTCGGGCTCCTGGGCAGGGCCCTCGACCGGCCGACGATCACGCGTCTGGTCCAGGTCTACCGGCGGCCCGACGGTCGGGCCTTCGCCGCGCAGGCGCTGAACGCCCTCGCCGCTCCGCTGGCGGCCGACTGCGGCCATCGCCACTACGTGCCGGAGCTGACCGGAGCGGCGCTCGGCCTGCGCTTCGGCAAGCTGATGGGCAGCGCGGTGAAAGAGCTCGGGGTCACCTACGGGCCCTACCTCGGCGTCCGCTGCCGCCACCCCGACCGCATCGGCTGCGACCGCGTCGGGATCGACGTCGTCTTCGGGCACGCGGCGACCGAGGTCCTCGCTCTGGTCGGAGACCGGCGGCTGCCCCTGCGCACGCCGGGAATGCACAACTCAATCCGCTACCGCGACTGGGTCGGGACGTTCGCCGACGCGGGCCTCGAGCGCCCCGGCAGCCCCTTCCACCTCAGCGGCCGTCCCCGCAGCCACTGGGCCGGCAGCCCGCCGGTCTACGTCCCGGTCGAACTCCGCGTCCGCTACGCCGACGGGCACCGCGCCAGCGCCCTGTTCCCTCACGTCTTCCTCAGCCCGGACTGGGGGTAGGCCGCCCGCGGCAACTTCCGAGAGTGGAGCTAGGCGGATTCGAACCGCCGACCTCCTGGGTGCGATGTCGCCCGCCTGCGCGGTAGCTCGGCGCCATGAGACGCGGATTAGCAGGGACTTCGCACAGCGCCACGGGAGTCCTCGAGGTCGCGGATATGCACCGATTCGCAGCGATTATCGGCGTTTCGGGCACTCTTGGCGACGAGTGCCCCGGCATATTCCGATGCCAGGCGATCTTCCATTTGTCCGCGAAAGCAAAGCTATACTTTGCTTATGCATGACCGTCCTGACGTACAGGGGCTCGAGACGACCGCCTACCAGCAGCATGGCTACTTCACCACGAGCCAGGCCCGCGAGCATGGAATCAGCAGCCAGCTCCTGAGCTACTACGTGCACCGGAACCGGTTCGAGCGGGTGCGGCGCGGGCTTTATCACCTGCCCGGCTTCCCCCGCCCGGAAGACGACGAGATGCGTGAGAAATGGATGGCGGTCGGCGCCGAGAAGGCCATCCTCTCGCACCAAAGCGCGCTCGCCCTGCTCGATCTCAGCGATGCAATTCCCGACGTGGTTCACCTGCTCCTCGGACGCCGATACCGCGGTGTGCGCCGTCCAGCCGGCGTCGTCCTACACACCCGCCCCGACGAGGAAGAGGTCGACACGGTCTGGCGCGAAGGGCTCCCCCTGACCGCCCCGGCGCGAACGCTCATCGATGTCGCCGGGGAGCTGCAGCCCGAGCAGTTGGAGATGGCCCTGCGGCAGGCGCTCGGCCGCGGGCTGCTCACGGCGCGCGAACTCGAAGAGGAGGCGCGACGACGTGGTCGCCATCACGCGGTGAGCGGCGCCCTCGCGGCGGTGACCTCGTGAGATACGAGAGCGCCACCGCGTTTCGCATGGCCTTGGAGGAGCGGCTGAAGACGGAGGCCGAGAGGACCGGCCTCAGCCTCGCGCGACTTCGCAAGCGAGTCGCCTTCGAGCTGTTCCTGCGACGCCTCGCCCAGGTGGCACCAAATCGCTGGGTGCTGAAGGGGGCCCTTGCGCTCGACTTCCGGCTGGGTGGCGCTTCCCGAGCGACGAAAGACATCGACCTTGGGCGCGACGACGACGAGGGGGCCGCGATCGAGGACATCGCCGCGGCCCAGCGGCTTCGCCTCGATGACTTCTTCACCTTCATGGCCAGTAGAACCGACGCGTTCGATGAGGTCGATGAGTTTCAGGCGTTTCGCTTTCGCGTCCGCGCCGAGCTGGCAGAGCGCGTCTTCGAGCAGTTCGTCGTGGACATCGGCTTCGCGAAGCCGGCCGCCTGGAAGCCAGAAACGGTGCGCACGTCGGACTTTCTCTCCTTCGCGGGCATTGAGCCGCTCGAGCTTCCCGCGATACCGCTTGCCCAGCACCTGGCCGAGAAGGTTCACGCCTACACGCGGAGCTACGGCCCGGCGGCAAGGCCCAGCACGCGGCCCAAGGACTTGATCGACATCCTGCTCATCGCGGACTCTCAGACGCTCGAAGTCGCTGCGCTGCGCGAGGCGCTGAGGGACACCTTCGAGGCCCGCGCCCACCAGGCACTTCCTCAAAGCCTGCCGGCCCCACCGTCTGAGTGGGCATCGCCCTACGGCCGTCTCGCCGAGGAGGTTGGCCTCGAGCCCGACCTGGCAGCGGCCTTCGACCGCGCCGCAGCCTTCCTCGATCCTGTGCTCTCGGGCGAGACGCACGGCGACTGGGATGCCGCAGCCAGCGCCTGGGTCGCGCCTGACGACGCTCTGTTGTCGGGCCGATGGATGCCTTAGGCAGGTTGAGCCCCATACCGGTGGAGCTGCCTCCGACATCGGTGGAGCGGCGCTCGCGCTGCCGGGCGAGCACGACCTCGAGGCGCTGGGGGGGCGCGGCGGCCGCCCTCGAGCTGCTCGCGCCGCCCTCATGGGCCGGCGGAGGCCCACCGTCGACGCGCTCGCGACTTTGGCTCCGCCCGAGCGCAGTCAAGACGCCGAACGCCGATCGCGCTTCGGACCTCAGCCCGGTGCGGTCAATGCAGGTCGAGTGTCTTGCTCTGGGCTCTGCGCCCACGGCAAACCGGAGAGTGGGACTAGCCGGACGGCATTTGAACCAAGTCAAGCGGCTGAGCGAGGCGCTGTCGGGTCACCAGCCGAATCCGTCTGCGACTTCGCCCAAAACATCACCCGGTCCGGGTTGCTGACCCGGGCCTCGCGGCCGCCAGCCTCGACCTGATGCTGTCCGCCGCCATCGGGTGACCGTAGGCCGACGAGCGCCATGCCAGCTCGCTCGGCTCTGCCGGTCGCGACCGCGCTCACGCGCGCCGCGCGGGCGCGCGTGAGCGAGGCTCACCCCTGCGACGTGATGTGGTCGACCACCCGGTCGAGCTCGTCGGTCGGCGAGAAGTCGACGTACTGCACGTGGTCGAGCGCCTCCGGGGCGTGGCCGGCCGCCCAGTAGAAGGCCTGGCCCTCGTGGTAGTCGACGGCGCCCTCGCGGGTGTGCATGCGGATCCGGCCCGAGAGGACGTAGCCCCAGTGCGGGCAGGGGCAGAGGTCGTCCGGCAGGCCCTGCAGCCCCGGCCGCAGGTCGGCGCCCTTGGGTAGGCAGACGAAGGCGACGCTCATGCCGCCGCCGACCACCTGCTTGCGGAACTCGACTCCGTCTCCCTCGATCGCGATCGGCGCCTCGGCGCGTCCAACGGCGTTCATCTCTTCTCCTTCGTTTGCGTTTCGTGGGACCATCGACTGCAGGCGTTCCCGGAACGTTCCCTGCTGCGATGAGCCCGCGCCCCCCTCCAGAACCCGCCGTCAGGATCGACCTCCTGAATGGCTTTCACGTCCAGGTCGGCTCGCGCTCGGTCGCAGCCGACGCCTGGCCGACGCGGCGCGCCGCCGAGCTCGTCCAGCTCCTCGCCCTCGCCGAGCGCCGCCGCCTCTCCCGTGAGCAGGCCGTCGAGGCACTCTGGCCCCACCTCGAGCCCGCCGCCGCGGCCGCCAACCTGCGCAAGGCCGCCCACCACGCGCGCCGCGCGCTCGGCGACCCGAAGGCGGTGGTCCTGCGCGGCGGCAGCGTCGTGCTCTTCCCCGAGCGCGAGCTGGAAACCGATGTCGAGGGGTTCGAGCGCGAGGGCGATCCCGAGCTGTACCCGGGCGAGCTGCTGCCCGATGCGCCCTACGAGAGCTGGACCCAGGAGCCCCGCGAGCGCCTGCGCGCGCGGCTCGCCGACTCGCTGCGGAGCCGCGGCCAGCTCGAGCGGCTGGTCGAGCTCGAGCCGACCGACGAGCCGGCCCACCGCGAGCTGATGCGCCGCGAGCTCGAGCGCGGCAGCCTGCCAGGAGCGATCCGCTGGTACGGGCGCCTGCGCTCGCAGCTGCGGCGCCAGCTCGGGGTCTGGCCGAGCGCGGAGACGACGGCGCTCTACGAGGAGGCGGTCGCCGGACTCGCCCGCGCCGAGACCGACTTCGTCGGGCGCCAGCTGGAGGTTTCGAGGTTGACCGCGGTGCTGCGGTCGGGCCCCGCCAAGGTCGGCGCCCTGGTGGTCAGGGGGCCGGGCGGGATCGGCAAGTCGGCGCTGTGCCGGGAGCTGGCCCGCCTCGGCGAGGGGGAGGGGTGGCGGGTGCTGAGCGCGGCGGCGGCGGTGGACGACGTCCCCTACGCGCCGCTCGCGGCGGTCGTCGAGCAGCTGGCGATCGCCGACCCCGACCTGCTTGCCGCCTGCGGCGAGAGGGCGCGCGGCACCCTCGACCGCCTCACCGCCCCCGAGGCGGTCGAGTCCGCCGACCGCCTCACCCGCCATGGCGTGATCGGGGCCTTCCGCCGGCTCCTCGCGGCCGCCGGCGAGGGCGGCCCCGTCGCGCTGGTTCTCGACGACGCCCATCTCGCCGACGAGGCGACGATCGACGCGCTGGCGCACCTCGACCCCGTCTCGGGCGGGTCGGTCCTGCTGGTCCTCGCCTACCGGCCCGAGGGGGCCCCGGCGGCGCTTACCGCCGCCGTCTCGCGACTCGCCCGCGCCGGGCGGGCGGTCGAGCTGGACCTCGGCCCGCTCGACCGGGCCGACGCCGCGGCGCTGATCGCCACCGCGCCGAGCACGCCGCGCGCCGCCGAGACGGTCGAGCGCATCATCGATCTCGCCGAGGGCAACCCGTTCCTCACCCTGGAGCTCGCGCGCAGCAGCGTGATCGGCGTCCCGGCCCTGAGCCCGGACGCCGGCTCCGCGATCGCCGCCCGCTTCCTGCAGCTCGACGAGGCCGCGGCGGCAGCGGCGCAGCGGCTCGCGCTCGCCGGCGATGGCCTCGACCCGGCCGCGGCGGTCGCCCTCACCGGCCTGGTGGAGGAGGAGGCCCTGGCGGCGCTCGACGCCAGCCTGCGCGCCGGGGTCTTGGTCGTCGACTCCGCCCGGTACCGGTTCCGGCACGAGCTCGTGCGGCTGGCGCTCGTGGAATGCGTGCCGCCGCACCGACGCGTCGCGGTCCACCGCGAGTCGGCCCGGGCGCTGGCCGCGGTAGGGGCCGAGCCGCGTCTCGTCGCGCGCCAGTGGCTGGCCGGCGAAAGGCCGGCCGCGGCGGTTCCCTGGCTGCTCGACGCGGCGCGCCGCGCGGTCGACCTCGGCGCTTACGCCGACGCCCTCCACGACCTCGCCCCGGCTCTCGAGCACGAGCCCGGCGGCGGCGAGGGGCTGCGGCTGCGGGCGGAGGCGCTCGACGCGATCGGTGACCCCGGCGCGCCGGCTGCCTACGCGGCCGCGGCGGCGAAGGCCGAGGACGCCGACGATCTGCGGGCCAAGCAGGCGCTGGCGCAGATCAAGCTCGGCGACCCGGCCGGTGGCCTCGAGGTCCTCGACGGGGTCGAGCCGAAGACGGTCGACGGCCGCCTCGCTCAGGCCCTCGCCTTCGCCGGGGCGGCGGCCCTCGGCTTCGGCGACCCCGAGGTGGGCACCGCGAGGGCGGCCGAAGCGCGCCGCCTCGCTCTCGACTCCGGCGACCACACGGCAGTCACCGTCGCCTCCTGGGCCGTGGCCGCCGCGGCGCACGCCCGCGGCCAGCTCCGCGACAGCGTCCGCGCGGACCTGCAGGACACCGCCGCCCTGCCGGGGCTCGCGGTGAACGCCTTCGACGGTCAGCTCTGCATCGCCCAGCGCCTGCTCTACGGAGCCCGGCCCTACGACGACGTGATCGGCTTTGCCACCTCGCTGGAGCGTGAGGCCGAGCGCCTCGGCGCCGCCCGCGGCCAGGCCTTCGCGGTGACGATCCGCGGCGAGGCCAAGCTGCTCGCCGGCAGGCTCGATCGCGCCGAGGAAGACCTCTGCCGCGGGACCGAGCTGCACCGCGCGATCGGAGCCGCGACCGGCGAGTCCTTCGCGCTCCAGCGCCGCGCCGAGATCGCCCTGCACCGGGGCCGCGACGCCGAGGCGCTGGCGCTGCTCGGGGAGGCGCTGGCGATCGCGCGCGAGTCGGATGTCGGCTTCCATCTCTTCGACCGGATCTACGGCACGCTGATCAATGCCGCCCGCGACCCCGACGAGGCCCTCGTCGCGCTGGAGGAGGCTGAAGCGGCCGTCCGCGGCCCGATCGAGACCTGCCCCGGCTGCCGCATCACCCTGGCGGTCCCGGCCGCGATCGCCGCCGCCCGCGCCGGCGATGCCGAGCGCGCCGGCGAGTGGACCCGAGCCTCCGAATACCTTGCTGGCGTCGTCATGCGCCTGCCCGCCTGGGACGCGGCGCTGGAGGAGATCAGGGGCCACCTCGCAGAGGACCCCGAAGAGGCCCACCGCCACTTCCACGCCGCCGCCGCCGCCTTTGCCGCCGCCGGCCACCCCCTCGACGAGGCCCGCTGCGCGGCTCTGGCGAGGTAGCGCAGCCGCAAAGCACCGCCTTTCGGCCGAAACGCTCTTCGCTCCGCTATGCGCCCCGGCCGCTGTCGCTCTCGACGCGGGCGCGGGCTTTGGTGCCCTTCCGAAAGTGGAGCTAGGCGGATTCGAACCGCCGACCTCCTGGGTGCGATCCAGGCGCTCTGCCAGCTGAGCTATAGCCCCAAAAGCGGCGATTTGCGGCGAAAAAGCACGGCAAGATCACCGAAGCGACACGAAGTTTACAGCGGATTGTCGCTCGACTCATGAGGATTCGCCGGTTTCGGCGCACCGGGAGGCGCGACTAGAATCGGCAGGGCAATGCTCGGACGCACGAATCGGATCGTGGCGGTCGTCGGCGCCGCTGCGGGGGTCGGCGGTGCGGTCGCGGCGGCATCGCTCCCGGTCTACTCGTCGGGCGGGGGCTCACAGACGCTAGTCGCCGCCAACGGCGACTGGGTTTTCGGGCTGTTGGCGTCGTTCGCGTTCCTTCGCTCCGCCCTCGCTCGCGAACCGGCGTTCCGGTGGCTCGCGGTCGCCTGCGGCCTGGCGCTCGTCGCCGGCTCCTTCGTCACCGTGGTCGGCATCTTCTTCCTGCCCGGCGGTGTCGCCCTGCTGGCCGCCGGACTGCTCCCGGGCCGCGGGCGTGTCTCGGCCGCCCGGTCCGCGACGCCCTGAGCTGCGCTCCGGCCTGCGCGGTAGCCTCGCGCCGATGCCGCCTCGCCCTGCCGCCGCGCGCCCGACCGGACGGTGAGCTCGGTGCTGGGGGAAGCGGCGCTCTTCGGCGCGATCGGCGCGCTGGCGGGGATCGTCGGCGCGGTGCTGGGGACGGTGGTGCGGCCCAGCGACCCGGCGCAGAGCACGATCCAGCACTTCGCCGCCGGCGTGGTCCTGGCGGGCGCCGCGCTGGAGCTGTTGCCGGAGGCGACCGGGCTCGGCAGCGCTGGCGCGGTCGTCGGCGGCTTCGCCGCCGGCGGGCTGGCGATGGCGGGGCTGAAGGCGGTCACCTCGCGGCTCGAGCGGCGGCAGGCGGCGGGGGCGCTCGGGCTGGTCGTCGCCACCGGGGTCGACGTGCTCGTCGACGGCCTGGTCGTCGGCGCCTCGTTCGCGGCGGGGGGCACGACCGGGATCCTGATCGCCGTCGCCCTCTCGATCGAGCTCTTCTTCCTCAGCCTCGCCAACGTGCGCGAGGTCCCGGGGACGCGCCGCCGCGCCCTCGCCGTGACCGCGACGATTGCCCTGATGCTCGCGGTCGGGGCGGTCGTCGGTGCCGCCGCCTTCTCCCACGCCGGCCCCGACGTCCTCGCCGTTGCCCTCTCCTTCGCCGCCGCGGTGCTCATCTACCTCCCCACCGAGGAGCTGCTCAGCGAGGCCCACGCGCTGCGCGACACCTCGGTCGGCGCCCTTGCGCTGTTCGCGGGCTTCACCGTCTTCCTGGCGATCAACCTCGCCGCCTGACCGTCGGGGCCGGCGCGCCCGGAGTCCTATCCTCGGACGGACGACCGCAAAGACCGAAGCCAACGAGGGAGGCCGGATGAAGAGAAGGAAGCTGGGCACGCAGGGACTCGAGGTCTCGGCCGAGGGTCTCGGCTGCATGGGCATGAGCTTCGCCTACGGCGGCGGCGACGAAGCGGCCGGGATCGCGACGATCCACCGCGCGCTGGAGCTCGGCGTCACCCTCCTCGACACCGCCGAGATCTACGGTCCCTACGCGAACGAGGAGCTGGTCGGGCGGGCGATCGCCGGCCGCCGCGACGAGTTCGAGATCGCGACCAAGTTCGGCTTCTCCTTCGACCCCGAGCGGCCCGCCGCCGGCCGCGGCGTCGACGGCAGCCCGGAGAACGTGAGGCGGGCCACCGAGGGCTCGCTGCGCCGCCTCGGCGTCGACCACGTCGACCTGCTCTACCAGCACCGGGTCGACCCCGACGTCCCGATCGAGGAGACGGTGGGCGCGATGGGCGAGCTGGTCGCCGCCGGCAAGGTGCGCCACCTCGGGCTCTCGGAGCCGGCGGCGGAGACGGTCCGGCGCGCCCACGCGACCTTTCCGCTGAGCGCGGTCCAGAGCGAGTACTCGCTCTGGACGCGCGATCCCGAGGACGAGGTGCTGCCGACGCTGCGCGAGCTCGGGATCGGCTTCGTCCCCTACTCGCCGCTCGGCCGCGGCTTTCTCACCGGCCAGATCCGCTCGCTCGACGACCTTCCGGAGGACGACTGGCGCCGCACCAACCCGCGCTTCCAGGAGGAGGCGCTGCGCGAGAACCTGGCGCTCGCCGACCGCGTCGCCGAGCTGGCCGAGGAGATCGGCGCGAGCCCGGCGCAGCTGGCGCTCGCCTGGGTCATGGCCAAGGGCGAGGACGTCGTCCCGATCCCGGGGACGAAACGGCCCGAGCGCCTCGAGCAGAACGCGGCCGCGGCAGACCTGGCGCTGAGCGAGGCGCAGATCGCCGCGCTGGACGATGCGATCGCTCCCGGCGCCGTGCGCGGCTCGCGCTACGACGAGTCCGGGATGGCGATGCTCGACCGCTGAACCGGCGGCTGGCGGCACCGCCCGGGCGCGATCTTGCGACGGGCGGGGGCGCCCCGTGGGAAGTTGCTCCCATCGGCTCGCAAGAGCACGGAGAACCGCTTAGTCTTTGACAGCCTTGTCCCGGTAAAGGGCCGAGCATGAGCATCCTCGACGACGCAATTCGCGAACACCTGGAGCTGAAGCGGGCGCACGGCGCCGACGAGATGGAGCTGAAACGGCTCGAGGACGAGGCGTTCGGCCCGCCCGGGCGCCCGGACGAAGAAGGCGACGCCTTCGCCGACGCTCCGACCGAGTTCCTCGGGGCGACGGCGACCGAGGTGGCGGAGCCGCCCGACGCCGAAGGCGGGCGGCGGATGCCCAACCTGACCGACCTGCAGGAGCCGCCGCAGTTCCCGCCAGAGGGCGGCACCGAGGGGGAGACCGCCGAAGCTGCGACGATCGAGCCCGAGACTCCGTCGGCCTCCGCGCCGGAGACGGAGGCGCCGCCGGCTCCCGAGGCCCCCGCCGAGGAGCAGCACCCGGCGATGGAGCACGAGACGATCCCCGGCCCGCCCCCTCCCTCGCCCGAGAGCCCCGCGGCGCCTGCGGCCGAGGCGCCTGCCGAGCCCGAGCCCGAGTCCGGGGAAGAGCCCGCCGCCGAAGCGCCGGTCGACTCCGGTCCCAGCACCGAGGAGCGCGAGGCGATCGCCGAGCAGCCGACCCAGTTCTTCGACGTCGAGGCCGAGCTGACGGCCGGGCCCGAGCCCGAGCCCGAGCAGCGCGAGGAGGAGCCGGCGGCCGCGTCGTCCGCCGAGGAGAGCGCCGCTCCCGAGACCCCCGGCGAACTCGAGCTCGGCGACGAGCAGCCCTCCGAGGAATACGAGGAGGACGACTTCTTCTCCGAGCAGCGGCTCTCCGACGAGCTCAACCAGGCGCTCGAGGCGCCGGTCACCGACGAGCACGAGGCGCTCCCCGAGCCCGAGCCGCTGCGCCAGCCCGAGCCGCGCGAGCCGGACACCCCGCCGCCGGCCGCGCGGGCCGACGAGCCGACGCAGCTCTACGACTTCGAGGAAGACGAGGACGACGACGAAGAGGACGGCGACGAGGACGACGCCTACGAGCCCAAAGGCGAGCACGAAGACGTGCTCGAAGACACCCCCGACTTCCTTGAGAACGGCGCCGACGACGACGAGTGGTTCGAGCAGCGCCCGCCGAAGGACTTCGACTTCGACGACTGATCCGGACGCCCCGCGACGTCCGGCCTGCCGAGACCCCGCCCCCGCTACCTTCCGCGGATGCCCCCCGAGCTCGCGATCGAGGCCGAGGGCCTGCGCAAGTCCTACGGCAAGGTCCAGGCCCTCGACGGAATCGACCTGCGCGTCCCGGCCGGCACCGTGCTCGGCCTGCTCGGGCCCAACGGCGCCGGCAAGACGACCGCGGTCCGCATCCTCACCACGCTGCTGCCCGCCGACGGCGGCCGCGCCCGCGTCGCCGGCCTCGACGTCGCCGCCGAGGCCGCCCAGCTGCGCGGCAAGATCGGCCTCGCCGGCCAGTACGCGGCGGTCGACGAGAACCTGACCGGAGCCGAGAACCTGGAGATGGTCGGGCGCCTCTACCACCTGCCGCGGGGCGAGCCGCGCGCCCGGGCCGCCGAGCTGCTCGAGCGCTTCGACCTCGCCGAGGCCGCCGGCCGCCTGGTCCGCACCTACTCGGGCGGGATGCGGCGCCGGCTCGATCTGGCCGCGGCGCTGGTCGCCCGCCCGCCGGTCCTCTTCCTCGACGAGCCGACCACCGGGCTGGACCCGCGCAGCCGGCTCGGGCTCTGGGAGACGATCGAGGGCCGCGTCGCCGCCGGCACCACCGTCCTGCTCACCACCCAGTACCTCGACGAGGCCGACCGCCTCGCCGACCGGATCGCGGTGATCGACCACGGCCGGGTGATCGCCGAGGGCAGCTCCGACCAGCTCAAGGACCAGGTCGGCGGCGAGCGCCTCGACGTCACGCTCGAATCGCTGGCCGACGCGGCGGCGGCGACAGCGGCGCTGGAGCCGCTGGCGGCGGCGCGGCCGGAGCTGGACGGCGGCGTCCTCCACGTCGCCGTGCGCCGGCGCCGCGGCGCGATCGCCGAGGCGGTGCGGCTGCTGAACGAGGCCGGGATCGGGCTCGAGGACGTGGCGCTGCGGCGCCCGACGCTCGACGACGTCTTCCTCGAGCTGACCGGGCACGCCGCCGAGGCCGAGCCCGCGGCCGAGGACGGGGAGGAGGGGCGGTGAGCGGCCTGCGCGACTCGCTCTCCGACACGCTGGTGCTGGCCAGGCGCAGCCTGCTGCGGATCCCGCGCGCGCCCGACCTGCTGCTCTCCTTCACCGTGCAGCCGATCATGTTCGTGCTGCTCTTCGCCTACGTCTTCGGCGGCGCGATCTCGACTCCGGGCTACGACTACATCGACTTCCTGATGCCCGGGATCCTCGTCCAGACGATGTCCTTCGGCGGCTTCGTCACCGCCCTCGGCCTCTCCGAGGACCTGCGCAAGGGGCTGATCGACCGCTTCCGCTCGCTGCCGATGTCGCGCGCCGCGGTGCTCGCCGGCCGCACCCTCGCCGACGTCGGCACCAACGCGATCTCGATCACGGTGATGCTGGTCGTCGGGGTCATCATCGGCTTCGGCTTCGGCACCTCGCTGCCCGAGGTCATCGCCGGGATCCTCCTCCTGCTGCTCTTCGGCCACGCCTTCTCCTGGGTCTTCGCCTTCATCGGCCTCACCTCGTCCTCGCCGGAGGCGGCGCAGTCGCTCGGCTTCATCGTCATCTTCCCGCTCACCTTCGTCTCCTCCGCCTTCGTCCCGGTCGACTCGATGCCGGGGGCGCTGCAGGCGTTCGCCGAAGTGAACCCGTTCACGGTCGTCGTCGACGCGATGCGGGCGCTCTTCCTCGGCGCCCCCGCCGGCAACAGCGTCTGGGGCGCGGTCGCCTGGTCGCTCGGGATCGCCGCCGTCTTCGCCGTGCTCTCGGTCGCCCGCTACAAGCGCGCCGTGGTCCGCTGAGCGTGGCCGCGCCCGCCACCAACCCGGCCGCCGAGCTGGTCGCCGAGCTGCACCGACGCCAGGGCGAGATGTACGCGGGCGGGCCGGTCGAGCCGGTCGCGGCGCTGCTCGCCCCCGACGTGGTCTGGCACGTCCCCGGCTCCAGTCCGATCGCCGGCGACCACCGCGGCGTCAGCCAGGTGATCGCCTACTTCGAGCACCGCCGCCGCCTCGCCGAGGCGAGCATGCGGATGTCCCCCGGCGAGCTGATCTGCGAAGGCGACTCGGTCGCCCGGTTCGTCACCGGCAGCGCCGTGATCGGCGGCGAGCGGGTGACCTGGCAGACGATCGGCGCCTACCGCCTCGACCTCGACCGCCGCCTCGTCCAGGAGGTCTGGCTCGTCCCCCTCGACAGCGCCCTCTTCGACCGCATCTGGTCGAGCCGCGCCTAAACTGAGGACTACGGGGCCATAGCTCAGTTGGCAGAGCGCGTGCTTTGCAAGCACGAGGTCGCCGGTTCGATCCCGGCTGGCTCCATCAGGATGGAGGCGGGGATGCGGCAGGACATGACGTTTCGGTCCGGGGATGCGGAGTGCGCGGCCTGGCTCTACCTGCCTGAAGGCCCCGGGCCGCACGCGACCGTGGTGATGGCCCACGGGCTCGGCGCCACCCGCGAGATGCGGCTGCCCGCCTACGCCGAGCGCTTTCAGGCCGCCGGCTACGCCTGCCTCGTCTTCGACTACCGCTGCTTCGGCGACAGCGGCGGCGAGCCGCGCCAGCTGCTCGACGTCGAGCAGCAGCTGGAGGACTGGCGCGCGGCGCTCGCCTACGCCCGCGGCCGCGAGGACCTCGACCGCGAGCGGATCGCCGTCTGGGGAACCTCGTTCGGCGGCGGCCACGCGCTCGCGATCGGCGCCGAGGACTCTGGCATCGCCGCGGTCGTCGCCCAGTGCCCGTTCACCGACGGCATCGCCTCGGCGCTCGCCCTCGATCCGATCTCCAGCCTGAAGGTGGCGCCGCTGGCGCTGCGCGACCTCGCCGCCGCCCGCGGCGGCCGCGCCCCCGTCTACGTCCCCGTCGTCGGCCCGCCGCGCACGGCGGCGCTGATGACCGCCGCCGACGCGATGCCCGGCGTCGAAGCGCTGATCGCCGACCTCGAGCAGTACGAGAACCGCGTCTGCGCCCGGATCGGCCTGCGGGCGATCGGCTACCGGCCCGGCCGCCAGGTGGCGCGGATCGGCGCCCCGGTGCTCTTCTGCATCTGCGAACGCGACAGCGTCGCTCCCGCCCGCGCCAGCCGCCGCCACGCACGTCGCGCGCGGCGCGGCGAGGTCCGCCTCTACCCCGAGGGTCACTTCGACGTCTACTTCGGCGCCGCGTTCGAGCGCGCCGTCGCCGACCAGCTCGAGTTCCTCTCGCGCCACGTCCCCGCCGAAGGTGACATCGTCCTCTGTCCGGGTTAGGTTGGGATCGTGCCGGCGCGTCTCACTCGCTCGCGCGGGATCGGTCTCACCCTCCTGTTCGCCGCCGTTCTGCTGGCGCTGACGGTGCTCGCCGGCTGCGGCGGCGGCTCGGGCTCGAGCTCCTCGGGCACCGAAGCCGGCGGGCCGAGTGGCGGCACTGGGGCGACCGGTGCCTCGGGGCCGAGTGGCGCCGGCGAGGTCGAAGTCGTCTGGGAAGAACCGGAAACCGAAGCCGACGCGCTCGGCCGCGAAATGCTCGAAGCGAGCGAAACCGAAGCGCTCGCCCGCTCCCTCGCCGAAGCCTTCGAACTGCCGAACCCGCTGTTGGTCAGCGGCGTCAACGGCGAAGAAGGCGGCCCCTTCTACGACCCCGAAGAAAACTCGATCACCCTGCCCTACGGGTTCGCCGCCCTCGTCCTCGAAGTCGTCGAAGCCTCCTACCCGGAAGCGAGTCCCGAAGAAATCGGCGAAAAGCTGGGCGCGATCAACAGCTTCATCCTCGCCCACGAGTTCGCCCACGCCCTGATCGCCAACTTCAACCTGCCGGTGCTGGGCAAAGAAGAGGACGCCGCCGACTCGATCGCCACCTTCGTCCTCCTCAACGCCGAAGGAGGCGCCGGCTACGCGACCGACGCCGCCTTCTTCTGGGCCGCCTTCTCCGGCCGCCAGGAACCGCCCGAGCTGGTCGAATACGCCGACGTCCACTCGCTCGACCTGCAGCGCGCCTACTCCGTGCTCTGCTGGGTCGCCGGCTCCAGCGAACTCGCCTTCGAAGAAGTCGCCGAACTCGAACTGCTGCCGCCCGAACGGCTCGAAACCTGCCCCGGCGAATACGAACAGCTGGTCGAAAGCCTCAGCCAGGAGCTGAAGCCGCACCTCAGCGAAGCGGGCGAAGAAGCCGAGGAAGGCTAGGCGAGCAGGCTCTCGGCCCGGTGGCTCTCGGGCAGGTTCTGGTCCGCGTGGTAGCTGGAGCGGACCAGCGGCCCGGCGGCCACCGACTCGAAGCCGAGGTCGTAGGCGGCCCGCTCCAGCGCCTCGAACTCCTCGGGGTGCCAGTAGCGGACGACCGGCAGGTGGTTCTCGGTCGGGCGCAGGTACTGGCCGACGGTCAGCACCTGGACCTTGTGCTCGCGCAGCTGGCCGAAGGTGTCGACCATCTCCTCGAAGGACTCGCCGAGCCCGACCATCAGGCCGGACTTGGTGACCACCTCGGGGCCGCCCATCTCCTTCGCCATCCTCAGCACCCGCGCCGAGCGCAGGAACTGGGAGCCGCGGCGGGCCATCGGGTAGAGGCGCGGCACCGTCTCGACGTTGTGGTTGAAGACGTCGGGGCGCTCGTGGATCACCTTCGCCAGCGGCATCTCCTGGCCGCGGAAGTCGGGGGTGAGGATCTCGACCTTGCAGTCGGGCGCCTGCATCCGGATCTGGCGGATCACGCCGACGAAGGCGCTGGCGCCGTAGTCGGGCAGGTCGTCGCGGTCGACCGAGGTGATCACCGCGTGGCGCAGTCCCATCATCGCCACCTGGCGCGCCACCCGCGCCGGCTCCAGCGGGTCGTTCCAGCTCGGCTTGCCGGTCTGCACGTTGCAGAAGCCGCAGCGGCGGGTGCAGACGTCGCCGAGGATCATGAACGTCGCGGTGCCGCGCTCCCAGCACTCGCCGACGTTGGGGCAGTTGGCCTCCTCGCAGACGGTGTGCAGGTTGTCGCCGTCGATCTTGTCCTTCAGCCGCCGGTAGTTGGGGCCGCCCGGCGCCGGCACCTTCAGCCACGGCGGCTTGCGCGCGCGCCGGAAGGGCACGGTGCCTTCGGTGGCGGCGGCGGTGCCGCCCGGGTTTGCGCGCGAGCGGGTGACGTGCACGCGTTCGGCGGGCGCGCTCGCGGCGGCGGGCTCGCCGCGCTCCGCGGTCTCGGTGGCGGTGGGGTCGGTCAAGGTGCTCCCCTGAGCGTAGCGGTAGCGTTGCTCAAGCCGATCTCCTCCGGTTCGACGTTCCTCGGCTCGCGCTCGAAGACCTCGCCGTAGCTGCGCACGACGGTGTCGGCGAAGTCCTCGACCCGCTGCTCGCCGCCGAGCTCCCGGCTCAGCGAGGTGACCCGGCCGCCCTCGATCTGGCAGGCGAGGACCCAGCCGAACGGCTGCAGGTCGTTGCTGACGTTGACGGCGAAGCCGTGGGTGGTGACGCCGCGGCTGACGTGCAGACCGATCGCGCCGATCTTCAGCGCCAGCTCGCCCCCGGGGCCCGGCGCCAGGGTCAGCGTCCCGTCCTCGGTCTCCGGCCCGCCGACCCAGACGCCGGTCTCGCCGGGGATCAGGCCCGCCCGCACGCCGTGCTCGGCGAGGGCGGCGATCATCACCCGCTCGAGCCCGCGCACGAACTCGTGGACGTCGTTGCCGTAGGCCTCGAGGCTGACGATCGGGTAGGCGACCAGCTGGCCGGGGCCGTGGTAGGTGACGTGGCCGCCGCGGTCGGAGTCGAGGACTTCGATCCCCTGCGCTTCGTACCACTCCTCGCCCATCGGCAGTTCGGCCGGCGTCACCCGGCGCCCCTTGGTGTAGACGGGCGGGTGCTCGAGCAGCAGCAGGACGTCGGCGATCTCCCCGGCCTGGCGCGCCGCGGCCAGCGCCTGCTGCATGCGCATTCCCTCCTGGTAGGGGACGAGGCCGCACCGGGCGACGAGGATCTCGCTGCTCACGTGGCGATTCTCGCATGACGCCGCCGTATCCTTTGAGGGCTCGCAGATGGTTCACTCAAAGCCCCTCAGACCGGAATGGCTCCCCGCCGTGGCGCTCAGCTCGGCGCTGGCGCTGGCGATGCTCCTCTGGAGCCCGCCGGTCGGCGACCTCGCCGCCCAGGTCTTCCGCACCGAGCTGTTCCGTTCCGCCGGCCTCGCGATCTGGAACGGCAGCTGGTACGGCGGCCACTACACGCTCACCTACAGCCTGCTCTTCCCGCCGCTGGCGGCGCTGCTCGGGCCGCAGGTCGTCGGCGGGCTCAGCGTCGTCTCCTCCTCCTACCTCTTCGACCGCCTGGTCCGCGACCGCTGGGGAGTCGAGGCGCGCTGGGCCACCCTCTGGTTCGCCGCCGGCGTCGTCACCCTGCTCGCCGACGGCCAGCTGACCTTCGCCCTCGGCGTCGCCTTCGGCCTCGTCTCGCTGCGCATGCTGCAGCTCGGGCGCCCGCCGCTGGCGATCCTCGCCGCCGCGGCCACCGCCTTCGCCAGCCCGGTCGCCGCCGTCTTCCTCGCCGGGGTGCTGATCGCCGGCGCCTGGGAGGGGGGCCTGCGCTTCTCCCGCCCGGCGCTCGGCGCCGGCCTGCTGGCGCTGGCGCTCACCCTGGCGCCGAACATCGCCTTCCCCGAATCGGGCCAGTTCCCCTTCGTCTGGTCCTCCTTCATCGCGATCCCGGTCTGGTGCCTCGGGGCGCTGGTCCTCACCGACGGCGTCCGCGAGCGGGAGCGCCAGCTGCGCCAGGTGATCGTCGGCTACGCGCTGGTCTCGACCGCGATCTGGCTGATCCCCAACGCGATGGGCGGCAACGCGGTCCGCCTCGGCGCCCTCTTCGGCGGGCCGGTGCTCGCCGCGGTGCTGCTCTCGCGGCGGCCGCGACCGACCGTGCCGCTCTGGCTCTTCGGGCTCGTCCTGACGGTGACGATGGCCGGCAGCCTCTACTGGCAGCTGAACGCGAGCGTCGCCCAGATCGCCCGCTCGGTCGGCGACCCGGCGACCACCGAGGCCTACTTCGCCCCCGCCGCGCGCTGGCTGCGCGAGCACGGCGCCGAGGGCACCCGGATCGAGGTGCCGCCGACCGCCAACCACTGGGAGTCCGCCTACCTGGCGCCGAAGTTCGACCTCGCCCGCGGCTGGCTGCGCCAGCTCGACACCACCCGCGACGACGTCTTCTACGACGGCGGCGAGCTCACCAACCGCGCCTACCGCGCCTGGCTGCGCGGCAACGCGATCACCTACGTCGCCCTCCCCGACGCGCCGCTCGACTACTCCTCGACCGCCGAGAGCCGCCTGATCCTGCGCGACCCGCCCTACCTGAAGCTGCGCCACCGCTCGGCGCACTGGCGGATCTACCAGGTCGTCCACCCGAAACCGCTGGTGGAGCCGATCGGCGCCGGCCGGGCGAAGACCCTCTGGGTCGGCCGCCAGGGCTTCGCCCTCGACGTCACCAAGCCGGGCCTCTTCCTGGTCCGCGTCAACTTCACGCCCTACTGGTCGCTTTCGCGCGGGCACGGCTGCCTGCTGCGCCGCGGCGACTGGACCATGGCCCGCACCACCCACACCGGTGTCCTCCGCGTCGACGCCGACTTCTCCCTCGGCGCCGCGCTGAACGCCGTGACCGGCGCCCGCAAGACCTGCTGAGCGGCCTACGCGTAGGTCGCCAGGCGGACGCGGTCGAAGGCGAGCACCTCGTTCGAAGCCTTGCCTTCGGTCTCGGCGACGACCGTCGCCTTCGCCGCCTCGACGCCGCGGTCGAGCAGTGCCCGCACCGGCTCGGTGACGGTGAGGATCCGCGTCGCCGGCTCGAGCTGGTGGGCGGGGCGGAGGTCGAAGGCGTCGCGAGCCTGGGGGACCTCGCAATGGCCGGCGTCGCCGAAGCAGCCGCCATGGCCGAGGATGAAGAACGTGCCGACGTAGGCACGGTGGTCGGGCCCGGGCGAACCGCCGACCCCGCGCGCGTCGAGGAAGACGCGAGCGGCGAAGGAGTCGCCGGAGTGATCGATGCCGTAGAAGATCAGGTCGGCGCGGTCGAACTCGTGACCGGGCGGCGGCAGCTCGATCGGCTTGCTGGTGAAGTGCTCAACCACGGCCGGGCCCCTGGGTCGCGGCGGTCGCGGCCGCGTAGTCGTAGCCGAGCTGGGTCACGTCGAGCGTGTCGCGCACGGTCAGCGGGAACGGCGGCAGCGGCCGGTCGATCAACGCCCGCGGCACCCGGGCGCCCGGGTGCCGCAGCTGCCAGAGGTACCAGAGGCGGTCGATCATGCAGTGGTGCGCCCAGAAGATCGGGTCGTAGGAGGAGGTGGCGATGCTCGCCATCGTGCCGCCGACCCAGACGTGGACGCCGTCGTGCAGGCTCTCGAGCTGGGTCTGGAAGGTGATGAAGTCGGTGTTGCGCATCACCGCCGCGACCTGCGGGCGGCTCGGCAGCGCCCCGGGCCCGCCCGGGCTGCGGAAGGTCCGCCTCAGGCTCGGTTCCGGCCGTCCCGAGGGCTGGATCGGCGAGTCGTAGAGGGGGTTCTTGGCTCCCTCGGCCCGGCGCTTCGCGTAGGCCGCCGGCAGGCCCTCGGCGTGGTGGGAGGTCCAATCCCACCAGGGGAGCGTCACCCCCGGCACCCGTTCCTGCAGCGCCTTCTCGAGCATGTAGAGGTAGGCGCGGTGCCAGGGCAGGAACAGCTCCCGGTGGTGGACGCAGTAGCTCGGCAGCGGCAGCCCGTGGACGCCGGCCCAGTGCTGGTAGCCGCGGTCGTCGCCGATCGCCTGCGCGGCAGCGAGCGCGGTGCGCAAGTCCGCCAGCTGGCCGCGGGTCAGGCGCCGCGCGCTGCGCCGGTGGCGGACGGCCTGGGGCGCCTGCGCCGGGCTCGGGGTCACCGTCGGGCTCATCGCACCCCCTTCGCCACCGCGGGCCGACGCCGGCGGCGTCGGAGCCGCTCACGCAGCTTGAGGCCGGCGATCCCGCCGGTGGCGGCGACGATCGGCACCAGGCTCAGCGCCGTCTCCTCGATTGGCATCCCGGCGATGTGGGCGAGCACGTGGCCAGCATCCCAGGCGCCCGCTGACTACGCAAACGTTTTTAAACAGTCGCCGGAAAGGCGCCGTCGAGCAGGGCGAAGAGAGCGCGGTAGTGGCGTTCGCGGGCGGCTTCGTCGAAGACCGGCGCGTCTTCCATCGTGTAGCCGTGGTGGGCGCCGGGGTAGGTCTCGGAGACGTAGCTGGCGCCGGCCGCGTCGAGCGTCTGCTCGAGCTCGGCGATCTGCTCGGCGGTCATGCTCTGGTCTTCGTCGGCGAAGCCGAAGTAGAGCTCGCAGCGCAGGTCGGCGGCCGAGCGGTGGCAGCTGTCCGGGGCGTCGGTGACCAGGCCGCCGGTGTGGAAGCAGCCGAGCGCCGCGACCCGGTCGGGGTGGGCGGCGGCGATCCGCCAGCCGACGCGGCCGCCCATGCAGTAGCCGGTGATCGCGACCGGGCCCGGGAGGCGCTCGGCGAGGGCGTCGAGGTAGGCGGCGCCGTCGCGGGCCGCGGCCTCGCCGCTGGCCTCTTCGAGCAGCGGTCGCACCTTGGCCATGAACGCGGCGCGGTCGTCGTCCTGGCTCCAGTCGGGCAGCGGGATCGAGCCGGCCGGGCCGCCGCGATAGAGCGTGTTCGGGGCGAGCACCAGGAAGCCCTGGTCGGCGATCCGGTCGGCCATCGCCATCGTCACCGGCCGCAGCCCGAGGGCGTCGATCGAGAAGAGGACCGCGCCCCGCGGCTCGCCTTCCCCGGGACCGACGAGGTAGGAGTCGGCGACCCCGTCCGCCGCCTCGATCTCGATCTGCTCGCCCCTCACAGCGCCAGCGACAGTGGCTCTTCGAGCAGCGTCTTGATCCGGGCGAGGAACTGGGCGCCGTCGGCGCCGTAGAGGATCCGGTGGTCGCAGGCGAGGGTGACGCCCATCAGGTGGGCGGGCACGATCTCGCCGTCGCGGACGGCCGGCTTCTCCTCGATCGCGCCGACGGCGAGGATCCCGGCCTGCGGGCTGTTGATCACCGCCGAGAAGTTGGAGATCCCGTACATCCCCAGGTTGGAGACGGTGAAGGTGCCGCCGGAGAGCTCGGGCGGGGTGACCGAGCCGTCGCGGACCTTGGCGGCCAGCGCCCGCGACTCGGTCGCGATCTGGGCAAGGCCCTTCTTATCGGCGTCGAAGACGGTGGGGACGACGAGCGCGTCGGAGGCGGCGACGGCGACCCCGACGTTGACCCGCGAGTAGAGCTCGAAGCGGCCGTCGCGGTAGGAGCCGTTGGCGCGCGGGAACTCCCTCAGCGCCAGGGCGCAGGCCTTGACCACCATGTCGTTGAAGGAGGGCACGACCTCGCCCTCGCCGGCGGCGGCCTTCAGCCGCGCCCGGGCGGCGACCGCCTGGCTCATGTCGATCTCGGCTTCGAGGTAGAAGTGCGGCGAGGTCGCCTTGGACTCCGACATCCGCCGGGCGACGACCTGCTGCAACCGCGAGAGCTCCTCGACCGTGACCGTGCCCTTGGCGGTCTCGCCCTCGGCGGGGGCGGGGGACGCCGGCGGTGCGGGAGCCGCGCCGGGTGCTGCGCCCCCTCCTTCGCCGCCTGCTCCACGTCCTTCTTCACGATCCGCCCACCGGGGCCGGTGCCGGCTACCCGAGAGAGGTCGACGCCCTCTTCCCTGGCCAGCCGCCTGGCGACAGGCGAGGCTTTGACCCGTCCCGAACCCTCGGAAGCTCCCGCATCGCCAGCGGATGCGGCGCCCGGCGCTCCACCGTCGTCCCCTCCTGCGCTCGGTGCCTCGGCGCTGGCCGTAACCGCCTCTGCCGCGGGTGGCGCGGATGAGGGCGTCTCGCCCGCAGCCCTCGAGGACGAGGCGCCCTCATCGGCGACAGGACCCGCGGCCGTGGCGCTTCGTCCCTCACCCGAATCGCCGACCAGCGCGATCGGCTCGCCGATCGTCACGGTGTCGCCCTCCTGAGCCAGGATCTCGGTGAGGGTCCCGGCGACGTCGGCCTCGTAGGCCATGTTCGCCTTGTCGGTCTCGATTTCGACGATCTCCTCGCCGACCGCGATCTCCTCGCCGATCTGCTTCATCCAGGTCAGGATCGTGCCCTCCTCCATCGAGTCCGAGAGGCGGGGCATCACGATCTCGGGCATCAGCGGGCTCCCTCGAGAGTCGCCAGGGCAGCGCTCACCACGTGCTCCTCGTGCGGGATCGCCGCCTGCTCCAGGCGTTTGGAGTACGGCATCGGCACGTCGGCCCCGGTCACCCGCTGGACCGGCGCGTCGAGGTAGTCGAAGGCCTGCTCGGTGATCAGGGTCGAGAGGTTGGCGCCGACGCCGCCGTGCGGCCAGCCCTCCTCGACCACCACCGCGCGGTTGGTCTTGCGAACCGACTCGAGGATCGTGTCGAGGTCGAGCGGGCGCAGGGTGCGCGGGTCGATCACCTCCGCCTCGACCCCGTGCTCGTGCGAGAGCTTGGTCGCCGCGTGCTCGGCGACTTCGGCCATCTTGAGGATGCCGACGATCGTCACGTCGGCGCCCTCGCGCCGCACCGCCGCTTCGCCGAAGCGCACGGTGCCGTTGCCGTTGCCGCCGTTGTCGGCGGGCACCTCGCCGCGAACGCCGTAGAGGCTCTCGTGCTCGATGAAGACGACCGGGTTGTCGTCGCGGATCGCCGACTTCAGCAGCCCCTTCGCGTCGGCCGGGGTCGAGGGGCAGGCGACCAGCAGCCCCGGCACCTGCAGGAACAGCGCCTCGAAGCTGTGCGAGTGGGTCGGGCCGAGCTGGTGCCCGCCGCCGCCCGGCATCCGGATCACCATCGGCACCGTCGCCTGGCCGTTGAACATGTACGGGATCGCGGCGGCGTGGTTGAAGATCTGGTCCAGGGCCAGCAGCGAGAAGTTGACGGTCATCAACTCGACGATCGGCCGCAGGCCGTTCATCGCCGCGCCGACCCCGGCGCCGACGATCGTGTTCTCGGAGATCGGCGTGTCGCGGACGCGGCGCTCGCCGAACTCGTCGAGCAGCCCCTCAGTCACCTTGAAGGCCCCCTGGAAGACGCCGACGTCCTCGCCCATGACGAAGACCGACTCGTCGCGCCGCATCTCCTCGGCCATCGCGTCGCGCAGCGCCTCGCGCATCCGCAGCGTCGCCATCAGCGCTGCTCCTCGGCGTTGACCGGGCGCTCCTGCTGTTCCTCGGGCTGACCCTGATCCTGTGGGTCGCTGCCCGCGCCGCCGTTCTCCTCACGCTGGCGCGAGGCGCCCTCGTCCATCGCGTCGCCGTCGATCGCCGGGTTCGGCCGCGGCCCTTCGGGCTGGCCGGCGTAGGCGGCGCCGGCCTCGGCCAGCTCGCGGGCGGACTCCGGGATCCCGGCCTCGTCCTCGCCGCGGTGCGGCTCGGGGCTGCGCTCGTCGATCGCGTACCAGCCGCCCGGTTCGGTCCGCTGGTAGAGCTCTTCGTACATCTTGTCGAGCGGCGGTTCGGGCGAGGCGTCGGCGAACTCGACCGCGGCGAGCACCGTCTTCTCGGCTTCGTCGCGGGCCTGCTGCACCTCGCGCTCGCCCAGCACCCCGGCCTCGACGCAGCGCCGCGCGAAGCCCTCGATCGGGTCTTTCTCGCGCCACTCGTCGACCTCCTCGCGCTCGCGGTAGACCTCTGGGTCGGCGGCGGAGTGGCCGCGATAGCGGTAGGTGAAGGCCTCCAGCAGTGTCGGGCGGGCGTCTTCGCGGGCCTGGCGCAGCCCCTCGGCGACGGCCTCGCGCATCGCGAGCACGTCCATCCCGTCGACCCGGGTGCCGGGGATTCCGTAGCCCTCGGCCTTCTTCGAGAGGTCGGTCTGGGCCGAGTGGCGCTCGACCGCGGTGCCCATCCCGTAGAGGTTGTTCTCGACCAGGAAGAGGACCGGCAGCGTCCACAGCGCCGCCAGGTTCATCGTCTCGCCGAAGTTGCCGGTGTTGGAGGCGCCGTCGCCGAACATGCAGACGGTGACCGCGTCTTCGCCCTTGTACTGGGAGGCGAGGCCGAGGCCGGCGGCGATCGGCAGGTTGCCGCCGACGATCCCGTAGCCGCCCATGAAGCGGCGCTCGGCGTCGAAGATGTGCATCGAGCCGCCGCGGCCGCCGCTGGTGCCGTCGACGCGGCCGAACAGCTCGGCCATCACCGCGTTGGGATCGGTGCCCCGGGCGATCGCGTGGCCGTGGGTGCGGTAGGTGCCGATCAGGAAGTCTTCGTCGCGCATCACCGAGGTGGTGCCGACGATCGTCGCCTCCTCGCCGATCGCGAGGTGGAGGAAGCCGCCGGCTTTGGCGCGCTGGTACTGGCGCCCGGCCTCCTCCTCGAAGCGCCGGATCAGCGCCATTCGCGAGAGGAGATCGAAGCAGGTCGGTGCGTCGGGCAGATCGGACATCCGCAGGGCCACCTTAGATGATCGAAGGGCAGGTCTGGATACTTGTATACAAGTTAACGACGATCGGGGGGTCGGTGGCTCGTAGCCCGGGCGCCGCGCAAGCCGTGAGTCCGTTGGTGGCGAGAGCATCGGCGAGGGATTCTGGCCGCCTTGGCCATGGGGGTCCTCCCGCCGATCGGACGTTTTCGCGGCGCCGCGGGCGGTCAGGCTGCGGTCGCTGGACGCTTTTGGTCCCTATAGCGACACAAAGCGTCCAGCTACGCTCCGCGCGCCGCGGCTGCGGCTTGCTCGAGGCGGTCGTCGCCCCAGAAGAGCTCTTCGCCGACGGCGACGGTGGGGACCCCTTCGACCCCGCGCGCCGCCGCCGCCTCGGTCGCCGCCCGCAGCGCGTCCTTGACCGACTGCGTCTCGACCGCCTTGGCCAGCGCCCGCGGGTGCAGCTCGCAGGCTGCCGCCGCGACGTAGACGTTGTCGGGCTCGCTGAGATCGCGGCCGGCGGCGAACTGCTGGCGGAAGGCGGCGAGCGAGAAGGCGATCGTGCGGCCGGTCTGCTTGGCGAAGGTCGCGACCCGCATCGCGGTCAGCATGTTGCCCGGCCAGGGGTCGGGCCAGACGATCGGCGGCAGCCCGTAGGCGGATGCCCGCCGCTGGCACTCCGCCATCCCCGCCTCGCGCTCGGGCCCGTTGCCCCACGAGTCGCGGCCGAAGGTCGCGAACAGCCCGCCGAGCAGGACCGGCTGCCACTCCGGCTGCTCCAGCCCCGCCTCGGCGAACAGGCCGCTGATCCGCTCCGCCGATAGGTACGCGTACGGCGAGCCGAGGTCGTAGTAGAAGGTCGCGCGCTCCGGCACGGCGCGATTATCGCCGAGAGCCGGCGCGGCCCTCTGTGAGGAATCGCCTTGACTCAGGCGTGGATCGCCCAGCCGTCGACCGCGCGCGCCGCATCCAGCACGGCCTCGGAGACGGTCGGGTGCGGATGCACGATCCGCGAGAGCTCCTGGTAGCCGCCCTCGAGCGCCATCGCCGCGACCAGCTCGGCGATCATGTCGCAGGCGCGGTTGCCGACGATGTGGGCGCCCAGCACCTCGCCGTACTTGGCGTCGACGACGAGCTTGACGGTTCCGTCTTTGTCGTCGTAGACCGTGCCCGCGCCCTCGCCGGAGATCTTCTGCTTGCCGACCTTGACCTCGTGCCCGGCCTCCTTGGCCTGCTCCTCGGTCAGCCCGACCGAGGCGACCTGGGGGTGGGTGAAGGTGGCGCCGACGATCAGCTCCTGGTCGACCGGGTGGGTCTCGACGCCGGCCGCTTTCTCGACCGCGACGACGCCCTCCTCCGATGCCTTGTGGGCGAGGGCCTTGCGGTTGACCAGGTCGCCGATCGCGTAGACCTTGGGGTTGGTGGTCTGCTGGTAGGGGTCGACCTTGATCTTGCCGCTGTCCTCGAGCTCGACGCCGGCCTCTTTCAGGTTCAGGGCCTCGACGTCGGGCTTGCGGCCGCCGGCGATCACCAGGTAGTCGACCTCGGCCTTCTTGTCGCCGTAGGTGAACTTGACCGAGCCCTTGCCGGCCTCGACGTTCTCCACCGGGGTCCCGGTCGAGACCTCGATCCCCTCTTTCTTGAAGACCCGTTCGACGACTTTGGCGATGTCGCGGTCCTCGGCGGGGAGGATCTGCGGCAGCATCTCGATCAGGATCACCTCGGTGCCAAAGCGCGCGTAGGCGGAGGCGATCTCCGAGCCGGAGGCGCCGGCGCCGACGACGGCGATCTTCTTCGGGCACTCCGGCAGCGACCAGGCGCCCCAGGTGTCGAGGATGCGCTCGCCGAACTGCACGCCGGGGATCGCCGTCGCGACCGAGCCGGTGGCGAGGATCACGGCCTTGGCCTCGTAGACGTTCTCGCCGACCTTGACGTTGCCCTCGGCGGTCAGCGAGCCCTCGCCGGAGATCGTCTCGATCTTGTTTTTCTTCCACAGCCCCGCGACGCCTCCGGAGAGGGTGTCCGAGACCTTGGCGCGGCGCTCCATCACCGCGTCCCAGTCGAGCTTGACGTCCTTGGCGACGATGCCGAGGTCGGCCGAGTTGCGCGCCTCGTCGTAGATCTCGGCGCTGCGCAGCACGGTCTTCGCCGGGATGCAGGCGTAGTTGAGGCAGCGGCCGCCGGCCTTGTCGCGCTCGATGACGGCGGTCTTCTGGCCGAGCTGGGCGGCGCGGATCGCGGCCACGTAGCCGCCCGGGCCGCCGCCGATGACGATGGTGTCGTAGGAGTCGGGCATCGGTCGCTGAGCCTATAGAAGTGTCCGTCCCGGCTTCATGGCCGAACGGAGGATCCCCCCGATCGCACTACTTGCGCGCGGCGGGTGCGGCTCACTCGCGACCGGCGCGGGGGCGGCGCTCGGGCATCTGGATCCGCGCCATCGCCTTGACCATGAAGAGGAAGAAGCCGCCGGCGATGACCAGCAGGCCGGTGGTGGCGGCGAACTGGGCGACGGTCGTCGCCTGCACCGCGAGCCCGTAGACGGCGCTGAAGATGAGGAAGATGAGGACGAGCTGGAAGCCGAGCACGGCCCAGTAGCGGGCGCGCCACATCCCCCAGCTCATCACCCCCATGATCAGCGCCGGGGCGAGCACCTGCGCCAGCTTCGGGGTTTCGCCGTTGACCTTCACCCCGGCGAGGTAGCCGATCAGGATCGAGATCGCGATCAGACCGGTGAGGAACGCGCCGACCGTCACCACCGCCGGGCGCTCGCCCTCGGCCAGCGGCTTGAGCGCTTCGCGCGCCGCCTGGTTGCGCTCCTCGGCCCGGGCGTAGCCCTCCATCATCCGGTCGCGCGGGGCGCGCGACTTGCGCTTGTGGCGCTCCGGGGCGTCGCCGGCCGGCGTCCGCTGCTCGTCAGCCACCGGGCGCCACCCCCCTGTCGGCGGCGGCGAAGGCGTGCCGCAGCGCCGCCGCCGCGGCGGCCGGGTCCTCGGCGTCGCGGATCGCCCGCACCACGCAGAGCCGCCCGGCTCCCGCCCGTACGACCTCCTCGGCGTTGCCCGGGTCGATGCCGCCGATCGCGAAGAAGGGGTGGGCGGCGCGCTCGGCCGCGTAGGAGATCGGCTCCAGCCCGATGCCGGCGCGGCCGGGTTTGGTCGGCGTCTCCCAGATCGGCCCGACGGCGATGTAGTCGACCGGCAGCTCGGCGGCGGCCTCGACTTCGGCCTCCGAGTGGGTCGAGAGGCCGACGATCATCTCGGGCCCGAGCAGCTCCCGCGCCGCCGCCACTTCGTCGTGCTTGCCGACGTGGACGCCGTCGGCATCGCAGCTGCGCGCCAGGTCGGGGTCGTCGTTGACGATGAACAGGGCGCTGTAGGTATCGGCGATCCGGCGGTAGGTCCAGGCGGCGCGCTCGATCTCGCCCCGGCCCAGCTCCTTCTCGCGCAGCTGGACGATGTCGACGCCGCCGCCGAGCGCCGCCCGCAGCAGCGCTTCCGGGTCCTCGCCGCGCGGCCGCGCCTCGCAGCAGAGGTAGAGGCGGGCGGTGCGCAGCCGCTCGCGCAGCAGCGGTCCGTTTCCCTCCGGCGGAGCCAGGCTCATGCACCGATTATGGCCCGAACGCGCCGCCGCCCCGCCTCCCGCCGGCCGTGCGGGGGCGCGGCGCCGCATTTACAAGGGAGTAGCATCGGGGTACCGGGAGCCCGCGAGGGCTGAGAGGGCGGCAACATGGCCGCCGACCGTCTGGACCTGATCCGGGTAATGCCGGCGGAGGCAAAGTCTTGTCACGGAAGCGAAGCTTCGACGCGATATTCGTAGGCGGTGGGGTGATCGGCCTCGCCTGCGCCTGGCGCGCGGCCCAGCGCGGCGCCCGGGTCGTCGTGCTGGAGCGCTCGCGGCCGCCGGCCGGCGCGACCGAGGTCGCCGCCGGGATGCTGGCGCCGGTCGGCGAGCTGACCTTCGGAGAGCCCGAGCTGCTGCGGCTCACCCTGGAGGCTGCCGCGCTCTATCCCGGCTTCGTCGCCGAGCTCGAGGCGCAGGCCGGCCTTGCGACCGGCTACCTGCGCGAGGGCGCCCTGCACGTCGCGCTCGACGGCGACGAGGCGGCGCAGCTGCGCCGCGTCCACGACCTGCAGCGCGAGCTCGGCCTCGAGGCCGAGTGGCTGCCGCCGCGCCGCTGCCGCGAGCTGGAGCCCGGCCTCACCCCGTCCTTCCACGGCGGCGTCTTCGCTCCGGGCGAGGCCTCGGTCGACCCGCGGGAGCTGGCCGCGGCGCTGGTCAAGGCACTCGGCGCCGCCGGCGGCGAGCTGCGCACCGAGTGCGAGGTCGTCGACGGGATCTTCGGCGGCGACCGCCTGGTCGGGGTGCGGACCGCGGCGGGCGAGGAGCTGCGCGCCGACAGCGTCGTCCTCGCCAGCGGCGCCTGGTCGGGGACCACCGAGTGGCTGCCCGAGCACGCGCGCCCGCCGGTGCGGCCGGTGAAGGGGGAGACGGTCGAGCTGCGCGCCCGCGACGGCGCCGCTCCCTGCACCCGGATCGTCTGCTCCGAGCGCGTCTACCTGGTGCCGCGCGGCGACGGCCGGATGATCGTCGGCGCCACGGTCGAAGAGCGCGGCTTCGAGACCGCGGTCAGCGCCGGCGGCGTGCTCGAGCTGTTGCGCGAGGCCTACCGGGTGCTGCCCGACGTCGCCGAGATGGAGATGGTCGGCGCGATCGCCGGCCTGCGCCCCGGCACGCCGGACAACCTGCCGCTGATCGGCCCCGGCGCGATCGACGGCCTCCTCCTCGCCACCGGCCACTTCCGCAACGGCATCCTCCTGGCGCCGCTGACCGCGGATCGCATCGCCGCGACCCTGGCCGGCGAGCCCCACGAGCCCTTGAGCTTTGTCACCCAGAGGGTTACAAAAGACAAGGGGTCAGAGGTGGAGGTGGGCCGGTGAAGGTGCTGCTCAACGGTGAGGTTCGCGAGCTGCCGGACGGGGCGACGCTGGCGGAGGCTGCGCGCGAGGCCGGGGCCGGGGACGGCGGCCGCGGCGTCGCCGTCGCCCTCGACGGCGAGGTCGTGCCGCGCTCGGAGTGGGAGACGACGGCCCTGCGCGAGGGCCAGGCGGTCGAGGTGCTGGCCGCGATCCAGGGCGGCTCCCCCGAAGCCGACGAGAGCTGGGAGCTGGGCGGCCGCGAGTGGAGCTCGCGGCTGATCGCCGGCACCGGCGGCTTCCGCTCGCTCGAGCAGATGGAAGCGGCGCTGACCGCCGCCGGCACCGAGATCGTCACCGTCGCCCTGCGCCGCGTCGACCCGGCGGCCGAGGGCTCGGTGCTCGACGTGATCGACCGCCTCGGCCTCTTCGTCCTCCCCAACACCGCCGGCTGCTACACCGCCCGCGACGCGGTCCGCACCGCGAAGCTCGCCCGCGAGGCCTTCCAGACCGAGTGGATCAAGCTCGAGGTGATCGGCGACGACCGCACCCTCTTCCCCGACGCGGTCGAGCTGCTCGCCGCCGCCGAAGAGCTGGTCGCCGACGGCTTCACCGTCCTCCCCTACACCAACGACGACCCGATCCTCGCCCGCCGCCTGGAGGAGGCCGGCTGCGCCGCGGTGATGCCGCTCGGCTCGCCGATCGGCTCCGGCGCCGGCATCCGCAACCCCTACAACATCGCGATCATCGCCGAACGCGCCTCGGTCCCGATCGTCCTCGACGCCGGCATCGGCACCGCCTCCGACGCCGCCCTGGCGATGGAGCTCGGCTGCGACGCGATCCTCGCCGCCTCGGCGATCTTCGGCGCCGAGGACCCGACCGCGATGGCCGGTGCCCTGCGCGGCGCCGTCCTCGCCGGCCGCGCCGCCCGTCAGGCCGGCCGCATCCCCAGGCGCACCCACGCCGAGGCCTCGACCGCCTACGAGGGCCTGCCCGAGCTCTCCTGACCGGCCGGCCGCCGGGCCCAACCGCGCCGCCCCGCCGCTCAGCCGCCATCTACCATGAAGCAGCCCGGCCCCTGTAGCTCAGTCGGTTAGAGCGGCGGCCTTTTAAGCCGCGCGTCGCGGGTTCGAATCCCGCCGGGGGCACTCCTCCTCAAGGTTGGGGGCTGCCGAGCCGGCGCCGCTCACTCGGCGCCGAGGCCCGTTTCCTCGGCCAGCGGAAGCAGGTCCGGCTGCGGCCCCGAAGCCGGCGCCGCTTTCTCGGCCGGCCTGTTCGCCGCCTGCGCGCCGCTCGGCAGGCGGGTGATCGAAGCGGCGATCTGTTCGTCCAGCGCTGCTCCCCAGACTGGCTCCTGAAGCTTGTCGGCAACCGCCCCGAGGCTGCCCAGGATGCCGCGCCAGGTGATCCCGAGTGCGCCGGCCACGGTCGCCACGCCTACGGCGGTGGCGCCGGCCCCTTCGTTCTTGAGCAGCAACCAGGAGCCGAATATGAGGAGCACCACCGCGAGCAGGGCTGGAATGAGCATGCCGCGCAGGAGCTTGACCCCGTCTTTCAGCGCTCGGCGCCCGGTCTTGAAGTAATCCTGCAGCTCAAGCATCGCCGGTCCCTCCTTCTCGCCGGAGAGCAGCGCCTTCCAGATGTCGCCTTGGCGCACCAGCGCGCGCTTCACGGACTTCTTGTCGTGTTCCCAGTCGAGCGCCCGCGTGTCGTGGTCGGCCCGTGCCCTGATCCGCGCGGCGAGGCTGGGCGGGTCCTCGCTCGGGTCGATCTCCTTCTCCGCGATCTCCGCCTCGGCCGAGCGGACTGTCGGGTCTTCCACCCAACGCTGCCACTCGGCGCAGGACAGGCGCACGACGCGGCTGGAGTGGTCCGGGAAGAGCGAGGCTAGGTCGGCGAGCCACTCTCCGATCCGGGCGATCCGGTCGCGTGTGAACTCTCGGTGCAGGGACCCCTGATCGACCGTGGTGTGGGTGGCGGAGGCCAGCGAGACCCCCAGGTGGTACGCCTTCGCGTAGCGCGCATCGCTTGCGCTCAGCGCCTCGGCGAGGGCCAGATGGGCGTCGAAGATGCAGCGGCGCGGGTCCGGTTTGCCGGTGGCCGAGGCTTCCTCGGGCGGCGGGTTCAGCTTTGTTATGTGGCTGCCCGCGCTGGCGAAGGATTTGTGGCCGGCCGGGGTGTGCAGCTGTTTTCCGAAGTGATCGATCGCGCTTCGGATCTGCCCCAGCCTGATCTGCGAGAGCTCGGCGGAGCTGAAGCTGCGTGGCGAGGGCAGCTGTTCCGGGGTGGAGTCATAGCTGCGCCAGCCGGGCACCTTCCCCGTGCGGTAGATCAGGCACATGTTCCAGCCGAGGTTGAAGGCTTGGTTCACGCATGCCCTGGCCGCTTCTCCAGTGCCGTTTTCGGCGGCCGGCGTGGCCGGTTTGGTCTGAGGTGATTGCCCGCCTCCCGCCTCCATCGCGGTTCCACGCTCTCACAACCCCACCGCTATTGCAAGGTATTTCTTGAGTATAAATAACTCGGTGTTTCCGCCGCGCGAGCGGGAATTTCACCGGCGCGCCGCCGGCGCGGTAGCGTCGCTGCGTGACCACCGCGCCCGGCACCGACGTGCTGATCCTCACCGGCCCGCCGGGGGCGGGGAAGTCAACGGTGGCGGCGGACCTCGCGCGGCGGGTGGAGCGCGGCGTGCACCTCGAGTCGGATGCCTTCTTCCGCTTCGTGGTCAGCGGTTACGTGGAGCCCTGGCTGCCCGAGTCCCACGACCAGAACGAGATCCTGATGGGCATCGTTGCCGAGGCGGCGGCGGGCTACGCGCTGGCCGGCTACTTCACGGTGGTCGACGGGATCGTGGTCCCGCGCTGGTTCCTCGGCACCCTGCGCGACGTGCTGCTCGACCGGGGTCTGCGGGTCGCCTACGCGGTGCTGCGGGCGCCGCTGCAGGAGTGCGTGTGGCGGGTCGACGAGCGCGAAGGCGGGCCGCTGGCCGACCCCGAGGTCGTCTCCCAGCTGTGGTCGCAGTTTGCCGACCTCGGCGAGCTCGGCGGCCACGCCGTCCACGTCGGCGGCCTCGACCCGGCGGCGGCCGCCGACGCCGTCGCCGCGGCGCTGGCACGGGAGGACCTGATGCTGTGAGCGGCGCCGAGGCCCAGCCATGGCGCAACGACGAGCACCTGCTGCGCGTCCCCTCCGACGTCGCCGAAGAAGACGACGTTCGCCTGCAGCGGATCCACGACGAGATCGAGCGTGGCTTCGACGCCCTGCGCGACGTCGAGGACGGCGTCTCGATCTTCGGCTCCTCCCGCGTCTCCGAGGGCGAGCCCTGGTACGAGCTCTGCCGCGAGACCGCCGCCTGCCTCGCCCGCCACGGCTTCAGCGTCGTCACCGGCGGCGGCCCCGGGTTGATGGAGGCCGCCAACCGCGGCGCGGCCGAGGCCGGTGGCGTCTCGGTCGGCCTCAACATCGAGCTGCCCCACGAGCAGCGCACCAACCCCTACGTCAACCGCCCCCTCCACTTCCACTACTTCTTCGCCCGCAAGCTGATGTTCGTCCGCTACGCCCGCGCCTTCGTGATCATGCCCGGCGGCTTCGGCACCTTCGACGAGATGTTCGAGAGCCTGACTCTGATCCAGACCCACCGCATCCGCCACTTCCCGACCATCCTCGTCGCCACCGAGCACTGGCGCCCCCTGCTCGACTGGCTCGCCGACGACGTCGCCCGCGACGGCCTGATCGGCCCCGAGGACAAGCAGCTCCTGGTCACCGCCGACACCCCGCAGGAGGTCTGCGACCACGTCCTCCGCGCCAAAGCCCGCCAGCGCGAGCTGACCCTGTGACCAACCAGTTCCGGCTCAGTGCCGGAAGTGGCGGTGCTTGGTGAAGACCATCGCGACGCCCTGGGCGTCGCAGGCCTCGATCACCTCGGCGTCGCGTTTGGAGCCGCCGGGCTGGATCACGGCGGTGGCGCCGGCCTGCAGGGCGAGCTCGGGGCCGTCGGCGAAGGGGAAGAAGGCGTCGGAGGCGACGGCGGAGCCGGCGAGGAGGGCGTCGGCGGCGGCGCCGCGGGCGTCGCGGCACTTCTCGACCGCGAGGCGGACCGAGTCGACGCGGCTCATCTGGCCGGCGCCGATGCCGAGGGTGGCGCCGTCCTTGGCGATCACGATCGCGTTGGAGCGGACCCGGCGGGAGACGGTCCAGGCGAAGAGCATGTCCTGCCACTGCTGCTCGCTCGGCTGCGTCTCGGTGACGACCTCCATGATCTCGCGCGGCTCGGGGTCGCCGTCGCGGTCCTGGATCAGCAGGCCGCCGAGCACCCGCTTGACGTCGCGTTCGGCCGGGTCGGGCTGGCGGCGCTCCTCCTCGCAGAGGATCCGGATCGACTCCTTCTGCATCAGCACCTCGAGCGCACCGTCCTCGTACTCAGGCGAGATCAGCACCTCGACGAAGTTCTTGTGCAGCTCCTCGGCCAGCCCCACCGAGACCGGCCGGTTGAGGGCGATGATGCTGCCGTAGGCGGAGACCGGGTCGCAGGCGAGCGCCTTCAGGTAGGCCTCGAGCGCGTCCGGGCCGACCGCCACCCCGCACGGGTTGTTGTGCTTGACGATCACGCAGGCCGGCTGCTCGAAGTCCCCGACCAGCGACCGCGCCGAGTCGAGGTCGAGCACGTTGTTGAAGGAGAGCGCCCGCCCGTGCAGCTTCGAGACCCGCGAGAGGATGTGGCTGCGCACGCCCGCCTCGGAGTAGAGCGCCGCCCGCTGGTGCGGGTTCTCGCCGTAGGAGAGGTCGATCACCTTCTCGTAGGCGACCGCCAGGTGTTCGGGGAAGTCCTCGTACTCCTCCGAGAACCAGCGGCTGATCGCCGCGTCGTAGCGGGCCGTCTGGGCGAACGCCTCGTTCGCCAGCCAGTGCCGGGTCGAGGCGCTGATCGCGCCGCCGGTCTCTTCCAGCTCGGCGCAGACCGCGTCGTAGGACTCCGGCTTGACGACGACGGCGACGCCCTCGTGGTTCTTGGCCGCGGCGCGGATCATCGTCGGGCCGCCGATGTCGATGTTCTCGATCGCCACCTCGGCCGGCACGTCGTGCCCCGAGACGGTCTGCTCGAACGGGTAGAGGTTGACGCAGACGACGTCGATCGGCTCGATCCCCTCGCGCGCCAGCGTCGCCATGTGCTCGGGGTCCTCGCGCCGCGCCAGCAGCGCCGCGTGCAGCCGCGGGTGCAGCGTCTTCACCCGGCCGTCGAGGATCTCCGCCTGGCCGGTGAACTCGGAGACGTCGGTCACCTCCAGCCCCGCCTCGCGCAGCGCCGCCGCGGTGCCGCCGGTGCTGAGGATCTCGACGCCGAGCTCGGCCAGCGCCTTGGCGAAGTCGGCGACGCCGGTCTTGTCGGAGACCGAGATCAGCGCCCGGCGCACGCGGATCGCGCCGTCGCCGGCGATCTCGCTCTGGGTGTCCGCGCCTGCCTCAGTCATCGATCGCGACCGTGGTCGGGTCGCTCGGGTCGATCCTAACCCGGCCCGCCGCGATCATGCGGATCGCCTCCGGGTAGAGCTGGTGCTCGACGGCGTGGATCGCGGCCTCGAGCCGGAGGCGGTCGCCACCCGGCGGCACCGGCACCTCGCGCTGCAGGATCGGCGGCCCGGTGTCGACCCCCTCGTCGACGAAGTGGACCGTCACCCCGGTCGTCTCGACGCCCGCCGCCAGCGCCTGGCCGATCGCGTCGAGGCCCGGGAACTGCGGCAGCAGCGCCGGGTGGATGTTGACGATGCGGCCGCGGAAGCGGGCGACGAACGGTTCGCTCAGCAGCTGCATGTAGCCGGCGAGGACGATCAGGTCGGGATGGTGCGATTCGACCCAGTCGGCCATCGCCGCGTCGCGCCCGAGCCGGTCGGCGAAGGCGGCGGCAGGGAAGACGGCGGTGTCGATGCCGGCCGCCGCGCCCCGCTCCAGCGCCCGCGCCCCCGGCTTGTCGGAGCCGACCCCGACCACCTCGATCCCGTCGCTGCCGTGCACCGAGTCGAGGATCGCCTGCAGGTTGGTGCCGCTGCCGGAAGCGAGGACGACGAGGCGGAAGCTGCTCACATGGGTGACACTACTTGTAGAAGTCGGCGTTGATCTGGATGTACTTCTGCCACTCGGGCGGGACCTGGTCCTCGGGCGTGATCGCGTCGACCGGGCAGGCCTCGACGCAGGCGTCGCAGTCGATGCACTCGTCGGGGTCGATGTAGAGCTGGTCGTGGGAGTCGAAGCCCTCCTCGTCCGGGGTCGGGTGGATGCAGTCGACCGGGCAGACCTCGACGCACGAGGTGTCCTTGGTGCCGATGCAGGGCTCGTTGATCACGTAGGCCATCGCGGCGTCCTCCTGGCTTTTTCACATGGGGAATGGGAAAAATATCAGAGGGCGAGCGGCGCCGAGCCCGGCACCCGGTGGTTTTCACATACCAGATGTGAAAAGCTGTAGCGCCGATGGACGTGCCCGGGCCCAACGGCGACGCGCTCGCGCAGCCGACGCGCGCCCGCCTCTTCGCCGAGCTGGTGCGGCTGCGGCGCCCAGCGGACACCGAGGAGCTGGCCGAGAGCCTCGGCCTGCACCCCAACGGCGTCCGCCGCCACCTCGAGCGGTTGCGCGAGGCCGGGCTCGTCGCCCGCGAGCAGGCGGCCGGGCAGCGCGGCCGCCCGCGCGACCGCTGGCTGGTCGATCCCGGCGCCAGCCCCGGCGGCGAGCGGCCGGCGGCCTACGCGGACCTGGCGGTCTGGCTGGCGCGCGCCGTCCCGGCCAAGCCGGCCCGGCTGCGGGAGCTGGAGCGGACCGGGCGGGAGATCGGGCGCGAGCTCGCCCCGGCTGAGGTCGAGGACCCGCTCGACTCCTTCCGCGCGACGCTCGCCGCGCTCGGCTTCCGGCCCGAGCTCGAGGTCGCCGGCGACCGCCTCTGCTGCCGGCTCGGCAACTGCCCCTACCGCGACTCGGCCCGCGTCAACGCCGACGCGGTCTGCGGCCTGCATCGCGGCATCACCACGGGCCTGCTCGAGCGGATCGAACCGGCGGCGCGGCTGACCGGGTTCGAGCGCCACGACCCCGACCGCGCCGGCTGCCTGGTCGAAGCGACCGGCGGGTGGGAGACTCCGCCGCGATGAGCACCTTCTGGCAAGCGGTCCTCTACCTGCACCTGCTGGCGATGGCCTTCTTCGTCGGCGGCCAGCTGGTCTTCGGCCTCGCCGTCGTCCCGATCCTCCGCGACGACGCCGACCGCACCCGGATGCGGGCGATCGCCCGCCGCTTCGGCTACGGCTCGCTGGCGGCGCTCGGCCTGCTGATCGTCACCGGCTGGATGATGGCCTCCCACTACGACCTGTTCGGCGATTCGACCCTGCAGTGGAAGCTCGGCCTGGTCGCCCTCGTCGTCGCCCTCACCCTGCTGCACCTGCGCTGGGCCAAAGCCCACTTCCTGCAGGCGGCGATCCTGCTCGCCACCCTGGTCGTCGTCTGGCTGGGAATCGAACTTACGGTGGGCTGAGTCAGCCGCTGGCGGGGAGGACGGCGATGTCCTCCAGGGCGAATTTGCCGCTGGCGTCGTCGGGGTCGCCGAGCGGGTAGCGGCCGCTGAAGCAGGCGTCGCAGTGCTCCTCGGGCTGACCGCCGATCGCCTCGTAGACGCCGGCGAGCGAGAGGTAGGCGAGGCTCTCGACGTCGAGCTCCTCGCCGATCTCGGCAA
>CAWEOH010000063.1:0-117981 GCA_963810455.1 uncultured Actinomycetes bacterium
CTGCACCACGCGGTCGCCAACCGCCTGCACCAGGCGAAGCTGCGGCCGGGCGCCCACGACGGCATCGACGGCCTCTCCCAGATCGACAAGATCATCAACATCGACCAGTCGCCGATCGGCCGTACGCCGCGCTCCAACCCGGCCACCTACACCGGCGTCTTCGACCACATCCGCCAGCTCTTCACCCAGACCCAGGAGGCGCGGGCGCGCGGCTACAAGCCCGGCCGCTTCAGCTTCAACGTCAAGGGCGGCCGCTGCGAGGTCTGCAAGGGCGACGGCCAGATCAAGATCGAGATGCACTTCCTGCCCGACGTCTACGTCCCCTGCGAGCAGTGCCACGGCAAGCGCTACAACCGCGAGACGCTCGAGGTCCGCTTCAAGGGCAAGAGCATCGCCGACGTGCTCGAGATGTCGGTCGAGGAGGCGGTCGGGTTCTTCGAGAACGTGCCGAAGATCGCCCGCCGCCTGCGCACCCTGCACGACGTCGGCCTCGACTACATCCGTCTCGGCCAGCCGGCGACGACGCTCTCCGGCGGCGAGGCGCAGCGGATCAAGCTCGCCACCGAGCTCTCCAAGGTCGCCACCGGCGACACCCTCTACATCCTCGACGAGCCGACCACCGGCCTGCACTTCGCCGACGTCCAGCGCCTGCTCGACGTCCTCGGCCGGCTGGTCGACGCCGGCAACACGGTGGTCGTGATCGAGCACAACCTCGACGTGATCAAGACCGCCGACCGCCTCATCGACCTCGGCCCCGAGGGCGGCGACGAAGGCGGCGAGATCGTCGCCACCGGCACGCCCGAGGAGGTCGCCGCGGTGCCCTCCTCCTACACCGGCCGCTTCCTCGCCGAGCTGGTCGAGCCGGCGACGGAGCCGGGGTCGGCCGCTGCCGAGCCCGTCGCCGCCTAGGTCGGTTCCGCGACCCGGCCCCGCCCGGGGCCACAGCTTTTCTCGTCCGTTCAGTAGACATCCGCGCCATCGGTGTGGAGAAAACACTTTCTCCCCGGAATTGGCCGGTGTAGGTTGGGATCGGAAGATGCCCACTTTGGGAATGGGTAGAGGGGAATAGAGGAGGAGGAGGCATATGTCCCATCTGAAGTTGACCAAGCGACTCGCGTTCGCCGCGTTCGCGGTGGCTGTGATCGGACTGGTCGCAGCCGCCTGCGGTGGCGGTGGCGGCAGCACCGAAGCCACCGGCGAAGAAGAAGGCGGCGGTGGCGGCGAAGGAGGCGGCGGCGGCAAGATCGCCCTGCTCCTGCCCGAGTCGAAGACCAGCCGCTACGAAGCGCACGACCGGCCTGAATTCGAAGAAAAAGTCGAAGAACTGTGCCCGGAATGCGAAGTCATCTACAGCAACGCGAACCAGGACACCAGCGAACAGCAGACCCAGGGCGAAGCCGCCATCACCCAGGGCGTCAACGTCATGGTCCTCGACCCGGTCGATGCCACCGCGGTCGGCTCGATCGTCAGCAAAGCCGACCAGGAAGGGATTCCGGTGGTCAGCTACGACCGCCTGATCCTGGGTGTGCCGATCAACTACTACATCTCCTTCGACAACGAACGGGTCGGCGAACTGCAGGCCGAAGCGCTGTCGGAAAAGCTCAGTGAAGAAGGCAGCCCGAAAGGCCCGATCGTGATGATCAACGGCTCGCCGACCGACCCGAACGCCGGCCAGTTCAAGGCCGGGGCGAAGAAGGTCTTCGAAGCCGAAGGCGTGAAAATCGCGAAGGAATACGACACGCCCGACTGGAGTCCCGACCAGGCCCAGAACGAGATGGAACAGGCGATCACGGCGCTCGGCAAGAACGGGTTCGCGGCCGTCTACGCGGCCAACGACGGCACCGCCGGCGGTGCGATCGCGGCGATGAAGGGGGCCGGCATCAAACCGAACACGAAGCCGACCACCGGCCAGGACGCGGAACTCGAAGCGATCCAGCGGATCCTCGCCGAAGAACAGTTCATGACCGTCTACAAGGCGATCCAGCCCGAGGCCTACGCGGCTGCTGAAATCGCCGTCGCGCTCGCCCAGGGCGAAGAAGTCCCGGCCGAACTGGTCAACGGCGAAACCAACAACGAAGCCGAAGAAGTGCCCTCGATCCTGCTCGAACCGATCGCGGTCCAGCGGGAAAACATCAACGAAACCGTCGTCGCCGACGAATTCTGGTCGGCGTCGGAAATCTGCACCGGTCCCTACAAAGCGGACTGTGAAGAAGTCGGTATCGAATAGACCCCATCGTCATCGGGACGGGCCGCTAGAGTTCGGCCCGTCCCGATCGCGGGCACGAGGAGAGAGATGAACGGGGATGGCCCGATCCTCTCGATGAAGGGGATCTGCAAGAGCTTCGGTCCTGTCCAGGCGCTGGATGGCGTCGACTTCGACGTCAACCGCGGCGAGGTCGTCGCCCTGGTCGGCGACAACGGCGCCGGCAAGTCGACGCTGATCAAGGCGGTCGCCGGCATCTACTCGATCGACGCCGGCGAGTTCTCCTTCGAAGGCCAGCCGGTGAAGATCGGCGGTCCCAACGACGCGACCCGGCTGGGCATCGCGACCGTGTACCAGGACCTCGCCCTCTGCGACAACCTCGACGTCGTCGCCAACCTCTTCCTCGGTCAGGAGACGGTGCTGGCGGGCCCCGGCCACGCCGCCCAGGTGCTCGACGAGATCGAGATGGAGCAGCGCTCCCACGAACTGCTCGACCAGCTTTCGGTGACGATCCCGAGCGTCCGCTCGGAGGTCGGCACGCTCTCCGGCGGCCAGCGCCAGCAGGTCGCCGTCGCCCGCTCGCTGCTCGGCCAGCCCAAGGTCGTGATCCTCGACGAGCCGACTGCCGCGCTCGGCGTGCCGCAGACCAAACAGGTCCTGGCCCTGATCAAGCGGCTGCGCGAGCGCGACCTCGGCGTGATCGTGATCAGCCACAACCTGGCCAACGTCTTCGAGGTCGCCGACCGCATCTTCGTCCTCCGGCTGGGCCGCAGAGCCGGCGTCTTCGAGGCGCAGGAGACGACCGAGGAGCAGATCGTCGGCGCGATCACCGGCGCCGAGTTCGGCCAGCCGACCAACGAAACGGGTGAACACTGATGAGGATCGGCGACCCCGACTACGCCGCCCCCGAGGACGCCCCGGCCGAGAAGACCTCGGCGCGCGACCTGCTGCACCGCTTCGTCCAGGGCGACCTCGCCTCGCTGCGGGTGATCATGGCGATCGCGCTGATCTGGATCATCTTCTACTCGCAGAACGACCGCTTCCTCTCCGCGGTCAACCTGACCAACCTCTTCCTGCAGATCACCGCGGTCGGCCTGATCTCGGTCGGCGTCGTGATGGTGCTGCTGATCGGCGAGATCGACCTCTCGGTCGGCGCGGTCAGCGGCTTCGCCGCGGCGGTGATGGCGGTGCTCAACGTCAAACAGGGGTGGCCGGCGATCCCGGCGGTCGCCGCCGGCGTCCTCACCGGCACCCTGATCGGACTCGCTCAGGGTGCGCTGTTCACCCGCTTCACGATCCCCTCGTTCGTCGTCACCCTGGCCGGATCGTTGGTCTGGCAGGGAGCCCTGCTCAAAGTGCTGGGCAACACCGGGACGGTCAACCTCAGCAACTCGTCGATCACCAAGCTCGCCAACACGTTCTACGGCGAAGCGGTCGGCTGGATCATCGCCGCCGCGGTGATCGCGCTCTACGCGGCCGTGGTCCTGGCGGCACACCGGCGAAGAATCGTTGCCGGGGTGACGACCGAGCCCGTCGCCCTGCTCTTGATCCGGATCGGGGTGATGGCCGCGGTGACGATCGTCGCCGTCGCGATCCTCAACTCCGATCGCGGCGTGCCGCTGGCGCTGCTGATCCTGCTCGGCTTCGTCGTCGGCTTCCAGCTGATCACCACGCGGACGACCTTCGGCCGCCACCTGTTCGCGGTCGGCGGCAGCGCCGAGGCGGCGCGCCGCGCCGGCATCGGCGTCACCAAAATCCGCGTCATCGCCTTCATGCTCGGCTCCTCGATGGCGGCGGTCGGCGGCATCCTCGCCGCCTCGCGTCTGCTCGCCGTCAACCAGAGCTCGGGCGGCTCCAACCTGCTGCTTGAAGCGATCGCCGGCCCGGTCATCGCCGGCACCAGCCTGTTCGGCGGCCGCGGCTCGGTCTGGTCGGCGCTGCTCGGCGCCACCGTGATCGGCTCGATCGCCAACGGGATGAACCTGCTGGCGCTCGAATCCTCGGTCAAGCTGATGATCACCGGCGGCGTCCTGCTCGCCGCGGTCGTCGTCGACGCCGTCGCCAGGTCGCGGCGTCGCGCCGAGGGAAGGGTCTGAGGCTCGTCGGACGCTGGGCTCAGTGCTCGATGAGGAGGCTGGCGCCGATCGCGCCGCCCAGATCGCCGAGTGAGGCGACGCGGAGCTTCGGCGGGCGCTCGATCACGAAGAGGTGCTTGTGCATCTCCCGTTCCAGCGGCTCCATGAAGCGCTCGCCGAAGCGGACGCCGAGCCCGCCGCCGAGGATCACGCAGCCGATGTCGAGCAGGTTGATCGCCGAGGCGACGCCGGTCCCGAGTGCCCCGATCGCGCGGTGGATCAGGTCCTCGGCGAGGTGGTCGTTGGCGTCCAGCGCCCGCTCCCAGATGCCGCTGGTGAGACGGTCGCGGTCGTGCTTTCGCATCAGCTTGAAGAGGTCGGTCTTCTCGCCCTCCTTGTGCCGGCGGTGCGCCTCGGCTTCCATCGCGCCCCGGCCGGCGTAGGCCTCCATGCAGCCGTGCCGGCCGCAGGGGCACTTGGCGCCCCCGCGCTCGACGACCATGTGGCCGATCTCCCCGGCCGCCCCGCGGCCCAGCCAGGGCTTGCCCTCGAGGATCAGCCCGCCGCCGACGCCGGTGCCCCAGAAGACGCCGAGGATGCTGTCGAACTCCTTCCCGGCGCCGAGGTGGAACTCGGCTTCGGTCGCGACCTGGACGTCGTTGCCGATCCGCACCGTGGTCCCGAGCGCTTCTTCGAGCGTCGGGCCGAGGGCGAACTCGCCACCCCAGTCGGGCAGGTTGCGGGCGCCGGTGACCGTGCCGGTCGTCTCGTCGACGCCGCCGGGGGAGCCGACGCCGACGCCGGTCAGCGCCCCCGTCTCCGTCCCGGCTTCGCCGGCGGCCTCGCTCATCGCTTCCGCCATCGCCGCGGCGACGTCCTTGGGCCCGCCGCTGGTCGGGGTCGGCAGCCGCGCCTCGCCCAGCACCTTGCCGCGGGCGTCAAGGACCGCCGTCTGGATCTTGGTGCCGCCGAGGTCGATGCCGCCGCGCAGTTGGGTCATGCCGCTCATCCTATGCACACCTCCCCCGCCGACGGGACGATTCGTCCACCCTGGGCGGACATTCCGGCCCGTCGGCATCCGGCTAGGGTTGGCGAATGGGCTCCGAGGCGCGGCAGACCGGATGGCGCCTGTGGTGGGCGAAGCGGCGCTGGTACGAGCGCAACCACCGTCCGCTGCGCCGCCTACGGATCGATCGTCACGCCGCCCGCGGCGGCTTCTTCGTCCGCCACCCGGTCGAGGGCGAGGTGCTCGAGGCGCTCGACCAGGGTCGGCTGCGGATCGGCGCCGGCACGCTGCTCGAGCCGGGCTGCTGGCTGACGCTGGCGCCGGAGGCGGAGATCGCGATCGGCGCGGGCTGCTTCCTCAACCGCAACACGATGATCGCCGCCCAGCACCGGGTCGAGATCGGCGACCACGTGATGTTCGCCAACGGCTGCTTCGTCGGCGACGCCGAGCACCGCTTCGACGATCCCGATCTGCCCGTCACCTGGCAGGGGTTCACCTCGAAGGGGCCGGTCTCGATCGGCTCCAACTCCTGGTTCGGCGTCAACTGCGCCGTCGCCAGCGGCGTCAGGATCGGCGAGCGCTGCGTGATCGGCGCCAACTCGGTCGTCACCCACGACCTGCCACCGCGCACGGTCGCCGCCGGCGCCCCGGCGCGGGTGATCCGGGCGATCGAGTACCGAAGCGCCGAGTAGCCGCGGCGGGCGCCTATACTTTCGGGAGAACGGCCGTGACCCCGACCAGGGCATGGACCCATGAGCACGAGTCTCCTGACTGCCGACAAGCAGAGCGGCGAGCGCGCCGCCGTCGTCCGCGCCAAGGCTGAGCTTCGCGCAGCCCTGGCGCCAGCCCGCCGCGAGGGCCTGACGATCGGCCTGGTGCCGACGATGGGCTACCTGCACGAGGGCCACCTCTCGCTGCTGCGCGCCGCCCGCGCCGAGTGCGACCTGGTCGTGATGAGCCTGTTCGTCAACCCGACCCAGTTCGGCCCCGGCGAGGACCTCGAGCGCTACCCGCGCGACGAGCGGCGCGACCTCGAGCTCGCCGCCGAGGCGGGCGCCGACCTCGTCTACGCGCCGCCGGTCGAGGAGGTCTACCCGCCGGGCTTCGCGACCACCGTCGCGGTCGGAGGCGGCCTCACCGAAGTCCTCGACGGCGACCCGGCACGGCGCGGGCCCGAGCACTTCCGCGGCGTCACCACGGTCGTCGCCAAGCTCTTCAACAGCGTCGGCCCCGACGTCGCCTACTTCGGCCAGAAGGACGCGCAGCAGGTGGCGGTGATCCGCCGCATGGTCCGCGACCTCGACTTCCCGCTGCGGATCGAGGTGCTGCCGATCGTGCGCGAGCCCGACGGCCTGGCGATGAGCTCGCGCAACGCCTATCTCGAGCCGCGCGACCGCGAGCGCGCCGTCGCCCTCTCCCGGGCGCTGGCCGCGGTCGAGCGCGAGGCTCGCGCCGCCTCGCTTGCTGCCGGCCTGGAGGCGGGGCGGCGCGAGCTGGCCGCCGCCGGGATCGAGCCCGAGTACCTGGAGGCCCGCGACGCCGCCGAGCTGACGCCGGTCACGGCGCTCGGCGTGCGGCCGGTCCTCGTCGCCGTCGCCGCCCAGGTCGGCGACGCGCGGCTGATCGACAACGTCGTCATCGAACTACGAGAGGAGAGCGAGGAACGCCGATGAGCTCCGGAGGCCGTTCCCATACCGCCCCGACCCCGAGCGACCGCCGCCCGGTCGGCCTGCCGCGGCTGGCCGAGATGAAGGAGAACGGCGAACCGATCGTGATGGTCACCGCCTACGACTACCCCTCGGCGACGGTCGCCGAGGCAGCGGGCGTCGACGTCGTCCTGGTCGGCGACTCGGCCGCCAACGTCGTCCTCGGCTATCCCGGGACCGAGATGGTCTCGATGGAGGAGATGATCGTCCTCGGCAAGGCGGTGCGCCGCGGCCTGAGGACGCCGCTGATGGTCGGCGACATGCCGATGGGCAGCTACGAGGCGAGCAACGAGCTGGCGATCCAGAGCGCCCAGCGGCTGGTCAAGGAGACCGGCTGCCAGACGGTGAAGCTGGAGGCCGGTGGGCTCTCGGTCGAGCGGGCGCGGGCGATCGTCCGCGCCGGCATCCCGGTGATGGGCCACGTCGGGCTGACGCCGCAGACGGCAACCGCGCTGGGCGGCTACAAGGCCCAGGGCAAGACCGCGAAGGGCGCGATCCAGCTGCTCGAGGACGCGCTCGCCCTGCAGTCGGTCGGTTGCTTCGCGATCGTCTTCGAGGCGGTGCCGGCGGCGATCACCGAAGCGATCGTCGCCAAGCTCGAGGTGCCGTCGATCGGGATCGGCGCCGGCCCGGCGACCTCCGGCCAGGTGCTCGTCTACCACGACCTGCTGGGGATCACCACCGGCCACATGGCGAAGTTCGTCAAGCGCTACGCGAACGTCCACGAGACGATGGTCGACGCGGTCTCCCGGTACCGCGACGAGGTCCGCAGCGGCCACTTCCCCGAGCCCGAGCACGTCTACAGCGTCGAGCCGGCCGAGCTCGACGAGTTCCGCCGCTACCTCGACCAGGAGAGCCTCGCCTCGCAGAAGGCGTGGGAGTGGGAGCCGCTGTCGTAGGCCTAAGGGCAGCCGTCGGTCAGGATCGACAGCGATCCTTCGCAGAGGGTGGCGTGGAAGCCTGAGCCGGTCAGCGGCACCCGGCCGGAGCCGGGCAGGAGGACGGCGAGCGAGCCAGTCCAACTCGCCGTGGTGCCGCCGCGACTGTAGGTGGCGCTGCCGCTGAACGGCGACGGCGGCGACACGGTCGCCGTTTCCGGGCTCGACCCGGGATCGCTGAACTCGATGCCGGCAGACCCCACGACCAGCGCGGTTTCGGAGACGTCGACCCGTCCGACCCGCTTGTGCAGCTTTGCGTTGGCGATGCTTGGGGCTTCTTCGGCGAGGGCGAGCTCGGTGAACGAGATCCGGCGCCCGTGCGCGTGCGAACGCGCTTCCAGCTGGGTGGACTGCATTTCGCTGCCCGCTTCGCGACGGCGAGTGGCGCGCGAAATCGAGGTCTTGCACACCTGGCGGAAGCTGCGGACCAAGCGGCCCCTGGCGTGCTTGACCGAGACGTCGACGAAGCCGCGCTGGCCATGCACCCGGATCGTGCCGCTGAAGACCCCCTTGCGCTCGAGCGGCCGCCGCCCCTTGCACTTCAGGCCCGGTTCCGAGGGCTGTGGCTTGGGCCGCCCGCCACGGAAGTCGACGTCGATGCGGCCGAGGCGGCCGAGGTCGGCTTCGATCCGTCCGTCCCTGACGTGCCCCTTGGCCCGGTAGGTGACGACCGAAGTTGGCCTGGGTTTGACGGCGACGATTGAGACCGTGCGCCGGCCCCGCGTGAGGACTCTGAGCGTGTAGCCGTGGCTGCGCGGCAGCTTGATTTCGGCCGTCCGGCCCGGACGGAGCACGAGGTGCCCCGACTTCGCGGCAGCGCCGCCGGGTGCGACAAGGCAGCCGAGCGCAGCCAGGCAAAACGCGGTGGCAGAAAGCCTTGCCTTCACGCGAGCAGAGTATTCGAAAGCGAACCGCGGTGTTCAGAGGCCCGCGAGCACCGAGCCCACCGTTTCTTCGGAGAAGTAGACGGTGGTCGAGACGCGGCCGAAGCGGTTGCTGCGGCCCCCGCGCGAGGTCAGGCCGTCGACCACCGGCACGCCTTCGGGGCCTTCGATGAACCAGGGGCCGCCGCTGGCGCCGCGGCCGAGGTCGCATGTGACTTCCGTCTGGGCGAGGCCGGTGAAGAGGCGGCTTTCGGGGTTGCGGCCGACCAGCTGGCCGGTGCAGCGCCGCATCCGCTGCTGGTTGAAGCCGGGGTAGCCGAAGATCTGGTAGCTCTGATCGCGGGGCTGGTTCTTGGCCACGCCGGCGCCGCCGCCGACCGCATCGGCGACGCTTTCGCCGCGCCGGTTGGGGTGGGTGACGACGGCGGCGATGTCGTAGTTGATGTTCTGCCGCCGCAGCCAGGCCTTGGTGACGAAGGCTTCTTTCATCACGAACCTGCCGTACGGCTGGCGGTGGGCTTCGAAGGAGGGGACGAACTCGAGGTAGTTGGTGAAGACCTTGCGCCCTTCCTCGCGGTCGACCAGGCAGTGCCCGGCGGTGAGGACGACGCGCCGGGTCGGCGTGTCGACGGCGACACCGGAGCAATAGAACGAGTAGCCGCCTGCGCGGCCGAAGATCCGGCCCGAGGCGCTGTAGGGGGGCTGCAGCGCGGCCGGCGGGACGACGGTCGAGCTGGCGGCGGCCAGCGGCGGCGCCGGGCGCCGGGCGCCGGGCGGGCGGCCGAGATCCTCGATCGGGACCGCTTCGCGCATCCGCGCCGGGGTCCAGTAATCGAGCACGGCTCGTGGCGAGGGCGCGCCGCCGAGCCGCGCCTCGCTTGTTTTGACGCCGGCCGACGCCAGGCCCGGGCAGAGCAGGCAGAGGACGAAGCTGAGCGCCAGCAGGCGCGCTGTCACCGGGGGCGAGCCGATCGGCGAAGCTTTCCGCTCCGCGCACCCCCTGTCAACCAGCGGCGCGTGGAGGTCGTAGGATCGTCCAAGGTCATGCCGATCTACGAGTTCGAGTGCGAGGAGTGCGGGGCTCGCTTCGAGGAGCTGGTCTCGGTGGAGGCGGAGGTGGCCCCCTGCCCGCGCTGCGGCGCGGCCCGCAGCCGGCGCCTGCTCTCCAACGTCTCACCGCCCGGACGCCAGCCGCGCGGCGCCCGGGTCCGCAGCGACGAATCGCGGCGGCGCGAGCGCGAGGCCGCCCGCCAGGACCGGCTCGCCGAGTCGCGCAAGCGGCGCTCCCTGGGGGAGCGACCGTGAACCTCAGCGCGGAGGAGCGCCGCGAGCAGCTGGTCGCCCTCTACAACGAGGTGCAGAGCTGCACGAGATGCCCCCTGCACGAGACCCGGACCAAGGCCGTCTTCGGCGCCGGCAACGCCGATGCCGACCTGATGTTCGTCGGCGAGGCGCCGGGCGCCGAAGAGGACCGCCAGGGGCTCCCCTTCGTCGGCCGCGCCGGCCAGCTGCTGAACGAGCTGCTGGGGGAGATCGGGCTATCGCGCGAGGACGTCTTCATCGCCAACGTGCTGAAGTCGCGGCCGCCCGGCAACCGTGACCCGCTGCCGCTCGAGATCCAGGCCTGCGAGCCCTACCTGTTCGAGCAGGTGCGGTTGATCGAGCCGAAGGTCGTCTGCACGCTGGGCAACTTCGCGACCAAGCTGCTGACCGGCAGCCAGGTCGGGATCACCCGTGTGCGCGGCACGCCGCAGCTGCATGAGCTGGGCGGCCGCCCGGTCTTCCTGCTGCCGCTGCTGCACCCGGCGGCGGCGCTGCGCACGCCGTCGATGAAGGAGACGCTGCGCGGAGATTTCGGGACGATCCCCGGCCTGCTCGCCGGCCCGGCGCCCGTCCTCGCCACCGAGGAGGAGGACGCGGCGCCTGCGGAGGAACCGCCCGAGCCGCCACCGGCCGACCAGCTTGGCTTCTTTGGCTGAGCGATTCGAGACGTCCTCGGCGGCGGAGACCGAAGCGGTCGGCGCCCGCCTCGCCGAGCGCCTGCGCCCGGGCGACGTCGTCGTCCTCAGCGGCGAGGTCGGGGCGGGGAAGACGACGCTGATCCGCGGCGCCTGCCGGGCGCTCGGCGTCGGCGGTCCGGTCACCTCGCCGACCTTCACGATCGGCCAGCGCTACGAGGGGGGCCGGATGCCCGTCTCCCACCTCGATCTCTACCGGCTGCAGAGCCTGGAGGGGGAGGACCCGGCGCTGCTCGACGACTACCTGGGCGGCGACGGCGTCGCCTTCGTCGAGTGGCCGGCGGCCGGCGCCGGGCACCTCGGGCGGCCGGCGCTCGAGGTCCGGCTCGAGCACGCCGGCGAGGAGCGGCGGCGGATCGAGATCGATTTCTGAGCGAGGGCCGCAACCATGCCGCCCGCTGCCGTGTTGCGGGGATAGCAGCTTGTAGCATCGGCTCTGCCAACTCGATCCACGAAGGGACGGACCATGAAGGGAATGAAGGCGCTTGTCGCGGTGATGGTGGCAAGCAGCCTGCTGGCGGCCGCGGTGCCGGCGAGCGCCGGGGCGAAGGCGTACAAGCACTACGTCGGCTGCGGCGTCAAGAAAGGCACCAAGCAGTCCCATGTCTGTCCCCGCAAGTCGAAGAAGGGCGCCTTCTTCAAAAGCTTCAAGAAGGCCGTCCACTACACGGTCTGCGTCCGCTTCCCGAGCGGCAAAACGCTTTGCGCGCACCACCAGCCGCCGAAGACGAAGAAGAACCCCAAGCCGGAAAAGGGGCAGCTCTACGTGAACAAGATCACCTCGACGATCCCCGGCAAGCACCGCGTCACCTGGTTCGTCAAGGGCAAGAAGGTCGGGACCTTCTACTTCCGGGTCAAGCGCTGAGGCGCGAACCCGCGAGGGGCTGAGCCGCGCTGGTCGTCGTCGGCTTCGACACCGCGACCGTCGACACCGCCGCCTGCGCCTGGCGCGACGGCGAGGTCCTGCACGAGTCGCAGCTGGGCCTCTCGGCGACCGGCCGGCCGCGCCACGCGACGGCGCTGCTGGCCGAGGTCGAGCGCGCCGCGGCGGCGGCCGGCGGCTGGGGCGAGGTCGACCTGATCGCGGTCGGCCTCGGGCCCGGCTCGTTCACCGGGCTGCGGGTCGGGATCGCGACTGCGCGCGGGCTGGCCAGCGCCACCGGCCTGCCGGCGACCGGTGTCGGCACCCTCGACGCGCTGGCCCGCGGGATCGGCGCCCAGGCGGGCGCGGGGGGGCAGCGGCTGGCGGTCCTCGACGGCTTCCGCGGCGAGGTCTTCGCCGCGCTCTACGACGCCGGCGGCGAGCGGCTCTGGGAGCCGCTGGTCTGCCGCCCCGAGGAGCTGGCCGAGCGGCTCGCCGGGCTCGACCCTCCCCCCTCGGTCGCCGGCCCGGGGGCGGTACGATTTCGTCACGAGCTGTCCCGCAGCGGCGTCCGCATCGCGGGCGACGCCGACCCCGTGCACCGGGTAGCCGCGCGCCACGTCTGCGCGCTGGCGGCGGCGCAGGGAAGCGGCGGCGGGTCGCTCGCACCGATCTACCTGAGACCCCCGGACGCGGAGCGGTGGCGTGAGCGAGATTCTGTCCAGAGAGCCGAATGAGTTGAGCCAGGAGGTCCGCGTGCGGCGGCTCGCCTACAGCGACCTGCCGGCGGTGATCGCGATCGAGCGGCGCTCGTTCCCGACCCCGTGGTCGCTGGCGATGTTCGTCCTCGAGCTGTCCAAGCCGGCCGGGATCTGCCTCGCCGCCAGCGCCGGCGAGGAGCTGCGCGGGTATGTCGTCTGCTCGCGCTACGACCAGGTCTGGCACCTGATGAACATCGCCGTCGCCCCCGAGTCGCGCGGCACCGGGGTCGCCGGCCGGCTGCTGCGCCGCCTGTTCGACGAGGGCGGCGGCAAGCTGCCGTTCACGCTCGAGGTGCGCGTCTCCAACCACGGCGCGATCGCGATGTACGAACGGTTCGGCTTCCGCTCCGCCGGCGTGCGCCCGCACTACTACCACGACAACGGCGAGGACGCGCTGATCATGTGGCTGGACTGATCCTGGCGATCGAGACGTCGTGCGACGACACCTGCGCGGCGGTGCTCGACGGCCCCGACATCCTCGCCAACCTGATCTCCTCGCAGACCGACGCCCACGCCGTTTTCGGCGGCGTCGTCCCCGAGGTCGCCGCCCGCCACCACCTCGAGCTGACCGCGCCGCTGGTCGAGGCGGCGCTGACCGAGGCGGGGGTCGGGCTCGACGACGTCGAGGCGGTCGCGGTGACCGCCGGCCCGGGGCTGATCGGCGCCCTGCTGGTCGGGGTCAGCACGGCGAAGGCGATCGCCGCGGCGCGGCGGCTGCCGCTGATCCCGGTCGACCACCTGCAGGGTCACGTCGCCGCCAACTTCCTCGCACCCGAGCCGCTGCAGCCGCCCTTCCTCTGCCTGGTCGCCAGCGGCGGCCACACGCTGCTCGCCGCGGTCCGCGACCACGAGGGCCACGAGGTGCTCGGCCAGACCCTGGACGACGCCGCCGGCGAGGCCTTCGACAAGTCGGCGCGGCTGCTCGGCCTCGGCTTCCCCGGCGGGCCGGCGCTCGAACGCGAGGCGCGCGGGGGCGACCCGGAGGCGTTCGAGATGCCGGTCGCGATGAGCCGCGACCCCGGTCTCGACTTCAGCTTCAGCGGCCTGAAGACGGCGCTGGTCTACCGCTGCCGGGAGCTTGGCCCCGAGGGGGTCGCCGAGCGCCGCGCCGACCTCGCCGCCAGCTTCCAGGCGGCGGTCGTCGGTCAGCTGGTGGCGAAGCTGAAACGAGCGCTGAAGCGGGGCGAGTGGGAGGCGGTCGCGCTCGGCGGCGGCGTCGCCGCCAACGGCCCGCTGCGCGAGGCGGTCGGCGAGCTCTGCGAGCGCCAGGGCGTGCGCCTGAAGCTGGTCCCGATCGCGCTCTGCACCGACAACGCCGCGATGATCGGCTCCGCCGCCCGCTTCGCGCCGCGGCTGCCTTATCCCGACTACCTCGGCTACGACGCCTTCGCCAGCGGCGAGCGGCCCGCGGTCGCGCACTAGGGGACCGGGTTGGCCGACGTCGTCGTCTACTCGCGCCCCGGCTGCCATCTGTGCGAGGAGGCGATCGAGGGACTGCTCGAGCTGCACCGCGAGGGCTACCGCTTCGCCCTGCACGAGGTCGACATCGAGAGCGACGAGCTGCTGCTGCGCCGCCACCTGGAGCGGATCCCGGTGGTCGAGGTCGACGGGATCGTCGCCTCCGAGCTGCGCTTCGACGCAGCGGCCGTGCGGGCTAGGCTCGATACTGTGGGGGCGTGGTCGAGCTGATCGACGACATCGAATCCTCCGGCGGCTTTCCGGTCGAAGGCGAGCGCCTCTCGCTCGGCGTCGCCGCGCGCCTCTCGCGCTACCTGCAGGTGCTGACCCAGGCGCGCAAGATGGGCCGCGAGACGATCTCCTCGCAGGAGCTCTCCGAGTACACGCACATCAACCCGACCCAGATCCGCCGCGACCTCTCCGGCTTCGGCAAGTTCGGCAAGCGCGGCGTCGGCTACAACGTCGACTCGCTGGTCTCGGAGATCCGCAAGATCCTGCGCACCGCGGGCCAGCACAACATCGCCCTGTTCGGCGCCGGTCACCTCGGCCAGGCGATCGCCAGCTCGGCGATCTTCGCCGACCACGGCTTCCAGGTCGTCGCCGTCTTCGACGTCAACCCGGAGGTGGTCGGCAAACCGGTCGGCGAGCTGACAGTGCGCGACATCGCCGAGCTCGACCAGGTCGTCACCGAGGAGGAGATCGTCGTCGGCGTCCTCGCGGTCCCCGCCGAGGCCGCCCAGGAGGTCGCCGACCGCCTGGTCAGGGCCGGGGTCAAGATCATCTTCAACTACTCCGAGCAGCTGCTGCAGGTGCCGCCCGAGGTGACCGTCCACACCTCCAGCCCGGCGGTCGACCTGCTCTACGCGTTGTACTTCTACCTCGCTTAGGAACCGAGACTTGTCCCTCGACCTCGACCTCGCGCGGGAGAGATTCGAGTCCTCCACCGACTTCACGATCGGGCTGGAGGAGGAGTTCGCGATCCTCGAGCCGGCGACGCTCGAGCTCGCGCACCGCTTCGAGGACGTCTACGCCGCCTGCCAGCGCGACGAGGTGCTCGCCGAGTCGGCGGCGGGGGAGCTGATCGACACCGAGGTCGAGATCCGCTCCGGCCGCGCCGCGAGCTTCGCCGAGGCGATGGAGCGCCAGCGCGAGCGGCGGGCGCGGCTCTTCTCCCTGGTCGCCGAGATGGGGCTGGCGCTGGGCGCGACGGGCACCCACCCGTGGGCCAGCTACCTCGACCAGTCGATCATCGACACGCCGCACTACAACCGGCTGCGCAACGAACTCGGCTGGGTCGCGCAGCGCAACAACACCTGGAGCCTGCACGTCCACATGGGGGTGCGCGGCGCCGACCGCGCGATCGCCGTCTGCGACTGGCTGCGCGAGCTGCTGCCGCTGCTGCTCGCCGTCTCCGCCAACTCGCCCTTCCTCGACCGCCGCGACACCGGCCTGCACACGGTCCGCACCGAGATCTTCACCCGCACCTTCCCCCGCTGCGGCGTCCCGACGCGGTTCGGCGACTGGCGCAGCTACGCCGAGTTCGTCGGCCTGCTGGAGCGCACCCGGACCGTGGTCGAGTCGACGCAGCTGTGGTGGAGCGTGCGGCCGCACCACTCGTTCGGCACCGTCGAGGTGCGGATCTGCGACGCGCAGACGAGGGGGGACGAGTCGTTCGGGCTGGCGGCGCTGATCGCCGCCTGCATCGCCCAGGCCGCGCTCGACTACGACGAGCACGGCTACGAAGGGCGCGGCGCGCCGCTCGGCGACCGTGAGATCGAGGAGAACCTCTGGCGGGCGATCCGCCACGGCGCCGGCGGGCGGATGATCGACTTCCGCCGCGGCGAGGAGGTGGCGACGCGGGCGGTGCTCGAGCAGGTCCTCGCCTGGACCGAGCCGGCGCGCTCCCGGCTCGGGATCGAGGTGGAGCTGCCGGAGCGAAACGGCGCCCAGCGGGCGCGCGAGGCGCTCGACGCCGGGGTCTCGATCGAGGACATCTACCGCGACTCGATCGCCGAGACGCGTCGCACCTACACGGGTGCCGGACACGCCGCCGAACCGGCCTGACAGGTACGAATCGCAGACTCGGCGGTACCCCGGAGGACGGGAACGCCGGCCACGCCGATAGACTCCCGCGCCGCAAAACCACCGGAGGAACCACCTTGACCAGCTTTCTGACCGACTACGGGGTCGTTGTCGCGCTCGTCTGCGCAGGCGCTGCCGTGGTTTACGGACTCATCGTCACCCAACGCCTGCTCTCCAAGTCGCCGGGGAACGACCGGATGCAGGAAATCTCGGGCGCCGTCCAGGAAGGCGCACAGGCCTACCTGAGCCGCCAATACACGATCATCGCCGCCGTCGCGGTGCCGATCGCGGTCCTGCTCCTCATCCTGCAGAACTGGGAGACCGCCGTCGGCTTCATCATCGGCGCCACGCTCTCGGGCTCGGCCGGGTTCATCGGCATGAACGTCTCGGTCCGCGCCAACGCGCGCGTCGCCGAGGCCGCCCGCGGCGGCGTCCCGCCGGCCCTCGACGTCGCCTTCAAAGGCGGCTCGGTCACCGGCCTCCTGGTCGTCGGCCTGGCCCTGCTCGGGGTCGCCGGCTACTACGGCTTCCTCGTGATCACCGGCAGCTCCGACAAGGAGGCCGTCGACGCGCTGGTCGGCCTCGGCTTCGGCGGCTCGCTGATCTCCGTCTTCGCCCGGCTCGGCGGCGGCATCTTCACCAAGGCCGCCGACGTCGGCGCCGACCTGGTCGGCAAGGTCGAGGCGGGGATCCCCGAGGACGATCCCCGCAACCCGGCGGTGATCGCCGACAACGTCGGCGACAACGTCGGCGACTGCGCCGGCATGGCCGCCGACCTGTTCGAGACCTACGCGGTCACCGCGGTCGCGGTGATGCTGCTCGGCGTGCTCACCTTCACCTCCGACTACGCCCGCGAGGTCGCGATCTTCCCGCTGATGCTCGGCGGCGTCGCGATCATCGCCTCGATCATCGGCGCCCTGATGGTGCGGACCAAAACCGACAAAGTCGAGGGTGCGCTCTACGTCGGGCTGCTGATCTCCGGGATCCTCTCGATCGCCGCCTTCTACCCGATCACCGACTGGATGATGAGCGACCCGCTGCGGCTCGGCTTCGCCGACACCGCGGCCGCGGCCGTCAGCGTCACCGACCTCTGGCTCTGCGCCGTGATCGGCGTCGCGGTCACCGCGCTGCTGTTCGGGATCACCGAATTTTATACGGCGACCCGGTTCCGGCCGGTGAAGATGATCGCCGACGCCTCGGAGACCGGGCACGCGACGAACATCATCGCCGGGCTCGCCCAGGGCTTCCAGTCGACCGCCGCGCCGGCGTTGGTCATCGCCCTCGCGATCCTCGGCGCCAACGAGCTGGCGGGCATCTACGGCATCGGCATCGCCGTCGTCGCCCAGCTCTCGCTCTGCGGCCTGATCGTCGCGCTGGACGCCTTCGGGCCGATCACCGACAACGCCGGCGGCATCGCCGAGATGGCGGACCTGCCCGAGGAGGTCCGCAACGTGACCGACCCGCTCGACGCGGTCGGCAACACGACCAAGGCGGTCACCAAGGGCTATGCGATCGGCTCCGCCGCGCTGGCGGCGCTGGTCCTGTTCGCCGCATTCCGCTCCGAATTGGCCGACGAAGCGCCATCGGGGTACGACCTGAACAGCCTCTTCCACCTGACCACGCCCGACGTCCTGATCGGGCTGATCATCGGCGGCATGATGGTCTACCTGTTCTCGGCGCTGGCGATCGAGGCGGTCGGCCGAGCCGGCGGCCAGGTGGTCGAACAGGTGCGCAAAGAGTTCCGCGAGAACCCGGGGATCATGGAGGGGACGCAGAAACCCGAGTACGGGAAGACCGTTGCGATCGTCACCGCCGCGGCCCAGAAAGAGATGATCCTGCCGGCGCTGATCCCGATCGTCGTGCCGGTGGTCGTCGGCCTGCTCAGCGTCGACGCGCTCGGCGGGCTGCTGATCGGCGTGATCGTGGTCGGCCTCTTCATGGCGGTCTCGATGACCGCCGGCGGCGGCGCCTGGGACAACGCGAAGAAGCTGATCGAGGACGGCGCCCACGGCGGCAAGGGCTCCGAAGCCCACGCCGCCTCGGTCACCGGCGACACCGTCGGCGATCCCTACAAGGACACCGCCGGGCCGGCGATCAACCCGATGATCAAGGTCGCGAACATCGTCGCGATCCTGATCATCCCGATCGTTCACTTCTGAGGACGCCGAGGCCCCTCGCGGGTCTCTGGCACCGCCGGGGCGGCTGCAAAGCCGCGCCTGGCGGTGTCCTCACCGGCCCGAATAGCGCTGCTCATGAGTATCCGGTTCCGTCAGGTGACGTGCCTACATTCGTCTTGTGGCCCGGCCAGACTTCCCACGCACCATCGTGGAGTTCCAAGAGCGCTTCCCCGACGAGGCGTCCTGCCTCGAGTACCTGGCCGAATCCCGCTGGCCTGAGGGCTACCGCTGCCCTGCCTGCAATGGGAGCCGCGCCTGGATCCTGGAGCGCCGCCACCTCTGGGAGTGCTCGGACTGCCACCACCAAACCTCGGTTACCGCGGGGACCGTCATGCACGGCACTCACACCCCGCTTCGCCTCTGGTTCTGGGCGGCCTACCTGGTCGCCACCCACACCCCCGGGATTTCCGCCAAGCAACTGCAGCGACAACTCGGGCTCTCCCGCTATGAGACCGCCTGGCTCATCCTGCAGAAGCTTCGCCGGGCGATGGTCGCACCGGAGCGCGAGCCGCTGCGTGGCGAGGTGGAGGTCGACGAGGGCTTCGTCGGTGGCGTCAACCCGGACCGCAAAGCTGGCCGAGACCCCGTTGGAAAGCGGCTTGTCGGTGTCGCCGTTGAGGTCCGCGGCACCGGCTCGGGAAGGCTGCGACTCGCGACCCTCCCGAATGCAAGCAAGCGCAGCCTCGGGCCCTGGGTCGCTGCCAACGTCGAGCCCGGCGCGATCGTCCACACCGACGGCTGGCGCGGCTACGCCGGACTTCGCGACCTCGGCTTCGACCACCGGCCCGTCTCCCAGCACCGGCGCAGCGAGGAGCGCCGCCTCATCCTGCCCCGTGCCCATCGCGCTCTCGCCAACCTCAAGACCTGGCTGCAGGGAACCCACCGCAGCGCCTCCGAGAAGCACCTGCACGTCTATCTCGATGAGTTCGTCTTCCGCCACAACCGCCGCCGCACCCCGATGGCGGCCTTCCAGACGCTGCTCGGGCTCGGGGCCGCACATGCCCCGAGCACCTATGCCGAGATCACCGGCGACGTCGCAGCCTGAGCGAACCGGATACTCATGAGCGCTGCTATTCGGGCCGGCTGCGTCCTTGCCAGGCTTGCTTTTCGCTCGCCCCAGCGGCACCAGACCCCCGCGAGTGACCTCACCGCCCTCGGGCTGGTTGCGTAGGCGGCGCTGAGGCACGCGGTAGCCTTCCCGCTCGATGGGGGTTCTTCGAGGCATTCGGCGGGGGTTGAGCTATCCGCTGCGGCGGTGGCCGCGGGTTTCGGCGGTCCTGGCCGGGCTCGGGGCGCTGGGGGCACTCGCGGTGGCCGGGTCGAATGCCTACGTCCTGCTCAGCGCCAGCGGCGAGTACACGGGGGAGGTTTCGCAGGTGCCGCCGGCGCCGGTGGCGATCGTGCCGGGGGCGCTGGTCAAGCCGGACGGGGAGATGAGCGCGATGCTGGCCGACCGGGTCGAGCAGGCCGCGAGGTTGTGGCACGCCGGCAGGGTGGGGAAGATCCTCGTCTCCGGCGACCACCACACCTGGGCTTACGACGAGCCCGACACGATGCGCAAGCAGCTCGTCCGCGACGGGGTGCCGCCGCGGGACGTGTTCGAGGATCACGCCGGCTTCGACACCTGGGCGACGATGGTCCGCGCTCGCTCGATCTTCGGCGTCGGCGACGCCGTCGTCGTCACCCAGGGATTCCACATGCCCCGGGCGCTGTACCTCGCCGAAGAGGCCGGCATCGACGCCACCGGCCTGACCGCCGACCTGCACGAATGGGGTTACCAGGGCCGCAAGAGCGAAGCCCGAGAGGTCCTCTCCCGAGTCAAGGCGGTGGTCGACGTCACCCTTGACACGCCGGCGATGGCCGGTCCGAGGATCCCGATCGCGACCGCCGACGGGCGCGAAAGCTGGGGCGCGGCGCCGCCGCCCGGGACGCCGCCCGCCGGGTCGCCCGGGCGTTGAACTGAGGAGCTCCGGCCCAGGGCTCCGCGGGCGAGGGCTCACGGCCCCGCCCGGGAGGCTCGGGTGACCCTCACGCTCAGACCTTCGGGCGGATCGCGCTCCCCCCGTCCGAGAACCGCCCGACCTCAGCCCACAAGCCGCCCAGAGGCTCCCCCGACCCTCCCCAACGGACCGAGCCCTGCGAGGGACGAAAGCGCCCCAGCCCCCGCAAAGCCCCCGTCCCCCCAATCCCGTGGTTCCTTTTGGACCCATACGGTCCAAAAGGAACCACGACCCCGGAAGCCAGGCCGAGATCCCGATCCCGTGGTTCCCTTCGGACCCCGAGCGTCCATAAGGAACCACGCGATTGACGCTCTCGTCCCTTGGGAGCTTCCCGAGAGAGGGCGAGGCCTCGTCCCTCGGGAGCTTCTCGAGAGACGGGAGCCATGGTCCCTCGGGGAGCTTCCGAGGGATCGGGAGCGCCGGGACCTTGGAAGCCCTGGCCCGGGGCTCGCTCGGCGGCGCCTGCTCAGGCTGCGAAGCTCGGGGCCGATCCCGTTGGGAGGGGTGGGGTGACCCTCTGACGAAGGCTATGCGCGGCCGCTTGAGCCCTCGCCCCGGCCCCAGCTGCGCGACGGTCTTCGGCAGAGGGTCACCCCACCCCTCCGGACAAGCCCCCGTCCCTCGCCGTCCCTCGCTACGCCCGCGCCCCGCCCCCGCCCTCAGCAGTCCCGCAGCGCCCTCAGGTAGAACCGCTGGTACTCGGGCCAGTGCGCCGCCCAGTAGGACTCTTCGTGGCCGCCCGGCCAGGACCGATGGGTGAAGTCGGCGCCGCCGGCCTTCATCGCGGCGACGAAGCCTTCGTCGTAGGGGAGGAAGGGATCCGAATCGCCGTAGTCGATCCAGACGGGGGTGTCGCCGAAGGCATTGGGGTCGACCCGAACAGTGCCGACGACGTCGTTGCGGGCGAAGTCGGCGGCGTCGTCGAAGGCCCCCGGCGCCGTTTCCGAGCCTTCGAACCAGAGCGCGGGGGAGTGGCCGCCGACGGCGCAGAAGCGGCCGGGGTTCTCGAGCGCGAGATCGAGCGCGCCGAAGCCGCCCATCGAGATGCCGCCGATTGCGATCCGCTTCGGATCGATGCCGAAGCGCTTGACCGCGGTCGGGATGACTTCGTCCATCACGTAGGTGCCCCAGTCGGCTTCGGCGCGATCGTGCCAGTAGCCGTGTTCGCCGCCGTCGGGGAAGGCGACCACCATGCCCCGTCTGCCGTGCAGCTCGGGCAGCCTTTCGAAGACCGGGTCGTTGAAGCTGGTCTCGCTGCCGCTGCGGCCGTGGAGGAAGACCAGCAGCCAGCGCTTGCCGCGCCGCCCGGCCCGCGGCGGCACGATCACGTTGACGCCGAGCGGCCGGCCGACCGCCTTGCTCTGCAGCTCGAGGTGGACGAGGCGGGCGCCGTGCTTGTCGACAGGCGCCAGCACCGTCGAGCGCAGCGCCAGGTAGGCCGCTGCCACCACGATCGCCCCCAGCGCCGCCAGGGCGAGGGCCCGCCGTCGCCTGATCTGCCGCCGCGTGGGCCGGCGCCGCGCACTCACCGCGGAAACGGTAGCGCCGGATGATTGATTCCACGACCGGGCACGCACGGACGACGGACCCGGCGAGACCGCAGTTGTTCCCGCATACCGGGAACAACTGCGCCCTCAGCGTCGCATCCCTGCGTCCTCGGGCTTGCCTTTGCCAACCGGCAAAGGCTGCGCCCCGCGTCCTCGATTTGCTCGGCTGGGAGCGCCGCCGGTCGCACCCCGTCATGGAATCAATCATCTAGGGTCGCGAGCGATGACTGACGGCTGGATCAACGTCTCGGACCCCGAGCGCATCGCCCACGAGAAGCTCGAGCCGGGGGTGCTCGGCTACTTCGCCGGCGGCGCCGGCGACGAGATCACTCTCGCCGACAACCTCGCCGCCTGGAAACGGTGGCGGCTGCGGCCCCGGGTGATGGTCGACGTCTCCGCCGTCAGCACCGAGACCGAGCTCTTCGGCATCCCGCTCTCGATGCCGATCGTGATCGCGCCGGTCGCCTACCAGCGCCTCGTCCACCCGGACGGCGAGCTGGGGATGGCCCGCGGCGCCGCCGCGGCCGGCACGGCGATGTGCCTCTCGACGCTCGCCACCGCCCGCCCCGGCGAGGTCGCGGCGGCGGCGCCCGGCGGCCGCCGCTTCTTCCAGCTCTACGAGTTCCGCGACGCCGGCATCACCCGGGCGCTGATGGAGGAGGCGATCGACCAGGGCTTCGAGGCGATCGTCGTCACCGCCGACCTACCGCCGGGTGGCAACCGCGAGCGCGACCGCCGCAACCGGTTCCACCTGCCTGCCGAGCTCGGTATCCCCAGCGTCGAAGCGGCGATCGGCGACGGCCGCTCGGTCACCGTCGAGGACACCTTCGACCTGATGACCCTCGCCGCCGACTGGCCATCGCTCGAACGCCTCGCCTCCGAGTCGAGCGTTCCGGTCCTGGTCAAGGGGATCCTCACCGGCGAGGACGCGGCGCTGGCGGTCGAGCACGGGGCCGGCGGTGTCGTCGTCTCCAACCATGGCGGCCGCCAGCTCGACTGCGCCCTGGCCACCGCCGACGTCCTCGCCGAGGTCGTCGATTCGGTCGCCGGGCGCGTCCCGGTCATCGTCGACGGCGGCATCCGCCGCGGCACCGACGTCGCCATCGCCCTCGCGCTCGGCGCCGACGCCGTGCTCGTCGGCCGGCCGCCGCTCTGGGGTCTGGCGGCCGGGGGAGAGGCCGGCGTCGCCCGCGTGCTGGAGATGCTGCGAACCGAGTTCGAGCTGGCGCTGGCGCTCTGCGGCGGGACCGCGCCCGGCGACCTCGGCCGCGCCCACGTGCGGAGAGCACCGAGCGCCTCCGTATATTCGGATCAGTGACGAGTTCCAGCCTCTTCTAGATGGCCCAGCGAATCCCCAGAGACGAATCGCTGAGCCGCGTCCACGGCGTCGGTGCGCTGTTCTCGGCCGCCTACGGCAACGTCGGCTCCTCGATCTACTACGCGCTCGGCGTCACCGCCGCCTTCGCCCTCGGCCTGACTCCGGTCGCCTTCGTCATCACCGGCCTGATCTTCGCCTGCACCGCCGCCACCTACGCCGAGGCGACCGTGATGTACCCGGAAGCCGGCGGCTCCTCGAGCTTCGCCCGCCACGCCTTCAACGAGCTGGTCAGCTTCATCGCCGCCTGGGGGCAGATGCTCAACTACACGATCACCGCGGCGATCTCGGCCTTCTTCGTCCCCCACTACCTGGCGGTCTTCTGGCCGTGGCTCGGCAACAGCCCCGGCGACATCGTCGGCGGCGCGGTGCTGATCGTCGGCCTCGCCCTGCTCAACGTCCGCGGCACCGAGGAGTCGGCGAAACTGAACCTGATCCTCGCCGTCGCCGACCTCGCGACCCAGGTGGTCCTGGTCGTGATCGGCTTCGCCCTCGTCTTCAGCCCGCAGGTGCTGGTCGACAACATCCACCTCGGCGTCGCCCCGAGCTGGAGCGACTTCGCCCTCGGCATCGCGGTCGGGATGATCGCCTACACCGGGATCGAGACGATCTCCAACATGGCGGAGGAGGCGAAGGACTCCGCCCGCACGATCCCGCGCAGCGTCCTGCTCGTCGTCCTCGCCGTGCTCGGCCTCTATCTGCTGATCCCGGTGGTCGCCCTCTCGGCGATGCCGGTGACCCAGGACGCCGCGGGCCACTACTCGACCGCGCTCGGCTCGACCTTCGCCGACGATCCGATCCTCGGCATCGTCGAGAACCTCGGGCTCTCCAGCGTGCCGACCGAAATCCTGCGCTACTACGTCGGCGTGCTGGCCGCGGTGATCCTCTTGATCGCGACCAACGCGGCGCTGATCGGCGTCTCGCGGCTGACCTATTCGATGGGACAGCACCGGCAGCTGCCGGAGGGCCTGCGCCAGGTCCATCCCAAGTACCGGACCCCCTACATCGCGATCATGATCTTCGCCGTCGTCGCGATCATCACCCTGCTCCCCGGCCAGACCGACTTCCTGGCGACGATGTACTCGTTCGGGGCGATGCTCTCGTTCACGATCGCCCACGTCGCGGTGATCCAGCTGCGGCGCCGGCACCCCGACGCCGAGCGAACCTGGAAGCCGCCGTTCAACCCGCCCGCCTTCGGCTTCAACATCCCGGCGACCGCGGTGCTCGGCGGCCTCGGCACCTTCACCGCCTGGATCGTGGTCATGGCGCTCAACCCGCGCACGCTGATCGTCGGCCTCGGCTGGATGGTGCTCGGGGTCACCGTCTACGTCCTCTACCGCCGCAACCAGAAGCTGCCGCTGACCGAAACGGTGAAGGTGGTGCTGCCCGAGCCGCTCGGGGTCGAGGAGGTCGAGTACCAGAGCGTCCTGGTCGGGATGGAGGACGACGAAGCGTTCTCGCCGGAGATGGTCGCGACCGCGGTCAAGCTCGCCGGCAAGCGCCGCCGCGGGATCCACATCCACTCGATGATGACCGTGCCGACCCACCTGCCCCTCGACGCCGAGCTGCCCGAGCAGGAGGCGGCGGCGCAGCGGAAGATCGAGGAGGCGCGGCTGATCGGCGGCCAGCGGGTCACCGGCCACGTCGCCCGGGTGCGGCCGGGCCAGGCCGGCTACTCGGTCGCCGAGGAGGCGAAGGAGATCGAGGCGGCGGCGGTCGTCGTCGGCCTGCGCCGCCGCGGCGGCGTGCCGCTCTACGACAAGACGCTGCAGACGGTCCTCGGCGAGCGCCCCTGCCGGGTGATCGTCGTCTCCGACCCGAGCGAAAAGCCGGCGCCGGTCGCCAGCGCCGCCCTGGTCGAGGTGGCCGAATGACCCCGCGCGCCGACGGGACGAAAAGTCCACGAGGAGGCGACAAATCGGCCCGTCGGCAGGGAGCCCGGGGGGAGGCTGTGTACCGCGGGGCGGTGACCGGGTTCTCGCTGGTCTTCGTCGCGATGGGGATCGTCGTGCTCGTCGTCACCCTCGCCAACGGCGGCGGGCCGGCGTCGCTCGGCGTCCTGCTCGGCATCGCCTTCCTCGTCGTCGGCGTCGGCCGCCTCTGGGTCAGCCGGAGGATGCAAGGGTGAGCGGCGACCCCGCGGTGGACCAACCGGCGGCCGCGGAGGGCGACGGGGCGAAACCGGGCCAGGGGCGCCCGCAGCGCAGCCTCGGCGTCCCCGGGCTGTTCGCCGCCGCCTACTCCGCGGTCGGCTTCTCGATCTACTTCGCGCTCGGTGTCGTCGCCGAGCGCGGGCTCGGGCTGACGCCCCTGATCTTCCTCGCCTCCGGCCTGCTCTTCGGGCTGACGACGCTGACCTACGTCGAGGGCAGCGCGATGTTTCGCGAGCGCGGTGGCTCCTCGAGCTTTGCCCGCCACGCCTTCAACGAGCTAATCGCCTTCATCGCCGGCTGGGCGATCCTGATCGACTACCTGATCGTCCTCGCCCTGGCGGCGATCTCGGTGGCCCACTACCTGGAGCCGATCTCGGGCAACTTCGCCGAGCCCGGGTACGAGATTGGCACGGCGGCGGTCGTGATCGTCGCCGTCGTCGCGCTCAACATCCTCAACGTCACCGGCCGCGGCCGCCAGCGCTCGCTCGCGGTGCTGGCGCTCGCCGACCTGGCGCTGCAGCTGGCGGTGATCGTCGTCGGTCTGCTCGTCGTCCTCCACCCGGACCGCCTCACCGCCGATATCCACCTCTTCACCGAGCCGAGCGTGCGTCACATCATCTATGCGGCGGTGATCGCGATGCTCGCCTACGCGGGGATCGAGGCCGCCTCCGACCTCGCCCCCGACATCGAGGTCAGCGGCCGTGACCTGAGGCGGGTGGCGACGCTGGGCGCCTTCGCGGTGCCGCTCATCTACGCCGGGATGGCGGCGATCGCGCTGATGGCGGTGCCGGTGGTCGCTGGGCCGCACGGGCCCGAAACGGCGCTCGGCGGCGAGTTCATCGAGGAGCCGGTGCTGGGGGTCGTCTCGGCCTTCCACCCGCACTGGGTGGCGGAAACGATGCGCTGGGCGGTGATGCTGGTCGCCGTCCCGGTCCTCTTCTGGGCGGCGAACACGACGATGCTCGGGGTCTCCCGCCACATCTACACGCTGGCGATCAACCGCCAGATCCCGAGCTGGCTGGGCAAGCTGGAGCGCCGCTCGGCGACCCCCTACGTCGCGATCACGATCTGCGGCCTGATCGCGCTCGGGCTGGTGATCCCTACCGACGTCAAGCTGCTGGCGGGGATCTACGCCTTCGGCGCCACCCTGGCGATCACCATCGCCCACCTCTCGATCATCCGCCTGCGGGTGACCGAGCCCGACCGGCCGCGCCCGTTCCGGATCCCGTTCGGGATGCGCTGGGGGCCGGCCGAGCTGCCCTGGGCGGCGATCGTCGCCGCGGTCGTCAGCGCCCTCGCCTTCCTCAGCGTGCTCGCGATCCACACCACCGCCCGCTGGGTCGGGCTCGGCTGGATGCTGTTCGGCCTCATCTTCTACTTCGTCTACCGCAAGGTGTTCGAGGAAACCTCGCTGACCCGGCGCGTCTCGGTCACCGAGCACGCGCTCACCAAGCAGGTGCCGAAGGTCGAGTTCCGCAACATCCTCGTCCCGGTCTTCGGCACCAAGCTCGACGACGACATCGTCGCCACCGCCGGCCGGCTGGCGGCGGCGGAGGCCTCCGGCGGCGATGCCGGCGAGACCCGCCTCGACGTGATCTTCGTGATCGAGGTGCCGCTGACCCTGCCGCTCGACGCCGAGCTGCCGAAGGAGCGCGAGGACGCGGCTCGGCGGACGCTGGAGCGGGCGCGCGAGATCGGCGAGGAGTACGAGGACGTCGAGGTCGGCACCGAGGTGATCCGCGCCCGCAAGGTCGGCGCCGGGATCGTCGAGGCGGCGCGCCGCAGCGGCGCCGAGGCGATCGTGATCGGCGGCGAGCCGCCGAGCAAGATCCGCGGCGGCGCGATGATCGGCGGCCTCGGCGGGTCGAAGCCGGCCGAGATCGGCGCCGCCACCGAGTACGTGCTGAAGAAAGCTCCCTGCCGGGTGCTGCTCACCGCCCCGCCTGAAACGCCGGAGCCCGGGGCCGGCGCAGAGAACGCTGAGACGGCGGAGACCACCTAGTATCCGGGCAATGTTCATCTTGATCGTTGGCTGCGGGCGAGTCGGCTCGTCGGTGGCGCGGGGGATGCTCCGCGAGGGGCACGCCGTTTCCTGCCTCGACGAGGACCCCGAGTCCCACGCGCGGCTCGAGGTCGGGCTCGAGAAGAGCTGGGAGGACCTGGGCGGCCAGTTCACCGTCGGCACCGGGCTGGAGACCGAGGCCCTGGAGGCGGCCGGGATCGGCCAGGCGGACGTCTTCATCGCCTCGACCAACGGCGACAACACCAACATCGTCATCTCCCAGATCGCCCAGCGCCGCTACCAGGTGCCAACCGTGATCGCCCGCGTGCTCGACCCGCTGCGGGCCGAGTGGTACCGGCGCCAGGGCCTGCACACGGTCTGCCCGACGAAGGTCGCGATCGACATGCTGGAGTCGGCCGTGCGAGACTCCGCCGGCCGCGGCGAGGGCTCGTCGGACGACGCCACGGCCGAAGTCGCCTAGGAAGCGAGGTCTGGAGCCTCACATGTACATCATCGTCGTCGGAGCGGGCAAGGTCGGCTGGAACCTGGCGCGGGAGCTGCTCGAAAAGGACCACGAGGTGACCGTGATCGAGGCCGACCGCCGCCGCTACCTGACCGTCGAGCAGGAGCTCGAGCACAACGTCTCCTACGGCGACGCCTCCGAGCTGTGGGTGCTGGAGCGGGCCGGGGTCCAGCGCGCCGACATGGTGATCGCCGTGACCGGCGACGACGAGGACAACATGCTGATCTGCCAGGTGGCGAAGGAGAAGTACCTGGTCGACCAGATCATCGCCCGGGTCAACAACCCGCGCAACCGCCAGCACTTCGACCTGCTCGGGGTCAAACCCTCGGTCTCGGCGACCGACCTGATCCTGCGCCTGCTCGAGCACGAGGTGCCCGAGTACGGGCTCGTCCACCTGCTCGACCTGCAGGAGGAGCAGCTGGAGATCATCGAGATGCTGCTCGGCAAGGACTCGGGTCTGATCGGGCGCCGCGTCGGCGACCTGAGCATGCCGGAAGGAAGCCTGCTGATCTCGGTGCTGCGGTCCGGCAAGGGATTCGTCCCCACCGCCGACACCGTGCTCGAGGAAGGCGACGAGGTTCTCGCGGTGCTCGATCCGGGTAAGGAGGACGAGTTGAAGACTCTCTTCGGACCCGACGCAAACGGTGGCTGACAGATACGTCGACTTCCTCCTGGTCGGCGGCGGCATGGCCGCCGCCCACTGCGCCAAGGAGCTGCGCTCGCGCGGCGCCGAGGGCTCGATCCTGCTCGCCGGCCGCGAGCCGGAGCCGCCCTACGAACGGCCGCCGATCTCGAAGGAGTACCTGCGCGGCGAGGCCGAGCGCGCCGACGCCTACGTCGAGCCGCGCTCCTGGTACGAGGAGAACGGGGTCGAGCTGGCGACCGCTCGCAACGTGATGTCGCTCGACCCGGAGGCGCGGACGGCGAAGCTGCAGGGCGGGGAGGAGGTCGAGTTCGGCCAGGCGCTGCTCGCCACCGGGGCGCTGGTCAACATCCTCCGCGTCGAGGGCGCCGAGAACGAGGGGATCCACTACCTGCGCGCCTTCGGCAACGCCGACGCGATCGCCGCCGATGCCGGGACCGCCGAGCGGGTCGTCCTCGTCGGCGGCAGCTACATCGGCTGCGAGGTCGCGGCCTCGCTGACCGCCCAGGGCACGAAGTGCGCGATCCTCGCGCTCGAGGACGTCCCCCTCTCGCGCACCTTCGGCACCGACGCCGGCCGCTTCTTCCAGCGGCGGCTGGAAGAGCACGGCGTCGAGTTCCACGGCGGCGAGGAGCTCGACGCCTTCGAGGGCGACGGCCGGGTGCGCTCGGTGGTCGCCAAGAGCGGCCTCAGCCTCGACTGCGACGCCGTCGTCGTCGGCGCCGGCGTGCGGGCCGACGCGATGCTGGCGCAGCGGGCCGGGCTCGAGGTCGACGACGGGATCGTCTGCGACTCGAAGCTGCGGACCTCGGCCGCGGGGATCTACGCGGCCGGTGACTGCTGCTCTTACGAGAGCGTCGTCCACGGCCGCCGGCTGCGGGTCGAGCACTGGGACGTGGCGATGCAGCAGGGGATGCACGCCGCCCGCAACATGCTCGGCGACGACGCCGACTACGAGGTCGTCCCCTACTTCTTCAGCGACCTCGCCGACTGGGCCAGCCTCGAGTACGTCGGCCCCGCCCACGAGTGGGAAGAGGAGGTCTGGCGCGGCGACCCCGAGGCCGGTGAGTTCTCGGTCTGGTACCTGCAGGGCGGCCGCGTCGCCGGCTGCCTCAGCGTCGGCCGCTCGGAGGACCTCGCCGAAGCCCGCCGCATGCTGGCCGACCGCGTCGACGTCAGCGGCGCCAGCGCCACGATCGCCGACGCCGACTCCGACCTCTCGGCGCTCGCCTAGAACTTCGTCCGGCCGAGGCCGATCAGGATGCCCGCCCTATGGGCGACGAGTTCGATGGTCTTCTGCGGTGCCCGGCCGATCCGGCGCCTGAGCCGCTCGCTCGAGAGATGCCGGACCATCTCCGGCATCGCGTAGCTGGTTCTCTCCAGGTCGCTGTAATCCGGCTCGATGGGGACGTGCAGCCGGGTCGGGCGGTGGGTGGTGGTCAACGGCACCGCGAGAACGAGTTCTGCCGGCGCGCGGTTCATCTGGTCGATCGAGACGATCAGCACCGGCCGTTCGCCGCTCTGCTCCCGGCCGACGCCGGCGCCGAGGCTGGCGTAATAGAGCTCGCCGCGTTCCGGTTCTCGCTTCACGGCTTCTCGTCGCCCCCTGCCGGCAGGTCGGACCAGTCGTCGTCCGGAAGCCCGTCGGACGGCATGTCGAGCCAGTCCTTCATCTCCTCGCGGATCTCGTGGCCGTGCTGCTCGTACAGCCTGACGAGGTCCGCCAGCAGTCGCTGCTCTTCGAGCATCTCGGTCGCCTCCTCCAGCACCTGAGTCACGCTCTTGCCCGCCAGCTCGGCCTCTTTCTGCAGGCGCTCGTGGGTGCTGCGACGGACGCGGATCGTCGTGGTCCCGACGCTTGCCATGGAGCGAGTCTACATTTCTGTCTACATGTCGCCGGTGTCCGCATGTATCGGCCTAAGGGGCGGGCGACTCACTTCTCTCCCCCCGGCGTCGTTATCCTTCGGTGGCTCCTTGCGGCCTGGTGTAATGGCAGCACGCTTCGCTCTGGACGAAGTAGTCGGGGTTCGAGTCCCTGGGCCGCAGCTGAGAAGTGCCTGCAAAGCTGTCGATTCGCTCTGCTAGCTTCGCTGCCGATGAGATTCCTCCGCCCATCCGTGCTGGTTGTCGCGCTGTTGCTGCTCGGCGCCCTCGGCCTCGCCGCCTGCGGCGGCGGGGGCGGCGAAGCGACCACCGATGCGACCGAAGCCAGCACCGAAGAAGCGAAGCCGGCGCTGACCAAGGCGGAACTGATCTCCCAGGGCGACGAGATCTGCGCCGAGATCAACACCGCGGTCGGCTCGGTGGGCACGTCCGCCGCCGAACCGTCGAGCCAGGCGGCGCAGGTCGCCAACCTCTACGTGAACCTCGTCTCCAGCCTCGAGCAGCTCGGCAAGCCGAAGGAAGGCGGATCCGAATACGCGGAGGTGATCGCCGCCGCCGAAGAGCTGGCGAAGGTCGAGGGCGAGGTCAAGCTCGCCGCCGAACGCGAAGACTCGGCGGCGCTCACCGAAGCCGAAGCGAGCGCGGCCACGGCGCTCGAACAGTTCCAGCTGAAAGCCTCCGCCTTCGGCCTCGAACAGTGCGGCGAAGGTCCGAGCGCGCCGCCCACCGCGCCCGCGACCGGCGGTGAAGGCGGTGGAGTCGAAGAAGGCGGCGTCGAAGCCGAAGCCGCGCCCGAAGAATACGTCCCGCCGGTCGAAGAAGGGGCGGTCGAAGAAGTCGCGCCCGAAGGCGGCGGGGCCGGTGCCGGGGTCGAAGAAGAAGCGGCGCCCGAAGGCGGCGGCGAAGAAGGATCGTCCTCGGGCGGGGTCGGGCCCGGCTGAGGTTCGAGGCGGTGCGAGGGCGGGCCGGGGGCCGGTCCTCCGGGAGTCCTAGTCGCGTCCCTTCCGGGACTGCTCCCTCATGATGCTGCGCCCCTATGGGGCGCAGGAATCAGATGACATTTGGCCCTTCGGGCGAGGATCCCGGAGAACCGACCCCCGGCCCGCCTACGGCAGGGGTCCTGAATTTCAGAAGCTCCCCGGCCCACGCAACGACCGAGCTTCGCCCCCGCCCGGGCTTCTTGAAGCCCTCGCGGCTTGGGGCGTGTATGAGCTTTGCCGTTCCGCGGCCTGGTCCGAGCCGTCCCGCTTGGGAGTCTGGATGGGGCCCCTCGCAAACCTCAAGCCGCGGAGCTCTCAGACCACGCCCCGTACAGCTTCGCGTACGCCCCGTTCGGCCGCGATCAACTCGTCGTGCGTCCCCCGCTCGGCGATCCTGCCCCCGTCGAGCACCACGATCATGCCGGCGCGGCGGATCGTCGAGAGGCGGTGGGCGATGACGATCGCGGTACGGCCGTGGAGCAGGCGCTCGAGGCCGCGCTCGATCGTCTTCTCGGTGCGCACGTCGACGTTGGCGGTCGCCTCGTCGAGGATCAGGATCCGCGGCTGGGCGAGCAGGGCGCGGGCGAAGGCGACGAGCTGGCGCTGGCCGGCGGAGAGCTGGATGCCGCGCTCGCCGACCTGGGTTTCGATCCCCTCGGGCAGGGCGGCGACGAAGGCGCTGGCGCCGACCGTTGCCAGCGCCTCCTCGATCTCCTCCAGGCTGGCCTCGGGCCGGCCGAAGGCGACGTTCTCGCGGACGCTGCCGGAGAAGAGGAAGCCCTCCTGGGGGACGATCCCGAGCTGGCGCCGCAGCGCCTGCTGCCGCACCCCGCGCAGATCGTGGCCGTCGACCAGGACGCGCCCCTTCTGCGGGTCGTAGAAGCGGGCGACCAGCTTCGCCAGGGTCGACTTGCCGGCGCCGGTGGCGCCGACCAGCGCCAGGGTCTGGCCCGGCGGCACGTGCAGGTCGACGTCCTCCATCGCCCAGGCGCCGGGCTCGGCGTCGTCGCTGTAGGAGAACCAGACGCCGTCGAGCTCGATCTCCCCGCGCAGCGTGCCCGGGTCGATCGCCTCGGGCGCGTCCACCATGTCCGCCGGCGTGTCGAGCAGGTCGAAGATCTTGTCGAGCGCCGCCATCCCCTGCTGGTAGGTCGTGTACAGCTGGGAGAGTTCCTGGATCGGCTGGAAGAAGGTCGCCAGGTAGGCGACGAAGGAGACGACGACGCCGACCTGGATCGCGTGGTCGATCGCCTGGCTGCCGCCGTAGAGCAGGATCACCGCGGTCCCCATCGCCGAGAGCAGTTCGACCGCCGGGAAGTAGGAGGCGTTGAGGAAGACCGTCTTCATGTTCGCTTCGCGGTTGGCTTCGTTGAGCGCCGTCATCTCGTCGACGTGGCGCGGCTCCTGGCCGAAGCTGCGGACGACGCGGACGCCGCTGAGACTCTCCTGCAGGTAGCCGGTGACGGCGGCGATCCGCTCCCGCGTCGCCCGGTAGGCGCCGGCGGAGACGATGCGGAAGATCACGCTCGCCACCGCCAGCAGCGGGAAGGTGAGGAAGGTGATCAGTGCCAGCTTGACGTCGAGCACCAGCAGGATCACGACCACGCCGACCAGGGTCAGGGTGCTGTTGACGATCGTGACCACGCCGTTGGTCACCAGCTGGTTGAGCGCCTCGACGTCGTTGGTCATGCGCGAGATCAGGACGCCCGGGCTGCGCCGGGTGAAGAAGCCGATCGACATCGCCTGGATATGGCTGAAGAGACGCTCGCGCAGGTCCTGCAGGGCGCGGGTGCCGAGCCAGCCGACCAGGTAGGTCTCGGCGACGGTGCCGGCCGCGTAGAGCAGGGCGGCGGCGGCGAAGGCGGCGACCGTCCAGTCGAGGGCGCTGAGGTCGCCGGTTTCGATCCCGGCGTCGATCGCGCGGCCGGCCAGGTAGGGCGGCGCCAGCCCCGCCGCGGTCTCGACCAGGAGGGCGGCGAGCATCAGCGCCAGGCGGCCGCGGTAGGGCCGCAGCAGGCCGATCAGCCAGCGCACCTTGCGGCCGCGCTGGTCCTCGCCGCGCAGCAGCCGCCAGAGCGCGGCGAACAGCAGGACGACGTTGCGCAGCGGGTTCGGGCGAGTGTCGCCGTTCACAGCTTCGCCATCTCCTCGCGTTCCTCGAGGTCGCGCTGCAAGAAGACGCTGTCGGCGAGGCCGTGCTCGGCGATCTCGCGGTAGAAGCCGCAGCCCTCGGTCAGCTCGGCGTGGGTGCCGCGGTCGACGACGCGGCCGCCGTCGAGGACGACGATCTCGTCGGCGAGGGCGACGGTCGAGAGGCGGTGGGCGATGATGAACGTGGTCCGCCCGGCCATCGCCTCCTCGAGCCCCGCCTTGATCGCCGCCTCGGTGGTCGCATCGACCGACGAGGTGGCGTCGTCGAGGATCAGGATGCGCGGGTCGGCGAGCAGGGCGCGGGCGATCGCGATGCGCTGGCGCTGGCCGCCGGAGAGGGTGAGGCCGCGCTCGCCGACGCGGGTCTCGTAGCCGTCGGGGAGGTCGCGGATGAAGCCGTCGGCCTGGGCGCGGCGGGCCGCCGCTTCGATCTCCTCGAGCGTCGCGTCCGGTCGGGCGTAGGCGATGTTCTCGGCGACGCTGGCGGTGAAGAGGAAGCTGTCGTCGGCGACGAAGGCGATCTGCGCCCGCAGCGAGCCGACATCGATCTCGCGCACGTCGGCGCCGTCGACCAGGACCGTGCCCTCACTCGGGTCGTAGAGGCGGGCGACCAGCGCCACCAGGCTGGTCTTGCCGGCGCCCGAGGGGCCGACCAGGGCGACGGTCCTGCCCGCCTCGACCTCGAGGTCGACGTCGGTCAGGGCGGGCGCGGCGCCGTCGTAGCGCAGGGTCACGCCCCGCAGCGCGACCGCGCCGCCGCCGGCCGGCAGCGGCGGTGCCCCGGGCGGGCTCTGGATCGCCGGTTCGCGGTCGATGATCTCGAACATCCGGTTGCCGGAGGCGACCGCCCGCTGGGCCATCCCCATCGCGACGCCGAGCATCCGCATCGGCCCGGCGAGCATCACCAGGTAGGTGTAGAAGGCGGTGAAGTTGCCGAGGCTGAGCTCGCCTTCGATCACCAGCCGGCCGCCGACCAGCAGGATCAGCGCGATCCCGAGCTGGGGGAGGAGGCCGATCAGCGGCGTGAACGTCGCCTGCAGGCGGGTCGAGTAGACGCTCTGGTCGAAGACCCGGGCGACCGCGCGCTGGAACCGGTGCAGCTGGTATTCCTCGCGGGCGAAGGCCTTGACGATGCGGATCCCGGAGACGTTCTCCTCGGCTTCCGCGGTCAGCTCGGCGATCCGCTGCTGGACCTCCTGCAGCGCCGGCCGCGAGACGCGGTTGTAGCGCGAGGCGGTGTAGATGATGAACGGCGCGGGGAGCAGCGCGATCGCCGCCAGCAGCGGGTTGATCGCGATCATCACCGCGCCGGCGAGAATCACCGTCAGCAGGTTCTGGGTGATGAAGATCAGGCCGTAGCCGAGGAAGAAGCGGATCGACTGCAGGTCGACCGTCGCCCGCGACATCAGCTGGCCGGTCTGCTGGCTGTCGAAGAAGCCGAGCTCGAGCCGCTGCAGGTGCCGGTAGAAGGTCTCGCGGAGGTCGAATTCGACCCCGAGCGAGACGCGCCCGGCGATCAGGCGCCGGAAGACCGTCAGCCCCAGCCGCAGGACGCTGGCGCCGACGATCGCCAGCGCCAGCGGCAGCAGGTCGGGCTGGTTGCCGTCCTGGATCGCGTTGACCGCGCGGCCGACCAGCCAGGGGATCAGCACGGTCAGGGCCATCGCCCCCCAGGCGAAGACCAGGGAGCCGATCAGCTGCAGGCGGTAGGGGCGCAGGAACCCCAGCAAACGGCGTAAAGTGCGCATCATCACTCACTATACAAAGTGAAGTAATGGAGTCCGCCGGCTCGCGCGAGCGCCCTGGCGGAGGGCCGGCGCGTCGACCCTCAGCGGAAGCGGGCGGCGGCCTTGGAGCTCGAGACCTTGCCCGCCGGGCAGGCCTTCGGCTTCGCTCCGGGCCGCGGCAGGATCTGGAAGGTGGTGACGTCGTGGTACTGGGTCGCCTTGCCGTTGTTCTGGGCGAGGGCGACGACGAGGCGGTAGAAGCCGGGCTGCAGGTTCTGGTAGTAGATCTCCGGCCGGGTCGCGGGCGAGTACTCGCTGGAGACGCCGAGCCGCTTGCCGAGAACCCCGTTGGGGCCGGCGTATTCCGGGAAGTCGAGCGATGCCCCCTTCAGCCTGCTCTTGCCGAGCGGGCTGTTGATCGCCTGCTGGAGCTTGGCGGGCTCGACGCAGTCGGGTACGCGGTTGAGGCTGAAGCGGAGGTTGCCCTGGCCGAGTTCGGGCTGGTCGCCGAAGCGGGCCGGCGCCAGTTCGAAGTTCTCGACGTCGACCTTGATCACGACCGAGTGCGCGTCCTGTCGGGCGCCGTTGCGGGGGGAGATGAATTCGACGGTCGGCTGGCCGGGCCGGGTGACGACGCTCGCCTTCGCCCGCTTCGAGTCCTTGCCGCCGAAGATCAGCGCCAGGGCGACCGCCACGGCGGTCAGGACGAGGGCTGCGAGGACTGCTCTGCGACTCCGCATCGGCGCCAAGACTACGCGGGGCGGGCGTCACGGCGCCGCTCGCGGCCGGTGCGCCGGTTAAGCTCCTCCGGCTATGGCAGGCGCTGGCGAGCTCGCGTACCGGATCGGCGTCGCCGCGCGGCAGAGCGCGACCTGGGTGCAGCTGGTCAAGTTCGGCCTCGTCGGTGCCTCCGGCTACCTGATCAACCTCGCCGTCTTCGCCCTTCTCGCCGGCTCCCTCGGCCTCTACCACCTGCTCGCCGCGGTCGGCGCCTTCGCCGTCGCCGTGACCAGCAACTTCCTCTGGAACCGGTACTGGACCTTCGGCCCCGGCGAGGGCCCGGCTCACTTCCAGGCGGCGCGCTTCTTCGCCGTCAGCCTCGCCGCGCTCGGCCTCAACCTGGTCGTGCTGGAGGCCCTGGTGGCGTCCGGCACGGCGGGCGAACTCACCGCCCAGGCGATCGCCGTCGCCGTGGCGATGCCGTTCAACTTCCTGGGCAACAAGCTCTGGACCTTTGCGTGAGAGGGCCGAGAACCGGCGCATTTCGGCGTCCTCGGTCGCTTGTGTGCAGAGCACACGGCGCTCCCTGCGTCCTTGAACTGCTTGGTTCTCGACCCTCTCAGTAGCCTTCGAAGGCATGAGTCAAGGGAAGGCGCAATACGACGCTGCCGCGATCGAGGCGGCGCGGCGGGCGGAGTGGGCCGAGCGCGGGGACTTCGACGCGCCGGAGCGGCCGCGGGAGGGGCAGAAGGCGGTCTACGTCAAGGCGTCGAGCCCGTTCACCTCGGGCAACCTGCACATGGGGCACGTGCGCGACTACGCGATCGGCGACGCCTACGCCCGCTTTCACCGCGCTCGCGGCGACGCGGTCCTGCTCGGCTTCGGCTTCGACGCCTTCGGCCTGCCGGCCGAGCTGGCGGCGATCGAGCGCCAGGTGCTGCCCGCCGACTGGGTGCGCCAGTGCGGCGACCGGATGCTCGAGCAGATGCAGCGGCTCGGCTTCAGCTTCGACTACGACCGCGTCTTCTACAGCTCCGACGAGGGCCAGTACCGCTGGACGCAGTGGCTGTTCCTGACCCTGCTGGAGATGGGGATGGTCTACCGCGCCGACGCCACCGTCGACTGGTGCGACACCTGCCAGACCACGCTCGCCTCGATCCAGGTCGAGGAGGGCGGTACCTGCTGGCGCTGCCACAACGAGGTGCGGCTGATCCGGCGCCCGACCTGGTTCCTGAAGATCACCGACTACCTCGAGGAGAACGACGCCAACACCGAGCGGCTGCAGGACTGGGACGAGCTCTCGCTGGCCACCCAGCGCTACATCCTCGGCCGCAGCGACGGCGTCGAGCTCGAGCTCGAGGGGACGGCGGGCGCGCTCACCGTCTTCACCTCCCACCGCGGCGCCCTGGATCGCGCGACCTTCGTCCTGCTCTCGCCGCGCCATCCCGAGATCGAGGTCTGGGCGGCGAGCGATGCGGCGCGCGAGGAGCTCGAGCAGATGCGCTCGGGCGGCTGGGAGCGCAGCGCCCGCGACGCCCGCTCGGTGCCGGTGGTCGACACCGGCTCGACCCTGACCGGGCTCGACGGCAGCGAGCTGCCGGTGCTGGTTTCGCCCCTGGTCGACGCCCGCTACGGGCCGACGGCGGCGCTCGGCATTCCCGAGGTCGACGAGGCCGACGCCGACCTCGCGGCGCGGGTCGAGCGCGTGCGCGGCGGCGAGCCCGACGGCGACGGGGGGGAGGGCGAGGGCGGCGTCTCCGGCGAGCTGCCGGCCGGCGCCCGCGAGGCGAAGCGCTACCGGGCCAACGACTTCTCGATCTCGCGCCAGCGCGCCTGGGGGACGCCGATCCCGGTCGTCCACTGCGAGCGGTGCGGCGCGGTGCCGGTGCCGGTGGAGGACCTGCCGGTCGTCCTGCCGCGCGACCTGATGCCGAGCGCCGAGGGCAACCCGCTGGCCGAGGCGCCCGAGTTCGTCGACGTCGCCTGCCCCGGCTGCGGCGGCGCCGCCAAGCGCGAGACCGACACCCTGGACTGCCACTTCGACGCCCTCTTCCTCTGGGTCCCGGCGGCGGTGCCGCCCGCGGACCGCGCCGAGCAGATGTTCACCCACCCGGAGCTGCAGGATTGGCTGCCAGCTGAGCGGCTGGTCGCCGGCGGGGACTCGGGTGGCTTCGTCTTCGACCAGCGGATCGTGACCAAGGCGCTGCGCGACCACGGCGAGTTCGCCTTCATGGCGGAGGGCGAGCCGTTCGCCGGTTGCCTCTTCCACGAGATGGTGATCGCCGACGGCCGCAAGATGAGCAAGCACCTCGGCAACGTCGTCGACCCCGACGCGCTCGTCTCCCAGTACGGTGCCGACACGGTGCGGCTGGCGGTTCTCTACGCGGCCGGCCCGGCGAAGACGCTGAACTGGTCCGACGGCGCCGTCCGCTTCGCCAATCGGTTCCTGCGCAACGTCTGGACGTACTGCCAGGACCGCTTCGCGGCGCTCGAGAGCCATCGCCACGACCCCGAGGCGGCGGCGGACACCGAGCACATGCGGGACCGGCTGCGCAAATGGTGTGAGAACGGTCTGGAGCGGATCACGAGCGACACCGCCGACCTGCAGCTGCACAAGTCGGTCCGCAACCTGACCCGCCTCTTCGAGCGGATCCAGGACTTCGAGAAGCGGGTGATGAAGCGGCGCGGGCAGCTCGATCGCGCTGACGCAGAGGCGCAGGTCGCGGCGCTGGTCCTCCTGCTGCAGGCGCTGGCGCCGTTCGCGCCGCACGCGGCCGAGGAGCTGCTGATCGCCAGCGGCCGCGAGGACGCGCGCGAGCTGTTCGAGTCCTGGCCGGACTCGGCGACGATCCCGGTCGCGGCGGAGAGCGGCGCGCCCGCCGCGCAGTAGCCCCGGACGTCCGTTTGGTCCGAAATCGACCAATTGGATTAACGCACTTGATTGTTACACGGGCGTATGTTATGAATCTTCCTGCCGGGCGATCAATCCGGTGAAGGGGGTGGGGCTCTCAGACTGGGATACCCCTTGGGGTGGCAAAGGAGGACCAGTCTCGAGCCGGGACCTAGTCATGACGGGTTCCCGGGCAGCGCCGGCACGATCCGGCGCATGCCCCGCCTCACTTCATCTTCCGGCCGGGGTACCGGGCCCGGCCGGTCGCCGGGCATCTCTATGTAGGGGCTCCGCGGCACGGCCAGGGCTCACGGCCCCGCCCGGGAGGTCGGGTGACCCTCGTCACTCGACCTTCGCCGGTGCAGAGCGCTCCGGCTATCCGCCTAGATCCGCCCCAGGCAAAGCCCACAAGCCGCCCAGAGGCTCACCCGACCCTCCCCAACGGACCGAGCCCTGCGAGGGACGAAAGCGCCCCAGCCCCCGCAAAGCCCCCGTCCCCCCAATCCCGTGGTTCCTTTTGGACCCATACGGTCCAAAAGGAACCACGACCCGGCAAGCCAGGCCAAGATCCCGATCCCGTGGTTCCCTTCGGACCCTCAGCGTCCATAAGGAACCACGCGATCGACGCTCTCGTCCCTTGGGAGCTTCCCGAGAGAGGGCAGCCTCGTCCCTTGGGAGCTCTCGAGAGAGGGAGCCTGGTCCCTTGGGAGCTTCCGAGGGACGGGGAGCGCCGGGACCCTGGAAGCTCTGGCCCAGGGCTCGCTCGGCGGCGCCTGCTCAGGTTGCGAAGCTCGGGGCCTGTCCCGTTGGGAGGGGTGGGGTGACCCTCTGACGAAGGCTATGCGCGGCCGCTATGAGCCCTCGCCCCGGCCCCAGCTGCGCGACGGTCTTCGGCAGAGGGTCACCCCACCCCTCCGGACAGACCCCCGCTCAGCGGCTCGCTACGCCCCGCCGGGCAGACCCGCGAACCCTCGCTGTCCCTCGCCCACCTCCGCCAGGCCCAGCCCCCGGGCCCCGGCCTCAGTCTTTCGGTGGCTGCTTGACGTCGAACTTCTGCGGCCCCGGGCTCCAGGAGATCCCGGTGATCAGCTCGGCCGGCGTGGTTTCCAGCGAGCCGGCGAGCTTGACGATCGTCGCCAGGCGCGGCTCGCGGCCGGCGCGCTCAAGCAGGGAGATCTCGGTCCGGTGCAGGTCGCAACGGTGGCCCAGCTCTTCCTGGGATATCCCGGCCTTGGTGCGGGCACGACGGAGGTTGGCGGCGAACCGCTCCTGGGGGGTCACGGACGGGATTCTTTCGATTGCGGACAGGAACTCTACAGACAGGAGATTTCGCAGAATTCTGCCAGTGCCGACGGTTTCGCTACCTTCCCGGGAGACAAATACGCGCCTTTCTCCGAATCTTTACGCAGAAAGTATTGAGCGCGCTTAGGCCATGTGTTATACCCACCCGAAATCGGAACTGCATCCGGGGACGTCCACGCCCGCAGGGCGGCGCCCGCGGCGGCAAAAGGAGGAGTCATGAGCGACGCGGTCAATCCGCATCTGGCAGGCCCTGACGGGCCACGGACCAGTTCTGTCGCGACCGAACTCGTTTGCCGCGACTGCGGCTACCGGACGCCGCTCACCGAAGCAGACTTCAAGTGCCCCGCCTGCGGCGAAGGTCTCGACATCGACTACGACTACGAGCGCGCCAAGGCGCTGATCGGCGAGCGCGGGCTCGAGGGCCGTCCCTGGAACATCTGGCGCTTCGAGGAGCTGCTGCCGATCACATCGCGCGCCGCCCAGCAGCGCGTCGGCGAGTTCGCCGGCGAGACGCCGCTGATCCGCGCCGACCGGCTCGGCGCCGAGCTCGGGCTGCGCAACCTCTACCTCAAGGACGACTCGACCAACCGGCCGACCCTCTCCTACAAGGACCGGGTCGTCAGCATGGCGATCGCCCGCCTGCTCGAGCTCGGCAAGGACGAGGTCGGCTGCGTCTCGACCGGCAACGTCGGCACCGCCGTCGCGGCGCTGGCGGCCAAGGCCGGGGCCACCGCCTACATCTTCTACCCCGGCAACATGGAGAAGGGGAAGGCGAAGGCGTGCCGCGCGCTCGGCGCTCGCGTCTGCCAGCTCGACGCCAACTACGACCAGGCCAACCGCGCCTGCCGCGAGCTCTCGCTGGCGAGCGGGATCGAGTTCGCCAACATCACCCTGCGCCCGTTCTACGCCGAGGGGGCGAAGACGATGGCCTACGAGGTCGTCGAGCAGCTCGGCTGGCAGGCGCCCGACCACTGGGTGATACCGGCCGCCGGCGGGACCCTCTCCTCGCGCGTCCACAAGGGGCTGAACGAGCTCGAGATGGTCGGCCTGGCGGAGACCGCCGCCTCGAAGATCAACATCGCCCAGGCCAGCGGCTGCTCGCCGATCGCGACCGCGATCCGCGGCGGCGGCGAGCTCGAGCCGCAGAAGCCGGAGACCGCCGCCCACTCGCTGGCGATCGGCGCGCCCGGCGACGGCGGCCTGGTGATCGACGCGGTTCGCACCCGCGACGGCTACGCCGCCGCGCCCTCGGACCCGGAGATATTCGAGGCGATCGACCTGCTCGGCGCGACCGAGGGCATCCTCACCGAGCCGGCCGGCGGAACGACGATCGCCGCCACCGCGCGGCTCGCCCAGGAGGGCAGGATCGATCCCGAGGAAACCGTCGTCGCGGTGATCAGCGGCAACGGCCTGAAGACGCTCTCCGAGCACCCGGACAAGCCCTGGCCGGAAATGGTTCCGTGCGAGGTCGGCACGATGGAAGGGGTGCTCGACGACTTCCGCCAGGCGGCCGCGGCCGCGCTGCACTGAGCGGAAGGGGGGCGGTTGACCGGCGCGACCCCGGCGCGCAGCCGGTCACCGCGCCCAACCCGCAGCTAGGTCGATCGTCTAGGCTCGCCGGGCAACCGAGGACGGGGGAAGAGTGACCGAGCTGCCGCAGGTGGAGGGGGTCACGCACCGCACGGTGCGGGCCCGCGGGGTCGAGTTCCACGTCGCCGAAGCCGGGACGGGCGAGGACGTCGTCCTCTGCCTCCACGGCTGGCCGCAGCACTGGTACGAGTGGCGCCACCTGATGCCGGCCCTCGCCGACCGCCACCGGGTGCTGGCGCTCGACCAGCGAGGCTTCGGCTGGTCGCAGGCGCCCCGCGACGGCTACGAGAAGGAGGAGCTGGCGAGCGACGTCCTCGCCGTCCTCGACGAGCTCGGCATCGAGCGGGTGAAGCTGGTCGGTCACGACTGGGGCGGCTGGGTCGGGTTCCTGCTCTGCCTGCGCGAGCCGGCCCGCTTCGAGCGCTACCTGGCGCTCAACATCCTGCCGCCCTGGACCAGCGCGCGGGCGATGCTGCCGCACCTGTGGCGGTTCTGGTACCAGTGGCTGATCCTCAGCCCGGTCCTCGGCTACCGCCTGCACCGCGGCGGCCGGTTCGTGCCGAAAGTGCTGGTCGGCGCCTCGACCCGGCGCGAGGCCTGGGATCAGGCGACGCTGCAGGCCTTCGCCGAGACCTTCACCGAGCCGGCGCACGCGATGGCCGCCGTGCAGATGTACCGGGTCTTCAACCTGCGCGAGGCACCGGCGATCTTCCGCGGCCGCTACGCGCGGGCGCGGCTGACGGTGCCGACCAAGATGCTGTTCGGCACCGGCGACGCGGCCCTGCGGTCGGAGCTGCTCGCCGGCTACGAGCGCCACGCCGAGGCGATGGAGGTCGAGCTGGTCGACGGTTGCGGCCACTTCATCGCCGACGAGATGCCCGGCCTCGTCGCCGAGCGCGCCCGCGAGTTCCTCGCCTGACGACCCGACCCGAGCCGCGTGGCAGAGCTTTCCTGGAAATTGCGGCAAAGCTCTGCCACGGGTGGAGGTCAGCTGCGGATGCGGGCCTCCTCGAGGTCGAGGTCGCGCTCGATCTGGCGCATCGTCGTGTTGCGCAGGCGGCCGGCACCGCGCAGGTTGAGCAGTTCCTCGCGCTCGATCCCGATCAGCTCGCGCCGCAGCGAGCCGTAATCGGCGATCCGCTGTTCGCGGGCGGCGCTCTCGGGGTCCTCGCCGCTGAGCACCGCCTGGCAGGTGCGAAAGCGGCCGCGGTAGAGGTCACGCAGCCGCGCCAGCTGTTTCTCCGGCGCCCGCTCCTCCTCTTCCATCTGGTCGATCCGGTCGAGCGCCGACTGCGCCGCCTCCATCCGCGCAACCGCCTCTTCGTCGCTCCAGCGGCGCGGCTCCTCCAGCTTCAGGGCGCGCATCACGAAGGGCAGGGAGAGGCCCTGGCCGACCAGGGTGACGAGGATCAGGGCGAAGGTGAGGAAGATGATCTGCGGCCGGCCGCTGACGCTGAGCGGCACCGCGAGCGCCGCGGCGAGCGAGACGGCGCCGCGCATCCCGCTCCAGGCGACGGCGAAGCGCTCGCCGGGGCCGGAGCCGGCGTCGGAGCCCATCGCGAAGACGAAGGCGAGGCGGAGCCCGATCGAGGCGGCGGCGATCGCCGCCGCCGGCCCGATCAGGTCGCCGATCCCCGAGGCGGAGTCGTTGAGCGTTTCGACCACGCCCGGCAGCTGCAGGCCGAGGAGCACGAAGAGGGTCGTCTCGAGGCCGAAGACGAGCACGTCCCAGAAGGCGATCGCGGTGAGGCGGAGGTCGGCGTTCTGCGAGCGCGGCGCCCGGAAGCCGCCGTAGAGCCCGGTGGTGACCGCGGCGAGGATGCCGGAGACGTGCAGCTGCTCGGCGCCGATGTAGGAGCCGTAGGCGGCGAGGACCGAGACGAAGATCGCCAGCGCGACGTCGCTCTGGCTGCGGCGGGCGAAGAGGTCGATCAGGTAGCCGACGACGAGGCCGACGGCGATCCCGCCGAGCGAGATGCCGACGTACTCGAGCGCGGCGCTGCCGAGGCTGAAGGCGCCGCCGGTGGCGACGCCGACGGCGATCCGGTAGAGGACGAGCGCGGTCGCGTCGTTGATCATCGACTCGCCGCTGACCAGCAGCCGCACCCGTTCGGGCGCGCCGAGGCGACGGAAGATCGAGATCGGCGCGACCGCGTCGGTCGGGGCGAGCACCGCCCCCAGCACCGCCGCCTCCGCCCAGCCGAGGCCGGGGACGAGCGCGTGGGCGACGAGCGCGACGACGGCGGAGGTGAGGAAGACGAGGACGACCGCGAGCAGCGCCAGCGGCCGCATCAGCGAGCGCAGCTCGAGCGGCGAGGTGCGCCAGCCGGCGGAGAAGATGATCGGCGGCAGGAAGACGAGGAAGACCAGGTCGGGGTCGAGTTCGACGTCCGGCAGCCCGGGGACGAGCGCGATCGCCAGCCCGCCGACGACGAGGACGATCGGCGCCGGGATGCGGGCGGCGTCGGCGAGCCGCACCAGCACCGCCGCCGCCAGCAGCAGGATCAGGATCGACTCGACGTGGCCCACGAACACATAACATCGCCTGCCGTGGACGACTGCCTGTCACCGCCGCTCGAGGACGTCGACCACGTGCTCGGCCAGCGGGGGGTGGAGCTGGAGCTGGTGATGTTCGGGGACTTCCAGTGCCCGTTCTGCCTCGGCGCCCAGTCGATCCTGCGGCGGGTTCGCGAGCGGCTCGGGGAGCGGCTCGTCTTCGCCTTCCGCCACCTGCCGATTCCCGAGCGCCACCCGCTGGCGCCGATGGCGGCGGAGGCGAGCGAGGCGGCGGCGGCGCAGGGTCGCTTCTGGGAGTACCACGACGCGCTGTTCGCTGCGCAGCCGCGCCTCGCGCCGCAGACCTTCGTCGGGCTCGCCCGCGACCTCGGGCTGGACGCCGCCCGGCTCGGCGCCGAGGTCGAGGCGGAGGCCCACGCGGCGCGGATCGAGCGCGACCTCGGCTCGGCCGAGCGCAGCGGCGCCACCGGCACGCCGACCTTCTTCGTCAACGGGGTTCGCCACCAGGGCGCCTACGACGCCGGCTCGCTGATCGAGGCGCTGCAGGGCTGAGCACGACATCCGTCCGCGGCCGCGCCGCCGGCGGTCGTGCTGACCGGCTCCGTTCCTAGACTCGGGTCGATGCGCGCCCTGGTCCAACGCGTCAGCCAAGCCGCCGTCGACGTCGAGGGCGAGCGGGTCGCGCAGATCGGCCCGGGAATGGTGGTGCTGCTCGGGGTCGGGCTCGAGGACGGCGAGGCGGAGGTCGACCGGCTTGCCGACAAGGTGCGGGCGCTGCGCATCTTCGACGACGCCGAGGGCAAGATGAACGAGCCGCTGGGGGAGCGCGAGCTGCTCTGCGTCAGCCAGTTCACGCTCTACGGCGACGCCTCGCGCGGCAACCGGCCGAGCTACATGGCGGCGGCGCGGCCGGAGGTCGCCGAGCCGCTGTACGACCGCTTCTGCGAGCGCCTCGGGGCGAGCAAGGGCGTGTTCGGCGCCTGCATGGGGGTGGCCCTGGTCAACGACGGGCCGGTGACCCTGATGCTGGAGGTCTGAGGTGCGCTGGCCGGTGCTGGTCGCGGGCGGGCTGGCGGCGGTGACGCTCTGCGGCTGCTTCGACGGGACCGTCCGCGACCCGGGGGAAGCGGGCGCCGGCGGGACCCAGGGCAAGGGCGCGCGCCAGCACGAGAAGCGGCAGCGCGGCGACGAACGCGAGGGCGGGGGAGGGGGCGGTGCGACGGTCAGCTTCGCCGCGGTCGGCGACACCGGGATGGGAATCGCGCCGCTGCTGCCGCCGGAACCGGCGACCTACCTCGGGCCGATCTCCGGCGAGCTGCGGGGCGACGTCGTCTTCGGCAACCTCGAGGGGACGCTGAGCGACGTCACCGAAGACGTCAAGTGCGGCGACGCGGAGCCCGGCACCTGCTTCGCCTTCCGCGTCCCGCCCGAGTACGCCGAGTACCTCGCGGGCGCCGGCTTCACGGTGATGAACCTGGCCAACAACCACTCCTTCGACTTCGGCGAAACCGGCCAGCGGGAAACGATCGAGGCGCTGCGGGGGGCCGGCATCGCGCCGACCGGGCTGCCCGCCGAAGCCGCCGAGGTGAAGGTCCACGGTCACCTCGTCGCCTTCCTCGGCTTCGCCCCCTACGCCTACACGAACTCGCTCACCGACCTCGAATCGGCGGCGGCGCTGATCAGCTCCGCCGCCGGCTCCGCCGACCTCGTCGTCGTCGCGATCCACGCCGGCGCCGAGGGCTCCGACGCGACCCACACGCCCGACGCCGAGGAGACCTACCTGGGCGAGGACCGCGGCAACGCGGTCGAGTTCGCCCACATGGCGGTCCGCGCCGGTGCCGACCTCGTCCTCGGCTCCGGCCCGCACGTGCTGCGCGGGATGGAGGTCTACCGCGGCCGCCTGATCGCCTACAGCCTCGGCAACTTCAGCGGGTACCACAACTTCAGCACCGACGGGGTCCTCGGCATCACCGTCGTCCTCCACGCGACGCTCGCCGCCGACGGCCGCTTCCGCTCCGGCCGCCTCGCCTCGGTGCGGATGATCGAAGCCGGCCAGCCGGTGCCCGATCCCGAAGGCGCCGGCGCCGCCCTCGTCGCCGATCTCTCCGCCGAAGACTTCGGCTCGCGCGGGATCGAGGTCGGCGCCGGCGGCCGCTTCACTCGCTAGCGTGCCGGCCGTGCCGTCGCCGCTGCTGCTGATCAACGGCTACGCCGCCACCGGAGCGGACTGGGACCCGACCTTCCTCGCCGAGCTCGAACGCGGCCACCGGGTGATCCACCCCGACAACCGCGGCACCGGCATCGTGCCGCTGGGCGAGGCCGAGCTGACGATCGAGGCGATGGCCGCCGACATGGAGGCGCTGCTCGACGCCGAGGGGATCGGGCGCCTACCGGTGGTCGGCTGGTCGATGGGCGGCTTCGTCGCCCAGCGGCTGGCGCTGCGGGCGCCGCAGCGGGTGAGCGCGCTGGCGCTGATCTCCACCGATCCCGGCGGGGCCGCCGCGGTGCCGGCCGCGGCCGCGGTCTGGGCCGAGATGACCGACCACTCCGGCACCCCGCGCGAGCAGGCGAGCCGGCTGATCTCGCTGCTCTTCCCGGCACCGCTCGCGGCCGAGATCGATCGCCAGTTCGGCGAGGTCGTCGCCGCGGCGCGGGCGGCGCTGTCGCCGGCGACGCTGCGCGCCCAGGAGGCCGCGATGGCTGCCTGGCACGCCGCCGAGCAGGCGGCGCCCGGCGCCGACGCGCCGCCGACCCTGGTCGTGCACGGGAGCGAGGACGTGGTCATCCCCCCGGTCAACGCCGGCGCCCTGGCCACCCGCTGGTCCGCCGCCGCCGAGCTGGTCGAGGGCGCCGGCCACGGGGTCATGGCCCAGGAGCCGCAGCGCGTGGCCGCCGCGATCCGCGACCACGCCCGCTGAGCGCGACATTCTCCCCGCATAGCGGGGACAACCTCGCCTTCGGCGGTCGAGCGGAGAGAAGCTCGCGCTCAGTGCTCGACGAAGTAGGCGCCGCTCTCGGCGCCGCCGCCGAACCAGCGGGTGGTGACGGTCTTCTTGCGGGTGTAGAACTCGACCGCGTCGGGGCCGTGAGCGTGGAGGTCGCCGAGGAACGAGTCTTTCCAGCCGCTGAAGGGGAAGAAGGCGACCGGCGCGGCGACGCCGATGTTGACGCCGACCATGCCGACGTTGACGTCGCGGCGGAAGGCGCGGACGGCGGCGCCGGACTCGGTGAAGATCGAGGTGCCGTTGCCGAAGCGACTGCGGTTGAGCATCTCGATCGCCTCGCCCAGCGTCTCCACCTCGACCACCGAGAGGACCGGGCCGAAGATCTCCTCCTCGATCGCCTCCGAGCCGGGGACGACTTCGTCGAGGATCGTCGCCCCGAGCTGGCCGCCGCCGGCGCCGGGGTCGGCCTCGCGGCCGTCGAGCAGCAGCTTGGCGCCGTCGGCGACCGCGCGCTCGATCGCGCCCGCGATCCGCTCGCGCGCCGCGGCCGAGATCACCGGCGCCAGTTCGACCGACTCGTCGGCGCCGGGGCCGAGCTGGATCGCCGCCGCCCGCTCGACCAGCGCCGGCAGCACGCGCTCGCGCGCCTCGCCGACCAGGACCAGGACCGAGCCGGCCATGCAGCGCTGGCCGGCGGCGCCGAAGGCAGAGCCGACGATCCCCTCGACGGTCCTGTCGACGACCGCGTCGGGCATCGCGACCATGTGGTTCTTGGCGCCGCCGAGCGCCTGCACCCGCTTGCCGGCCTTGGCCGCGCGTTCGTAGACGATCCTCGCCACCGGCGCCGAGCCGACGAAGCTGACGGCGTCGATCCCGGGGTGGTCGAGGATCCCCTCGACGACCTCGCGGCCGCCGTTGACGAGGTTGACGACGCCGGGCGGCAGGTTCATCTCCTCGATCGCTTCGAAGGCGAGGTGCTGGGTCAGCGGCACCTGCTCGGAGGGCTTGAGGATGAAGCTGTTGCCGCAGGCGATCGCGAAGGGCAGGAACCAGAACGGGACCATCGCCGGGAAGTTGAAGGGGACGATCGCGGCGCAGACGCCGACCGGCTGGCGCACGGTTTCGGCGTCGATCCCGCGCGAGACGTCTTCGGCGACCCGGCCCTGGATCGTGGTCGGGATCGCGGCGGCGCATTCGACCATCTCGATCATCCGCGCCACCTCGGCGCGGGCGTCGCCGATCGTCTTGCCCATCTCGGCGGTCACCGACTGGGCGAGGTCCTCGCGGCGGCGGACCAGCTCCTCGCGCAGGGTGAAGAGGCGGCGGCCGCGCTCGATCACGCTGACGTCGCGCCACTCGGGCAGCGCGGCGCGGGCGGCCTCGACGGCGCGGTCGAGGTCGGCGGCGGTCGAGAGCGGGACCTCGGCGAGGGTCTCGCCGGTCGCGGGGTTGGTGACGTCGAGGTGCTCGTCGCCGGAGCTCGGGACCCAGGCTCCGCCGACGAAGTTGTTCAACAAAGTCATGGTCCGAGCATATTGGTCGGCGCCTGCCGCCTCGCCGCCGGAGTGTCCAAACCCTGCTCCGGCCGTGCGCCATCGAGGACGGCTGCTCGGCCGCCGGCGCGACTACGCTCCCTCGCCTGAGCACCGAGGTCCGAGACGCCCCCGTCGCCGGCCTCTCCGAGGAGGAGGCGCAGCGGCGGCTGCGCGAGCGCGGGAGGCTGCCGAAGGAATCGTCGAGCCGCTCCTACCTCTCGATCTTCGTCGGCAACACCTTCACCGTCTTCAACCTGATCCTCGCCGTCTTCGGCGCCGGGACGATCGCCTTCGGCAACCCCAAGGACGCCCTCTTCCTCGGCATCCTCGTCGCCAACACGGGGATCGGCACCTTCCAGGAGGTGCGGGCCAAGCGCGCCCTCGACAGCCTCGCGGCGCTGGTCGCGCCGGTCGCGACCGTGGTCCGCGGCGGCACGGCGCGTGAGGTCCCGGTCGGCGACGTCGTCGTCGGCGACCTGGTCCGGGTCACGGCCGGCGACCAGATCGTCGCCGACGGCACCCTGGTCGCCAGCGAGGGCCTGGCGCTCGACGAGTCGAACCTGACCGGCGAGTCCGAGCCGGTCGTCCGCCGCCCCGGCGAGGACCTGCTCTCCGGCTCCTTCGCGGTCGAGGGCGGCGGCGAGTTCGAGGCGACCGCGGTCGGCCCCGACAGCCGCGCCGCCAAGCTGGCGGAGACGGCGCGCAGCTTCCGCCACCCGCGCTCGCCGCTGGAGCGGGCGATGGACCGGCTGCTGATCATCCTCGTCGGCGTCATGGTGCCGCTGGGCATCGCGCTCGGCATCTCGCTGGCGATCCGCAACGTCAGCCAGGCGGAAGCGGTCGAGACGCTGACCGCGGCGATCGTCAACATCGTCCCCGAGGGGCTGATCCTGCTCGTCTCGCTGACCGCCGCGGTCTCGGCGGCGAAGATGGCGCGGCGCGGGATCCTCGCCCAGCAGCTGAACGCGGTCGAGTCGGTCGCCTCGGTCTCGGTGATGTGCACCGACAAGACCGGGACGCTGACCGAGTCCTCGCTGCGGGTCGTCGCCCAGGTGGCGGCGGCCGGGGTCGAGGAGCCCGAGCTGATGCGGGCGCTGGCGCTCTACGCGGCGAGCACGCCCTCGCGCAACCTCACCCTGGAGGCCGTGCACGCGGCGAGGCTCGACGGCGAGGTGGCGGCGGTCGAGCCGAGCGCCGCGGTCCCGTTCTCCTCGCGGCGGCGCTGGAGCGCACTCGAGCTGAACGGCGAACGGCTGGTCCTCGGCGCGCCGGAGGCGCTGCTCGACGGTGAGGACGGCGGCGCCCTCGGCGAGCGGGCCGCCGCGGAGGCCGCCGCTGGGCGCCGCGTGTTGGCCCTGGCGCGGGCCGAGGCGCCACTCCCCGAGCCGGCGCCCGACGCGCCGCTGCCGCGGCCGCTGCGTCCGCTCGGGATCGTCGTCCTCGCCGAGCAGCTGCGGTCGAACGCGGGGGAGACCGTCGCCTTCTTCGCCGCCGAGGAGGTGGCGCTGAAGGTGATCTCCGGCGACAACCCGGCGACGGTCGGGGCGATCGCCCGCGACGTCGGCGTGCCGGCCGAATCGGCGGCGCTCGACGGCGGCGCGCTGCCGGCGGGCGACGAGGAGCTGCGGGCGGCGGTGCGGGCGGCGCCGGCGATCGGCCGCATCTCGCCCGAGGACAAGGCGCGCGTGGTGCGCGTGCTGACCGAGGGCGGCGAGTACGTCGGCATGCTCGGCGACGGCGTCAACGACGTGCCGGCGCTGAAGCAGGCGCGGCTGGCGATCGCCCAGGGCTCGGGGACGCAGATGGCGCGCTCGGTCTCCGATCTCGTCCTCGTCTCCGGCGAGTTCGGCGAGGTGCCGCAGCTCGTTCACGAGGGGCGCCAGATCCTGCGCAACATCCAGCGCGTCGCCCGGCTGTTCGTCAGCAAGGCGCTGTTCACCGCCTTCCTGCTGGTGACGATCGCGCTGACCAGCGGCGTCTTCCCGCTGCTGCCGCGGCAGTTCACGCTGACCTCCTCGCTGACGATCGGTATCCCCGCCTTCTTCCTCGCCCTCGCCCCCTCCAGCGGCCCCTGGCGGCCGGAGGGGTTCCTGCGCTCGGTCGCCCGCTTCTCGCTGCCGGCCGGGCTCGCCGCCGGCACCGGCATCCTCGTCGCCTACCTGCTCGCCCGCCACGCCTTCGACCTCTCGCTCGAGCAGGCGCGGACGGTGACCGCGGCGACCGTGGTCAGCGCCGGGCTGGCGATCGTGATCGCGCTCGAGGACGAGCCGGGCAAGCGGCGGCTCGCCGTCGCCGGCCTCTGCGCGCTGATGGCGCTCGGCTTCGTGCTCGTCGCGGCGCTGCCCTTCGGCCGCGAATTCTTCGAACTGGCGCCGCCGACCGGCGGCATGGTCGCCGCCTGGGCGCTCGGCGCGGCGACCGCGATCGTCCTCGTCTGGTTATCCTCGCGACGGTGGGGAAGCTGATCTATTCGGCGATCGCCTCGCTCGACGGCTACGTCGAGGATCGCGAGGGCAACTTCGATTGGGCGAAGCCCGACGCGGAGGTTCACGCCTTCGTCAACGAGCTCGAGCGGCCGTTCGGGACCTACCTGTACGGGCGGCGCCTCTACGAGACGATGGTCGCCTGGGAGAAGATGGACACCGGTCCCGATCAGGACCCGGTGCTCCGCGAGTACGCCGAGATCTGGCGGGCGGCGGAGAAGGTCGTCTACTCGCGCACGCTCGACCGCGTGCGCAGCGAGCGAACCCGGATCGAGCTGGTCTTCGAGCCGGCGGAGGTGCGGCGGCTGAAGGCCGCCCGCGAGCACGACCTCGCGATCGGCGGCCCCGAGCTCGCCGCCGAGGCGATCGACGCCGGTCTGGTCGACGAGATCCGGCTGCTGCTGATGCCGGTCGTGGTCGCCGGCGGCAGGCAGGCGCTGCCGCACGCGATCTCCTCGGAGCTCGAGCTGCGCGACGTGCGGCGCTTCACCGCCGGCGCCGTCCACCTCCGCTACCGCGTCCGCAACCAGCGCCCGGCAGACGCTTAGACCGGCGTCGGCGCCTCCGGGGCGCCGGCCGCCGCCGCCGGCGGCGGCGCGTCGGCCTCGTCGAGCCGGCCCGAGTAGGCGCGGACCAGGTCGCGGTGGTCGAGCCAGCCGACCAGGGAGCCGTCCTCGTCGACCACGGCCACCGCCTCGCGGTCGCCTTCCGAGAGCCAGTCGACGGCGACGCTGAGCTCGTCGTCGGGGTGCAGGTCGGGGGGCGCCTGCGCGAGATCGCCCGCATCGAGGTCGGTGTCGTCGTCGGCTCCGCGCTCGAGGTCGCGGGCGGTGACCACGCCGCTGAGCCGGCCGGATTCCTCGACCACCGGCAGCGCGACCTGCCCGGTCGCCGCCAGCCGGGCGGCGATCTCGGCGACGCTGGCGTCGGGGTCGATCGTCGGCGGCGGCTGGCGCATCGCTTCCCCGATCCGGATCCCGGCGACCGGGCTGACCTGCGCCGGCCGCTCGATGTTGATCCCGCGGCGGCTCAGCTTGAGGCTGTAGATCGAGTCGGCGCTGAGGATCCGGCTGAGCCCGGTGGCGACGACCACGGCGAGCATCAGCGGCAGGATGATCGCGTAGTCGTCGGTGAGCTCGAAGACGATGATCACGGCGGTGATCGGCGCCCGCCCGGCGGCGGCGAAGACCGCCGCCATCCCGACCAGCCCGTAGGCGCCGGGGTTGGCCGTCGCGCCGGGCATCAGGGTGTGGACACCGGCGCCGAAGGCGCTGCCGAGCATCGCCCCCATGAACAGCGCCGGCGCGAAGACGCCGCCGGAGCCGCCGATCGCCATCGTCACGCTGGTGGCGGCGATCTTGCCGACCAGGAAGGCGAGCAGCATCGCGACCGCGTACTGGCCGCCGATCGCCCCTTCCAGCACCGGGTAGCCGACTCCGTACATCTCCGGCAGCACCAGCAGGATCCCGCCCAGCAGCAGGCCGCCGACCGCGGGGCGCAGCCAGGCCGGGCCGCGCCAGATGTCGTCGGCGACGTCCTCGGCGCCGTAGAGGACTTTGATGAAGACGATCCCGACCAGCGCGGCGAGGATCCCGAGCAGCGCGTAGAGCGGGTACTCGGCGGCGGAGACGACGTGGAAGCTGGGCAGTTCGAGGAAGGCTTCGGCGCCGAAGGCGATGCGGCCGACCGCGGTCGCGACGACGGCGCTGATCACGACGAAGCCGAAGTTGCGGGTCTGGAAGTCGCGCAGGATCAGCTCGAGGGCGAAGAAGACGCCGGCGATCGGCGCGTTGAAGGTCGCGGCGATGCCGCCGGCGGCGCCGCAGGCGACCAGCAGGCGGACGTTTTCGGTCGCCTGGCGGCTGAGCTGGCCGAAGGCGGAGCCGAGCGCCGAGCCGATCTGGACGATCGGTCCCTCGCGGCCCACCGAGCCGCCGGAGCCGATGCAGATCGCCGAGGCGAAGGACTTGACGATCGGCACCCGGCCGCGGATCCGGCCCTCGTTGGAGTGGACGGCGAGCATCACCTCGGGGACGCCGTGGCCGCGCGCCTCGGGCGCGAAGCGGAAGACCAGCGGCCCGTAGAGGAGGCCGCCGAGGACCGGGACGATGAGGACGATGAACGGTCCGACGACCGGGAAGTTGGGGTTGCTGAAGTGGCCGAGGGCGCTGGGGTCGCTGTGGCCGGTGAAGAGGAGCGTGAAGCCCTCGATCAGGTAGCGGAAGCCGATCGCCCCGGCCCCGGCCCCGGCGCCGACGAGGAAGGCGAGGGCCAGGAGAACTCCTTCCTCTCCGCCCAGCCGGGAGCGCAGTCCCGTCAGTACCGTGGACGGCACTTGCAGGCGAAAGCGCTTGGGCCGGACTCGTTGCATACAAGCGACCCTAGGAGACAGCGAGGCCCGGCGGCCTGCTTGAAATGGCGCCGGATCGGGTAGTTGTCAGAAGAATGACCATGAGCATCCGTCAGAATTCTGAACTATGGCCATAGCCACGATCGACGTTCTCGACAGCGAACCGGAACTCGGCAAGGGGATGCCCGACGGCCGCCGCGAGCAGGCGCGCCAGGTTTGCGTGGCGGCGCTGGCACGGATCGGCAAGGGCGAGTGGGACCCGCATGGAGCCGGCGGCGACCCGGGCGGCTTCGGCCTCCTGGTCGACTCCGGCTTCATCGTCCGCCGCGTCGGCCAGGGCGGTCGCTTCGGCGCCGAGCTGCTCGGCCCGGGGGACCTGATGCGTCCCTGGCAGACGGTGGGCGCCGAGGCGAGCCTGCCGTTCGAGCCGCGCTGGACGGCGATCACGCCGCTCTCGGTCGCCGTGCTCGACGCCGACTTCGCCCGCCGGGCGGCGCCGTTCCCCGGTCTCGCGGTGCAGCTGGTCGACCGCGCGATGCTGCGCTCGCGTCACCTGGCGATCGCCCTCGCGGTGGTCCACCAGCCGCGGGTCGACCGCCGCCTGCACATGCTGCTCTGGCACTACGCCGATCGCTGGGGCCGGCTCGGCTCCGACGGCGTCCGGGTCGACGTGCCGCTCACCCACGCCCTGCTCAGCGAGCTGGTCGCGGCGCGGCGGCCGACGGTCAGCACGGCACTGGGCCAGCTCGAACGCGAAGAGGTCGTGATCCGCGAGGGCGACGGCTGGCGCCTGCGGGGCGGCCCGCCGTCGGAGCTCTCCGCTGCCGGCTCGGACCAGCTCTGACACCCACTGTCAGAGCGCTTACAGGCTCGGGCACGAGGACGAAACCAGGGGGTAGCCGTCTGGTTGCTGCTTGTGAGGCAAACGACGGGGGAGGAACCGAGAATGACCATCAGACGGGTGCTCGCCGCGACGCTGACCGTCGCGACTTTCGCGCTGCCCATCTCCCTGGTGGCCGCCGAGTCGCCGGCGGCACTGGCGAAGGGCAAGCAGAAGGCAAAGACGAAGAACGCGGTCGGAAAGACCAAGCAGGGACGCAAGATCCGGGTGCGGGTCGGCGGCCTCTCGCTGAAGCTGCTCAACTTCAGCGCCAAGCTGAAGTGCCGCGACGGCAGCATCCTGATCGACAAGGAGAGCGGCTTCGAGGCGACGGGCCTGGAAAAGGGTGGCCGCTTCAAGGACCGCCAGTACGGCTCCACCGACACGGTCTCCTTCCGCGGCAAGGTCACCGGGAACCGGGTGCGGGGGACGCTCCGCGTTCAGGACAAGTGGAAGAAGGTCAAGTGCGACTCGAAGTGGGTCAAGTTCTCCGCCAGGGTGAAGAACTGATCGGGGCCGTCCGCTGAGACGCCGCGTCCGCACCTGGCTGCTGGCGTTCGCGCTGGGCGCCGCCGTCCTCGGGGCGGCGGCGCCGTCGGCCTGCGCGCTGCCGGCCCGCTTCTGGGGGGTCGTCCCCCAGGCGACGCCGAACGCCGACCTGATGCAGCGGCTGCACCGCGGCGGTGTCCGCAGCATCCGGCTGCACATCTCCTGGGGCGCGGTGCAGCCGAAGCGGAACGGCGAATACGACTGGGGAGCGACCGACGCCGCGGTCGTGGCGGCGGTGCGCGCCGGCTTCGAGGTGCTGCCGGTCCTCGACGGCGCCCCGCGCTGGGCGGTGCACCCGGGCCCGGTGCCCGGGACGGGCGGCAGCGCGACGGCTGTCCGCCACCTGCCGGCGCACGGCCGCGCCGGCCGTGCCTGGAAGCAGTTCGTGCGCGCCGCCGTCGGTCGCTACGGCCCGCGCGGCACGCTCTGGAGCGAACGCCTCGACCTGCCGCGCCGGCCGATCCGCACCTGGCAGATCTGGAACGAGGAGAACTTCAAGTACTTCGTGCAGCGCCCGCGGCCGGGCGAATACGGGCGCCTGGTGAAGATCTCCGACGCGGCGCTGCGCGGCGCCGACCGGGGCGCCCGCATCGTCCTCGGCGGCCTCTTCGCCCGGCCCGCCGAAGCGACCCGCGGATACCGGCCGCCGCGCGCGTACTTCGCGGCCGACTTCCTCGAACGGATGTATCGCAGCAACCCGGGGATCCGCCACCGCTTCGAGGGCGTCGCCCTGCACCCCTACGCCGGCAGCTACCAGCAGCTGCGACCGCAGATCGAAGAAGTGCGCCAGGTGCTGCGCCGCAACCACGACGGCCGCAAGGGACTGTGGATCACCGAGCTGGGCTGGAGCTCGGAACGTCCCTCCCGCGATGACGCCTTCGCCGTCGGCTGGCGTGGCCAGGCGCGGCAGCTGCGGGGTGCCTTCGGTCTGCTGCGACAAAACCAGCGACGCTGGCGGATCCGGCGCGTTTACTGGTTCTCGGTCGACGACCTCGACGGCAGCTGCAATTTCTGCGGCGGCTCCGGGCTGTTCAGGTCGCGCTCCCGGGCGAAGCCCGCCTGGCACGCCTACGTGCACTTCGCCGGCGGCACGGTCCGTTGATGCGCTGCGGGTAGCACCGTCAGAAGTCTGACGAGCGACCAAAACGATCGAGCCTCGCGGGTATTCCGGGAAGTAGCTCTCGATCCACTACGGAAGGATGAAATGAACGTTTCAGCCTCGGCGAGAGCGCTGCGTCCGCGCCTGCTTCTGGGTGCCGTCGCCTCGCTTCTCGCCCTTCTCGCCTTCGCCCCGGCGGCGCTCGCCGCCCGCGACCCGGTTGGCGGCGGCTTCACGGACTACCACTTCAAGAAGGGCCTGGTGCGCAAGCTCAACAACCTGGGCGTCACCGTCTCCACCCTGGGCAAGGCGACCCTGAGCGGCACCAAGCTGACCCAGACCCACCGCGAAGGGAAGATCGACCCGACGACCGGCGTCGGCTGGGTCGACCAGCGCGGCGGCTTCAAGTTCGAGCTCGGCAATCGCGGTGTGCCGATCTACAAGATCACGGTCAACACCGCCAAGGGCAAGATCTACGCGAAGATCGCCAAGTCCCGCATGGAACTGGCCGACCTCGTCACCGACCCGGTCGTCCACCGCGAAGGGTTCGGCGCCAACATCCTGACCAGGAGGGCTGAGCTGACCGAAAAGGCGGCGCGGCGGATCAGCAACAGGCTCGGGCTGAAGAAGGGGAAGCGGATCAACCCCGGCCGCGGGCTCAGCAACGTCTACACGGTCGCCCAGCCGAGCACGGTGACGCTGCTGCCGAAAGGCAAGGCGGTTCTCATCGGCGACCTCGGCACGTTCAAAAAATTCGGCGAAAAGGGCGTCAAAATCCCCGACGGGATCACCGCGATCCCGCCGGCGGCAAAGCCGAGCACGGGCTCGTTCGAATTCCCGGTGGTCGGCGGCACGCTCGCGCCCGACGGCACCGACGGCACGGTCGAAACCACCGGCGGCGTGCAGATCCTGAAGGAAGCCGAACCGGTCTCGCCGACGATGAAGATCACCGACATCCAGGTGGACTTCAAGGAGAAGACGGCGACGGTGCAGCTCGAACTGCTGCCGTCTCCGCCCTTCCCGGGCGCGGTCGGTCGCTCCTCGATCGCCGACGTGGCGCTGCCGCCCGACTCGGTGATCGCCGATCCTGCCACCCGCACGATCGTGATCGACGAAGCGTCGGCGACGCTGCAGGCAGTCGCGGCCGCGACGCTGAACCAGGTGTTCAACCAGCCGGCGCCCGAACCGCCGCCCTCGAGCAACTTCGTCGTCGGAGATCCCTTCGGCAAGTTCTCGCTGATCGCCTACGCGCGGTAGCGCGGCAACCGCGACGGTAGTGCGAAGACCCCGGGGGCAGGCGCTCCCGGGGTCTTCTTCTGCGCCCACCGCTGAGCGCGTGGGGCAGGCCGCCGGGCGTGCCCCGTCCCTCCGGGGCCGGCTGGACGGATGTCCGGTCCTCGCCCGGCCTTTCCTGACGGAGGGCGCCCTGTCCCGTTGTGGGCATTGAGGCGGCCGACCCGGTCATCGGTTCGCCAGTGGCCACAGCGAGAAAGGGATTTCTGAGATGAACCGGATACGAATCGGCTTGATCGCCGCGCTTGGAATTGCCGCGCTGGCGGTGCCGGCGGGCGCGATCGCCGACCAGCACGGCGGCAAAGCCGGCGAGCACAGGGCCGAAGCCCACGAACACGCCGGCAAAGCCAAAGACCACGGCGGTGAAGCCAAGGGCCACGGACCGCACAACGCCGCCTACGTCTTCAAGGGCGTCTACCTGGGCGGGGAATCCGCGGCGGACCAGTCGATCGCAGTGAAGCGCGGCAACTCCCGCGTTCGCAAGGGAGGGTTCGTCGGGGAAACGGTCGCCTTCGACCTCGAAGGGGCGCGTTTCGTGACCCGCGACACCAGCGGCGACGGCGAACGGAGCCTGGAAGACGTGCAGGAAGGGGACTGGGTGCTGGTGAAGGCGATGCTGCCGCGCGAGGACCCCGGCGAACAGCCCTTCGCGGCGAAGAGGCTGATCGACAAGACCAGCTTCCGGAGCTAGGCGATGCCCCCCCATCGCTTCTCATAGAGGGTTCTGAGGTACTCAGCGCAGCGAAGCCAAGCCGCCGGGGTCGGTGACGGCGCGGCGGGCAACCCGCGGGCGCCCGCCGTTGGGCTCCAGCCATCCTCGGATGCACTTGGCGTAGGCGAGCACCTCGTCCTGGCGGTTGGCGTGCAGCTGCATCAGCAGGAGCAGCCGGTTGGTGCGCTCGCGGTTCTTGAGCCCGTAGCGGCGCGGATGCAGCGCGGCGCGGACGGGCTCGATGAGGCCGTCCATCGGCGAGGTCGAGAGCGGCGTGTCGGCGGGTCGCTGGCTGCGCAGGCCACGGCGGGCGAACTGGTCGGAGACGATGCGCCCGGTGCCGTCGAGCCAGTCGGAGAGGCGCGGGATCTCGGCGGCGTGAGCGTCGCGGAGGAACGGGCTCCAAAACGAAGGGCCCGTGAATGCCCCCTCAACCCGCGACAGCAGGGCGTCGATCGCCTCGCGGTGCTCCTCTTCCTTGCGGATCTTCGCCATCAGCCGCTCCAACGCGTGGCGCAGATGCCACTCGCAGAGATAGAGCTCGGCGCCGGGGAAGGCGGCGCGAACGGCTCCGGTGAGTCCCGAGTGGCTGTCGCAGACGACGCGCCGCGGAGTGCCCTGCAGGGCGCCCAGAAACGCCTCCCAGTTGGCTTGGGAGGCGTCGGGGAAGGCCTCAAGGCGCCAGAGCTTCGGCCGGCCGCGCTCAAAGCCGGCCGCGCAGAAGACCCGGAAGGCGATCCGAAATCGCCCGGTGGCGGGGTCGCGGACCGAGAAGGGCAGGTCATCGAGCAGCAGCGACCCGGCCTGCGGCCAGGCGCCGGGGCGGTGCGGCTCAAAGACGACGGGGGCAAAGACCTCGACCCAGTCGGCCACCAGCTGGCCGTGGCGGGTGGAGCGCGGCTCGCCGGTCTCGGCATCGGTCCGCAGCCGCCGCGCTCGCTCGCGCGCCACCAGACCCGCCTGGCGGTAGCTCGCTCCGGCCCCGACCGCCTGCAGCGCCTCGGCGATCCCACGGGCGACGAACTGGTAGCGGCGAGCTGCGTGCGGGCCCTCGTTGGAGTGCACCGGCCGCTCGCAGGTCTCGCAGGCCACATGCCAGGCCTCCTCGCGCGGCAGCGTCTCGGTGAAGCGATGCGGCCGCTCGCCGTTGCCCGGAACGCAGCGATAGAGCTGGCGCCGGTGGCCCGGTTTGCCGTAGTGGCCGTCAAAGCGCACCCGCGAGCCGGCGTGCTCAGGGCGCGGGCAGCTCACCGCCGCCTTGCTCCACCTCTTGCCGGTCGTCGCCATCCTGGCGACGAAGCTACGGCCGAAGACGGACAGAATGCTCAGTTAGAAGCGATGGGGGGGCGAGCCTTGTACTCGCAGAGGCCAACCGACGGCTGCTGCCGGAGGCGGCCGCGCCGGCCCCTTTCGGAGCGCGGCGGTCCAGTGGCCGCCGCGCAGCTGCTCGGCGCGATCGAGGCGCTGCCGGTCCACCGGCTCACCGTCGAGTCCTCCCACGGCGGGCGCGGCAAGCTCTACTGGCCGGTCTGCTCCTGCGAGTGGATGGGGGGAGACTGCCGCACCGAGGCCGAGGCGCGCAGGCAGTTCGTGGGGCACCTGTAGGGCGCAGGCCTCTGGGCGGCCAGCAGAGGTCTCCTATCGTTGCGCATCAGATTGATGCGCCAGGCCGATTTCGATGGCTATCCGGAATGCGAACAAGCACCCGGAAGCGGCGAAATCTCCCGTGTCGGGCAAGAGCGAGAAACGCGCGACGCGCGTGGGCAAACGCTCGGCCGACCGGCGCACGACGCTTCGCGTCCCGAAGGCCCTGGACGCCGAGGTCGCGCGGGTCTCGGAGGAGCTCGGCGTCAGCGGCAACGAGGCGCTTATATGGCTTGCCGCGCGGGACGCTGAGAGCGCCCGGCGGGAGCGGGCGCTGCGCGAGGTGATCGAGCGCCGGCACGCCGCCGTGCTGGGATCCGCCTGGCTCAACGGACAGGCGGTCTGCACGGCTGACCAAGGCCACTTCGCCCTCCTCGGCGAGGCGATAGCCGAGCTCTTCTCCGAGCTCGGTCGCCTGGAGGTCCTGCCGGCGCCCGCTTTGGCCTCGGAGAACTGAGCGCATCACGATCGCGGCCGAACGGAGCCTGTCGCTTGAATCGCAGCACGCGAGCACGAATCCCTGGGCGGTCTCTCTCCCGCTCAGTTGGAGGCCCCATACGTTCGACGGGGCTCAACTGATCAATCCTTCTTCAATTGGAAACCAAACAAAGCGGTCTCCGTGGAACCCGGTCCGGCTCACTGACGGCCGAGCGCAACACTTTCGCCTGGGGCACAGGTCCCGAGTTACCTGCCTTCACCGCGCAACGGGTCGGCGACCCAGTCGGGCCGGCGGCGCTCGACGAGCGTGTCCAGGCAGAAGTAATCAGCCTGGTCGGCTGGGAATCATCACTCTGAAGCCACCGGCAGACCTCACTGACCGAGGTTCTGGACAGCCTTTCAGGCTTGTACCTGCGGGGCCGCGCCCTCGAACCTAAGATGAACCTGATGAACGGGCCAACGCACCGCCGCGGAGATGCATCGACCCCGCGGCTGGTGATCGTCGGCGGTGGCGTCGCCGCCCTCGAGGCGATGCTCGCCCTGCGCGCGCTCGCCGGCGAGCGCGTCGAGGTCGAGCTGCACACGCCCGAACGCGTCTTCTCCTATCGACCGCTGCTGGTCGGCAGGCCGTTCGGCACCGGGAAGGTCATCGACTACGACCTCGACGATCTCGCCCGTCGTGCCGGGGCGGCCTTCTACCGCGACAGCGTGGTCGCGGTAGAGCCCGAGCAGCGCCGGATCGTCACCCACGAAGGGGAGGGGGTCCCCTACGACTACCTGCTGCTCTGCCCCGGCGCCGAACCGCGCTCGGTGATTCCCGGCACCGAGACGTTCTGGGGCGAGGCCTATGAAGGCCCCGTCGGCGGGGTAATCGAGCGGCTCAGAGAGGGGGAGCTGCGGCGGGTCGCCTTCGCGGTGCCGGGCGGAGCCACTCGGTCGCTGCCGATCTACGAGCTGGCCCTGATGGCCTCGGCCGGCCTCGCCGAGGCCGGGGTCGAGAACGCGAAGCTCTCCGTCGTCAGCCCCGAGGAGCTGCCGCTGGGGATTTTCGGCACGCAGGTCGGCGAGCACGTTCGCGAGCTCCTCAGCGAGCGCGGCATCGAGCTCCTCGGCGGCGCCCATCCGGTCGAGTTCGACGACGGCCTGCTCCATGTCACCTCCGGCGAGCCGATCGAGGCCGACGCCGTGATCAGCGGACCCCAGCTCGAGGGCCGCCGAATCAGCGGCGTTCCCTGCGATGAGTCCGGTTTCGTCGCCGTCGACGAGCACAGCCGGGTGATCGAGCTGGAGGGGGTCTTCGCAGCCGGCGACGTCACCTCGTTCCCGATCAAGTTTGGTGGCATCGCCACCCAGCAGGCGGACGCGGTGGCCGAGGCGATCGCCGCCGACCTGGGCTTGCGGCCCGCCGCGCGGCCCTTCGACCCGATCCTCCGCGCCGTCCTCTGGACCGGAGCACAGCCCCAATACCTGTACGGCATGCTCTCGGGCGGCCACGGTGAAACCTCGGTCTTCAGCGAGAGGCCGCTCTGGGAGCGAGAGGGGAAGATCGTCGGCCACTACCTGGCGCCGTTCTTGGACGCCCTGCCCGGGGTCGAGCGACCCGGTGCCCAGACCGGGCAGCGACAAGAGGGCGACTGACGCCGACGGCCGGCCGTCGGTCGCCGAGGCGGGTCAGCCGGCGGCCGGGTGGCGGTGCGGCCAGCTCGGACGGGCTTCCTCCGAGTCGGGGCACACGGACCAAACCTCTCCCCCGGATGACCAACGTGCGTAGGAGCTACACATGGTCGGCCACGGTGCGGCATCCACGCCGGGACGTGCTTAGTCCGAAGTCAAGCTGTCCTGCACCCATGGGACGACGCACGAGGCTCGGGGCTGAAGTCTCGGATGAGATCCCGGGGGTTGCCCGACAGCGCCGCTGCCAGGTCGTGAGAGGCATTGCCCGAGGGCGGAAGCCGATTCCGCCAAGTTTGCTGACACCCTGGCCGGCCTGGGCGAAACGAGCCGTACGATTTGGCTCGACAAGCGATGCCGGAGGAGGGACTCGAACCCCCGACACGCGGATTATGATTCCGCTGCTCTAACCAGCTGAGCTACTCCGGCGGGAAGGGGCATCGTAGCGGTGGATCGAGGTTCGGGATGGGCGGCAATGCGGCCGGTGCTGGTCGGGGCGCTGCTCGTCGTCGATGCCTTCTGCGTGGCGACTTTGGGGCTGGTGCGGCCGCACGGGTGGCTGCCGCCGTTCATCGCCTTCGGCTCGTTGCTGGTCGGGCTGGTCTGGTTCGAGGTCTGGAGCATTCGCCACCGCCACGACGATGGGTAGGTTTCAGGGCGTGCCTGCGGACCTGGACAAAGCGGTGCGGACCGTCGTCCGCCAGTGCATGGGCGTCTCGCCGGGCGAGGACGTGCTGGTGGTCTGCAATCCGGTGACGGAAGAGCTCGGGGCGCTGATGCGGATCGAGGCGCAGGGCGACGGCGCCGACGCGACGCTGGCGGTGATCTCCGAGCGCGACTCGCACGCGGCGGAGCCGCCACGGGCGGTCGCGGCGGCGATGGCCGCCGCCGACGTGGTGCTGGCGCCGACGATCCAGTCGCTCTCGCACACCGCCGCCCGCAAGGCCGCGAGCGAGACCGGGGTGCGGATCGGAACCCTGCCCGGGGTCACCGAGGAGATGCTGACGCGGCTGATGAACGCCGACCTCGAGGAGCTGCGCCGCCGCGGCTGGGCGGTGGTGACGGCGCTCAACAGCGGCTCGGAGGTGCGGATCACCAGCCGCCACGGCAGCGACCTGCGGTTCGGGATCGAGGACCGGCTGGGGATCGTCGACGCCGGCGAACTGAGCAGCCGCGGCGCCTTCGGCAACCTGCCCTGCGGCGAGGGCTTCATCGCCCCGCTCGAGGGGACGGCGGAGGGCACGCTGGTCGTCGACGGCTCGATCGCCGGGGTCGGCCTGCTCGAGACGCCGACCTCGCTGACCGTGCGCGAGGGCCACCTGACCGACGCCACCGGCTCCGAGGGCGCTGCGCTGATGGAGCTGCTCACCGTTCACGGCAGCGACGGCACCAACCTCGCCGAGCTCGGGATCGGGACCAACGAAGAGGCGATCCTGACCGGCAACATCCTCGAGGACGAGAAGATCCTCGGCACCTGCCACGTCGCCTTCGGTGCCTCGGCGGCGATCGGCGGCACCGTCCAGGTGCCGGTTCACCTCGACTGCGTGATTCTCGAGCCGACCGTCGAGATCGACGGCGAGGCGATCGTCTCGGGCGGCGAGCTCTTGATCTGAGGGCTGGGGGCGGGGCCGGGGAGGCCCTCGCCACAGCAACAGCGGGGAGGCTGTGTCGAGGGCCTCCCCGGCCCCGTGCTCAGGCCTCGGCCTGGTTCAGCTCGGCGACCTCTGCGTCGGAGAGGGTGAGGGACGTGGCTGCCAGGTTCTCTTCCAGGTGCTCGATCGAGCTGGTGCCGGGGATCGGGAGGGTTGCCGGGGTGGCCAGCAGCCAGGCCAGCGCTACCTGGGCGGGGCTGGCGTCGTGGGCCGCGGCGATCTCGGCGGCGGGGCCGCCAGGCTCGGCCAGGGCGCCGGCGTTGAGCGGGAACCAGGGGATGAAGGCGATTTCGGCCTCCTGGCAGGCGGCGAGCACGTCGGCGGCGTGGCGGTCGCCGAGGTTGAAGCGGTTCTGCACCGAGACGACGTCGACGATGCCGCGCGCCTGCTCGAGCTGGGCGACGCTGACGTTGGAGACGCCGACGTGACGGATCTTGCCCTCGTCCTGCAGCTCCTTCAGCGTGCCGACCGAGTCCTCGTAGGGCACCTCGGGATCGGGCGCGTGCAGCTGGTAGAGGTCGATGCGGTCGACCCGCAGCCGGCGCAGCGAGCCCTCGCAGGCCTCGCGCAGGTGCTCGGGGCGGCCTTCGCGCGGCCACTCGCCGGGGCCGGTGCGGACCAGACCGCCCTTGGTCGCGATCACCAGGCCGTCGGGGTAGGGGTGGAGCGCCTCGGCGAGCAATTCCTCGCTGACCTCGGGGCCGTAGGAGTCGGCGGTGTCGATCAGGTTGACGCCGAGCTCGACCGCGCGCCGCAGCACCGCCAGCGCCGCCTCGTGGTCGGGCGGCGGGCCCCAGACGCCCTCGCCGGTGACCCGCATCGCGCCGAAGCCGAGCCGGCGCACGGTCAGGTCGCCGAGCTCGATCGTCCCGGCGGACTGGTCGTCGATCGCGCTGGTCGCCTCGGTCGCCATCCGTTCCGAGGCTACCCTGCCGGGGATGCCGCCACTCCTCGCCGTCCCCAACGTCAGTCAGGGAAGTGACCAGCGGCTGCTCGGCGAGCTGCAGGCGGCCTTCGGCCGCGGCGCGGCGATCCTCGACCGCCACACCGACGCCGACCACGACCGCACCGTCTTCACCCTCGCCGAAGCCGAGGGCGGCGGCCTGCTCGAGCCGCTGCTGGCCGGGGCCGCCGAGGCGGTCGAGCGGATCGACATGTCGAGCTACGCCGGCGCCCACCCGGCGATCGGCTCGCTCGACGTCTGCCCGGTCGTCTGGATCGACCCGGGCGACCGCGAGCGGGCGCGGGCCGAGGCGGTTGCGGCGGCGGCCCAGATCGGCGGCCTCGGCGTCCCGGTCTTCCTCTACGGCGAGCTCGCCCGCTCGCCCGGGCGCGCCGAGCGCGCCTACTTCCGCAGCGGCGGCCTGTCCGAGCTCTGGCTGCGGATGGAGGGGGGCGAGCTGCGGCCGGACTTCGGGCCGGAGCTGCCGCACCCGCGCGGCGGCGCGACCCTGGTCACCGCCCGGCCGCCGCTCGCCGCCTTCAACGTCGAGCTCGACAGCGGCGACGTCGAGCTCGCCCGCGCGGTCGCCGCCGGGCTGCGCGAGGCCGGCGGCGGCCTGCCGGGGGTGCGGGCGATCGGCCTGCTGCTCTCCAGCGGCCGCGCCCAGGTCTCGACCAACGTCCACGACCCGCTGGCGGTGCCGCTGGGCGAGGTCGTCGCCCGGATCGGCGAGCTGGCCGCGCCGCTCGGTGCCCGGCCGCTGGCCGCGGAGCTGGTCGGCCTGGTACCGGAAGCGGCGCTCGCCGGATACCCGGAGGAGGTGCCGATGCGCGGCTTCGACCGCGAGCGCCACGTGATCGAGCGGCGCCTCGCCGCGGGCGGCGGGATCATCTAGATTCAGGCCATGGCTCAGACGAGGAAGAAGCGACAGCGCAAGCACCGTGGAACCCAGGGCGGGCGGATCGACTCCAAGCCCCGCGGCGGCCGTCCCCGCAGCCGCGCCGAGGCGAAATCCCGCGCCTCCCAGAAACGCGGCAGCGGAACGAAACAGGACCTGCCGCCGACCTGGCGCGGCTCGATCGTCCGCGGCGTGATCGCCGCCGCGATCTTCATCGTCCTGCTGCTGGCCCTGTTCAAACGTCCGGTCGGCGTCTCGCTGGCCTTCGGCGCCTTCATGCTCGCCTTCTACATCCCCGCCGGGTACTTCATCGACATGCATATGTGGCGCCGGCGCGAGCGGGCCCGGATCCGCGCCCGGGAAGCGGGCAAGTGAGCCTCGACGTCGAGATGCTCACGGTCGGACCGGTGCAGGAGAACTGCTTCCTGGTCCGCCGCGAGTCCTCCGACCGGCTGCTCGTCGTCGACCCCGGCGACGAGGCCGAGCGGATCCTCGCCGCGATCGAGGCGACCGGCGCCAAGGTCGAGGCGATCCTGATCACCCACTGCCACTTCGACCACATCGGCGCCGTCGCCCCGGTGGCGGCCGCGACCGGCGCGCCGGTCTACTGCCCGGAGATCGAGGTCGGCGTCCTCGCCGACATCATGAGCTTCGTCCCCTACCCGGGGTTCGGGCCGTTCGAGAGCTACGAGGCCGACGAGACCGTGAAGGGCGGCGAGACGCTGGCGCTGGCCGGGCTCGAGCTCGAGGTGATCTTCACCCCCGGCCACAGCCCCGGCCACGTCACCTACGCGATCCGCGACGAGGACGCGCTCTTCTCCGGCGACGTGCTCTTCCAGGGCTCGGTCGGCCGGGTCGACCTGCCGGGCGGCGACTGGCCGACCCTGCTCGCCTCGATCGGCGGTCTGCTCGACTCCTTTCCGGCCGAAACCGTCGTCCATCCCGGCCACATGGGCCTGACGACCCTCGGCGGCGAGCGCGCGACCAACCCGTTCCTGGCTGAGCTGGCGCGATAGGCCCGGCGCCGCTCCTCTAAGGTCGCGCTGACGATGGCCAGCAAGTTCCAGGCTCCCCGCGGCACCTTCGACGTGCTTCCGGCGCAGGCGCGCGCCCGCGCCCGTGTCGAAGCCGCTGCCGGCGGGATCCTCGCCCGCGCCGGCTACGAGCCGATCCAGACGCCGACCTTCGAGGACACCGACCTCTTCGTCCGCGGGGTCGGGCGCTCGACCGACATCGTCCGCAAGGAGATGTTCACCTTCGAGGACAAGGGCGAGCGCAGCCTGACGCTGCGGCCCGAGGGCACCGCGCCGATCTGCCGCGCCTACCTCGAGCACGGCATGCACAAGCTGGCGCAGCCGGTGAAGCTCTCCTACGTCGGCCCCTTCTTCCGCCACGAGCGCCCGCAGGCGGGGCGCTACCGCCAGTTCCACCAGATCGGCCTCGAGTGCATCGGCACCGACTCGCCGCTCGCCGACGCCGAGGCGATCATGCTGCTCTCCGACCTGCTGGGCGAGCTCGGCGTGCCCGGGGTGGAGCTGCGCCTCGGCAGCCTCGGCTCGCTGGAGGCGCGCCGTTCCTACCTGGAGGAGCTGAAGGCCCACCTGCACGCGCACGAGGGCGAGCTCAGCGGCGACGTCCGCGAGCGGATCGACGTCAACCCGCTGCGCGCCTTCGACTCCGACCACGAGGGGACGCGGGCCGTGATGGCGAGCGCGCCGACGATCGTCGAGCGGCTCGAGGACGAGGACGCCGAGCACTTCGAGGAGGTCAAGGCGCAGCTCGATGCCGCCGGCATCGCCTACGTCATCGACCCGACCCTGGTCCGCGGCCTCGACTACTACACGCGGACGATCTTCTCCTTCGTCTGCGACGCGCTCGGCGCCCAGTCGGAGGTCGGCGGCGGTGGCCGCTACGACGGCCTGATCGAGCAGCTCGGCGGGCCGGCGACGCCGGCGGTCGGCTGGGCCTGCGGGATCGAGCGGATCCTGCTGGCGCTCGACGAGGAGCAGCCGGCCGCGGGGCGCGAGGCGTTCGTCGCCGTCGCCGACCCCGGCCAGCGCCGGCGGGCGATGGTGATCGCCGCCGAGCTGCGCCACGCCGGGCTCGCCGCCGAGGTCGACCTCGGCGGGCGCGGGCTCAAGGGCCAGCTCAAACAGGCCGATCGGGTCGGCGCCCGGCAGGTGCTGATCCTCGAGGCCGACGGCAGCGCCCAGCTGCGCGACATGGAGTCGGGCGAGCAGCGCGCCGTCGATACCGGCAATCTTGTCGAGCAGATGACCGGAGGAGAAGCATGAGCGAGACGGCCGAGCAGACCACTGGCGGCAGCGCGGCGCCGCCGCTGCGCGGCAACGACTACCGCGACACCTGGTGCGGCGAGGTGCTGCCGGGCAAGGTCGGCGCCACCGCGCGCGTCGCCGGCTGGGTCCACCGCCGTCGCGACCACGGCGGCCTGATCTTCATCGACCTGCGCGACCGCACCGGCATCGTCCAGCTGGTCTTCCACCCCGACAGCTCCGGGGATGCCTTCGAGCTCGCCCACGGGCTGCGTGCCGAGGACGTGCTCAGCGCCGCTGGCGAGGTGGTGCGGCGCGAGCCGGAGACGGTCAACCCGGAGCTGCCGACCGGCGAGGTCGAGATCGCGGTCGCCGCGGCCGAGCTGCTCGCCGACGCGGAGACGCCGCCGTTCCAGATCGAGGGCTACTCGGGCGAGGCGGGGGAGGACACGCGGCTGCGCCACCGCTACCTCGACCTGCGCCGCGAGGCGATGCGCGAGGCGCTGATGCTGCGCCACCGGGTCGTCGCCGCGATGCGCGAGTTCCTCGACGGCGAGGGTTTCATCGACGTCGAGACCCCGGTGCTGACCCGCTCGACGCCGGAGGGCGCGCGCGACTTCCTGGTTCCCTCCAGCCAGCAGCAGGGCTCCTTCTACGCGCTGCCGCAGTCGCCGCAGCTGTTCAAGCAGCTGCTGATGATCGCCGGCTTCGAGCGCTACTACCAGGTGGCGCGCTGCTTCCGCGACGAGGCGACCCGCGCCGACCGCCAGGCGGAGTTCACCCAGCTCGACGTCGAGATGTCGTTCGTCTCCGGCGACGACGTGATCGAGCTCAACGAACGGCTGCTGGCCCACGTCTTCGAGCGCGTCGGCGGCCCGGCGATCGAGACGCCGATGCAGCGGATGTGCTTCGACGAGGCGATGGGCCGCTTCGGCACCGACCGGCCGGACCTGCGCTTCGGGCTGGAGCTGGTCGAGCTCGGCGAGGAGCTGGCGCAGACCGAGTTCAAGGTCTTCCGCTCGGTGCTCGAGGCGGGCGGGGCGATCCGCGGCATCAACGCCGGCCGCCGCGAGCTGCCGCGCTCGGAGCTCGACGGGCTGATCTCGCGCGCCCAGGAGCTGGGGGCGAAAGGGCTGGTCTGGGCGTTCCGCGAGGGCGACGGCTGGCGCTCGCCGACCGCCAAGTTCCTCAGCGAGGCCGAGCTGGCGGGGCTGAACCGGCGGCTTCAGGCCGAGGAGGGCGACCTGCTGCTGCTGGTCGCCGACCAGCGCCCGGTGGCCAACGCGGTGCTCGGCCAGCTGCGGCTCGACCTCGGCGAGAAGTTCGGCCTGATCGACGAGAGCGAGGACCGGCTGGTCTGGATCGTCGACTGGCCGATGATGGAGTGGAACGAGGACGAGCGCCGCTGGGACGCGATGCACCACCCGTTCACGGCGCCGGCCGGCGAGTTCGACCCCGAGAGCCCGGGCACGGCGCGGGCGCAGGCCTACGACGTGGTCTGGAACGGGCAGGAGCTCGGCGGCGGCTCGATCCGCATCAACCGGGCCGAGGTCCAGGAGGCGGTCTTCGCCGCGCTGGGAATCGACGCCGAGACGGCGCGGGCGCGCTTCGGGTTCCTGCTCGACGCGCTGGGCTACGGGGCGCCGCCGCACGGCGGCATCGCCTACGGCGTGGACCGCATCGTCCAGCGGCTCTGCGGCGCGGACTCGATTCGCGACGTGATCGCCTTCCCCAAGACCGCGTCGGGCTTCGACCTGCTGACCGGGGCGCCGGCGCCGGTCGAAGACATCCAGCTGCGCGACCTCGGCCTAGCGATCCACAAGCACAGGCTCGCCGGTCACTGAGATGGCGCTCCGGGACTGGATTCCACGCAAGTGGCGCCCGACCCCCGGACCAGGGCAGACCCCCGTATATGTCGGCGACCCGCGCTTCGACGCGTGGGAGGTCGTGCGCGACTTCGCCGACGTGCGCACGGCGCGAGCCTGGCACCAGTCGCTGATCGAGGCCGGCTTCGAGGCCGTCCTCACCGCCGACTGGCCGCTCGACCGCTTCGGCCACGGCGACATCGCCCTGCGCGTCCCCGGCGAGCGCTGGAGCGAAGCCGAGTGGCACCTCTCGAACCTCGACGACTGACGGTCGCCGCGCCGGCCGCGCCGGGCCCACCGGTCAGCGGCCCACCGGTCAGCGACCTGACCGGCGCTGTCGCCTGGCGCTGAGGTTCCGGTGCTACGGTTGGGATCAGGCTCGAGCCCGTGCGACAGCCGTCTCACCGTTTGACCCAACACAAACGGCGCGGGAGCCCACAGTCTCCCGTCCCCCTTGGGGTCGGGAGCAGGCACCCACCTTCTTATGAAGGGATCAAAGCCAGAGGCGGCAACGGCGGGCTGGGGCCTTTTTTTACGGTGCGGCCACAGAGTTGGCACACGCTGCGCGCCACGGGTGCGCCGCCCTCGGTCACCATCGGTCGCATGGCGATGCGAGCGCCCGAGCTGCAGATCGAGACGCACCTTTCCGGTCATATTCGAGGGAAAGGTGCCGTTCGCGATGCGGACACGCTGGACGGGTTCGTCGGAGACCTGGCGGGCCGGCAGCATGGCGTGGTTGCGGTCTGGCAGCTGCGAACGGCCGGCGTGAGCACGCGCTGGATCGAGACGCGCGCGCGGCGCGGCTACCTGCGGCGCCTGCGACGTGGGGTCTACGCGGTCGGGCACCGCGCGGTCGGCTGGGAGGGACGGTTGATGACGGCCGTGCTGGCCTGCGGGCCCGGTGCTGTGCTGAGCCACCGGTCGGCGGCGCAAGCCTGGGGCCTGATGCCGCGCCGCCCGATCGGCGTGGAAGTGAGACGGCCGCGTCGCTTCAAGCCGCTCGAGGGGATCCGGGCGCACGCGGGCGCCATCGGCCCCGACGAAGTGGGGGAGGTGCGGGGGATACCGGTGACCTCGGTGCCGCGGACCCTGGTCGACATCGCCGGCCTGCTCGACCGGCGGGAGCTGGAGCGCGCCTGGAACGAGATGGAAGTCCGGCAGCTCTGGGACGAGCTCCCGGTCGAGAAGGTGGTGGCCCGGCACTCGGGCCGTCGCGGCATCGCCACCCTGCGCAGCATCATGTATTCGACCAAGCCGGAAGGGCGCACCCGCAACGAACTCGAGGAGCGCTTCGTCCGCCTGGTCGACGACCACGGGCTGCCGCGCCCGAGGATCAACGCGCCCCTCGCCCTCCGTGGCCGCTGCTTCGAGATCGACGCCCTCTGGGCCCGCGAGCGGCTCGCGGTCGAGCTCGACGGCGGCGCCGTCCACCGCACCCACCGCGCCTTCCACTCCGACCGCGAGCGCGACCGCGTCCTGCTCGCCGAGGGCTACCGCACCGCTCGCGTCACCTGGGACCAGATGCGCGACGAACCGTTCGCGATCGCGGCGGACCTGCGCCGGGTGCTGGCTCGGTGAGGACTTTCCGTCTGCCGGCGCAGCCGCCGCGTCTACCCTTTGGGGCGATGGACCGAGAGCTGTTCGAGCACTACCTGGGCGACGCCACGCGGCGCGGGCCTGCTGTGGACGGGGCCTTCACCGGCGCCGCCGGCGGCGCGGCCTGCGGCGATCTGTCGCGGCTCTCGTTCACGCTGGCCAATGGCGCGATCGAGTCGGTCAGCTTCGACACCGAGGGCTGCGGCGCAACCGCCGCCGCGACGGCCGCCGTGGCCGAGACGATCGAGGGCGCTCCGGTCCTCGACGCCGCGCGACTGTCGATCGACGACGCTGCGGACCTGCTCGGCGGCCTCGAACCCGCCAAGCGCCACGCCGCCCAGCTCGCCACCGACGCCCTGCACCGCGCCCTCAGCGCCGCCGCCTCGTCCCAGCTCCCACTCGCCACCGGCAACGGTCGCGTCGCCGTCGCCGTCTCCGGCGGCGTCGACAGCGCCGTCGCCGCGCTGCTCGAGCGCGAGCGGGGCAACGAGGTGGTCGCGGTCACGGTCAAGCTCTGGGCCGATCCCGAGACCGACGGGTCGAAGGCCTGCTGCTCGCCGGAGGCGGTGCTCGGGGCGCGGGGGCTGGCGCACTCGCTGGGGCTGCCGCACTTCACGCTCGACCTCGAGGAGGAGTTCCGCCGCCGGGTGGTCGACCGGTTCATCGGCGGCTACGCCGAGGGCCGGACGCCGAACCCCTGCGTGCTGTGCAACGGAGAGGTGCGGCTGGCGGCGATGGTCGATCTCGCCGAGCGGCTCGGCGCCGGACGGCTGCTGACCGGGCACTACGCGCGGATCGTCGAGGACGGCGACGGGCTGCTGCTCGCCTCCGGCGCCGACGCGGCCAAGGACCAGAGCTACATGCTGGCGGCGCTGCCGCCGGAGTTGCTGGCGCGGCTCGGTTTCCCGCTCACCGAGCTGACCAAGGGGGAGGTGCGCGAGATCGCCGAGCGGCACGGGCTGCCGGTCGCGCGCAAGGCAGAGAGCCAGGACCTCTGCTTCCTCGCCGGCCAGGGCAAGCGCGGCTTCCTGCGCCGTCACGGCGGCCTGGTCGACCGCGAGGGGGACGTCGTCGACCGTGCCGGCCGCCGGCTCGGCCGCCACCGCGGCCACCACAACTTCACCGTCGGCCAGCGCCGCGGAACCGGCGTCTCGATCAACGAGCCGGCCTACGTGATCGCCACCGACGCCGCCGCCAACACGGTCACGATCGGCACCCGCGAGGAGCTCGAGACGCGCCGCGTGCGGCTCCGCGACGCGGTCCTGCACCGCGACGGCGCCCGCGTCGACGGCGTCCGCCTCCGCTACCACTCGCGCGCCCTGCCGGCCACCGTCGGCGCCCCCGCCGCGGGCCGCCACGAGGCCCTGGAGATCGAGCTCGGCGAGGCCTTCGCCGGCGCCTCGCCAGGGCAGACCGCCGTCCTCCTCGACGGCGAGACGGTCGTCGGATACGGCACGATCGCCGCCGCGGCCTGAGCCCGCCGCCGCAACGCGCGCATAAAGGGCCTCCCCTTTTGTCAGCGAAATATTTAGGCTCCCTCACATGAAGGCCCAGGAGATCCGCGACACCTACCTCGAGTTCTTCGCTGAGCGCGGTCACCGGATCGTCCCCTCGGCCTCGCTGGTCCCCTCGGTCCTCGACCCCTCGGTGCTGCTGACGACCGCCGGGATGCAGCCGTTCAAGCCCTACTTCCTCGGGCTGGAAAAGCCGCCGGCGCCGCGCCTCGCCGACGTCCAGAAATGCTTCCGCACCACCGACATCGAGGAGGTCGGCAACACCGCCCGCCACCTCACCTTCTTCGAGATGCTCGGCAACTGGAGCTTCGGCGACTACTTCAAGGCGGAGTCGATCCCCTGGGGCTGGGAGCTCTCGACCGAGGGCTTCGGCATGGACCCGGAGAAGATCTGGGTGACGGTGTTCGGCGGCGACGAGGAGCTCGGCCTCGGCCCTGACGAGGAGGCGATCGCAATCTGGAGCGGGATAGGCGTTCCGGACGAGCGCATCGTCCGCCTCGGCCGCGAGGACAACTTCTGGCAGGCCGGCCCGACCGGGCCGTGCGGCCCCTGCTCGGAGCTCTACCTCGACCGCGGCCTCGAGTTCGGCGCCGAGGGCGAGCGCCCCGGCGACGACACCGACCGCTTCCTCGAGTTCTGGAACCACGTCTTCATGAGCTACGACCTGGCCGAGGACGGGACGCTGACCGAGCTGCCGACGAAGAACATCGACACCGGCATGGGGCTCGACCGGATGGCGGCGGTCCTGCAGGACGTCCCCTCGGTCTTCGAGGTCGACCACGTGCGGCCGCTGGTCGACCTGGCCGAGGAGCTCTCCGGCCGCCGCTACGCGGACGGCGGCGCGGTCACCCGGGCGATGCGGATCATCGCCGACCACTCGCGCGGCGCCACCTTCCTGATCGCCGACGGCGTCGTCCCCTCCAACGAGGACCGCGGCTACATCCTGCGGCGGATCATGCGGCGGGCGATCCAGCAGGGCCGCACGCTCGGGCTGGAGGCGCCCTGGCTCGGCCGCTTCGCCGAGCGCACGATCGAGCTGATGGGGGAGACCTACCCCGAGCTGGTCGCTGAGCGGGAGACGATCGCCCGCTGGGTCGGCGACGAGGAGGAGAGCTTCGGCCGCACGCTGGAGCGCGGCAGCGAGCTGCTCGAGCGGCTGATCGCGCAGGCCAAGGAGGGGGAGACCTCCTGGATCGACGCCGCCGATGCCTTCAAGCTGCACGACACCTACGGCTTCCCCTACGACCTGACCAAGGAGCTGCTCGCCGACGCGGGCCTGGCGGTCGACGACTCCGGCTTCGAGGAGCTGATGGAGGAGCAGCGCGCCCGCGCCCGGATGGGCGCCGCCACCGCCCACGGCTCCGAGGACAGCCACGACCGCGTGCTCGCCTTCGCCGCCGCCGCGCCGCCGAGCCGGTTCGTCGGCTACGAGACGCTGCGGGTCTCGACCGGGCTGGCCGCGGTCGAGCCGGTCGACGGCCGCGCCCTGGTCAAGCTCGAGGAGAGCCCCTTCTACGCCGAGGGCGGCGGCCAGGTCGCCGACTCCGGCGTGCTGCGCTGGAACGGGTCGGAGGTCCGCGTGGTCGACGTCTACCGGGTCGGCGAGGACCAGGCGGTCGAGGTCGAGGGGGCGGTCGAGCCCGGGACCACGGTCGAGGCCGAGGTCGACGCGGCGACGCGCCACGCGACGATGCGCAACCACACCGCGACGCACCTCCTGCACGCGGCGCTGCGCGAGCGACTCGGCACCCATGTGCGCCAGGCCGGCTCCGCCGTCCGCCCCGACAAGCTGCGCTTCGACTTCACCCACGGCCAGGCGCTCGCGGCCGACGACATCCGCGCGGTCGAGGACCGGGTCAACGAGTGGGTGAAGGCGAGCCGGCCGGTGCGCTGGCTGGAGATGGAGCGCGACGAGGCGGAGAAGCTGGGCGCGATGGCCCTGTTCGGCGAGAAATACGGCGAGTGGGTGCGGGTGGTCGAGGTCGACGGCGTCTCGCGCGAGCTCTGCGGCGGCACCCACGTCGCCAACACCGCCGAGATCGGCATCTTCAAGGTCACCTCGGAGGGCTCGAGCGCGGCCAACGTGCGCCGGGTCGAGGCGATCACGGGTCCCGCGGCCATCGACTTCTTCCGCGAGCGCGAGTCGCAGCTGCGCGAGGCCGGCGAGCTGCTCGGCAACGCCCAGGACCCGGTCGCCGCGGCGGCGAAGGCGGCCGAGCGGCTGAAAGAGGCTGGCGCGGCGGCGCAGAAGGCGGGTGCCGCGGCGCTCGGCGAGGAGGCGGACGCGCTGGCCGGGGCCGGCGTCGAGCTGGCGGCGGGCGGCGAGAAGGTGACGCTGGTGCAGGCGCGCTCCAGCGCCGCCGCCGACCCCAAGCAGCTGCTCGACCTCGCCAACCGGATCCAGTCGAAGCTCGGCGGGGCCGGGGCGGTCGTCGTGCTCGGCGCCGCCTTCGGCGAGAAAGCGGGCCTGGTCGCGCTGGCCACCAAGGACGTCAGCGCGCGGGTCTCCGCCGCCGACCTGATCCGCGAGGCGGCGCCGCTGATCGGCGGCGGCGGCGGCGGCCGCGACGAGATGGCACAGGCGGGCGGCCGCGACCCTTCGAAGCTCGACGAGGCGCTGGCGGCGGCCCGCGCCGCCGTCGAGCGGGAGCTCGGCTGACCGCGATGCGCGTCCTCGCCCTCGACCACGGCACGGTGCGGATGGGCGTGGCTCTGTCGGACCCGAGCGGCACCCTGGCGACCCCGCTGCCGGTGATCGAGCCGCCGGAGCCGCGGGCGGTCGCCGAGCTGGTGAGCGAGCACGGAGTCGAGCGGGTCGTCGTCGGGCTGCCGCTGCACCTGAGTGGCGAGGAGGGCAGCCAGGCGGCGCTGGCGCGCAGCTTCTGCGCCGAACTCGAGGTGATGCTCTCGGTGCCGGTGGAGACCTACGACGAGCGCCTCACCAGCCGCATGGCCGACGCCAGCCGCCGCGCCGGCGCCAGCGGCGCCCGCGACTCGATCGCCGCCGCGCACATGCTCGAGAGCTACCTGGCGGCGCGGGCCGGGCCGCGGTCGAGCCCCGATCCGATCGACGACGAGGACGAAGAGGGGGAGCTTTGAGCGACGGCTGGCGCGAGGATCCGTTCGTCGACCCGGACGACCCGGCCGCGATCGAGCGGGCCGAACGCCGCCGCGAACGCGAAGAGAAGCGGCGCAAGCGCGAGGCGAAGCGGGCCGGGAAGGAGGCGGCGAAGGCGCCGCCGCCCGAGCCGCCGAAGCCGGCGGAGCCGCCGCGGCCGCCGCGCACCCCCGAGCAGGAGTTCTGGGACGAGGACCCGACCCCCGAGCCGAAGCCCCCGGCGCCCGAGCCGAAGGAGCCGGCGCCCGAGCCGAAGCCCCCGACCCCCGAGCCGAAGGAGCCGGCGCCCGCCGAGGAGCCGGCGCCCGCCGAGGAGCCGGCGCCAGTCGCCGAGCCGCTGCCCGCCGCCGAGGAGGCGGCCGCCGCCGAGGAGGCGGCCGCGGCCGAGGAGCGCGAGGCCGCCGAGGAGCCGAAGGCCGAGCCGCCGCCGGCCGCCGCCACCGCTGCAGCGGCGGCCGCCGCTGCAGAGCAGGAGGCCGCCCGGCAAGAGGGCGCCGGGCAGGAAGACGGCGAGCAGGAGGGCGCCGAGCAGGCGGACGGCGACGTCACGCCCGAGCCGGCCCGCCAGCAGACCTGGGAACACGAGTACGAGCCGCGCCAGGCGCCGTCGGAGGACTGGGGATTCCACGAGGAAGGCGACCCGGAGATGGCTCGCGCCGCCTCGCGCGGGGGGCGGGGAGGCCGCGGCCGCCGCGGCGGCATCGCGGGCTTCGCCCGCCACCCGGTGCTGATTGCGCTGATCGTCGTCGCCGTGCTCGTCGTCTGGTTCCTCTGGGCGCTGTTCCAGCCGCTGCACGGCGAAGGCAGCGGCAAGATCTCGGTGACGATCCCGAAGGGCTCGAGCGTCAGCGAAGTCGGCGAACTGCTCGCCGAAAAGGGCGTGATCGAAGGCGGCTACCTGTTCGGCGCGGTCGACGCCTCGACCCTGTTCCAGATGCGGGTGACGCTCGCCGGCAAGCGCTCGGACCTCTACGCGGGCCACTTCACGCTCAAGCACGACATGAGCTACGGCTCGGCGATCGACGCGCTCGCCCAGTCGCCGCGGAAACGGACCGTCGAGGTGACGATCCCCGAGGGATACAGCCGCTCGCAGGCGGCGGCGCTGGTCGAAGAAGACGGCGTCGCCGGCAGCTACACGCAGAACACGGTCAAGTCGAAGTACCTCGACCCGGCCGAATACGGGGGCAAGAAGGCAAAGGACCTCGAGGGCTTCCTCTTCCCCGACACCTTCGAGCTGAAGCCGAAGCAGCGGGTCGGCGCGCTCGTCCAGCTGCAGCTCGAAGACTTCAAGCGCAAGATCAAGAAGGTGGACATGAAGTACGCCAAGTCGAAGAACCTCAACGTCTACGACGTGGTCACGATCGCCTCGATGATCGAGCGCGAGGCGGGGGTGGCGAGGCAGCGCAAGCTGGTCTCCTCGGTGATCTACAACCGCCTGCGCGAAGGGATCCCGCTGGGGATCGACGCGACGATCCGGTTCGCGACCCACAACTACACGAAGCCGCTGACCCAGTCCGAACTCGAAGTCAAGTCGCCCTACAACACCCGCACCAACCAGGGCCTGCCGCCGGGGCCGATCAACAGCCCCGGGCTCGCGGCGCTGCAGGCCGCCGCCCACCCGGCGCAGACGAAGTACGTCTACTACGTCAACAAGCCGAACACCTGCGGCGTGCTCGCCTTCGCCAAGACCAACGCCGAATTCGAAGAAGACGTCGCCGCCTACGAACAGGCCCGCAAGAAGAACGGCGGCAACGAGCCGACCACCTGCGGGGAATAGGGGCCGGGGTGCCGCGGCTGGCGGTGATCGGCTACCCGGTAGGGCACTCGCGCTCGCCGGCGATGCAGAGCGCGGCGCTGGCCGCGCTGGGCCTGGCCCCGGAGTGGACCTACGAGGCGGTCGAGGTGGCGCCGGAGGGGTTCGCGGCGCGGGTGCGGGAGATGGCGGGCGAAGGCTTCGCCGGCGCCAACGTGACGATCCCGCACAAGGAGGCGGCGCTGGCGCTGGCCGACGAGGCGAGCGAGGCCGCGCGGGAGATCGGCGCCGCCAACACGCTCAGCTTCGGGCCGGCGGGGGAGGCGGGGCCGGACGCCGAGGCGCTCGCGATCGTCGCCGACAACACCGACGCCGGCGGCCTGCTGGCGGCCCTGGGGCGGACGCCGCTCGACGCGCGGGCGCTGGTGCTGGGCGCCGGCGGCGCCGCCCGGGCGGCGGTCTGGGCGCTGGTCGGCGAGGGGGCGCGGGTCGAGGTTTGGAACCGGACCGCGGCGCGGGCGGAGGGGCTCTGCGCGCAGCTCGGCGGGCGGGCGGTGGCGGATCCCGCGCAGGCCGAGTACGACCTGATCGTCAACACGACCGCCGTCGGCCTGCGCGGCGAGGACCCGTTCGCCGAGCTGCCACTGGCGGCCGACGGCTTCTCTGCCGGCCAGACGGTGCTCGACATGGTCTACGGCGCCGAGCCGAGCGCGCTGCTCGCCGCCGCGGCGGCGGCCGGCGCCGCCACCGTCGACGGCCTCGAGCTCCTCGTCCAGCAGGGCGCGCTCTCGCTCGAGATCTGGGCCGGGCGCCGGCCCGACCTCGATGCGATGCGCGCTGCTGCCCGCGGCTGAGCCGTGACCGAACACTTGTGGCCCCTATAGGGGCACGAAGTGTCCAGGCGCGCGCCGATAGCCTTGGCGACTCATGACCGCGTTCCGCTTCACCACCGCCGGCGAGTCGCATGGCCCCGGCCTCGTCGCGATCGTCGAGGGGATGCCCGCCGGGCTCGAGCTCGACCGCGAGGCGCTCGACCGCGACATGGCGCGGCGCCAGCTCGGCCACGGCCGCGGCGGCCGGATGAAGATCGAGACCGACACGGTCGACGTCCGCTCCGGGGTCCGCCACGGGCGCACGCTGGGCAGCCCGATCGCCGTCCTCGTCGCCAACCGCGACTACGCCAACTGGGAGGAGCGGATGAACCCGTGGCCGGTCGAGGGCTTCGAGCCCGACGAGGTCCACCTGCCGCGGCCCGGACATGCCGACCTCGTCGGCGCCCAGAAATACGGCCACGCCGACATCCGCAACGTGCTCGAGCGGGCCAGCGCCCGCGAGACCGCGGCGCGGGTCGCCGCCGGGACGATCGCCCGCGCCTTCCTCGCCGCGCTCGGGGTCGAGGTCCACAGCCACGTGCTGCAGATCGCCTCGGTCCGGGCCCCAGAGCGCACCGACCTCACCCCGGCCGACTTCGCCGCCGTCGACGAGGACCCGGTCCGCGTCCTCGACCCGGAGGCCAGCAAGGCGATGGTCGAGGAGATCAACCGCCTGCGCAAGGCGAACGAGAGCCTCGGCGGCAGCTTCGAGGTCGTCGCCTTCGGCCTCGTTCCCGGGATCGGCTCGCACGTCTCCTGGGAAGACCGGCTCGACGGCCGGCTCGCCGGCGCCGTCGCCTCGATCCAGTCGGTCAAGGGCGTGGCGATCGGCGAAGCCTGGGACGTCGCCGGCCGCCCCGGCTCCGAGGCCCACGACGAGATCTTCTGGAGCGAGGCGCAGGGCTACTTCCGCGAAACCAACCACGCCGGCGGCCTCGAGGGCGGGATGACCAACGGGCAGCCGCTGCACGTGCGGGCGGCGATCAAGCCGATCTCGACCCTGACCAAGCCGCTGCGCTCGGTCGACACCGAGACCAAGCAGCCGGCGCAGGCGCTGCGCGAGCGCACCGACTCGACCGTCGTCCCCGCTGCCGCCGTCGTCGCCGAGGCGATGGTCTGCCTGACCCTGGCCCGCGCCTACCGCGAGAAGTTCGGCGGCGATCACATCGACGACGTCCGCGCCGCCCTCGCTGCCTACAAGCAGCGCATCGACTGGCGGGGGTGAGGACGGTGCCGCGGCCGGCGATCGTGTTCATGGGCTTCATGGGCGCGGGCAAGAGCACGGCGCTGGCGGCGGCGCGCGCCGCCGGCCTGGAGACCACCGAGGTCGACGACCTGATGGAAGCCTCGTTCGGGCTGCCGATCGAGGAGGCCTTCGACCGGCATGGCGAGGCGGGCTTCCGCGAGCGCGAGTCGGAAGTCGTCGGTTCGCTGTTGGAAGAGGCCGACGGCGGCGCGATCGCCCTCGGCGGCGGCAGCATCCTGCTCGACCGGGTGCGGGCCGCCCTCGGCCGCCACATCGCCGTCTGGCTGCAGGTCGAGCCGGAGGAGTGCTGGCGCCGCATCGCCCACACCAAGCGGCCCCTGGCCAAGAGCGAGGCGCTCGTGCGCGACCTGATGACGAAGCGGCTGCCGCTCTACGAGGAGCTGGCCGATGCCGTCGTCCCGATGGGGGATCGCAGCATGATCGAGCGGGCCCTGCCGGCGATCCGGGCGCTGGCCGAGCTGCCGGCGGGGACCAAGCTGCACTGGGCGGCGAGCGCCTCCGGCGAGTACCCGATCTACGTCGGCCGCGACCTGCTCGGCCCGGTCTTCGCCGCCGACTCGCCCGTATACGGTGCGCTCGGCGGGGACGGGTCGGTGGGGACCATCGGCGGCCGCCGCTTCTGCGTCACCGACGAGTCGGTCGGTGCGCTCTACGCCGAGCGGCTGCAGCCGCTCGCGGCGACGGTCGCGATCCCGCCCGGCGAGGCGGCGAAGACGATGGCCGAGGCCGAGCGGGCGCTGCGCGAGCTGGCCCGCGGCGGCGCTACTCGCGGCGACCACGTCGTCGCCCTCGGCGGCGGCGTCGTCGGCGACCTCGCCGGCTTCTGCGCCCACGTCTACCAGCGCGGCGTGCCGGTCGTGCAGGTGCCGACCACGCTCGTCTCCCAGGTCGACTCCGCCTACGGCGGCAAGACCGGAGTCGACCTGCCGGAGGGCAAGAACTACGCCGGCGCCTACCACCTGCCGTCTCTGGTCGTCGCCGACACCGGCACCCTGGAGACGCTGCCGCTGGCCGAGCTGGCGGCCGGCTTCGTCGAGGTGGTGAAGACCGGGCTGCTGGCCGGCGGCGCGCTGTGGGAGCGGGTGCGGCTGATCGAAGAGCTCGACCCGGTCGAGCTGGCTGACGTGATCGTCGCCTGCGCCGGCTTCAAGTGCGAGGTCGTCGCCGCCGACGAGCGCGACGGCGGCCTGCGCCACACGCTCAACCTCGGCCACACCGTCGGCCACGGGATCGAGGCGGCGACCGCGTACGAGCGTTACCGCCACGGCGAGGCGGTCGGGCTCGGGCTGCTGGCCGCGCTGCGACTCTCCGAGGCGCCGGCGCTGCGCGACGAGGTCGAGGCGATCCTCGCCCGCCACGGGCTGCCGACCCGGATCGAGGGCGGCGACGCGGCTCTGCCGGGGGCGATCGTCGAGGCGCTGCAGCGTGACAAGAAGCGGACCGCCGCCGGGGTCGGCTTCGTCTTGCTGAGCGAGCCGGGCGAGCCCCGGATCGGCCAGCTGGTCGAGCCGGATAGGGTGCGTGCCGCCGTGCAGGAGCTCTTCTCATGACCGCCACCCGCAATCGCGTCGCGATCCTGCACGGGGTCAACTTCGACATCCTCGAGCGTCGCGACGCCTCGCTGTACGGGGGGCAGTCGCTGACCGCGCTGGAGGCGCAGATCGCGGGCTGGGCGCGGGAGCTCGATCTCGAACCGATCTTCTTCCAGACCAACCACGAGGGCGAGTTCGTCGAATACCTGCACCGGCTGCCCGACACGGCCGACGGGGCGATCGTCAACGCCGGCGCCTGGACCCACTACAGCCGGGCGATCGCCGATGCCCTCGCCGTCGCTGGCTTGCCGACGGTCGAGGTTCACCTCTCCGATGTCGAGTCGCGCGACGACTGGCGCAAGCTCTCGGTCTTCGACGGCCTGGTCCTGGCGAAGATCTCGGGCAAGGGCGCGGACGGCTACCGCGAGGCGCTCGAGCTGCTGGCGGGCGAGCTCGGGGTCGGCGGCTGATGCGCGGCCGCGGCGCGCGGCTCGAGGCGGCGCTGGCCGAGCGCGAGCTCGACCGGATGCTGGTCACCGACCTGACCAACGTCCGCTACCTGACCGGTTTCACCGGCACCAACGGGGCGTGCATCTGCGGCGCGGGCGTGCGTCGGTTCCTCACCGACTTCCGCTACACCGAGCGAGCCGCCGCCGAGGTCGACGGCTGGGAGGTGGAGACGGTCGAGGGCGACTGGCTCGGCGCGATCGCCGCCGGGCTCGAGGGCCGCTTCGGCTTCGAGGACGACCACATGGCGGTGCGCACGCTCTCGAAACTGCGCGAGAAACTGACCGAGGGGGTCGAGGCGGTGCCGGCCGGCGGCACGGTCGAGGCGCTGCGGCGGGTCAAGGACGAGGGCGAGCTGGCGGCGATCGAGGCCGCCTCGCAGATCGCCGACGAGGTCTGGACCTGGACCGTCGAGCGCGGGCTCGCCGGCCGCACCGAGCGCGACGTCGCCCGGGCCGCCGAAGCGCGGATCCGCGAGCTCGGCGGAGATCCCTCGTTCCCGGCGATCGTCGCCGCCGGTCCCAACGGCGCCCTGCCGCACGCCGAGCCCGGCGAGCGGACGATCGGCAAGGGCGAGCTGGTCGTCTTCGACATGGGCGCCCAGCTCGACGGCTACTGCTCCGACGGCACCCGCACCTACGCGACCGGCGAGCCGGGCGAGGCGGCTCGCGCCGTCTACGAGACCGTGCTCGAGGCCCAGCTGGCGGCGCTCGAGGCGGTCAGGGCGGGGGTCAAGGGCGAGGACGTCGACGCGGTCGCCCGCAAGGTCATCGACGCCGCCGGCCACGGCAAGCACTTCGGCCACGGGCTCGGCCACGGCGTCGGCCTCGAGGTCCACGAGGGCCCCCGTCTCTCGCCCAAATCCGACGACCTGCTGGCCCCCGGCGAAGTCGTCACCGTCGAGCCGGGGATCTACCTGCCGGGTGAGCTCGGCGTCCGGATCGAGGACTTCGTCGTCGTCACCGAGGAGGGGTGCCGGAACCTGAGCACGCTGCCGAAGGAGCTGGCGGTCGTCGAGTAGCTCCCGAGGGACCGAGCGTCTCAGCTCTCCCCAGGTCTCCGCTGAGCGGGAGCTTTTTCCCGCCTCTGGACTGAGGGGGAGGTTTCTCCCGCATAACGGAAAGAACTTCGCGCTCAACCTCGAGCCGGGAAGAACCTCGCGCCGCTACCGCGAGAAGTCGTCGTTCGCCGAGAGCCGGGCGCCGAAGGCGGCGAGCAGGTCGGCGGTCGCGTCGACGTCGCGCAGGTCGACCATCTCGACCGGCGAGTGCATGTAGCGGAGCGGGATCGAGACGAGGCCGGTGGGGATGCCGGAGCGGGAGATCTGCAGGACGTCGGCGTCGGTGCTGGTGCCGCGGCCGCTGGCGGCGAGGTTGTACTCGATGCCCTCGGCCTCGGCGGTCTCGATCAGCAGCTCGGTGACCTTCGGCGAGAGGGTCGAGCCGCGGCCGATCACCGGGCCGGAGCCGAGCGGGCTGGAGCCGACCTCCTTCTCGTCGACCCCGGGGGCGTCGGTCGCGTGGGTGACGTCGACGGCGATCGCGACGTCGGGCCGGACCTCGAAGGCGGCGGTGCGGGCGCCGAACAGCCCGATCTCCTCCTGCACCGCGGCGACCGCGGCGAAGGAGCCGCCGGGGCCGGGGCCCTCGGCGCAGCGGCGCAGGCTCTCCAGCGCGACGTAGGCGCCGAGCCGGTTGTCCATCGCTTTCGAGACGAGGCGCTCGCCGGCGACGTGCAGCGGCTCGGCGGCGATCGTCACCGGGTCGCCGACGCGGACCATCTCCTTCGCCTCGTCGCCGTCGGCGGCGCCGATGTCGATGTGCATCGCCTTCAGTTCGACCACCTTCTTGCGCTGGTCGGGCTCGAGCAGGTGGATCGGCTTGCGGCCCACGACACCGGGGACGATCCCGCCGGGGCCGCGCACGGCGACCCGCTGGCCGACCAGGACCTGGGGGTCCCAGCCGCCGATCGGGGCGAAGTAGAGAAAGCCCTTCTCGTCGATGTGGGTGACGACCAGCCCGATCTCGTCGATGTGGCCGACGACCGCCAGCAGCGGCGCCTTGTCGCCGACCCGCGCGATCGAGGAGCCGAGCGCGTCGCTGCCGAGCTCGTCGGCGAAGGCGGCCGCCTCGCGCCAGACGGCGGTCGCCGGTTCCTCGTAGCCCGAGGGGGCGCCGGGGCGCAGCAGCCGATCGAGAAGCGGGGGCGTGGCGTTCAAGGTTGGGCAGTATGGCGAAGTCGAACGTTCCTCGTACGTTCGTCCAGGTTGGGATCCCTAAGCGGTTTCGACCTGGCCGACCCCGGTTTCGCGCCGCAGCTCCGCCCGCCCCTCGCCGTACCCCCGGTGCTCGACGAAGATCATCGCCACCAGCAGCAGGTCGACGACCGCCAGCGTGAGCAGCGCCGGGATCGCGGTCGCCACCGGGATCAGCAGCAGAAGGACGATCGCCAGCCCGAGCCGGTGGCGGTTGACGGTCCGCACGTGGCGGTAGCGGAAGCCGACCAGGCCGAGCAGGTAGAGCGCGACGCCCCCGAGCAGGGCGAAGGCGGGCACGGTGTGCAGGTGGGCGCCACTGTGGCCGATCGTCTCCTCGATCCCGAAGGCGGAGAGGACGATGCCGGCGACCAGCGCCAGGTGGATGTAGGAGTAGGAGTCGCGGGCGAGTTCGTTGCGCGGCCGGCCGGCGGGCGCCCGCGCGAGGCGGCGGGCGGAGACGGCGTAGACGATGTCGAAGTAGGTCCACCAGAGCGCGGCGGCGAGGGCGACGCCGAGCACCGCGGCGGTGCCGATCCCGAGATCGAGCACCCCGGAGGCGCCGACCCCGATCGCGACGATCGACTCGCCGAGGGCGATGATCACGACCAGGCCGTGGCGCTCGGCGAAGTGGCCCGGCACCAGGCGCCAGCCCTCGATCCCGAAGACGTAGGGCCCGCCCATGTCGAGGAAGAGCGCCAGCGCCCACAGCGCCGCCTGCGCGGCGCCGTCGAAGAGCGAGGCGGCGGCGAGCAGGCCGACGCCGATCGCGGTCGAGCCGGCGAGGCCGAGGACCGAGTGGCGCAGCCCGTCCTCGTCGGCGCTGGCGAGCATGAAGAGCACGATGTGGGCGGCGCGGAAGACGCCGAAGGCGAGGGCGAAGGTGAGCGCCAGGTTGTCGAAGGCGTCGGGCACGCAGAGGGCGACGATCAGCATCGCCGCCATCGCGACGAAGATCGCCAGCCGTGAGGCGACTTCGTCGGGATCGATAACGCTGGTCAGCCAGGCGTACCCGACCCATCCCCACCACAGCACCCCGAGCACCAGCAGGCCCTGGCCGAGCCCCGCCCAGGTCGGGTGGTGCGACATCAGCGCCGTGCACTGGGTGATCGCGAGGACGAAGACGAGGTCGAAGAAGAGCTCGAGCGGGGTCACCCGCTCGACCTCGCGCCGGCCGGTGATCAGGCGCGGCTGTGGCTGCTGCGGATCGGCGGCGGACACGCCGCCCATCCTTGCAACTCAGCGGGCGAGCGCATCGGCCCTGGCCGGCTCCGCCGCGGTCGCTGCTGCGGCCGACGGCGGGGCCGCACGCCCCTCGCGGGGCGCCCGCTCGGTGCCGGGTCCGAAGACCCAGATCCGCAGCAGCAGGTAGCGCAGCGCCGTGGCCAGGGCGTTGGCGACGATCAGGACGCCGAGCTCGACCGCCCGCGGGGCGCCGGGGGCGAGCGCTTCCAGCGCCACCAGGAAGCCGCTGGTCAGGCCGAGGCAGAGGCCGAAGACGAGCAGCCCCTGGGCGTGGTGGCGCAGCAGCCGCTCGGCGCCGCGACGGCCGAAGGTGAAGCGGCGGTTGGCGGCGGTGTTGGCGATCGCGCTCAGCCCCAGGGCGGCGGCGTTCGCCGCCAGCGCCGGCGCCAGCCCGCGCAGGCCGAGGAAGAGCAGCAGGTAGAGGACGGTGCTGCCGACGCCGACCGCGGCGAAGCGCGCCAGCTCGCCGTAGATCTCGCGCGAGAGGCGGGCGATCCCGAGCAGGTCGTCGACCGCGGTGCGGACGATCGCGACGCTCGAGTCGGGGTCGTCGATCCAGTCGACCGGCACCTCGTGGATCCGCAGACCGGCGCGCTCGGCGACGGCGAGCAGCTCGGTGTCGAAGAACCAGGCCTGGTCCTCGATCCGCGGCAGCAGCTCCCTGACGGTCTCGGCGCGCGCCGCCTTGAAGCCGCACTGGGCGTCGCTGAAGCGGGTCCGCAGCGTCCAGCGGACGATGCGGTTGTAGGTGCGCGAGATGAACTCGCGCTTGGGCCCGCGGACGACCCGCGAGCCGTTCGCCAGCCGCGTCCCGATCGCCAGGTCGCTGTGGCCGGAGACCAGCGGCGCGACCAGCGGCAGCAGCGCCTCCAGCCCGGTCGAGAGGTCGACGTCCATGTAGACGACGACGTCGGCGTCGCTGCTCGACCAGACCCGGCGCAGGGCGCGGCCGCGGCCCTTCTCGCGCAGGCGGACGTAGGTGACGTCGGGCATTTCCGCCGCCAGCCGGCGGCAGATCGCCGGGGTGCCGTCGTCGCTGGCGTTATCGGCGATGACGATCCGCCACGAGTAGGGGAAGGAGGTCGAGGCGAGGAAGCCGTGCAGCTGGCGGACGCTCGCCTCCAGCACGCGCTCCTCGTTGTAGACGGGGATCGTGATCTCAACGGTCGGTCGCATGGCCGAGACGATCCCCGGGCGCCGTGGGACCGGCCTGGGCCGTGGCTCAGAGTTGGCTGAGAGCGCGCTGCGGCGCCGGGCGCGCGCCGACGGCGTGGGCGCCGCCGCCCATTTCGCGCCTTCTCAGGAATCTCCAAGGAACCGCGCCGATGATGTGGGTGTGAGCACGACCACCGACAACGGTCAGCGCCGGCGGGTCCTCGTCGTCGACGACGAGCCGAACATCGCCGACGTGATCTCGATCGCCCTCCGCTACAACGAGTACGAGGTGGTCACCGCCGGCACCGGCCACGAGGCGCTCAGCGCCGTCTCCGATTCGCGGCCCGACCTGATCGTGCTCGACGTGATGCTCCCCGACCTCGACGGGTTCGAGGTCGCCAAACGGCTGCGCGACCGCGCCGACGAGACCCCGATCGTCTTCCTCACCGCCAGGGACACGACCGAGGACAAGATCCGCGGCCTCACCCTCGGCGGCGACGACTACGTGACCAAGCCGTTCTCGGTCGAGGAGCTGCTGGCGCGGATCGCGACCGTGCTGCGCCGCTTCGGCCGCGCCGGCGGCGACGAGGCCAAGCTGCGCTTCGGCGACCTCGAGCTCGACGACGAGACCCGCGAGGTCTTCCGCGACGGCGCCCCGATCGACCTGACCGACACCGAATACCGGCTGCTGCGCTTCCTGATGACGCACCCGCGCCGCGTCCTCACCCGCGCCCAGATCCTCGACCACGTCTGGGAGTACGACTTCGCCGGCGACGCGCGCGTGCTCGAGACCTACGTCAGCTACCTGCGCAAGAAGCTCGAGGCGCACGGGCCGCGCCTGATCCAGACCGTGCGGGGAGTGGGGTATGCGCTCCGGCTTCCGCCTGCCTGAACTCTCGCTGCGGGCCCGGCTGCTCGTCGCCGTCGTCGTGCTGGCGGCGGTCGGCCTGGCGGCGCTCGACTTCGTCTCTTACGGGGCCCTGCACTCCTACCTCTACGACCGCGTCGACCAGCAGCTCGAATCGGCGGTGAAACCCGTTGGCTTGGCCCTGGGGCAGCAATATCGCGAACTCGAAGGCGGGAGAACCCCGCAGGAGCGCGATGGCAAGCCTCCGGCGGGCGGGAACCTGCCGCCGGCCGGCACCTTCGGCCAGCTGCGCGCGCCCGACGAAACGGTCCTGGCCGAAAGAACGTTCTCCTTTCCCTACGTGGGAGAAGAACAGAGCGAGCTCCCGAAGCCCGCGCTGCCGCAGGAACTCGAGCCCGCCGACCACGGCGGGGCGGAGCCGTTCACCACCGGCGAGAAGGGTGGCGGCTCGGAAAGCTTCCGTGTCCTCGCCGTCGCCGATCCGGTGCTGGGGGCGACGACCGTGGTCGCGATCCCGCTCGCCGACACCAACGCGACCCTCGACCGGCTGGCGCTGATCGAGCTGGTCGTCAGCGCCGCGATCCTGGTCGCGCTCGGGGTGCTCGCCTGGCTGCTGGTCGGGGTCGGGCTGCGGCCGCTGCGGCGGATCGGGGAGACGGCGGGCGAGATCGCCGCCGGCGACCTCTCGCGCCGGGTCGAGCCGGCCAACGAACGGACCGAGGTCGGCCGCCTCGGGCTCGCCCTCAACGCGATGCTGGCCCAGATCGAGGGCGCCTTCGCCGAGCGCGCGGCGGGGGAGAGGCGGCTGCGCCGCTTCCTCGCCGACGCCTCGCACGAGCTGCGCACGCCGCTGGCGGCGATCCGCGGCTACGCCGAGCTCTACCGGATCGGCGCCAACCGCGAGCCCGAGGAGGTCGAGCGCTCGATGGGGCGGATCGAGGCCGAGTCGGCCCGGATGGGCGGCCTGGTCGACGACCTGCTCACCCTGGCCCGGCTCGACGAAGTGCGGGAGCCCGAACGCGAGCGCTTCCGGCTCGACGAGGTCCTGGCCGAGGCCTGCGAGGACGCCCGGGCGGCGGCGCCGGGGCGGTCGATCGGGCTCGACGGGACGCGGCCGGTGGAAGTGGTCGGCAACCCCGAGCAGATCCGCCGCGTGCTCGACAACCTGCTGCGCAACGCGGTCGTCCACACGCCGGAGGGGACGCCGATCGAGGCCTCGCTGGCGGCCGAGGGGGAGGAGGCGGTGCTGCGGGTGCGCGACCACGGCCCCGGGATCGCCGCCGAGGACCCGCAGTCGGTCTTCGAGCGCTTCTGGCGCAGCAGCGCTTCGCGCGGGCGTGACGACGGCGGCGCCGGCCTCGGGCTGGCGATCGTCGCCGCGATCGCCGAGGCGCACGGGGGCGGCGTCGAGGCTGCCAACCCGTCCGACGGGGGCGCGGAGTTCACCCTGCGGCTGCCGCTTGCGGAAGGTGTTCAGGAGCGGTTGGCGAAATCGACCTGAGTGTGAGCTACACTGCCCGAATTCGAAACCGGTAAGCCGAATCCGGGGGCCGAAAACCTCGGAGCGGGGGAACCGATTTTGGGGCGAACCCATCCGAACAGGGTGGGAGCGCAGGCTCCTTCAGCGCCAGCCCGTCAGCTAACCCCGCAGGCCGACAAAGGAGACTGGTTTGCGGCTGTCGCTGTTTGGGCGTTTCGCCCGGATTTCATTCATCGCCTTGGTGCTCGCGGCGATCGCCTTCCCGGCGACTGCGCTGGCGGGCGGCGGCGGGCTGACGCCGACGACCAGCGACAACGGCGAACCGGCGCAGCCCTCGACGCCGACCCCGGAATCGACCGAATGCAAGGCCGAAGGCGGCGGGGTCAGCGGCAGCGTCTGCAAGCCGGTGAAGAAAGCGCGTCTGGTGCTCGGTGTCGCCGCCGCGCCGAAGTCGGCGCCGCCGGCGATCAAGGCGGCGATCGCGGCCGCCAACAAGATTCGCAGGAAGCCGTACCTGTGGGGCGGCGGTCACGCGCGCTGGTGGATGCCCGGCTACGACTGCTCGGGGGCCGTCAGCTTCGCCCTGCACGGCGCCGGCCTGCTCGACACGCCGCTCGACTCGAGCTCGTTCATGAGCTGGGGCGAGCGCGGCAAGGGCCGCTGGATCACCGTCTACACGAACCCCGGCCACGCCTTCGTCGTGATCGACGGCCTGCGCTGGGACACCGTCGGCGACGCCCACGGCACCGGCCCGCGCTGGCATAAGGACATGGTCTCGACCAAGGGCTTCGTAGCCCGCCACCCCGCCGGCTACTAGTCACAGCCGCCTCTCAGGGCGTTCCCAGGCTCGCCATTCAGCCTCTCCTGCATGGAGAGCGCAACGCACCCACAGAGTCCGGCCACCTGGAGCTTCCCCCGGCTCCGCGAGCGTCTCGGCAGCCTGCCGCTGCCGCGACCCGAGCTGGCGGCGCTGATGGTGCTCGCCGCCCTGCTCGATCTCTGGGCCTTGGGCCAGAACGGCTGGGCGAACGAGTACTACAGCGCCGCCGTCCGCTCGATGAGCTCGAGCTGGCACAACTTCCTCTTCGGCTCCTTCGATGCGTCGGGGCTGATGACGGTAGACAAGCCACCGCTGGCTCTGTGGGTGCAGGCGCTCTCCGTCAAAGCGTTCGGCTACAACTCGGTCGCGATCCTCGTCCCGCAGGCGCTGATGGGCGTCGCTTCGGTCGTTCTCGTGTACGACCTGACCAGGCGCCGCTGGGGCCGCGCCGCAGGGACCGTCGCCGGGCTGGTGCTGGCGCTGACCCCGATCGCGGTGGCGGTCTCGCGCCACAACAACCCCGACGCGCTGCTGGTCCTCTGCGTGGTCGCGGCGCTGTGGGCGTTCGTGCGGGCACTCGAGGACGGGCGCACCCGCTGGCTGGTCCTCGCCGGCGTCTGCGTCGGGCTCGGCTTCGAGGCGAAGATGGGCGCGGCGCTGATGATCGTGCCGGGGATGGCGCTGGCCTGGCTCTGGGTCGCGCCTCGCGGCCGTGCTGCCGCGCTGCGCCAGCTGCTGGCGGCGGGCGCGGCGATGGTCGCGGTCGGCCTCGCCTGGCCGATCATGGTCGAACTGACGCCGGCCTCGAGCCGGCCCTGGATCGCGGGCACGACCGACAACAGCGTCTTCTCGCTGATCCTCGAATACAACGGCTTCGGCCGGCTCGACGGCCAGACCGGCGGCCCCGGCGGTATCGGCAGCGCGGCCTTCGGCGGCTCGACCGGCCCGCTGCGGCTGCTCAACGAAGCGCTCGGCGGCCAGGCCGGGTGGCTGCTCGGGCTGGCGCTGGTCGGCGGGATCGGGATCGCCGTCCTCAGCCGGCTGCGGCGCGACGACGAGCGGACCGGCTGGATCGTCGCCGTCGGCGGCGCCTTCGCCGTCACCGCGGTCGCCTTCAGCTTCGCCAGCGGCATCTTCCATCCCTACTACGTCTCGCTGCTGGCCCCGTTCACCGCGGCGCTGGTCGGGGCGACCTTCGCCCAGGCGCGCTCGGCGGGCCGGCGCGGGCGCATCTTGGGCGCGCTCGCGCTGGGTGCCGGCGCGATCACCGAGCTGATCGTGATCGGCAACGCCGCCGGCGACCTCGGCTGGCTGGTGCCGGTCGTCGTCCTGGTGACCGGCGCGGCGGTCGTCGCCCTGCTCTTCCCCGAGGTTCCGCGCGCGGCGCGGCGGGCGGCGCTGGTCGTCGGCCTCGCGGTGCTGCTGCTGGCGCCGGCGATCTGGTCCTTCGAGACCCTCGGCCACGCGACCAGCGGCACCTTCCCGGCCGGCGGTCCGGAGTCGGCCCAGACGATGGGCGGACCGGGCGGCGGCGGCCCCGGCGGTCGTGGCGCGGAAGGCGCGGAAGGCCTGCCCGGTCTCGGAGGCGAAGGCGGGCGCGGAGGCCCGCCCGGGTTCGGCGGCGGCGAAGGCGGACTCGAAGGTCCTCCCGGGCTCGGCGGGGGCGCAGCGGAAGGCTTCGAAGGCCTGCCCGGGACGGGCGGGGCCGAAGGAGCGGCTCCCGGTCTCGGAGGCGAAGGCGTCCCCGGCTTCGAAGGCGGTGCGGAAGGCGGTGCCGGAACCCGCGAAACGACCGCCTTCGGCGAACGGCCCGGCGGCGGCGCGACGGGCGGCGGCCCCGGCGGCTTCGGCGGCGCCAGCCTCACCTCGCTGCTCGAATACACCGAGAGCCACGGCGGCGGCACCGTCGCCGTCCAGAGCCAGTCGGAGGCGGCCTCCTCGATCATCGAATCGGGCGCCGAAGTGGCCGGGATCGGCGGCTTCTCCGGCAAAGAGACCTCGGTCTCGACCGAGTGGCTGGAAGAAAAAGTCGCCAACGGCGAAATCACCTGGATCGTCAGCGGCGGCGGCACCGTCGGCCCCGGCGCCAGGGCTGGTGGCTTCGGCGGCGCCAGCGGCGAACTGGGCGGCTCCGCGGAAGGGCTGCGCGGTCCAGGGGGCGGCTTCGGCGGCGTCGAAGGCGGTCCCGGCGGCCAGGGCCGCCCCGGCGGCGGTCCCGGCGGCGGCCTGCCCGGCGACAACCGGACCGGCAGCGAATCGGCGATCGAGGCGGTGACCGCGAGCTGCACCGAAGTCCCCGAAAGCGAGCTCGAGACCAGCGCCGGCACGCTCTACTACTGCGGCGGCTGACCGCGTTTGCGGCGTTGGGTCCCCCATAGGGGCCCAAATGCCGCAAACGCGAGATGCGGCGGTCGAATAGCGTTGCGGCCATGGGTGTCGCACTGGTCACCGGGGCCTCGAGCGGGATCGGGGAGGCGACCGCGATCCGGCTCTCGCGCGAGCCGGGCACGGAGCTCGTCCTCGTCGCCCGCCGCGAGGAGCGCCTGCGGGCGCTCGCCGAGTCGCTCCCCTGCCGCGCCACCGTCCTCGCCGTCGACCTGACCGAGGCGGAGGCGCCGGCGCGCGTCCGCGCCCACCTCGACGCCGAGCATGGCGGCCGCCTCGACCTGCTCGTCAACAACGCCGGCGCCGCCTGGCGCGGCTCCTTCGCCGAGAGCGGCTACGCCAACGTCCGCCGCCACATGGAGCTCAACTTCGACGCCGTCCTCCGCCTCACCGAAGCCCTGCTGCCGCTGCTGCGCTCCTCGGCCCCGAGCGCGATCGTCAACGTCGCCAGCACCGCCGGCCGCGTCTCCCGCGCCACGTCCGGGGCCTACTCGGCGAGCAAGTTCGCGCTGATCGGCTGGACCGACTCCCTCTACGCCGAGGAGCGCCCGCACGGCGTCCACGTCGGCATGGTCCTGCCCGGGTTCGTCGAGACCGAGGGCTTCCCGGCGACCGAGCTGAAGGCGAAGCCCCTCACCCGCTGGGTCGTCTCCAAGCCGGAGCGGGTCGCCGAGGCGATCTACGAGGTCGGCCCCGGCGGCAAGGCCGAGCGCTACGTGCCGCGCCCCTACGCGCTCGCCGGCATCGCCCGCATCCTCTTCCCGGGGCTCGTTCGCCGCGTCCTCGCCAGCGGCGCTGCCGCCGACCTGACGACCAGCACCGGCGAAGAACAGCCTGCGCAGGGCGCCGCGGAACGATGTGAGCGGCTGACTGTTAGGACAAGGTATGAACGCAAGAGCACAGCGGCGCATCCTCCTCGCCTTGCTCGCGCTGGCGAAGGCGGCGCTCTTCGGTAGCCGGTTCGGCCGCCGGGAACCCGATCGTCGTCCAGCCCGACGGCGCGATCCTCACCGGCGGCTACGCCTACCCGGGGTTCGGCACGTGGGCGCGCTTCCGGCCCGAAGGCCGCCTCGACGCGGGATTCGTGCGCGACGGCGTCGTCGTCGACCGCGATCTGCAGAACGGTGAAGGCGCTGGCGCTGCGCCCCGACGGTCGCATCCTCGCTGGTGGCCCGCGCCTCGGCAGCGCCTTGCCGGCGGCGATCCTCGCCGGGTTCCTCAACGATGGCGGCGCCGATACCGAGCTTCAGCTGCCGGCGGTGCCGCGGAATCGCCGACCGCAGCCGCTCGCCGTCTCCGGCTCGACCCTCTACGCGGGCGGCAAATTCACCCAGGTGGAAAGCGAAGAACACAAGTACCTGGCGGCCTTCGACCTCTCGGCGGGCTGGCCCCGGCGAACCGGAACTCGCCTCCTGGGCTCCGGCGGGGTCCAACTACGTGGCGGCGATCGCCCCCTCCGAAGACGGCGAAACCGTCTACGTCGGCGGCGAATTCACCGAGATGAACGGCGAAGCGCACGGTCACATCGCCGCCCTCAAGGCCAGCGACGGCAGCGTCGTCGAAGCCTGGGTGCCGAGCTCCAACTACAGGGTCCTCGGCCTCGCGGTCGCCGGCTCGACCGTCTACGCGGCCGGGGAATTCAGCCAGGTCAACTCGGAGGAACGGCGCGGCGTCGTCGCCCTCGAAGCGGAAGGCAGCGGTGCCCTGCTGCCGTGGAACCCCGACATCATCGGCGGCGCCGCCTACTCGGTCGCGGTCTCCGGCAGCAACGTCGTCGTCGGCGGCTTCTTCAACGGCGCCAACGGCGTCGCCCGCAAGAACCTCGCCGCGATCGACCTGACGACCGGCGAAGCGACCGATTGGGCGCCCGAAGCGAACGGCGAAGTGGTCTCGATGGCCCTCTCCGAAGACGGCAAAATCGCCTACGTGGGCGGCGTCTTCACCCAGGTCGACGGCGAAAGCCGCAGCCGGTTCGCCTCGATCAGGACCGAAGACGGGGCGCTGACCGCCTGGGCGCCGGATCCGAACGGGACCGCCGAAGGCGATCGCGGTCGACGGCTCGAGGCTGTATCTCGGTGGCGGCTTCGGGTACATCGAAGGCGTGAACACGTGGGAACGCCTGGCCGCGTTCGAAATCGAAGGCGAAGGCGCCACCATCGTCAGCGGCTGGAAGCCGAAGCCGAACAACGACGTCGAAGCGCTCGCGGTCGACGGCGAAAAGCTCTACGTCGGCGGCATCTTCACCCAGATCGGGGGCAGCGAACACCACGACGTCGCCGTCCTCGACAAGGCCACCGGCGTGGCCGACGAAACCTGGGATCCCGGAACCGAACACCCGGGTGACGTCGATCGCCGTGGCCGGCTCGACCCTGTTCATCGGCGGCCAGTTCACCTCGGTCGACGGCGAAACCCGCCAGCATCTGGCGCAGATCGACGGCGAAGGCAACCTGACGGCGTGGGCCCCGGAAGTGAACGGCGAGGTCGACGGCATCGCCTACGACGGCTCGAGCGTCTACGCCGGCGGCTGGTTCCAGTCGGCGGGCGGCGTCACCCGGCGCCACCTGGCGGCCTTCGACGCCACCGACGGCTCCCTGCTCGACTGGAACCCGGGCGCCCGCGACAACGTCTACGGCCTCGAATTCGTCGACTCGCTGCTGATCGCGACCGGCGCGCTTCCACACGGTCGAATACGGCCCCCAGAGCAACCTCGCCGTGTTCGCCGACACCGGTACTGACCGTCGCCAAGTCGGGCGCGGGCAACGGCATCGGTGAGCAGCTCCCCGGCCGGGATCGAATGCGGCTCGAAACCTGAACTCGCAGCCGCGGGTTCACGATCGCGCAGAAGGCGACGCGGCCACCGACCGCGGCGGGCGGTCACCAGTGCCGTCGGCACCGCCTCGTCGACGGCACGCAGCGCCGCAGCCTCAACGCGCGCAGCCGACGACCTGCCCGGCTGGCAGCCCGGCGCGCGTTGGCTGAAGTCGCGGCCCTCGGCGGTCGCGCGCTCGGGCGCCGGCGCTCGGCGGCGGCTGCCGGCGCCTCGGCGGCGAAATCAGGTGGATCAACGCCAAGATCGAAGCCGAAATCGGTCGCGGCCCCGCCGTGGGACCCGCTTCCCGCCAGCAGGGTCGACTCGGGCCGCTTCTGCGGGCTCAGGCGCTCTGCGCCTGCGGCAGCTACAGGACCTGCGAGCGCGGCGACCAGTCCCGCATGCGCCGTGTTCGCGCTAGGCGGCCCTGCCGGTCAAGCCACCGGTCAGCAGCGGCATCCCAGCCCGTAGGCTGGCGCGGTGCCGACCGTCCTCCTCGTCCGCCACGCCCAGGCCTCGTTCGGCAGCGAGGACTACGACGTGCTCTCGCCGGCCGGCGTCGAGCAGGCCGAGGTTCTGGCGGCGGCGCTGGCGCGGCGCGAGCTGAGCGTGACCCGGGTCGTCTCCGGCCCGGCGCGGCGCCAGCGCGACACCGCCGCCGCCTGCGTGCCGCCGGGCGGCCCGGAGGTCGCGATCGACGAGCGCTGGGACGAGTACGCGACCGAGGACGTCCTCGCCGTCCATGCCCGGACCGCCGCCTCGCTCGACGGCACCGGCGCCGGCGGCGAGCAGATCACCTCGCGCCAGTTCCAGCAGATCCTCGACGGCGCCCTCGAGGCCTGGGTCGCGGCCGGCGCCGCCGGCGAGACCTCCCCGACCTGGTCCGAGTTCCTCGCCTCCCGCCGCGCCGCGCTCGCCGAGCTGGCCGCTGCGCTCGGCAGCGGCGAGACCGGTCTCGCCTTCACCTCCGGCGGCACGATCGCGGCGATCGTCGCCGACCTGCTCGGCCACCCCGACCTGCTCGCTCCGCTCAACCGCGTCCTCGTCAACACCGGCGTCACCAAGCTCGTCGTCGGCCGTTCCGGCACCTCGCTGATCGCCTTCAATGAGCACGCCCATCTCGACGACGGCGGCGGCCGTCTGCTCACCTACCGCTGAGCGCGACCGGTACGCTGCCCGCCATGGCCACCACGGTCTCCACCAACCAATTCAAGAACGGGTCTCATATCGAGATCGACGGCAAGATCTGGAAGATCCTCGAGTTCCAGCACGTCAAGCCGGGCAAGGGCGGCGCCTTCGTCCGCACGAAGCTGCGCCGGATCGAGGACGGCTCGGTGATCGACAAAACCTTCCGCGCCGGCGAGAAGTTCCGCGCGGTCCGCACCGAATCGAAGAAGATGCAGTTCCTCTACGACGCCGGCGACGCCTCGGTCTTCATGGACAGCCAGAACTACGAGCAGATCGAGATCCCCAACGAATCGCTCGGCGAGGCGATGCAGTGGGTGCTGCCCAACTCCGAGGTCGAGGTGCTGTTCGTCGACGAGCAGCCGAGCGACGTCCAGGTGGCGAGCGCGATCGAGATGAAGGTGACGCAGACCGATCCGGGCCTCAAAGGCGACACCGCCTCCGGCGGCGGCAGCAAGCCGGCGACGCTCGAGTCCGGCGTCGTCGTCCAGGTGCCGCTCTTCATCGAGGAGGGCGAATCCATCCGCGTCGACACCCGCAGCGGCGAGTACGTCTCGCGCGCCTGAGGGAGGCCCGGCGCCCACCGCGGGTGCGATGATTCCGCGGAGATGGCGTACGACCCGAGCGAGTGGTCCGACCTCTTCGTCGCCACCGCCGGCGCCTCGGCGGCGCTCGCGGGGCTGGTCTTCGTCGCCGTCTCGATCAACCTCGAGCGGATCCTCCAGTACAAGGGCCTGCCAGAGCGGGCGCTGGAGACCGTCCTCCTGCTGGTCGCCGTCTTGATCGTCTCGATCGTCGGCCTCGTCCCCGGCCAGGGCAGCCGGGCGCTGGGCCTGGAGCTGCTCGCGGTTGGAGCGATAACGGCGGGCGCGGTAGCCGCGCTGCCGACCCACCGGGCCGCCCACCCGGGCCAGTCGCGAGCCTGGGTCTGGGGACGCTGGACCGCGCGCATCGCCGGCACCGTGCCGTTCGCGATCGGCGGCCTCTCCGTGCTGCTCGAAGGCGGTGGCGGCCTCTACTGGATCTTCGCCGGAATCGTCCTCGCGATCGTCGCTGCCGTCGCCAACGCCTGGGTGCTGCTGGTCGAGATCCTGCGCTGACAGAATAGGCCGATGCGCAGATCCGACCAGCGCCGCGACGCGGTGTTCGCCAGCTACCAGCGCGACGTCACCGGCCGTCCGCTGGACGAGCTGATCGCCGATGCGCGGCCGCTGACCCGCGAGCTGGCCGAGGGCGTCGACGCCGAGCGCGAAGAGCTCGACGAGACGATCGAAGCCCATGCCCACGGCTGGACCGTCGACCGGCTGGCGCCGCTGGACCTCAACGTGATGCGGGTCGCGCTGTACGAGATCGAGCACGAGCTGGCGCCGCCGGAGGTGGCGATCGACGAGGCGGTGGAGCTAGCCAAGAAGTACTGCGGCGCCGACGCGCCCGGCTTCGTCAACGGCGTCCTCGGCGCGATCGTCCGCGAGCGGGAGCCGGCGCAGTGAGGGCCTTGGGATGAGCGAACGGCTGCGCGAGATCGCCGGCCGGCTGCGCGAGATCTCGGCCGAGCTCGAGGGCGCCGACGCCGACGACCAGCGCGCCGCCGAGCTGGCGGCGGAGGCGTCGGACCTCGCCGCCGAGGCGGTCGAGGAGGCCAACCGGCAGGCCCGCGAGGCCGCCTCGAAGTGATCCCCCGATCGCGTGGTTCGGGAGTTGCGCCACGCGCAACGAGGGAACCACGAACTCGATGAGCTACCCGGACCACCTGCGCGAGACCGTCGACGCCGCACTCGCCGACCTGACCTTCGCCGCCGCGCCGGCGACGGCCGGGCTCGAGGAGGCGATGCGGTACTCGCTGCTCGCCGGCGGCAAGCGGGTTCGGCCTGTGCTCGCGCTGGCCACCGCCCGGGCGCTCGGCACCGAGCCCGAGCGCTTCCTCCCGGTCGCCTGCGCGATCGAGCTGATCCACACCTACTCGCTGATCCACGACGACCTGCCGGCGATGGACGACGACGAGCTGCGGCGGGGCCAGCCGACCGCGCACGTCAAGTACGGCGAGGACGTCGCGATCCTCGCCGGTGACGGCCTCTTCGCCGAGGCCGTGCGCCTCTTCTGCGCGCAGCCGGGGGAGCCGTCGCGGGTGCTGGCGGCGCTGGCCGAGCTGGCGGGGGCGACCGGCGTCGCCGGCATGGTCGGCGGCCAGTACGTCGACGTGATCGGCGCCGAGAGCGACGCCGAGGGGCTGCGCGCCCTGCACGCGCTGAAGACCGGCCGGCTGATCGCCGCCAGCGTCGGCGTCGTCCTCAGCTTGGAGGGAGTCCGCGAACCTGAGACAATTCCGTATCGCCGCTTCGCCGACGAGCTGGGGGTCCTCTTCCAGATCGTCGACGACATCCTCGACGTGACCGAGAGCGACGAGCAGCTCGGCAAGCCACATGGAAGCGACGAGCGACATGGCAAACTCACCTACGTCAGCCTCTTCGGGCTCGACCGCGCCCGCGAACTCGCCGCCGAGTCGCACGGCAAGGCGATGGCGGCGCTGGCCGAGGCGGCGGGGGAGACCACCGACCTGAGGCGGATCGCCGACTACATCTTCACCCGGAACGAATGAGCGAAGAGCAGAAGCCACCCGAGAACAGCGCTCCCGCCGAGCCCCTGCTGCCGTCGATCGACGGCCCCGCCGACCTGCACGGCCTCGACGAGGCCCAGCTAACGCAGGTCGCGCAGGAGATGCGGACCTACATCATCGACACGATCGGCGAGATCGGCGGCCACTTCGGCGCCAACCTCGGCACCTGCGAGCTCGCCGTCGCCCTGCACAGCCTGCTCGACTCGCCGCGCGACAAGGTGCTCTGGGACGTCGGTCACCAGTCCTACCCGCACAAGATCCTCACCGGGCGCCGCGACCAGCTGCCGACGATCCGCCAGTACGAGGGGCTCGCGCCGTTCTGCTCGATCCCCGAGTCCGAGCACGACATCATGGGCGCCGGCCACGCCTCGACCTCGATCGGCTACGCGGTCGGGTTGAAGGAGGCGATGCGCAAGGGGCTCGGCGAGGACGGCAGGGTCGCCGCGGTGATCGGCGACGGCGCCCTCACCGGCGGCGTCGCGTACGAGGCGCTGCACGCGGCGGGCGGCCTGCAGACGCCGATCGTGATCGTCCTCAACGACAACGGGATGTCGATCTCGCCCAACGTCGGCGCCCTCTCGCGCTACTTCAACCACATCCGGCTCAACCCGCGCCTCTACCACGCCCGCGAGGGGGTCGAGGACCGCCTCACCAGGCTGCCGCTCGGGCTCGGGCGGCGGATCGAGCGGCTGGGGCCGGAGATCAAGGCGGCGATCAAGGCCTACTGGGCCCCGGGCCTCTTCTTCGAGGAGCTCGACCTCGCCTACATGGGGGTGATCGACGGCCACGACGTCCACGCTCTGCGCGCGGCGCTGACCGAGGCCTTCGAGGCCGACCGGCCGGTGGTCGTCCACGTCCACACGGTCAAGGGCAAGGGCTTCGCGCCGGCCGAAGAGGGCGGCCTGCAGTCGATGGAGGAGTGGCACGCGGCGAAGCCGAACTCGATCGTCAACGGCAAGCCGGCCGCCGACGGGACGAAAAGTCCACCGCCGGGCGACAAACCCGCCCATCGGCCGGTGGTGCCGGTCACGGAAACCGATTCTCCGGAGGGGATCGAGCGGCTGGAGAAGCCGCCCGCAGTCGGCTCGCCGCCGCAGTACACGAAGGTCTTCGCCGGGGCGATTGTGGCCGAGGCCGAGCGCGACCCGCGGGTGATCGGAATCACCGCGGCGATGGCGGGGGGGACCGGGTTGCAGAAGCTGGCCGACGCGGCGCCCGACCAGTACTACGACGTCGGCATCGCCGAGCAGAACGCGGTCCTGCTCGCCTGCGGCCTGGCGCTGCAGGGCGCGAAGCCGGTCTGCGCGATCTACTCGACCTTCCTGCAGCGCGCCTACGACCAGATCATCCACGACGTCTGCCTGCAGGAGCTCGACGTCACCTTCGCGATGGACCGGGCCGGGCTGGTCGGCGACGACGGTCCGACCCATCACGGCGCCTTCGACGTCTCCTACTTCCGGCTCGTCCCCAACGTGGTCGTGATGGCGCCGCGCGACGAGGCGATGCTGGTCCACATGCTGCACACCGCAATCGCCCACGACGGCCCGGCGGCGCTGCGCTACCCGCGCGGCGCGGCCGAGGGGGTCGAGCTGCCGGCGGCACCGGAGCTGATCCCGATCGGGACCGGCGAGGTGCTCGCCGCCGGCGAGCGGGTGGCGCTGCTCGGCTACGGCTACGGCGTCGCTGTCGCCCGCGAGGCGGCGGCGATCCTCGCCGAGCACGGAATCGAGGCGACGGTTGCCGACGCCCGCTTCGCCAAGCCGCTCGACGCCGACCTGGTCGAGCGGCTGGCGCGCGAGCACGAGCTGCTGGTGACGATCGAGGAGAACGTGCTGGCCGGCGGCTTCGGCTCCGGCGTGCTGGAGCACCTCGAGGACGCCTTCGCCGAGGAGCCCGGCGACCGTGCCCGGGTGCTGCGCGTCGGCCTCCCCGACCGCTACGTCACCCACGGCAAGCCGGCGCTGCTGCGCGGCGAGGTGGGCCTCACCGGCGAGTCGGTGGCCGAGCGGGTGCTCGCCGCCGCCCCCCTGGCTCAGCCGGTCTCCTGAGGGACCGTTCCGAGCCGAAAACCGCTGGAAACGGCGTCAGTAAAATTGAGGATTGCGTCAATCGGCGCAATCGAATAGCCTGCGCGAGTCTCTCCGGTGAGGTGGATGAGGCGCAGACGCAAGTCGCGCTTCTGGGGAATCACCACAGGGAGGAGAGATGCGTATCTCAATATGTGGGTCCGCTTGGGGGAGCGGACTTCTCGCGGCCCCCCGCCTGAGCGGGTAGGGCCGCGAGGCGCGCCTGGAAGCGGGCTACTCCTCCTCGGCGAGGATCGCGTAGATCTTGCGCCGGGTCTCGTCGAGTAGCTCTCGGACCCGCTGCTGCTGCGGCTCGTCGGCCGCGGCGAAGGCCTGGCGGATCGCGTGGTGGAGCTTCTTCATCGAGTCGGCGAGCTGGACCTGGGCGGGCGCCGCGTCGGCGCGGACCGCGTCCCACGGGGTCGTCTCGCCGGCCTTCTCCTGCTGCTCGGCGTGTCCCGCCTCGGTCAGGGTGAAGCGGCGCTTGCCGTCGCTCTCCTCGCCCTGGATCAGGCCCTCGTCCTCGAGCAACTGCAGGGTCGGGTAGATCGAGCCGGCGCTCGGGACCCAGGTGCCCTCGGTCCGCTCCTCGAGCTCCTTGATCATCTCGTAGCCGTGCATCGGCCGCTCGGCGAGCAGGGCGAGGACGGCGGCGCGGACGTCGCCGCGGCGGGCCCGGTGACCGCCGCGGCCCCGGAAGCCGCGGCCGCGGCCGAAGTCGGGGCGCCGGCGCGAGTGCCCCGCGTGCCGGGGGTCGTGATGGTGGTGGTGCATCTCAGTTCCTTTCGGTATGCATATCGCAAACTAACGCGATATATCGTAACACGTCGCGTAATTGAGGATTATGGATACCCAATCGAGCGGCGTGGCAGAGCTTTGTCGCGCTATGTGCCGGAAAGCTCTGCCACGGGGCGTCGAGCGGCGGGATGCATGAGCGGCGGCCGGCTGGGGTAGCCTGCCGGCATGGTCAAGCTGATCTTCGCTCCGGTCGGGTTCGTCACCGGGTTCGCGGCCGGCGTCGCCGCCCGCAAGGGCTTCGAACGGATCTGGGCCGTCTTCGACGAAGAGGAGCCGCCGCAGCCAGACCAGCGCGACGCGCCGGTGGTGAAGATGGTCGCCGCGCTGGCGATCGAGGGCGTCGTCTTCCGCGTGGTCAAGGGCATGACCGACAACGGCACCCGCCGCGCCGTCGCCAGCTTCACCGGCCGCTGGCCGGGCGAGGACCCCGCCGCCGAAGAGGCCTAGCCGCCTCTCCTCCCGCGGGCCCTTGCGGGCTCAGGCGGTGGAAGGGGAACCGTGCTCGGAGACGCAAAGCGCCCCTCCGCGTTGGGGCGAAAGGGGCGCTTTGCGGCACTACAGGGGGAGAGCCTGTCGAGTACCCGCGCCCCGCGGGCGATAAACGCAGCTGTCCGTCGGGTCTTCGCGCCTGCGACCCGCCGTCCTCATGACCTCTGTCGCTCTCTGGGCCACGAAGGTCATGTCCTTGACTGAGGTCAGGCGGCTGGCGGGCCGGGCAACGCCACGTCTGGCGTCCTCGCGACGGTCAGGGCGAGGATCAGGAACTGCAGGGAGCGAGGGAAGCGGCGGCCGGGGGGAGGGGGGACGTCGTGCCGCTCGGTCAGCTCGAGCAGGTGGATCACCTCGCCGCAGGCGGCGGCGTGCTCGCCCTCGAGGTCGCAGGCGAGGCGGGCGAGGGCAAGCGACTCGCTGATGTCGGCCTCGCCGAAGGCGCGGCCGGCGGCGGCGAGGAGGTGGGAGTAGACCCGCTCCATGCCGGGGTCGAGCGGGCCGGTCGGTCCCGGCGCGGGGCCGACGTCGGCGGGGTCCTCGCCGGCGAGGACGCGCTCGATCTGGCCGCCGGCGACCGAGGCGATCGCCTCCGGGCCGAGCCCGGCGGCGAGCGCGCAGCGCAGCTGGAAGGCAGCGGAGTTGACCGGCATCCCGTAGGGCGAGTCGCTGGCCCAGAGGATCTGGCCCGGCGGCGCCAGGCAGAAGAGGCCGATCAGGTCGGCCGGGTTCCACCACGAGGTGTCGATCAGGACGTTCGGGTGGCGCGGTAGCTGGCGCCAGAGCCAGGCGAGGTCGCTGACCGCGCCGTGGGCGAGGATCAGGTGCGCTCCGGGGTGGCGCTCGGCGAGCTCGAGCGTGTCGGCGCCGAGGGCCGGGATCCCGCGGCCGGCGTGGATCAGGACCGGGACGCGGCGCTCGTCGGCGAGCGCGACCAGCGCCTCGACCTCGCCCTCGTGCAGGGCGAAGCGCTCGGCGCGCGGGTGCAGCTTGATGCCGCGGGCGCCGGCGTCGAGGCAGCGCCTCGCCTCGGCGAGGGCGCCATCGTGTGGGTTGACCCGGCAGAAGGCGACCAGGCGACCGTCCGAGTCGGCCGCCGCCGCGAGCGCCTCGTCGTTGGCCGCCGGGTAGCCGTTCGGCTCGTGCATCGGGAAGGTGACGGCGCGGGCGCCGGCCAGCTCCAGCGCCGCCAGCAGCTGGGCGGGCTCCTGCCGGTAGCCGTCGGGATCGTTGCGGCCGAAGTGGGTGTGCGCGTCGAACAGCGCCAGCGGCCCGGTCTCGCGTTCGACCGCGTCAAGCCAGCGCCGCGACTCGACCTCGATCGGCTCCACCGTGGCAGAGCTTTTCGGCGCTATGCGTGGAAAAGCTCTGCCACGGTGGTCGTCAGGCACGGTCCACCGCCTTGGCGATGCGGTTCACGGCCTCCTCGACCAGGGACGGCGCGGTGCCGAAGTTGAGGCGGGCGAAGCCGGCGCCCGGCGGGCCGAAGGCGGGGCCGGGGTTGAGGGCGATGCGACCGCGCTCGAGCAGCGGTGCGGCCGGGTCCTCGCCGAGGCCGAGCTCCCGCAGGTCGAGCCAGGCGAGGTACCCGGCGCGCGGCGGCCGGTAGCCGACCTCCGGGAGCCGTGCGGCGAGCAGCTCGGCGAGCAGGGTCCGGTTGTGGTCGAGGACGGCGAGGACGGCGTCGAGCCAGGGCTCGCCGTCGCGGAAGGCGGCGACGGAGGCGATCGCGCCGAGGTGGCCGCAGTGGGTGGCGCCGAACGGCAGCGAGGCGAGCACCGCGCTCGCCCGCTCCGAGGCGGCGACGATCTGGGCGCAGTGCAGCCCCGCCAGGTTGAAGGTCTTCGAGGCCGAGGAGAAGGCGATGCCGTGCTCCCTCGCCTCCTCGGACACCGTGAGGAAGGGGACGTGCTCGGCGCCGGGCAGGGTCAGCGGCGCGTGGATCTCGTCGGACAGCACCCAGGCGCCGTGCTCGGCCGCCGCCGCGGCCACGGCACGCAGCTGCTCGCGGTCGGGGACGCTGCCGGCGGGGTTGTGGGGGCTGCAGAGGATCAGCGCCCGGGCGCCGGCGGCGAACGCCGCCGCCACCGCGTCGGGGTCGAGCTCGCCCTCGACCAGCGGCGCTTCGACCAGCTCGCAGCCGCACTCCTCGATCACCGAGAAGAACGGGTGGTAGACGGGCGTGTCAATGACCACCCGGTCGCCCGGCTCGGTCACCGCCCGCAGCACCGCGGTGAGGCCGCCGACGACGTCGCTGGTCGCCGAGACCCGTGCCGGATCGACCTTCCAGCCGAGCCGCCGCGCCGCGAACCCGGCGAACGCCTCGCCCAGGCCGACCCCTTGCGGCCAGGCGTAGCCGGTGTCGTCGAGCTCGACCGCCTCGGCCAGCGCGATCCGCACCGGCTCGGCCAGCGGGAAGTCCATCTCCGCCACCCAGGCGGGCAGCACGTCGGCCGGGTAGCGCGCCCACTTGGCGCTGCGCCGCAGCCGCAGCCGCTGCAGCGACAGCTCGGTCAGGTTCGGGTCGAGGCTCGCGCTCATCGGCGCCAACTCAATCAGGTCGGGGCCGTCGGCCGTAGAAAGGTCAGCTTTCCTTCAGCACCGAGTACCAGACCCGCTCGGCAACGAGGACCAGCTCGTCGCCCGAGCGCGCCAGTCGCCGGTAGAGCTCGCGGCGGGCGGAGACCTCGCGCAGGTCGGGGTTCTCGATCAGCGCCGACATCGCCCGCCGGTAGCTGTGCTGCAGGTTGCGCTGGTTCTTCACCGCGGCGTCGGCGAGCTCGGTCGCGCCGGCGCGGTCGTCGGCGGCGAAGCGGCGGAAGGCTTCGTCGAGCTGCCGGGTGCCCGCCGCCAGCTCGCCCGCCATCTCGACGATCGCCGTGTCCGACGGCGTCGCCATCGCTTCCGCCTCGGCGACGAAGTTCTTCGCCCCGTTGAGGACTTCGTCGAGCCCGCGGGAGAGCTCGAACAGGTCCTCGGGCTCGACCGGGGTCGAGAACGCTTCGCTCAGCGCCGCCCGCAGCTCGCGCTTGCGCTTGTCGGCGGCGTGCTCGGCGGCGTCGACCCGCTTGGCCGCCTCCTCGTCGCCTCGCGCCCAGTCCGCCAGCGCGTCCATCCCTTCGACGGTCACCCGCGACTGCCGCTCCAGCATCCCCAGCACGTCGGGGGAGTCGGGCAGGAACCAGTGTCGACGCGCCATCAGAAGACCGCCTTCCAGATCGGGAGCATTATCGCGGCCAGAACGGCTGCGGCGGGCAGAGTCAGCAGCCAGGCGAAGGCGACCGAGCGGACGACCGTCCAGCGCACATGGTGCCAGCGGCGGCGCCCGCCGCCGACGCCGACCACCGAGGAGGCGACCACCTGGGTGGTCGAGACCGGGGCGCCCAGGTAGGAGGCGGGGATGATCGTCGCGGTCGAGGCGCTCTGGCTGGCGAAGCCGTCGATCGCGGCGAGGTGGAAGATGCGGCGGCCGATCGTGCGGATGATCCGCCAGCCGCCCATCGCCGTGCCGAGGGTGAGCGCCGCGCCGCAGACGAGCTTCACCCAGAGCGGCACGGTGAGCGAGTCGAGGTGGCCGCTGGCGAAAAGCAGCGCCGCCACCACGCCCATCGACTTCTGCGCGTCGTTGGCGCCGTGCCCGAAGGACAGCGCCGCCGACATCGCCCACTCGGCGCCGCGGATCGGCGTTCGCACGCGCCGCGTCGCGCGCCGCAGCGCCAGCTGGTTGAGCCGGGCGAAGAGGAAGCCGAAGCCGAGCCCGACGAAGGGGGAGACGGCGAGGGCGATGAGGACGCCGAGGATGCCGACCGGCCGCAGCCCGTCGAGCCCTCCCCAGTGCAGGGCGCCGGCGCCGGCCTCGGCGAAGGCGGCCCCGGCGAGGCCGCCGACCAGGGCGTGGGCGGAGCTCGACGGCAGCCCGCGCCACCAGGTCAGCAGGTTCCAGGTCACCGCCGCCAGCGCCGCGCTGCCGATCACCGCCACCGCCTCGTCGGGGGAGACGCTGACGATGCCGGCGATCGTGTCGGCGACGGCGCTGCCGACCAGCAGCGCGCCGGCCATGTTGAAGACGGCGGCGAGGACGATCGCCTGGCCCGGTGCGGCGCCGCGGGTCGCGACCAGGGTGGCGATCGCGTTGGCGGCGTCGTGAAACCCGTTGGTCAGCGCGAAGGCGATCGCAAGCGCGATGGCGAGGCCGAGTTCCACGAGAGCAGTACCTTAGGTTTAGGGCCATGTACGTGCGCCGCCGCGAGGAGATCGAGCCGTACGTCACCCGCGACGGCTCGCAGATCCGCGAGTGGGCGGGCCCCGGCTACTCGCCGGCCGCCAACCAGAGCCTCGCCGAGGCGACGGTGGCGCCGGGCGCGACGACGATCCGCCACTACCACCGCGCCTCCGAGGAGCTCTACCTGGTCACCGCCGGCCGCGGCCTGCTGCGGGTCGGCGGGGAGGAGCGCGAGATCGCCGCCGGCGACTGCGCCCTGATCCCGCCCGGCGAGCCGCACGACCTGCGCAATACCGGCGAGGTCGACCTAGTCGTCGTCTGCGCCTGCTCCCCGGCCTACTCGCACGAGGACACCTTCCTCTGCGAGGAGCCGGCGGGCTGAGGCGCGACCGGGCGCGGCTCGAAGCCGCGGCGGCGGGGTGGGGCGGGGAGCGCGGCGCCGCCGCCGTGCGGGCCGCGGCGGCGCGGGCGGCCCGGCGGCGTCGGCCGCGGTCGCGGCGGCTCGCGATCGCGGACGGGGTCCTCGCTCGGGCCCTCGGCCAGCGGGCCCCGGCCGGCCCACCAGACCAGCCAGAGCAAGCCGAGGATCGGGATCTTCATCGCCAGGATGAGGAGGACGATCGGCACTACTCCCATCGGTCCAGTGTAAGGCGGGGGCGGGGCGCTCCGCCAGGGTCAGGCGACTAGAAATCCGCGGGCTGGCCGGCAGGGGGCGGCGCCGGCGCCATCGGTGTCGGCCGGTGCGGGTAGCCGCGGGCGGCGACGGCGCGCAGCGCTTCCTGCCAGTGCTTGGAGGGACTCGGGACGGTTGTCGGCGCCTCCGCCGTGTCCCCCTCGATGGTGCTTTTGGCCGGCGGGCGTCCGTATGCGCTCAGGCGACAACCGTGCTAACGAGCACGGTGCCGATTTTCCCCGCGACGACGAGATCCGCAGCAACGATCTGTCGGCCGGGGTTGAGCATCGCCGAACAGTGTAGTGCCGCCACCCCGCCCGCACAACCTCCGTCCGGACGGCCGCGGGTCAGCGCCAGCAGGCGGCGAGGACGCGGCGCCAGTTGCCCCAGCAGATCGCGTCGAGCTCGGCGGCCGAGAAGCCGGCCTCGCCGAGGGCGTCGACGAGGCGGGGCAGGCCGGCGGCGTCGCCGAGCGGCGCCGGGACCGTGGCGCCGTCGAAGTCGGAGCCGAGGGCGACGTGCTCGGCGCCGATCAGGTCGGCGACGTGGCGCGCGTGCTCGGCGATCAGCGCCAGCGGCGTGTCCGGGTCGTCGGCGAAGTCGGGGCGGAGGAAGGGGGTGGCGAAGACGATGCCGACGAGGCCGCCGCTGGCGCCGATCGCCCGCAGCTGCTCGTCGGTGAGGTTGCGCGAGGAGGGGCAGATCGCGTGGGCGGCCGAGTGGCTGGCGATCAGCGGCTGCGGCCTCGAGCCGGGCGACGTCCCAGAAGCCGGCCTCGTTGAGGTGGCTGAGGTCGACGGCGATGCCGAGCTCGGCGCAGGCCTCGACCAGGGCGACGCCGCGCTCGCTCAGCCCCGGCCCGATGTCGGGCGAGGAGGGCGCGGCGAACTGGACGCCGGTGGCGAACTCGTTGGCCCGGCTCCAGACCGGCCCGAGCGAGCGCAGCCCCGCCGCGTACCAGAGCTCGAGCGCCTGCAGCCCCGGGTCGATCGCCTCGGCGCCCTCGAGGTGCAGGACCGCGGCCGGCGGGCCGCCCTCGCGCGCCGCGTCGAGGTCGGCGGCCCTCCGCGCGAGGACGACCTCCCCGGCGCGTGCGAGCGCCAGCAGGCGCCCCGCCACGGCGCTGGCGTCCGCCGCGGCGACCGCGTGCGAGACCGGCTCGGCGAGCGCCACCTCGTAGCCGCCGCTGCCGACCCGCCGCCCGGTCATCTCGTCCCCGGGCGTAGGCGTGAAGACGGCGAAGATCCCGCCCCGCATCCCGCCTGCCCGCATCCGCGGCAGGTCGAGGTGACCGCCGGCGCAGCCAGCGGCGAGATCGGCGTGGTCGTCCCGGGTCAGCGCGTCGTTGTGGCCGTCGAAGATCGGCTGCACCGGGCCAATCTAGAGCCGCGACCGCGCTCGCGTCCGAATCGCCTCGCCGCCGGGCTCAAGGAGCCCGCGCCAGGCGCCGACAATGCCTACGGGTGCGACGCTCCTGATCCGCAACAAGCCCGACATCCACGTCACCGACGTCAAGCTGCTGAAGCGCGGCTACGCCGCTGCCTGCGGTACCTGCGGCTGGCTCGGCCCCGAGCACGACGACCCCGACGCCGCGGTCGTCGACGCCAAGGCGCACGAAACCGACCCGCGGCCGCAGAGCGACCCCAACTTCACCCTGCGCAAGATCCGCCGCCGGCTCTGAGCGGCGGCCGGGCGCCGCTCGCGGTCCGCCGCGGCTTCTAGGCTCCGGCCCGAGCCAAGAGGGGAAAGGTGAGGGCCGATGCCCGATCCGGCGATCGCCGTCAGCAGCCTGAAGGTCGACCGCGGGGGCCGTGAGGTCCTCCGTGGCATTTCGCTCGGCGTCGCGGCGGGATCGGTGACCGGCCTGCTCGGGCCGAGCGGCTGCGGCAAGTCGACGCTGATGCGGTCGATCGTCGGCGTCCAGACCGTCGCCGGCGGCAGCGTCGCGGTGCTCGGCGAGGAGGCCGGCTCCGCGGGTCTGCGCAGCCGCGTCGGCTACGTCACCCAGGCGCCCTCGGTCTACGCCGACCTCAGCGTCGAGGAGAACCTGCGCTACTTCGCAGCCGTGGTCGGGGCGGGCCGCGAGCGGATCGCCGCCGTGATCGAGACCGTCGGCCTCGGCGGCCTCGAGTCGCACCTGGTCGGCTCGCTCTCCGGCGGCCAGCGCTCGCGCGTCTCGCTCGCCTCGGCGCTGCTCGGCGAGCCCGAGGTGCTGGTTCTCGACGAGCCGACGGTCGGCCTCGACCCGGTCCTGCGGTCCGATCTCTGGGGCACCTTCCACGAGCTGGCGCGGGCCGGGACGACGCTGCTCGTCTCCAGCCACGTGATGGACGAGGCGAGCGAGTGCGACGAGCTGCTGCTGATGCGCGACGGGCGGCTGCTGCGGCAGACGACGCCCGCCGCCCTGCGCGAGGAGACGGGCGAGGAGGAGCTGGGCGCGGCCTTCCTCGCCGTGATCGAGAAGGAGGAAGGGCGGTGAGCGGCAGGGCGACGGCCGCGACGGCGCTCCGTGTCCTGCTGCAGATCCGGCACGACCCGCGCACGGTGGCGCTGCTGCTCGTCGTCCCGACGGTGCTGCTGGTCCTCCTCTACTTCGTCTTCGAAGGCGAGCCGCACGTCTTCCAGCAGATCGGCGCGCCGCTCTGCGGGCTCTTCCCCTTCATCGTCATGTTCCTGATCACCTCGATCGCGATGCTGCGCGAGCGCACCAGCGGCACGCTCGAGCGGCTGATGTCGCTGCCGATCGCCAAGGCCGACATCCTCTTCGGCTACGGCATCGCCTTCGGCGCGCTGGCCGCGGCGCAGACCGTGATCGTCTGCCTCGTCGGCTTCCTCGCGCTCGGGCTGGAGGCGACCCACGGCGCCTGGCTGGTCGGGCTGCTGGCGATCGCCAACGCGATCCTCGGCATGGCCCTCGGCCTCTTCGCCAGCGCCTTCGCGACGACCGAGTTCCAGGCGGTCCAGTTCATGCCGGCGGTGGTGCTGCCGCAGCTGATCCTCTGCGGCCTGTTCGTCTCCCGCGACGAGATGGCCGGCTTCCTGCACACGGTCTCCTGGCTGATGCCGCTGACCTACGCCTACGACGCGCTGGCCAGGGCGACCGGCGCCGAGGCGCTGGACTGGGCGTTCGCCGGTGACGTCCTCGCCGTCGTCGGCGTCACGGTCGCCTCGCTGGGCCTGGGGGCGCTGACCCTGCGCCGGCGTACCGGGTAGGGAACCGGAGACGTCCGGTTCCTCGAGCCTCATTGCGCAACTCCGTCCGACGGGTCGGTTTACCTGCCGCGATGTCCGAGGCGGGGGATACGGCGGGCCGGTCGTACGGCCCTTTCGGCTTGCGGCTGCCGGTTCTGCTGCTGGTCGCGGTGCTGGTCGTCGCCGGCGGGGTGAACCTGTACCTCACGCGGGAGATGACCTTCTATCAGGACACCTGGGCGTTCCTGATGGAACGCAGGGACCTCTCGGTCGACGCGGTGTTCCTTCCCCACAGCGAGCACATCGTCGTCATCCCGGTCCTGCTCGAGCAGCTCCTGGTGCGCGTCTTCGGGATGTCGAGCGCGCGGCCGGAATACGTGCTCTACGCGCTCGCCCTGCTCGGCAGCGCGGCGCTCCTGTTCGTCTACCTGCGGCGCCGGGTCGGGGACTGGCTGGCGCTGATCGCCATCACCCTGGTGCTCTTTCTCGGCCCGGCCTGGGAAGTGCTGCTGTGGCCGTTCGAGATCTTCTTCGTCGGCTCGGTGTTCTTCGGCCTGGCGGCGCTGCTGGCGCTGGAACGCGAGGATCGCCCCGGCGACGTCGCCGCCTGCGTCTGCCTGACCCTCTGCCTCGGGTTCTCCAGCCTCGGCATCCCGTTCCTGGTCGGTTGCGCCGTCGCGGTCGCGGTGGGTCCGCGCGAGCGTCGCCTGCGCCGCGCCTACGCCGTCGCGGTCCCGGCGCTGCTCTTCGCCGCCTGGTACCTGGTCTGGGGACACAAGGGCGCTTCGCACGTCTCGGTGGCGAACGCGCTCGACTCGCCGAAGTGGATGCTCGAAGCGGTGGTCGCCAACACCGGCAGCGCCCTCGGCCTCAACCCTGACCCGACGAGCAACGCGCTCGGCCGCGGGCCGAACCCGGAACCCGGGCTGAACCCGGTCTGGAGCTGGCTGATCGTCGGCGCCATCGCCCTCGCCATCGCCGGCTGGGTCGCGGTTCGCCGCAGCCGCGGCATCCGCGTCTCGCGCTGCGTCTGGCCGGTGGCGGCGATCGCCTGCTCGAACTGGTTCCTGACCGCGCTCAACTACTTCCACGGCCGCGAAGCGACCAACAGCCGCTACCAGTACGTGGGCGCGATCTTCGTCCTGATGCTCGTCGCCGGCCTCTTCGACGGAGTCCGGCCGCGGCGGCTGGCGGTCGCGGTGGCGGCGGCCGTGGCTGCGCTTGCCGTCGTCCCCCACATCGTCGTGCTCGGCAAAGGCGCGGACTTCCTCGACGAACAGTCGGTGCTGACCCGCGCCGACACCGGGGCGATGGAGATCGCCAGGAACACGATCGACCCCGGCTTCCAGCTCTCCCCCGAAGTCGCCGGGACCACGACGCTGATCAACGTCGCCGCCGGCGAGTACTTCGCCGCCACCGATGAGTACGGCTCTCCCGCGTACACGCCCGCCGAGCTCGCCGCGGCGCCGGAGCGGGGGCGCTTCCAGGCGGACGTCGTCCTCGTCCATGCGCTTGGAGTCGGTCTCTCCACCGAAGCCGGCGGCTTCGGTCGCGGCGGCCCCGGCTGCACGATGCTGCCGGCGGGAGAGAAGCCCGAGGTGGCGCTGCGGCCCGGCACGACCGCCCGGATCGAGGTCGCGCCCGGACCCGAAGCGAGCTTCCGCCTGCGCCGCTTCGCCAGCGGCGAGTACCCGGTCAAGACCGGGCTGGTGCCCGGCGATTCGGCGAGCGAGCTGACCATCCCCGCCGATAACGTCTCCCGACCCTGGCATCTGCTGGTCGAAGCCGACCAGCGCGTGCGGGTCTGTCGCTGAGCTCGACCGGTGAGCCGACTTTTCCGCTCGGCGCTTGGGGGCGTGCCGAGGTCGCGCGAAAGGGAGTCAGGTCTGTTCGTCGCGCTTCTCGGCCGGCGGCTCCCCGGCGAGCGTCCCTTTTCTCTCCCGGAACTCCTCGGGAGAGATCTCGCCGCTCGCCAGGCGGCGTTCGAGCAGCTCCAGCGCGGTTGTGCGACCGCCGAGACGGCCGGGCGCGGCGGAGCGCACGAGCCAGACGACGCCGAGGACGACCAGGGCCCAGAACACCACCATCGCGAAGGCCATCAGGATCCACCACCCGGCGCCCCAGCCGCCCATGTGGTGTCCCCACTCGGTGTCGCCAAGCAACAGCATCGCGGTTCCCATCGCTTGACCTTAATACCCCCAGTGGGTATCGTCAACCAGCATATGAGCACTCCAACGCGCGGTTACACCGCCAGCAAGGACCAGCTGATCAACCGCTTGGCCCGGGTCGAAGGCCAGGTCCGCGGGATCAGGAAGATGGTCGAGGAGGACCGCTACTGCATCGACGTCGTGACCCAGGTCAACGCCGTGCAGGCGGCCCTCGACAAGATCTCCCTCGGCCTGCTCGACGGCCACGCCCGCGTCTGCATGCGCGACGGCGGCGGCGCTCCCGACGACCCGGACGAGCGGGTCGACGAGCTGATGGGCGCGGTGGGGCGGATGCTGCGTCGCTGATACCCTAGGGGGGTATTGACACAGACCGAGAAGGGAGTTGCCGATGTCTGAGTCCGCGACCTACCGCGTCCCGGGAATGAGCTGCGATCACTGCAGGGCCGCCGTCAGCGAGGAGCTGAGCGCGGTCGCGGGGGTCGAGGAGGTCGGGGTCGACCTGCAGAGGAAGCTGGTCACGGTGAGCGGCAGGTCGCTCGATGACGGCGCGCTGCGGGCGGCGATCGACGAGGCCGGCTACGAGGCCGAGTGATGGCCGAGGTCGCGGATAGGGCCGCCGCGGAGCGCGACCGGGTCGAGCTCGAGCTCGAGGGGATGACCTGCGCCTCCTGCGCGACCCGGATCGAGAAGCGCCTCAACAGGCTGGAAGGGCGTCGAGGCGACGGTCAACTACGCGACCGAGCAGGCGGCCGTCGCCTTCGACCCCGAGCGCGCCTCGGTCGAGGACCTGATCGGCACGGTCGAGGCGGCCGGCTACCACGCCTCGCTGCCGCGCGAGGCGCTCGGCACCGACGACCCGGTGCGGCCCTGGCGGCTGCGGCTGGTCGTCGCGACCCTGCTCTCGGTGCCCCTGCTCGTCCTCGCCTGGGCCGCGCCGCTGCGCTTCGGCGGCTGGGAATGGGTCTCGCTGGCGCTGGCGACGCCGGTCGTCTTCTGGTGCGGCTGGCCCTTCCACCGCGCCGCGGCGCGGGGCGCCCGCCACCTGGTGGCGACGATGGACACGCTGGTCTCGGTCGGCACCCTCGCCGCCTGGACCTGGTCGGTCGTCGTCCTGGTCGGCGGGATCGACGAGCACGTCTACTTCGAGTCGGCGGCGGTGATCACGGCGCTGATCCTGCTCGGCCGCTTTCTGGAGGCGCGCGCCAAGCGGCGCTCGGGCGCGGCGATCCGCGAGCTGGTCGAGCTGGGCGCCAAGCAGGCGCGGCTGCTGCGCGAAGGCGAGGAGGTGCTGGTGCCGGTCGAGGAGCTGCGGGTCGGCGACCGCTTCGTCGTGCGGCCGGGTGAGAAGGTCGCCGCCGACGGCGTGGTCGAGAGCGGCGCCTCGGCGGTCGACGCCTCGATCCTCACCGGCGAGTCGGTCCCGGTCGAGGTCGGGCCGGGCGACGAGGTCGCGGGGGCGACGATCAACGCCTCCGGGCGCCTGGTCGTGCGTGCCACCCGGGTCGGGTCGGAGACGGCGCTGGCGCAGATCGCGCGGCTCGTCGCCCAGGCCCAGGCGGGCAAGGCTCGGGTTCAGAGGCTGGCCGACCGCGTCTCGGCGGTCTTCGTCCCGGTCGTGATCGCGCTCTCGCTGCTCACCCTGGCCGGCTGGCTGGCGCTCGGGGGTTCCGCGGCCGAGGCGTTCACCGCTGCGGTCGCCGTGGTGATCATCGCCTGTCCCTGCGCGCTCGGCCTCGCGACTCCGACCGCGCTGATGGTCGGCAGCGGCCGCGGGGCGCAGCTGGGGATTCTGATCAAGGGCCCGGAGACGCTCGAGCAGACCCGCCAGGTGACGACGGTCGTGCTCGACAAGACCGGCACGATCACCGAGGGCAGGATGGAGGTGGTCGAGGTCCTCGCCGGCGAGGGAGCGGGCGAGGAGGAGCTGCTGCGCCTCGCCGCGGCCGCGGAGGCGGGCAGCGAGCACCCGATCGCGCGGGCGATCGCCGAGCGCGGTCGCGAGCGCCTCGGCTCCCTGCCCGACCCCGAGCGCTTCGAGAGCAGCGCGGGCCTCGGCGTCGAGGCGCTGGTCGCCGGTCACGAGGTGCTGGTCGGCCGGCCCGCGTTCCTCGCCGAGCGCGGCGCCGGCCTCGATGGCGGGCTCAGTGCGGAGGCCGAGCGGCTGGAGCGGGCCGGCAGGACCGTGGTCGCCGTCGCCTGGGACGCTCGCCCGCGCGGCCTGATCGCGGTCGCCGACCGGGTCAAGCCGACCAGCGCGGGCGCGATCGCGGAGCTGCAGCGGCTCGGGCTCGACCCCGTCCTGCTGACCGGCGACAACGAGCGCGCCGCCCGGGCGGTGGCGGCGAGCGTCGGCATCGAGCGCGTCCTGGCCGGCGTCCTGCCCGACGGCAAGGCGGCCGAGGTGCGCGACCTGCAGGCGGCGGGGGAGACGGTGGCGATGGTCGGCGACGGGGTCAACGACGCGCCCGCGCTCGCCCAGGCCGACCTCGGCCTGGCGATCGGCACCGGCGCCGACGTCGCGATCGAGGCCAGCGACCTCACCCTGATCTCCGGCGACCTGCGCGCCGCTGGCGACGCGATCCGCCTCGCCCGCCGCACCCTGGCGACGATCAAGGGCAACCTCTTCTGGGCGTTCGCCTACAACGTCGCCGCGATCCCCCTCGCGATCGCCGGCCTGCTCAACCCGATCGTCGCCGCGGCGGCGATGTCCTTCTCCAGCGTCTTCGTCGTCACCAACTCGCTCCGCCTGCGCCGCTTCCGCGCGAGCAGGTAGCGCGGCGGGCGGACGCGGGGCGGGCGGCCGCGACGCGCGCCGCGGTGCCGGGCTACCCGCGATCCGCGCCGCTCGCGCACCGCGTTCGCTCCCTTTAACCCCACCCCGGTGGGGTCAATGTCGCGAGCGCGTCGGCCACTCTCTTGGCTCCACAACAGAAAACGCCCCGCCGGGGAGGCGGGGCGCTTCTGGGGTTACTACAGGGAGGAGAGAAGCACGACCCGCCGCATCGGGACGCGGAAAGCGGCTTGTAGAGCCAAATCAAATCCGGCTGAGTCCGGTTGAAACCGGCAGAAATCGTGTCGGACTGTGGCACGGGTGTGGCATGGATCGGTCGTCCAAGGGCCTGGCGCGGTGCATCTCGGTGGCCATGAGGTAGCCAGCGCTGGCCGATAGGCGTGAGGTATTCGCCAGCGAGACACGACGCCGTGCCTAGTGGGGTCTGCCCCCTAGTGCCAGTGCTCCCATATCGATTACAGGGCCTTGGGGGTCGTCGCGCAGCACCCCGCAGAGTCAAGTCGCGAGTCGGGTTACACCACAACTCGCGACTTGACTGATCGACGCTGGGGCGAATCCGAAAGCGATCCAGCAATTCATGGGCCACTCGAAGATCCAGACGACCTTTGACGTTTACGGGCACCTGCTACCTGGAAGCCGCGACCAGATTCGGGAGCAGATGGATGCCTATCTAGACGCAGGGTCGCGATAGAGGGCTCGACGGTGGCCAGCGCGCCACTTCGGCTGGGTCAATCCAGCCCCTCGGCTATTTCGGCTAGAAGGTCGCGTCTGGCACCCTGATCCGTCTTCAGCATCCGTTCGGCATCGTCAGCCGAGACATGCTCTGCGAGAAAGGGGACGACGCTGTCGGTCCAGTCCTGAATCGCCTCGGCTCGTCTCAGGCCGAAAAGACCAGTGCCCGTCATGTCGTCGTAGGTTCGGACGAAGTTGAGCGCGGTCAGCCGCTTGTTGATGGCCTTTTTCTTCTCCGGTTTTTCGGGAACGACAGGGGCTTGGGGGGTTTCTTCTACCTTCGAGCGGATCGCGGCGACATCGGCCTTGAGCGACTCCCAGGGTTGCCAAGCCAGCCTCCAGAGAAACTGGACGCAGGGCACGAGAAGCGCGGCACCTAGGATCGAAAGGATTGGTATGCCATAGCTGAGTAGATGGCTTTCGGGCCACCCGGCGGCGGCCATGATCCCGATCGACAGCAAGCCTCCGACCGCGCCGTAGAGAAGCTCGGGCTTCCAGTCACTACGCGTGCGTTTCCATGCTGCCTTTGGGCTGCGCCCCGCCATCGCCAGACCCTATTCGACCTAACGGTCGGGGGGCCGACCTTGGTCTGAACACGGGCGGGGTAGGAGCGCTGCACCGAGGTCGCTTGCGCTTGAGTGAGAAAAGCCGCATTTGGCTTCTTAGAGCCCCGCGCAAGGAAGGCGCCCCGATTGGGAACCGGGAGGCCTCCTGGGTTACAGGTGCCAGCCGGCCACCCTCCGGGTGGGGTCGTCTGGTGTCGGTATTCTCGACGAGATGCCGCTTCTGTCGAGAATGAGATCGGGGCGAGTTCAAGACAAGGTTCGTCGGCTCGAAGAGCAGATGGAGTCCATGAACTCGAAGATCGACGCGATGGCCGAAACCTTCGAGTCCCGCCGCGCTGACGACGAAGCTGCGGCCATCGCCGCGGAGCGCATCCGCAGTGGTGCCGCCGACCACAAGGAAGATGGCGCCGAGGCGTTGGCGAAGTTGGGCATCGAGCTTCCCAAGGGATGACGATCGAGCCGTTCGGCGAGGTGCCAGTCACCTTCGCCAAGGGCGTCCTCGATGACGTGGTCGAGTTGACGACGACCTCGCCGAGCGACGAGCCCGAGAAAACCGCTGACGTCGAGGCGCTGAAGCGCCGGATCGCCGAGTTGTTGGTCGAATGCAAAGCCAACCCCTTCCTGGGCGAGCCGATGGGGCGGGGGCTCCATCCAGAGTTGGCGGACTGCCGGAGGGTCCGTTTCGATATTCCGTTCTACGAAGGCAAGCCCCGGTTCCGCCTGATTTACCGCAACGAGCCATCGGACGGGGCGCCGGCCGAATGCCATTGGCTGGCGATTGCGCCGCGCTCAGGGTTGCGGGCCCATCGGAAGGCACGGCAGCGCAGTAGATCTGACTGAAAACTCATGGCGAGCGCCGAGGGGATGTGCAGGCCCAGCGGCAAGCGCCGCCAGACCTCAAGCGGCCTGGGCGGTGTCGTCTTCCTCGGGCGAGCCGCCACCGGCGACGATTATCGCCGTGAGCATGTCCTCGAAGGTCGCCGCGGAGTTCTTCGTTGCGGTGACGAACGTGTCCGCGACTTCTTCGGAGTCGGCCGCGGTCTCGCCGTGCAGCCTGAGCACTTGGTCGAAGCGCGGGGCGAGGTCGATTGGGTCGTAGTCGAAGACCACCGCGAGCTGCGCGATCGCCTTGGCCATCGGACGGATTTCGCTTGGGCTCCGTGCTTGCCGCGCGAGGGCGCCGATCAGGCGGCAGCGGTCCAGGGGTCGCAGGACGGCGAACGCCTTCTGACCCTTCATCCAAAGCCAGATCTCGTCTGCTTCGTTGGGGGTCATGTCGACGCTCTGCACTGAAGCGTCGACCAGAAGGGCCTGCTTTTTCGCGGTCAGGATGAAGGACCAAGCGGCCATTGCGACGACATTCACGCCGATCAGAATCCCGACCCCGAGCCACCCGAGGGCGACGACCGAGATGACGAAGCTGGCGAACTCCAGGATCGAAAGCAGCGTGGCTTGGAACGAGTTGAACTCGAATCTGCGGCGGCCGGTCCAAAGCAGGACCAACCCAAGGGCCAAGACCAAGGCTGCGATCAGCGTTTCCATCACGTTCCAGTCTGATCCCTGAGGCGGCCGTCACGCCTGCAACCGGCTCGGTCGGCAGATCACTGTGGCACCGACTGTGGCACGAGGCCGGGGTAGTCGCTGTTTCGAACCCGCTCGGCGGCGAGTCGGCGCTTCGGATTTCGCTTGCCAGAGCCCCGCACAACAGAAAACGCCCCGCCGGGGAGGCGGGGCGCTTCTGGGGTTACTACAGGGAGGAGAGATGTGAGTCTAGCCGCAGTTCATTGCCACATTTGGCTTGTTTAAGCCATTCAATGACCGCAGGAAACCGCTGAGAACCGCTGGGCCGGATGCAGAATGGCGCACGAATGGCGCACGGCCCAGGGTCTAACCGGCGGAGACGCGA
>CAWEOH010000064.1:0-21259 GCA_963810455.1 uncultured Actinomycetes bacterium
TCGCGCCCCAGCTGCCGGCGATCAGCGCGTACTCGGCGTCGGTCAGCCCCAGCTCGCGGTGTTTGGGAGCCGCCGTGCTCACGCCGCGAACCGCTCCAGCGCGCGGAAGACGGCGAGCCCGTCGGTCGAGCCGGTGAGCGGGTCGACCGCGTGCTCGGGATGCGGCATCAGGCCGACCACGTTGCCCGCCTCGTTGCGGACGCCGGCGATGTCGCGGGCCGAGCCGTTCGCGTTGTTGCCGTCGCGCGTAGCGGTAGGCGACCTGGCCGTTCGCCTCCAGCGCGTCGAGCATCTCCTCCGGCGCGTAGTACCGCCCTTCCCCGTGCTTCACCGGGATCGACAGCCGCCGACGGGACGATTTGTCGCCCGTGGTGGACTTTTCGTCCCGTCGGCCGCCTCGGCACCGCCGGCAGGGGCTCCTCGATCAGCTCGACCTGGCGGCAGACGAAGCGGAGGCTCACGTTGCGCAGCAGCGCTCCCGGCAGCAGGCCCGCCTCGCAGAGCACCTGGAAGCCGTTGCAGATCCCCAGCACCGGGCCGCCCGCGGCGGCGAGCTCGGCGACCGCTTCCATCGCCGGCGAGAAGCGGGCGATCGCCCCGGCCCGCAGGTAGTCGCCGTAGGAGAAGCCGCCGGGGACGACGACGCCGTCGACGCCGCCGAGGTCGCGGTCCTCGTGCCAGACCAGGCGCGCCTCGTCGCCCGCGATCCGGCAGGCGGCCAGCGCGTCCCGCTCGTCGCAGGACCCCGGGAACTGGAGGACGCCCCAGATCACGGCGAGTCGAGCTGCTCGATCTCGTAGTCCTCGATCAGGGGGTTGGCGAGCAGCTTCTCGCAGAGCTCCGCCAGCCGCTCGGGGTCCTCGGCCTCGAGCTCGACCATGCGGCCGACGCGGACGTGCTCGACCCCCTCGAACCCGAGCGCCGGCAGCGCCCGCTCGACCGCCTTGCCCTGCGGGTCGAGGATCCCCTCCTTGGGCCGGATCAGGACCCGGGCCTTCGCCATCAGCGCGACGCCCCGGCCACTAGAACGCCTCTCCGGTGATCCGTTCGTAGGCCTCGACGTATTTGCCGCGGGTCTGCTCGACCACGTCCGGCGGCAGCTCCGGCGCCGGCGGCGTCTTGTCCCAGCCCTGGGCGCTCGCCCAGTCGCGGACGAACTGCTTGTCGAAGGAGGGGGGCGTCTTCCCGGGCTCGTAGGAGTCGGCGGGCCAGAAGCGCGAGGAGTCCGGCGTCAGCACCTCGTCGGCGAGGACGATCTCGGCGCCGGCCGAGCGGCCGAACTCGAACTTGGTGTCGGCGAGGATGATGCCGCGCTCGGCGGCGTGCTCGGCGCCGCGCTGGTAGACCTCGATCGAGACCCGCCGCAGGTCCTCCATCAGCGCCCGGTCGCCGACGATCTCCGCCGCCCGCTCGAAGTCGACGTTCTCGTCGTGGTCGCCGATCTCGGCCTTGGTCGCCGGGGTGAAGATCGGCTCCGGCAGCTTGTCGGACTCGACCAGGCCGGGCGGCAGCTCGATCCCGCAGACGGCGCCCGACTCCCGGTATTCCTTCCAGCCCGAGCCGGAGAGGTAGCCGCGGACGACGCACTCGACCGGGTACATCTGCAGCCGCTTCACCCGCATCGCCCGTTCGGAGACCTCCTCGGGCACGTCCTCGGAGATGAAGTGGTTGGGGACGATGTCCTCGGTCAGCCCGAACCAGAAGACCGACATCCGGTTCAGCACCTTGCCCTTGTCGGTGACCGGCGTCGGCATCACCACGTCGTAGACCGAGATCCGGTCGGAGGCGACCATCAGCAGGTCGTCCTCCCACTCGTAGATCTCGCGCACCTTGCCGGAGGAGAGCAGCTTCATATCGCTTACGGTCGTCATTAAGCCGATGCTAACCGTCCCGGCAGCGGACCACCTCGCCGGCGTTTTGGTGCGATCCTCTCGACCTATGGGGCTTCCTCCAGAACCTCGTCAGAGCGCCCTGATGCAGACCCTGCGCTGGAGCTTCCGGCCGCTCGCCTTCATGGAGGAGAACCGGCGCCGCCACGGCGACTCGTTCAGCGTCCGCTTCGTCGGCTTCGAGCGGCCGATGGTGCTGATCTCCGACCCGGCCGCGATCAAGGCGCTCTACACCGAGCGCGACATCGGCCTGCCGCCGGGGCGCAACCTGATCCTCGAACCGATCCTCGGCCCCAAATCGCTGCTGATCCTGGAGGGCGCCGAGCACCTCTCGCGCCGCAAGCTGATGCTGCCGCCCTTCCACGGCGAGCGGATGCGCTCCTACGAGCCGGCGGTGACCGAGATCGTCGACGCCGAGATCTCCTCCTGGCCGCTCGGCCGCGAGTTCCCGATCCACGCGCGGATGCAGGCGGTCACCCTGGAGGCGATCCTCCGCGTCGTCTTCGGCGTCAACGACGGCCCGCGGCTCGCGCAGCTGCGCGGGATGCTCTCCCGGGTGCTGAGCGAGACCGCCTCGCCGCGCGGCCAGCTGGTCGGGCTCGCCACCCGCCGCTTCGGCGGCCGCGGGCCCTGGGCCCGCTTCGAGGCGCAGCTGCGCGAGGTCGACGAGCTGCTCTACGCCGAGATCGCCGAGCACCGCGAGCGGCCGGACCTGGCGGAGCGCACCGACATCCTCTCGCTGCTGATGCTGGCCCGCTTCGAGGACGACAGCGCGATGGACGACAGCGAGCTGCGCGACCACCTGATGACGCTGCTGCTCGCCGGGCACGAGACGACGGCGACGGCGCTCGCCTGGACCTTCGACCTGCTGCTGCGCCACCCGGCGGCGCTGGCGCGGCTGCGCGAGTCGCTCGCCGCCGGCGAGGAGGACTACCTGCGGGCGACGATCACCGAGTCGCTGCGGCTGCGCCCGGTGGTGCCGCTGGCCGGGCGGCGGCTGCACAGGGAGCTGGTCGCCGACGGGCTCAGCCTGCCGCCGGGGACCGACGTGACGCCGGCGATCTGGCTCACCCACACCCGCGCCGACCTCTACGAGGACCCGTTCGCCTTCCGTCCCGAGCGCTTCCTCGGCGAGGGCCCGGAGACCTACGGCTGGATCCCCTTCGGCGGCGGCATGCGCCGCTGCCTCGGCGCCGCCTTCGCCGAGTTCGAGATGCGGATCGTGCTGCGCGAGGTGCTGACCCGGTGCGAGCTGCGCAAGGCGAGCCCGGAGCCGGAGCGGACCGGCCGCCGCAACATCACCCTCTCGCCCCAGGCCGGCACCCCGGTCGTGGTCGAGGCGCGGCGCGAGGCGCCCGAGCCCGTGGCGAGCGCCGCCTGAGCCCGCGCCGGCGTCGGCCGGCCGTTCGTCACAGTTACGGCACGGAGTTGATCCGGAGAATTCACGTCCTGCGCGGAACAGTGCGAAACGTTTCGTCTACGGTTGTGCCACGATGGACGCGATGGCAGAGCAGCCCTGGACCGACGGACGACTGGACGCCCTCAACGAACGGGTCGTCCAGGGCTTCAACCAGGTCGACCGCGAATTCCGGCGGGTCGACAAACGCTTCGAGGAAGTCACCGGCCGGCTCGACCGGATCGAAGAGCGGCTCGACCGGATCGAAGGCAGGATGGACCGGATCGAAGCCCGGATCGACCGGCTCGACCAGCGGATCGACGAAACCAACACCCGGATCGACGAAACAACACCGGATCGACGAAACAACCGGATCGAGGCCGGCTTCGCCGCGGTCAACGGCCGCATCGACAGGCTCCAGGGGAGCATCCTGATCGTCGGCGGGGGCGTTTTCGCCACCCTGCTCGTCGACTTCCTGACCCGGCTCTGATGCCCGCGACTGCTCAGCCGGGCGATTTCGCCGGCGAGAGCGGGTGCTCCTTCGCCCAGCGGGCGATGGTGCTCGAGCCGGAGATGACTTCGCCGTCGTCGAGGACGAGGATCGGCACCTCGTCGGTGCCGCTCAGCTCCCGCACCTCGGCCCGGTCGGCCTCGCGGCTGCCCCAGGTCCAGGGCATCATCCGGTAGCCACCGACGACCTTCAGCTCGTACTCGTAGCCGGCGGCGTCGAGGGCCTTCCCGGCCTTGGCGCACGGATGCGCGAAGGCGGGCCCCGTTTTCTTCTGTCCGCAGGTGTAGAGGACCACGGCGGAAGGGTAGAGGACGCGCCCGAACGAAATCGCCCGCGGCCCGCGGCAGCCGGGGCCTAGGAGCGGAGCGCTTCGAGCCGGGCGAAGACCTCGGGCAGGTGCGTCAGGTACGCGCCGTAGTCGAAGACGGCGTCGAGGTCGAGCTGTGGCGCCGCCTCGGCCAGCAGCTCGCGGAACTCGGTGCCGGTGTCCCAGGCGCGCTGGGCGTTCTCCTGGACGACGCGGTAGGCGTCGTCGCGGGCGAGCCCCGACTCGACCAGCGCGGTCAGCGCTCGCTGGCTGAACAGGGCGCCGTGGGTCAGCTCCAGGTTCTCGCGCATGCGGTCGGCGCGGATCGTCATCCCCGCGGCGATCTTCGTCCCCAGGTCCTGCATGTAGTCGAGCAGGATCGTCGCGTCGGGGAGGACGACCCGCTCGGCGCCCGAGTGGGAGATGTCGCGCTCGTGCCAGAGGGCGACGTTCTCGAACCCGGTCTGGGCGTAGCCACGCAGGACGCGGGCGAGGCCGGTGATCCGCTCGGTGCGGATCGGGTTGCGCTTGTGCGGCATCGCCGAGGAGCCCTTCTGGCCGGCGGCGAACGGCTCTTCGACCTCGCGCAGCTCGGTTTTCTGCAGGTTGCGGACCTCGGTCGCGAACCGCTCCAGGCCGGCGCCGGCGATCGCGATCGCCGCCAGCAGCTCGGCGTGTCGGTCGCGGGGGATGACCTGGGTGGCGACGTCCTCGCGGCCGAGCCCGAGCCGCTCCATCACCCGCGCCTCGACCGCCGGCGGCACCGAGGCGTAGGTCCCGACCGCGCCGGAGAGCTTGCCGTAGGCGAGCTGGGCGAAGGCGCGCTCCAGCCGGCCCAGGTTGCGGTCGGCCTCGAAGGCGAAGCCGGCGAGGCGCAGGCCGAAGGTGGTGGGCTCGGCGTGGACGCCGTGGGTGCGGCCGACGCAGAGCGTGTCGCGCTGCTCCAGCGCCCGCTCGAGCAGCGCGTCGCGGTAGGCGCGGGCGCCGGCGACGACGATCTCGCCGGCGCGGCGCAGCTGCAGTGCCAGCGCCGTGTCGAGCACGTCGGAGGAGGTGAGCCCGTAGTGGATCCAGCGACCCGACTCGGCGCCGACCGAGCCGGCGACGACGTCGACGAAGGCGGCGACGTCGTGGTCGGTGACCTTCTCGCGCTCTTCGACCGCCGCGACCGTGAAGGCGGCGTCGGCCCGCGCCTGCGCCGCGGCCTCGCGCGGCACCACGCCCTCCTCCGCCCAGGCGTCGGTGGCCGCCAGCTCGACCTCGAGCCAGGTCTCCATCTTCGCCTGGGGCGTCCAGACGGACCCGATCTCGGGGCGGGTGTAGCGCGGGATCACGGGCGTGCCTAGGAGTTGATGATCCGGGCCGCCAGCACGCCGGCGTTTTTCGCGCCGTCGATCGCGACGCAGGCGACTGGGATCCCGGGCGGCATCTGCACCGCCGAGAGCAGCGCGTCGAGGCCGCCGAGGCTCTTGCCGAGGATCGGCACGCCGATCACCGGCAGGTCGGTGTGGGCGGCCGCGACGCCGGGCAGCGCCGCCGACATGCCGGCGCCGGCGATGATCACCCGCAGCCCGCGCATGCGGGCGTTCTGGCAGTACTCGCGGACCAGCTCGGGGTCGCGGTGGGCGCTCATCACCCGCACCTCGTAGCGGATGCCGGCCTCCTCGAGCGCCTCGCCGGCGGGCTGCATCTTCGGCTTGTCGTTCTTCGAGCCCATGATGATCCCGACGTGCGGCTCGTCGACGTCGATTTCCTCGAAGGCCTCCTCGACCGCCGGCATCGTCTCGGTCTGCGGCGCCCTGCCGGACCCCGCGGATCCGGACGATCCGCTCCGCTGGGGCTCCTCTGAGATCTCGCTCATCTCGTTCCTCTCTGGTTTCGTCAACTGGGGACCCGCTCGACGGCGCGGGCGGCGATGTCGGTGCGGATCTGCATGCCGTCGAAGGAGATCTGGCTGGCCGCATCGTACGCGCGATCGCGCGCCGCGGCCGGCGTCGCACCGAGCGCAGTCACGTTCAGTACCCGGCCGCCGGCCGTCACTATCTCGCCGCCGCGCGCGGCGGTGCCGGCGTGCGTCACCTCGGCCAGCTCCGCCGCCGCCTCGAGCCCGTGGATCGCGTCCCCCTTGGAGGAGCTCTCCGGGTAGCCGGCCGAGGCGAGCACCAGGGTCACCGCCCACTCGGGAGCGAACTCGGCGCTGACGCCCGCCAGGCCGCCCGGCTCGCGGGCGGCCTCGAAGAGGTCGAGCAGGTCCGAGCGCAGCCGCGGCAGCACCGCCTGCGTCTCGGGGTCGCCGAAGCGGACGTTGAACTCCAGCACCCGGGGGCCGCCGGCGCCGATCATCAGCCCCGCGTAGAGGACGCCGCGGAAGGGCAGGCCGCGCGCGGCCATCGCCGCCACCACCGGCCGGTGGACGAGGTCGACGATCTCCTCGACCTCGTCGGGCCCGAAGCCGGGCACCGGCGAGTAGCTGCCCATGCCGCCCGTGTTCGGGCCCCGGTCGCCGTCGAAGATCCGCTTGTAGTCCTGCGCCGGCGCCAGCGGCACGACGTTCTCGCCGTCGCACAGCGCCAGCAGCGAGAGCTCCTCGCCCTCGAGGAACTCCTCCAGCACCACCGGCATCTCGGCGCCGAAGCGCTGCTCGGTGAAGAAGACGTCGACGGCGGCGCGGGCCTCGGCCTCGTCGGCGCAGACGATCACGCCCTTGCCCGCCGCCAGGCCGTCGGCCTTCAGCACCGTCGGGTAGCTGGCCTCGGCGAGCCGCGCCAGCGCCCCCTCGCGGTCGCGCAGCAGCGCGTATCCGGCGGTCGGCACCCCGGCCTCGCGCATCAGCTCCTTGGCGAACGCCTTCGACCCCTCGAGCTCGGCGGCGGCGCGGCTCGGGCCGAAGGCGGCGATGCCGGCCCGCTCGAGCGCGTCGACTGCGCCGGCGACGAGCCCCGCCTCGGGCCCGATCGCGACCAGGTCGACCGCCTGCTCTTCGGCCAGGGCGACGATCGCGTCGGCGTCGTCGGCGGCGACGTCGGGAAAGCAGGCGGCGTCGGCGGCGATCCCGGCGTTGCCGGGAGCGCAGAGCACTTCCGGCGCGCGGGTCGAGCGCCGCAGCGCCCGCACGATCGCGTGCTCGCGACCTCCTGCGCCGACGACGAGGACCTTCAAGCCGGGCTCTAGAGCGCGTCGGCCAGCTCGCTCGCCGGCATCGCGGTCAGGGTCTGGGAGGTCAGCGTCCCGCGCGAGCCGAGCTCGACCGAGACCTTGGCCATCGTCTGCTCGTCGGGCGCCTCGATCACGGTGACGAAGTCGTACTGCCCCAGCGTCGCGTACTGGGCGAGCACCTTGGCGCCGATCTGCTCGACCTCCTTGTTGACTTCGGCCATCCGGCCCGGGTTGTTCTTCAGGGTCCGCACGCCCTCGGCGGTCAGATTCGTAAGCATCAGATAGGTAGGCATCTTCGCTCCCGTTCGACGATTCAGAACAAGATAGCCGCCGCGGCTGGCTAGTAGCCCGTCGGGTGGCGGACGACGAAGCCTTCCGGGTAGGGCGGCTCGGGATGCCAGCGCGGGCCGCTTCCTTCGGCGTCGCCGACGGTGTCCCAGCGCAGGCCGGCGATCTCCACGTAGGTGTGGGTCGCGTTGGCGTAGATCGTGATCCAGCGGCCCGGCCCCGGTTCGCCGTAGCTCTCCAGCGCGCCCGAGGTCAGCGGCGTGTCGAGCAGGCCGGCGCCGTAGAGGGCGAAGCTGACCGCGCCCGAGCAGTCGTAGCCGTAGGAGTACCAGGAGCCGTGGCCGCCGCCCCAGACGTAGGGCGTGGTCGCGATCGAGTTGGCGGCGGCGATCGCCGCCTTGACCGCCGGCGGCGCGCTGCGCGGGGCGCTGGCGAGGCCGTCGGCGCCGATCACGGCGCGCTTGCCGGGCGTTTCGTACCCGGTCGGCAGCGGCGCCACCCGCCAGTCGACGTAGCTGATCTTGCAGTCGCCTTCGATTTCTTCGGCCTGGTCCATCACCTCTTCGACGTACCAGGCGGCCTGGTTATGGGCGAAGACGCCGGCGCTCAGCGTCCCCTTGGCCCAGATCTCGCGCGCCAGCGTCGCCGCCGCGTCGGCGATGTCGGCGCGTTCGATGTGACCGTCTTCGTCGCCGTCGACCCGGTAGGCCCGCCACTCGGAGCCGTCGAGGCCGAGCGCCCCTTCCTTCTGCAGCTGCTTCTTGTTCAGGTTGCGGCCGAAGTCCGACTCGAGGCGGGCGATCGCCGCCAGCGCCCAGACGCCGCGCTTGCCCAGTTCGTAGCGGGCGGCGGCGTCCTCGAACGCTTCCATGTAGGCGGCCGGGACCTGCTTGCGCCAGGCCGGGTTGGGCTGGCATTTGAGGACCTGGATCTGCGGCCCCAGCGAGGACGCGCCGAAGCCCGCGACGCCGACTTCCGCCGCGTAGCAGCCGGCGTTGGCGAGCACCTCTTCGACGTACCAGTCGGCGTGGTTGTAGGCGAAGATCGCGCCGTAGGTGTCGCTCGGCATGCCGGCGATGCTGAGGTAGCTGGCCGCCGCGTAGATCGCGTCTTCGGGGTTGTTCGGGTCCTTGACCCCGTCGCCGTTGGCGTCGACGCCGTATTCGGCCCAGCTCGCCGGCATGAACTGCATCCACCCGATCGCGCCGGCCGAGGAGGGGCCGAGGTTGGTGCCGAAGTTGGTCTCGACCGCGTTGATCCCGGCCAGCACCGCCGGGCCCTGCGGCCCGAGGCCGTAGCGCGCCGAGGCGCGCTGGTAGATCGGGATCAGCACCGGTGGCACGCCGGTGGCGGCGCAGCTCGACTTGGGCAACGAGGGGATCCGCAGCGGGCCGGTCGTGCCGGGGGCGATCGCCTCGCCGTTGGGCCCGGTTTCCAGTTCTTCGCTTTCTTCTTCGAGCGCTGCCTGTTCCTTTTCGACCAGCTTGGGGTCGGCGCTGACCCCACCGTTCTTCGGCGGGCGCTTCGGGCTTTCGGTCGCCGGCGCCAGCAGTTCGTCGCCCTGGCGCACCGGGCTCGTCGCCGAGCTCGCCGCTCCGAGCGAGGTGCCCTTGACCGCTTCCGGCGTCGGGTCTCCCTGGGCGGCGGCGACCGGCAGCACCAGCGCGCCGGTGGCGGCGGCGGCGGCGAGCGCGACCCTGATCTTGCGAGTGGGCGAGTCCATCACCCGAGGACGTTGGTCACTCGCCAACCCTTGTGCTTGAGCCTTTCCATCTCCAGCCGCAGCTCGCTGGTGGCGCCGACCCGCAGCAGCGAGACGCTGAGCGTGTAGACGCCTTCGCGCGAGGGGCCGGGCACGACGGTGACCACCTTCGCCCGCGGCACCTTGACGTCGGCCGGCAGTCGTGGCGGACGCCGCAGCAGCGCCTTCGCCAGCTGCCGCGTCGTCGTCGTCGCGAACGCCTTCCTCACCTTCGACTCTTCGCCGCCGGTCTCGTAGACGACGAACGCCTTCGAGAATCTGCGCGCGACCGCGATCGCCTTCGGGCCCGCGGGCCGGCCGGGGATCACTTCGCTTTCGCCTTCGCCGGCGCCGCCGCCGGCCTGCGCCGTCGCCGAGGAGGCCCGGGCGGAGGGTTCGGAGGAGATCTTCTCGGTCGCCGCCGAGGAGCTGGTGGCGGTGGTCGCTTCTTCGGTCTTCTTGTCGCGACTGCTTGTCGCCGTTTCCGCGGCCTGGGCCGCCTGCACCTGTGGCGGCGCTTCGCGTTCGAAGCTCGGGGCGGCGCCGTGCAGCGTCGGTTTCGCCTGCTTCTGCTTCGGCTTCTTCACCGGCTTGGCCTTCGCCGGTGGCGGCGTCGCCACCGCGATCCGGTCGGCCGTCGGTTCGCCCGAGCTGCCGGAGCCGCCCGAGCCGGCGAGGGCGACGAGGCCGACCACCAGCGCGCCGACCACCAGCGCGGCGCCGCCGGCGACGGCGAAGCGGCCGCCGCCGCCAAGGCCCGCGAGACGGTCCTGCAACGGCCAGGCCAGGCGACGCTGCAGGGCCCAGAGCAGACGTTCGAGGGTCGAGCGGACGGCCTCGAAGGCGGCGCGGCCGCCGTCGGCGAGCCGCCACAGCACCTTCTCCTGAACCGCCCAGCCGAGATGCTGGGCACGGACCCGGGCCGCGTTCTCGCGCGGCGGCCGGTTGATCGGTTTCGGTTCGGAGTCCATCTGCTCGTTCACAGCCCTGTTACGCACCAAGCTTAGGTCGGATCTCGAAAGCTGACCAGCCCGCCGAGAATGACGCTCAGCTTTCCTTGACTTTAGAGGCCCACCTTAAGAGCACATATAGGTGCAGGATGTTTCGGCAGAAAGCCGCTCAGATATGAGCGATGGGCGCCGATTCGGCACCCGCGGCGGGCCCGGCGCGGAGCGTCCTCAGGCAGGGCGAGGGCGCGGCCTCAGGCCGCCGCCGCAGCCGGCGCCCCGGTGCGCTCGAAGGTGAGCTCGCCGTCGGCGGCGTCGACGCGGATCTCGTCGCCCTCGCCGAACTCGCCCTCGAGGATCCGCAGCGCCAGCTTGTCGACCAGCTGCTTCTGCACCACCCGCTTCAGCGGCCGCGCCCCGTAGGTCGGGTCGTAGCCGAGGTTGCCGAGCAGGGTGCGGGCATCGTCGGAGAGCTCGACCCTGATCCCGCGCTCGGCGACGCGGCCGACCAGCTGCGTCACCTGCAGGTCGACGATGCGGCCGATGTCGGCCTTGGAGAGGCGGTGGAAGATCACCGTGTCGTCGATCCGGTTGAGGAACTCGGGCTTGAAGGTCGCCGCCAGCACCTCTTCGATCTGCTCGCGGATCCGCTCGTCGACGCTCTCGGAGACGATCCGGTCGGAGCCGACGTTGGAGGTCATGATCAGCACCGTGTTGGTGAAGCTGACGGTCCGTCCCTGGCCATCGGTGAGGCGGCCGTCGTCCATCAGCTGCAGCAGCGTGTTGAAGACGTCGGGGTGCGCCTTCTCGATCTCGTCGAGCAGCACCACCGCGTAGGGCCGGCGCCGCACCGCCTCGGTCAGCTGGCCGCCCTCCTCGTAGCCGACGTACCCGGGCGGGGCGCCGATCAGCCGCGCCACCGTGTGCTTCTCCATGTACTCGGACATGTCGAGGCGGACGATCGCCTGCTCGGAGTCGAACATGAACTCGGCCAGCGCCTTCGCCAGCTCGGTCTTGCCGACCCCGGTCGGTCCGAGGAAGAGGAAGGAGCCGATCGGCCGGTTCGGGTCCGAGAGCCCGGCGCGCGAGCGCCGCAGCGCGTTGGAGACCGCCTCGATCGCCTCGTCCTGGCCGATCACCCGCTCGTGCAGCCGCTCCTCCATGTGGATCAGCTTCTCGACCTCGCCCTCCATCAGGCGGCTGACCGGGATCCCGGTCCATTTGGCGACGACCTCGGCGACGTCCTCCTCGGTCACCTCCTCGGTCAGCATCGAGCCGCCGGAGGCGTGCAGCTCGGCGAGCCGCTCGTCCTGCTCGGCGACCGCCTTCTCCAGCTCCGGGATCTCGCCGTAGCGCAGCTTCGCCGCCCGCTCGAGGTCGGCCTCGCGCTCGGCTCGGTCGGCCTCGGCGTTCGCCTCCTCCAGGCGCGCCTTGGTCGACTTGATCAGGTCGATCGCCTCCTTCTCGTTCTGCCAGCGCGCTTTCATCTCGCCGGAGCGCTCGCGCAGCTCGGCGAGCTCCGCCTCGAGCGCCTCCAGGCGGGCCTTCGAGGCATCGTCGCTCTCTTTGCGCAGCGCCTCGCGCTCGATCTCGAGCTGCTGCACGCGGCGCTCGACCTCGTCGATCTCGGTCGGCATCGAGTCGATCTCGATCTTCAGCCGCGAGGCGGCCTCGTCAATCAGGTCGATCGCCTTGTCGGGCAGGAAGCGGTCGGCGATGTAGCGCTCCGAGAGGGTGGCGGCGGCGACGATCGCCGAGTCGGCGATGCGGACGCCGTGGTGGACCTCGTAGCGTCCCTTCAGCCCGCGCAGGATCGCGATCGTGTCGTTGATGTCGGGCTCGCCGACGAGCACCGGCTGGAAGCGCCGCTCCAGCGCCGCGTCCTTCTCGATGTGCTTGCGGTACTCGTCGAGGGTGGTGGCGCCGACCGCGCGCAGCTGCCCGCGCGCCAGCATCGGCTTCAGCAGGTTGGCGGCGTCGACCGCGCCTTCGGCGGCGCCGGCGCCGACGATCGTGTGCAGCTCGTCGAGGAAGAGGACGATCTGGCCCTCGGCCTCCTGCACCTCGGAGAGCACCGCTTTCAGCCGCTCCTCGAACTCGCCGCGGTATTTCGAGCCGGCCAGCAGCGAGCCGATGTCGAGCGCGATCACGCGCCGGTCGCGCAGGCTCTCGGGCACGTCGCCGTTGACGATCCGCTGCGCCAGCCCCTCGACGATCGCAGTCTTGCCGACCCCGGGGTCGCCGATCAGCACCGGGTTGTTCTTGGTCCGGCGCGAGAGGACCTGGACGACGCGGCGGATCTCCTCGTCGCGGCCGATCACCGGGTCGAGCTTGCCGCTGGCCGCGTCGGCGGTCAGGTCCTGGCCGAATTTCTCCAGCGCCTGGACGGAGTCCTCGGGGTTCGGCGAGGTCACCTTGTGCGGGCCGCGGACCTCGCCGATCGCCTTCTCCAGCGAGCCGCGGTCAGGGAGCGCGTCGGCGACGCCGGAGCCCGACTCGGTCAGCGCCAGCAGCAGGTGCTCGGTCGAGATGTACTCGTCGCCCATCTTCGCCATCTCCGCCTCGGCCGCGCGCAGCGTCTGCGCCAGCGAGGAGGACATCCGCGGCTCGCCCGCCTCGCTCAGCGTCGGCAGCGCGTCGACCTTCTCGTGGGCCTGGGTGCCGATCGACGCCGTGTCGGCGCCGAGCTTCTGCAGGATCGGCGTGACCAGGCCGTCTTCCTGGACCAGCAGCGAGACCAGCAGGTGGGCCGGGGTGATCTCCGGGTTGCGCCTCGCGGTCGCCAGCTGCTGCGCGGCGGCGACCGCTTCCTGGGACTTGACAGTGAATCGATCCGCCTGCATCAGCTCTGCTTGCCTTTCGTCGTCGCCTTCGTCTTTCTCGCTTCGAGCTCTTCGGCGCGTCGCCGCGCCCGCTCCAGTTCCGCCCTCAGCTTCGCCAGCCGCTCTTCCAGCGCCAGCACGGCCTCGACCCCGACCAGGTTCAGCCCTTCGGCCGTCATCTCCTGGATCCGCCGCAGCCGTTCGACGTCGCGCTGCGAGTACAGCCGCGTGTTCTTCGGCGAGCGCTGCGGCGCGATCAGCCCGCGCGCCTCGTACATCCGCAGCGTCTGCGGGTGCATCTCCGCCAGCTCGGCGGCGACCGAGATCATGAACACGCCGCGCTCCTCGTCGAGCCGCGCCGTCGCCTTCACCTGGCGCCGGTAGGCCGCCATCACGCGACACCCGCCTTACGCAGCAGCTCGGCGCGGGGATCGGAGCCGTTGAAGGCCTCCGCCAGCTTCTCCGCCGCCTCTTTCTGCTCCTCGCTCAGCTCCGCGGGGATCGCGATCTCGAGGCGGTAGCGGATGTCGGCGTTGCCCTTGCCTTTCGGCTTCGGCGGGCCCTCCCCGCGCAGTCTTTGAATCGTGCCGTGCTTGGTCCCGGGCGCGACCTTGATCTTCTTCGTGCCGTGCAGCGTCGGCACCTCGATCGTGCCGCCGTTCAGCGCCTCGGGGATCGAGATCGGCACCGTCACCTCGAGGTTGCCGTCGTCGAGGCGCTTGAAGACCGGGGAGCTGGCGACCCGGGTGGTGACGTAGAGGTCGCCGGGCGGGCCGCCGCGCGGCCCCGCCTCGCCTTTGCCGGCGAGCCGGATCCGGGTGCCGTCCTTGACCCCGGCGGGGACGTTGACTTTGTAGCGCTTGGTCTGCTGGGTGACGCCGGAGCCGCCGCAGGTCGGGCACGGGTCTTCGATCACCTGGCCGGAGCCGCCGCACTGGGGGCAGGGCTGGCTGATCGAGAAGAAGCCCTGGCTCTGGGCGTCGACGCCGCGGCCTTCGCAGCGCGGGCAGGTGGTCGGCGCGGTGCCGGGTTTGGCGCCGCTGCCGTGGCAGGTCGTGCAGCGTTCGGCCTTCGGCACGGTGACGCTGATCTGCGCTCCGTTGATCGCCTGGTCGAAGTTGAGCCGGACCTCGGTCTCCAGGTCGCGGCCGCGCACCTGCTGGGTCTGCGCCCGGCCGCCGCCGCGGCTGAAGATCGAGGAGAAGATGTCGCCGAGGCCGCCCTCGGCGCCGCCCCCCGCGAACGGGTTCTGGCCCCCCGCGAACGGGTTGCCGCCCCCGGCGCCGCCGCCGAAACCGGCGAACTGGCCGGCGGCGTCGTACTCCTTGCGCTTCTCGGGGTCGCTGAGGACGTCGTGGGCCGCGGAGATCTCCTTGAACCTTTCCTCGGCCTCCTTGTCGTCCGGGTTGCGGTCAGGGTGGTACTGCCGCGCCAGCTTCCGGTAGGCCTTCTTGATCTCCTCGTCGGAGGCGTCCTTCGACACCCCCAGGGTCTTGTAGAGCTCGTCTGCCACTTCTCTCCTATGCGCCTCCTACGCGCTCACCACGACCCGGGCGGGGCGCAGCAGCTGGTCGTCGAGCCGGTAGCCCTTCTGCATCACCTCGACCACGGTGCCCGACTCGGCTCCCTCGACCGGCATCGTCGAGAGCGCCTCGTGCTCGGTCGGGTCGAACTTCTCGCCCTTCGGGTCGACCTGCTCGACGCCGTTGCGGGTCAGCGCTTCGCGCATCCCGCGCAGCACCATCTCGACCCCGCCGGCGAGGCCGTCCGGGCTCTCGCCGGCACTCGCCAGCGCCCGCTCCAGGTTGTCGACCGCCTCGATCAGCTCGCGCGCCATCGCGCCCTTGCCGCGCAGCGCGGCGGCCTGGACCTCGGCCGCCATCCGCTTGCGGTAGTTCTCGAAATCCGCCTGCGTCCGCTTCGCCAGTTCGAGGTACTCGTCCTTCTTCTGGTGGGCGTCCGCGAGCAGGGCCTCGAAGTCCTCCTCGACGATCTGCTCCGCGGCCTGCTCGGCCGCCGCCTCCTCGGCGGGGGCCTGGTCCAGGTTCTCCTCGCTCATTTGCCGTCCTCGTCAACGACCTCCGCGTCCACTACCTCCTCGTCGTCGGCGGACGCGCCCTCGGGGCTGCCGCCGTCGGTCGAGGCCTCCGCCTCGGCCTGGGCCGCGGCGTAGATCTGCTCGGAGGCCTTGGTCATCGCCGTGTTCAGCGCCTCGGTCTTCGAGTTCAGCTCCTCGAGGCTGCCCGAGTCGAGCGACTCGCGCACCGCCTTGACCGCGGACTCGACCTCCTCCTTGGCGGCGGCGTCGACTTTGTCGCCGGACTCCTCGATCGCTTTCTCGGCCTGGTAGGCGGAGTTCTCGGCGAGGTTGCGGGCCTCGGCCAGCTCACGCTGCTTGCGGTCCTCCTCGGCGTGGGCCTCGGCGTCGGTGACCATGCTCTGGATTTCCTCGTCGCTGAGGCCGGAGCCGGATTTGATCTCGATCTTCTGCTCGGTGCCGGTGCCTTTGTCTTTGGCGGTGACGTTGATGATCCCGTTGGCGTCGATGTCGAAGGTGACCTCGATCTGCGGGATCCCGCGCGGCGCCGGCGGGATGCCGGTGAGCTGGAATTTGCCCAGGCTCTTGTTGCCGCTGGCCATCTCGCGCTCGCCCTGCAGGACGTGGATCTCGACCGACGGCTGGTTGTCGTCGGCGGTCGAGAAGACCTCCGACTTCTTGGTCGGGATCGTCGTGTTGCGCTCGATCAGCTTCGTCATCACGCCGCCTTTGGTCTCGATCCCCAGCGTCAGCGGGGTCACGTCGAGCAGCAGCACGTCCTTGACGTCGCCGGCCAGCACGCCGGCCTGGATCGCGGCGCCGACGGCGACGACCTCGTCCGGGTTGACGCCCTGGTGGGGCTCCTTGCCGGTCAGCTCTTCGACCCGGTTGCGGACGGCGGGCATGCGGGTCATGCCGCCGACCAGGACGACGTGGTCGATCTCCGCGTCGGAGTCGTCGAGCGCCCGCTTGACGGGGCCGACGATCCGCTCCAGCAGATCGGCGGTCAGCTCGTTCAGCTTCGACCGGGTGAGCTTCAGGTCGAGGTGCTTGGGCTGCCCCTCGACGGCGGTGATGAACGGCAGGTTGATCATCGTCTCCTGGGTCGAGGAGAGCTCGATCTTCGCCTTCTCCGCCGCCTCGTAGAGGCGCTGCAGCGAGTTCTTGTCGGCCGCCAGGTCGACGCCCTGGTCGCGTTTGAACTCGGCGACCAGCCACTCGACGATCGCTTTGTCCCAGTTGTCGCCGCCCAGGTGGTTGTCGCCGGCGGTCGCCTTCACCTCGAAGACGCCGTCGCCGATTTCCAGCACCGAGACGTCGAAGGTGCCGCCGCCGAGGTCGAAGACGAGGATCGTCTGTTCGGCTTTCTCTTTCTCCAGCCCGTAGGCGAGCGAGGCGGCGGTCGGCTCGTTGATGATCCGCTTGACGTCGAGGCCGGCGATCTTGCCGGCGTCCTTGGTCGCCTGCCGCTGGTCGTCGTTGAAGTAGGCGGGGACGGTGATCACGGCGCTGTCGACCGTTTCGCCGAGCTTCGCTTCGGCGTCGGTCTTCAGCTTCTGCAGGATCATCGCGCTGATCTCCGGCGGGCTGTACTGCTTGCCGCGCGCGTCGACGCGCACGTCGCCGTTCGGGCCGGACTCGACCTCGTACGGGACGATCGTCTCCTCCTCTTTGACTTCGGCCTCCTTGCGGCCCATGAAGCGCTTGATCGAGAAGATCGTGTTCTCCGGGTTCATCACCGCCTGCCGTTTGGCGACGGTGCCGACCAGGCGCTCGCCCCCCTCCGTGAACGCGACGACGGACGGCGTCGTACGACCGCCCTCAGCGTTCTCCAGGACGGTGGGCTCGCCACCCTCCATCACCGCGACGCACGAGTTGGTCGTGCCGAGGTCGATTCCAATCGTCTTTGCCACTTTTCTGCGTACCTCCAGGGGTTTCGTTAATCAAGCCTAAGAAATCTAAGTGCCAGTATGGCAGATCCCCCGAAGAATGCAAACAAAAGGGGCGCCCCCCAGGAGCGCCCCAGACAACTCCCGGCCGGCGGGACGATTTCCCGGGGTATTCCCGGGAAATCGGCCCGTCGGCGGCGGGGTTTAGCGCAGGAGCTTCAGTTCGCTGAAGAGGCCGGCGTGGTCGGAGTCCCAGAGGCCGTGGTTCATCTTGCGCCCGGTGACGGCGGACTTCAGCAGCCGCACCTGCTTCGGGGCGTCGGTCATGATGTGGTCGACCTTGTGGTTCATGTCGGCCACGCTGCCGGTGTTGAGCAGCGAGGAGTCGATGCAGCAGCCGTTCGGCTTGTCGGTCGCCCGCTCGCGGAACCCGGCCTGCTTCATCACCCGGTAGGCCTGGCCGTCGCCCGGCTGGACTTCGGTCTTGACGTCCGAGTTGAGGTCCCCGACCAGGATCACCGGCAGCTTGCTCGTCGCCGGTCCTCCCGGCGCGACCAGCTCGCTCGCCTGCTGGGCGCGGATGCTCGGGTATTCGGCCGCGTCGTCGAACGCCTCGAGGTGGGTGTTGACGAAGTGGAACCGCTTGCTGCCGCGGACCTTGGCGTCGACGCTGGTCCAGCCGCGGGTGACCGTGACTTCGGTCGAGCCGGCGACTTTCTCGACCAGCAGGTGGCTGAAGTGGCCGCTCTGCGGGTTCTTGACCTGCACGCCGGCGCCCACCCGGGCGAGGATCACGTCGCGCATCGTCAGCCGCCCGTTGACCTCGGCGTTGGCGAGGATGCCGGTGCCGCCGCCGGGACCGTCGCCGGGGACGCCGTTGGCGTCGGCCGGGGCCTCGAAGTCGAACTCGGGCTGGACGACGACCGCCTTGTAGCGCTTCTTCTTCTTGTTGAGCTGGTGCAGCAGCAGCTGCAGGTAGTCGTACTTCACCTTCGTCGCCGACGGCTGTCCGGCCAGCACCGGGCCCAGCGAGGGCGGCGCTTCGCGCCACAGCGCCACCTCCTGCAGGCCGACCAGGTCAGGGGCCTTCCCGAGGATCTCCTTCGCCAGCCCCTTGGCGCGCTTGGGGAAGTTGTTGATTTCGACCTGGCGCACGATTTCGCCGTTGGCCTCGATGAATTCGGAGGTCGATTTCGAGGCGATCGCCGGCGTCAGGTCGGCTCCGAGGTAGAGGTTCCGGGTCATCACCCTGACGGCGGTCCCCTTGTTGCCCTTCTTGGTCGCCTTGCTGTGGTGCTTGCTGCCGTGGCCGTGGCTCTTGCTCTTCGCCTGGGCTCCCGCCGCGAAGGCGGTGAGACAGGCGGCGAGCGCCACCACCAGGGCCAGCGAGACCCTGCGGGTCGTTGCGGTTCGGTGCGTCAAGACTTTGCTCCTCCTGTTCGGCCGCCCCCCGGCCGCGTTGCATCCCTGTAACAGACTCTAGGAGAAATCGACGCGGTGGCGGGGATAAATCTGCGCGCGCGGTAGCCCGGGCTCGCTCAGCGCGGCGGCCAGATCAGCCGCGGCCGGCGGTGTGGCCGACGAACTCGGCGACTTCTTCGGCCTGCTCTTCGTTGAGGATGCCGGCCGGCATCCGTCCCGGGGCTTCGCCGTCGACGCCGTTTTCGACCGCGTTGAGGACGCGTTCTTCGAGGCCTTTCACCGCTTCGCCTTCCGCCGGGCCGGCCGGGGCCAGGATTTCGTCGAGGTCGGGGCCGTAGTTGCCGTCGGTGCCGGCGGCGGCCAGCGTGTGGCAGGTGCCGCAGTTGATCTGGAACAGCTTCTGGCCGCTCTTCAGGTCGGAGGCGACCGCCTGGCCGCCCTTGCCGCTCTGGGCATCGCCCTTGGAGTTGAAGACCAGCCAGGGGATGCCGACCGCGAGGATGACGACCAGCAGGCCGAAGGCGATGAAGGTCCGCTTGCTCATTTGGCGGCGCGGATACTATCGGCGGTCCTGCCGGGAGGGCGGCCGCCGGCCCGGTGCTCTCTGTACCAGGGGCACATTCGGCGCAGCGCGCACTCCTCGCAGCGCGGTTTCGGGCGGCACAGCGCGCGCCCGTGGTGGATCAGGTTCATGTGCAGCTCGTAGGCGTCCTCCGGGTCGACGATCGCCAGCATCTCGTCGTGCGCGCGCTCGAAGCTGGCCTTGGCCGGGAAGAGACCGAGGCGGCCGCCGACCCGGTGGACGTGGACGTCGACCGGGATCTCGGGGATCCCCCAGGTGAAGATCAGCACGCAGGCCGCGGTTTTGCGACCGACGCCGGGCAGCGAGAGGAGGAACTCGAGCGACTCCTCGCGCGGCGCGTCCTCGGTCCAGTCGAGGTCGGGCGGGTCGCCCAGCCGCTCGAGGATCGCCTGGATCCGCGGCGCCTTCTGCTTCGCCAGGCCGCCGGGCCGGATCGCCTCCTGCAGCTCGTCGATCGGCGCGTCGCGGACCTCCTCCCAGGTGGGGAAGCGCTCGCGCAGGGCGGCGAAGGCGCGGTCGCGGTTGCGGTCGTTGGTGTGCTGGGAGAGGACCGTCTTGATCAGCTCGGCGATCGGGTGGCCGTGCGGGTCGCCGGGCGGCTGCCCGTACATCTGCCGCAGCCGGTCGCGGATCGCTCGCACGCGGCGTTTTTCGGGTCGCTTCCAGGCCACGGCCGGGACCCTATTGAGCCGGAAACCCCGATTCAGGCGCTCGCAGCGTCGAATCGCAGCTTTCACGAACCCGCCCGCCCTTGAGTCGATTAACGCGCGGATTACAATTAAAGGCCTGTGTCTCGCGTACTGACACGCGTCGGCGCCTGGCTGCCCCAAGGTTGGGGCGACCTCGGGCGCCAGATCGGCATCCTGGTCGGCGTCGACCTGATGTACGAGCTCTCCCGCGGCCTCGCCGACGGCGACCGTGCCACGGCGATGGCCCACGGCGCCCAGGTGATCGACATCGAGCGCTCGACGCATACCTTCTTCGAGCCCAGCGTGCAGGCATTCTTCCTGCCCGCGCACTGGCTGATCGACGTCGCCAACCAGATCTACCTCAACGCCCAGTTCTCGGTCGCCCTCGGCTTCCTGATCTGGCTCTACCTGTTCCGCAACCAGTCCTACTACTTCGTCCGCAACATGTTCGTCGTCGCGATGTGCCTGGCGCTGGTCGGCTACATCGGCTTCCCGACCGCGCCGCCGCGGATGTTCCCCTGGCACGGCTTCGTCGACACGATCACCGACTTCTCCCAGGTCAACCACGACTCGGCGCTGGCGAAAATCTTCATCAACCCCTTCGCCGCGGTGCCGAGCATGCACTGCGCCTTCGCGCTGATGATCGGCGGCACCGGCTTCGCCGTCTGCCGCAACCGGTGGGCGAAGGCGTTCTGGGCCGCCTGGCCGCCGCTGATCCTCTGGGTGGTGATCGTCACCGCCAACCACTACTGGGTCGACGCGGTGCTCGGCTGGACGGTGGCGCTGGCCTCGTTCGCGATCGCCCAGGCGGCGCTGGCCCGGATGCGGCCCGAGGCCTGGTCGTTCCGCACGATCGGCGCCCGCGAGATCGAGGCGTAGGCTAGCCTCATCGCAATGCAATCCTCGGCGCCCCCAAGGGCTCCCCGCGGTCGCCGCAACGGCCGCGCCAGCGCAGGACGAAACGGGCAGGAGCTGCGGGCATACGCGCGCGAGCGGCTGATCGAGTCGCGGCTGACCCCGAACGCGATCTCGATGGTCGGCCTGTTCGGCAACCTGGTCGCCGCCTTCCTCGTCACCCAGCGGCTCTTCTTCCTCGCCGGCATCGCCTTCGTCCTCGGCTCGGTGATGGACACGCTCGACGGGCGCTACTCGCGGATGTCGGGCAAGGGGACGCTGTTCGGCGCCTTCCTCGACTCGACCCTGGACCGGATCGAGGAGGGGATCGTGCTCGCCGCCGTCGCCGGCTACTTCGCCACCCAGGGGGAAGACTTCGCCGCGGCGATGTGCGTGGTCGCCGTGCTCGGCTCGCTGATGGTCTCCTACACCCGCGCCCGGGCCGAGGCGCTCGGCGTCGAATGCAAGGTCGGCGTCGCGACCAGGCCGGTGCGGGTGGTCATACTCTCGATCGGGTTGATCTTCGCCAAGGGCGCCGGCATCGCCGACTTCGAGCTGCTGGCGCCGGCGGTCTACGTGATCGCGGCGCTGACGATCTTCACGACTTTCCAGCGTGTCTGGCATGTGCGAAACGAGCTCTCCCGCGAGACCCCGGGCGCCGAGGACGGCGGCGGGGAGGACGGCGAC